>NZ_JADEWR010000013.1 GCF_015207525.1 Nodosilinea sp. LEGE 06152
CCGCAAAACGCTCTGCTACTCCAAGACCGTAGAAATGCTGGCTCACTCTGTTCGCTTGTTACTTCACTACCTCAAGTTCGGCGATGTGCCAGTCCCGTCAAGGTTCATCTCTTGATTCAGCAACGCCAAAAAAGGAATCCCTCAACTATGTTGTGCTTTACCCACCGAGATCCCCGAGTTCTTGAAGAACTCGGGGATCTGAATCCCCTGCGCCTTGCCAACCCCAGCCCCCAGCCGGGGCGCGAGCGATTGCGCCATTTAGTGATCGGCTCGCCGGAGGGCGTGCGGGCGACGATTAATCTGCTGCATGTGTTGACCTACGCAGAGCAGGCAACCTGGAGCCAGTTGATCACTATTCCACCATCCGGGATTTTGATTACCCCAGAACAGGGAGAGGCGTTTAGCCTGCTGAGGCGCGACAGGCAAGTAGGTTAACAGAAGTCTAGACCTCCGAGGTTTTGAAAACCTCGGAGGTCTGAATCCCTAGGTGATCACCGTGGGCTGGTCGCGCCCAGTCAGCGTCTTAATCTGAGCGATCTCATCCGCCAGACTAATCAAGTCCGCCAGCGCCTCTTGAGTATCCTGGTTGTGCTTAGCGGGGTCTGGCTCGTAGCGCTCCACATACAGCCGCAGGGTGGCCCCAGATGTCCCCGTACCCGACAGGCGAAAGACAATCCGCGAGCCGTCGGTAAAGCCAATCCGCACGCCCTGTTTGGTGGCCACGCTGCCGTCCACTGGGTCGGTGTAGGCAAAGTCGTCGGCGTAGTCCACGGTGTAGGGGCCGAAGGTTTTGCCGGGCATCGAGCCTAGCCCCTGGCGGAGGTTCTCCATCAGGGTGTTGGCGCGATCGCTCTCCACGCCCTCGTAGTCGTGGCGCGAGTAGTAGTTGCGCCCGTAGGTGCTCCAGTGCTCTTTGACAATTTCTTCAACCGACTGGCCCTTCACCGCCAGAATATTGAGCCAGAACAGCACCGCCCACAGCCCGTCTTTTTCGCGAATGTGGTTGGAGCCGGTGCCGAAGCTCTCTTCGCCACAGAGGGTGGCCTTGCCCGCATCCAGCAGATTGCCGAAAAACTTCCAGCCGGTGGGGGTCTCAAAGCAGTCGATGCCGAGCTTCTCGGCCACGCGATCGGGGGCCTGGCTGGTGGGCATCGAGCGGGCAATTCCCGCCAGGCCGTTGCGGTAGCCGGGCACCAGGGTGGCGTTGGCGGCCAAAATTGCCAGGCTGTCGCTGGGGGTGACAAAGAAGTTGTTGCCCAAAATCATGTTGCGATCGCCGTCCCCATCCGAGGCCGCGCCAAAGTCGGGGGCGTTGTCGCCAAACATTACCTCTACCAGGTCGTGGGCGTAGACCAGGTTGGGGTCGGGGTGGCCGCCGCCAAAGTCTTCCAGCGGTTCGCCATTCACCACGGTGCCTGCTGGAGCATTCAGCCTGCGCTCAAACAGGGCCTTGGCGTAGGGGCCGGTGACCGCGTGCAGCGAGTCCATGCAGAAGCGGAAATTGCCGCCCGAGAGCATTTGCTTGATCTGGCCGAAGTCAAACAGGGTTTCCATCAGCGCCCCGTAGTCGCTCACCGCATCGATCACCTCGACGGTGGTGTGGCCCAGGCTGTGGCTGGCGACGCGATCGAGGTCAATGTTTGAGGCATCGAGAATCTTGTACTCGGTGATGGTTTTGCTGCGATCGTAGATGGCGTCGGTGATGCCCTCGGGGGCGGGGCCGCCGTTGCCGGTGTTGTACTTAATGCCAAAGTCTTCGTCGGGGCCGCCGGGGTTGTGGCTGGCCGAGAGAATAATGCCGCCAAAGGCGTTATTTTTGCGGATTACGCAGGAGGCCGCCGGGGTCGAAAGAATGCCGCCCTGGCCCACCAGCACGCGGCCAAAGCCGTTGGCCGCCGCCATTTTAAGAATAATTTGAATCGCTTCGCGGTTGTAGTAGCGCCCGTCGCCACCCACTACCAGGGTCTGGTTTTGGTAGCCCTCCAGGCTGTCAAAAATCGACTGGACGAAATTTTCTAGATAGTTTTGCTGCTGAAAAACCTTAACTTTTTTCCGCAGGCCCGAGGTGCCGGGCTTTTGGTCACTATAGGGCTGTGTGGATACGGTTTGAATACTCATAGGGTCAAAATTTGCTCCAAGGTCAACCAGGTGCAACCTCAGGATAAATCCCCGGCTCCCGTTGAAGGATAAATTCCTCTCTAAGTTATGGGGGCCTCTCTAACTTATGGGGTAAATCGTAAGCTTGGGTTAAGGAGAGCCAACATCCGGAATGAGCTGTTCCCCAGGTGTAGAGCTTCTAAAGCCCCCAAAACCTTCTGCATTTATGACCAATCAACTGCTGACTTCAACGCAGTCGCGCCCCAGCGTCGGTCACGCCGATTTGCCTGCGATCGCCGAATTTTACGAGATCTGCGACCAGGTCGATCGCCTGGACCGTGCCCCCTCCCTCGAAAACCTTCAGCGCCGTCTCGACCACCCACCCCCCGGCGGTACCCAATATTGCCAACTGTGGGAAACCACCCGTGGCCAGCTAGTGGGCGTCGTCAACCTGTGGATCGAAGATCCTACCGATGCGCCCACCGATGCGCTAGAAGGCTGGGTGAGTGTGTCTGTGCATCCCGACTGGCGCGGCGATCGGCTCGAAGCAGAACTGTTGGGCTGGACTGAGGCGTTGGTTCGAGAGCAGGCGACGGTAGCCCAGCGCCCCGCAGAACTCTGCGCCGGAGCCAGAAGCGATGCTGCCTACTATCGGGCCATTTATGAGACCCAAGGCTACGGAATTATTCGCCAGTTTCACAATATGGCGCGATCGCTGGCCGAACCCATCCCTCAGCCCCAGTTCCCCGAGGGCTTTACCTCGCGCCCAACCAACGCCGATGAGGCCGCCGCCTGGGTGGAGCTGTTCAACGAGAGCTTTGTCGATCACTGGCACTTTACGCCGATGACGCTGGCAGATCGCCAGCACCGCCTGAGTTACCCCACCTACCAGCCCGAACTCGACTGGGTAGCTGTTGCTCCCGACGGCAAGCTGGCTGGGTTCTGCAAAGGTCACATTGACCACGACGACAACGCCCGTAATCTGCGTAACGAAGGCTGGATTACAATTTTGGGCACCCGGAGAGGTTACCGCCGTCTGGGTCTGGCCCGAGCCATGCTTTTGCAAGGGCTGCACCAACTGCACCTAGCGGGCATGGATACCGCCCTGCTGGGGGTAGATACCCAAAACCCCAACCAGGCCATGGGGCTGTACGAATCCGCAGGATTCACTATTAAAGAAACCTACCTGACCTACCAAAAGCTCCTCAGCTGAGAAACCCGGTTTCTGCACCAAGCCCTGGCTACAGGCAAGGAAAACGTAAGAAACCCGGTTTCTGCACCGGAGAATCTATCGCTTTGACACGGCCTTAGAATCGCTGACGTACCAGCGCCAGGGCAGGTCGGCCCCCTGAGTCAGGCCAATGCGGGTGGTTTGGGTAAAACCGATCTCCCCTGTATCAACCCGCTGCTGCCAGCTGGTGTCTCGATGCTCTAGCCAGAGGCCGCTAGCTGGAACCAGGGGCAGGTCGGTGAGGGTGCGATCGATATCTAGCAAGAGACAGAGCTTGCCAGGACCAGCCCCCCAGCGGACAGACTTTTCGGCCCGGTAACCGACCAACCAATCAGGGATAGCGTCGAGTTCGACGGCGCGAATGAGGACGGCGCTGGGGATGCGATCGCGATCGGTCACCACATTAAAACAGTGGTAAATGCCGTAGATCAGGTACACGTAGCTAAACCCTGGCGGGCCAAACATCACCCGATTGCGGGCCGTCTCGCGGCGGTAGGCGTGGCAGGCCGGGTCGCCCTCGGTATAGGCCTCGGTTTCGACAATGGTGGTGCTGAGTTGGCGACCGTCGGCCCAGCGGCGCACCAGGCGACAGCCCAGCAGATCGGGGGCTACCTCCAAAGACGATCGCCCCAGCCAGGCCGGGGCAATGAAAGTAGGCTGATTACAAAGCTTTATATTGTCCTCTGAGGCAGACTTGTTAAGATGACTCAAAACCAAGGCTCCGATCACATCGACCTTTCTATCATCGCTACTGCTCCTATGGATATCAAACTTGTACTGGCTGTACTGACTGGATTGTTTGTGGTGGCCACTCTGTTCTTTGGCACCAAAAACGGCTTCTACGACACCGACAACTACCACGGCAACGGTTCGGCCCACTAGGCCTGCTGGGCTAAAGCTCCGCTACTGGCCCAGTTCATCGGCCCCAGGTTGTGCCGCTGCTTAGGGTGTTTACCATTCCGTGAGTAATCTGGTCTGCTTTCCGTTTGGTGCGGGTCACGGCCAAGAGGGGCTGTGCCTGGAGCTGCGCATGGGGCCGCGGCGAATTGTGCTGGACTGCGGGCTGCGCGACTTGACCGCACTAGAGGCTGTCCGCGATCGCATCGGAACCGCCGATCTGCTCTTTTGCAGCCACGCCCACAGCGATCACGCTCGCGGCGTACGGGAGTTTAGCCAAAAATTTCCCCAGGTGCCTATCTACGGCAGCGAGGTAACGACCCAACTGCTGCCGCTTAACTGGCTGGGCGAGGCGGTGCCGCCCCACCTGTGTCAGGCGCTGCCCTGGCAGACCCCGATTAGTTTAGCCGACGACCTGACTGTGCAAATTTGGCCAGCGGGCCACCTGCCGGGGGCCGCCTGCGCTCTGTTTACCTACCATTCGCCCCAGCGCCCCTACACGGTGTTTTTCACGGGCGACTTTTTTATGTCTAACTCGCGGCTGGTGGATGGCCTGCCTCTAGAGGCACTGCGCGGTCTCAAACCCGATGTGCTGATCATTGAAGGTAGTGCCGGTACCACCCGCCACCCCCACCGCCGTCAGCAGGAAAATTCGCTGGCCAGCACGCTCTATAACCTGGTGCAGCAGGGGCGATCGGTGCTCTTGCCCACGCCCACCCTGGGCATTGGCCAGGAGTTAGTGATGCTGTTGCGCAGCCACCACCAGTTTACCGGGCAAGACATTACCGTTTGGGTCGATGAAACCGTGGCGGCGGGCTGTGACCTGTACCTGGAGCTGATGTCGGAGTTTCCCAGCAGCGTGCAAAATTTTGCCCGCCACCAGCCCCTATTTTGGGACGATCGCATATTGCCCCGCGTGCGGCGGCTGGGAGTAGATGGCTATCCCGACGGGGAGAGCCCCTGCATTCTGATTGCCCATCGAGAGGCCGATCTCAGCGACTACTGCTGCGCTTCGGGCCAGCCCTGGACGGTGCTGCTGCCCGATTCGTTTGCCACCGCGATGGCCGATATGCTGCTGACGACCAGCCACGACCCTGGCCCCACCCTGGGCTGGCTACAAACCCTGGTGCCTGAGCTAGAGTCGGAGCGAGTGCAGATCGACACCTACCAGCTCACTACCCACAGCGATCGCGTCGGCACCACCCAGCTGATTCACAACCTCAGGCCCCAGCACGTAGCCTTTGTGCACGGCAATCCCACTCACCTGGCCGACCTGACGGGCCTAGAAGAACTGCAAACCCGCTACCAGCTGCACCTGCCCTCGGCGGGCAACGAAGTGGAGTTTCCGATCGGCGATCGCTTCATTCAACCCGCCGCCCCCGAACCCATTTTTGAAGGCGAAATCACCGAGATCGACGACAGCGTGCTGCTGCTGCTGCCCGAAGACCTCACCGCCGACCCCCGCTGGGCCGCCCTAGCCAATACTGGCCTGGTGCAGGCCCGCTGGCAGGGCAACGACTTGGTGATCAAGGGATTGACCCAGCGTGACCTGCTGCGCACTGTTGCCAGTAGCGATACGCCCTGGCAATCTCCCAGCTGCCAAACCTGCCGCTACCAGCGCGAAGGCCGCTGCCGCAACCCCGACTCGCCCCTCTACGGGCTGCAGGTCAGCCCCGACGGCGTTTGTTCTGCCTTTGAAGCGCGCCCGGCTCGCTCAGAACGGGATGATGAGGCATCGGCTTAGGGGTGGGAGAGTGGGCGGGTAAGAGGGTGGGAGAGTGGGCGGGTGGATGAGTGGATGAGTGGATGAGTGGGTCTGGCAACATCGAAAAAAGCACACTCGCCTACCCGCCTACCCACCTACCCATCTACCTCTTCCCCCATGCAGACCTACTGCCTCCGCCTCACCCCTGGCCAAGATCTGAAGCAAGAATTGCAGGCCTTTGCTCAGGCCCAATCGCTAGAAGCGGGGGTGATTCTGATGGGGTTGGGCAGTTTTACCCAGGCATCTTTGCGGTTTGCGGCGGCAGTCGAGGCGACGGCGATCGCTGGCCCCCTGGAGCTGATTTCCCTCAGCGGCACGCTGTCGCAGCACGGCATGCACCTGCACGGGACCGTGGCCGATGCCCAGGGCCAGGTCTATGGTGGGCACATCATGCCGGGGTGTGTGATTCGAACGACGGCGGAAATTGCGATCGCCAACCTGCCCCACCTGCGCCTGCACCGCCAGCCCGACCCGGTCACGGGTTATCTAGAGCTAGTTGTTGATGCTCTCTCTTAATCCTTTTCGAGACAGATCGTGATTGACGGGCGCTGCAATATCTCTTGAACCCGAAAATCGCCGATAGAATGGCAGTATTGCCTCTGCGAGGCGCTACCTCTGCATCAAACTCCAAAGCAGCTGAACCCTTCACCAGCAAAGGCAATCCTATGCAAAGTATCGAAATTCAGCTGCCAGATACAGTGTTCTCCGCCCTACGCAAAGCACCTGAGGAGTTCGTACAAGAAATGCGAGTGGCAGCTGCGGTTAAGTGGTACGAACTTGGGGAAGTTTCTCAGGGCAAAGCCGCCGAAATTGCTGGTTTATCCCGTGCTGGCTTCATCGACGCTTTGACTCGCTACAAGGTATCGGTGTTTCAGTACACGGCTGAAGAAATAGCTCAAGAATTGACCGATGCCAGTTGATCGGGTTGTGGTGAATGCCTCGCCGCTAATTGTGCTGTTCAAAAGTGAGCAAGCCGACCTCCTGCCGCAACTTTTCTCTGAAATCCTGGTTCCTCAAGCAGTTTGGCAAGAGGTAACCCTCCCCCAAGACGATGTAGCCAGTCGGCAATTGCCTGATGCCGCTTGGGCAACGCCAATTGAGGTTGCCATAAATCCTGAAATTGCCGCTTGGGATTTGGGTGCCGGGGAATCGGCTGTGCTCAGCTATGGCCTACAGAACCCTGGTTATAGAGCCATTGTTGACGATGCCGCCGCCCGCCGCTGTGCCCTTACATTAGGAATCGCCACCCTGGGAACCGGAGGCGTGCTCGTTCTAGCAAACCGGCGAGGCCTGGTTGACTCCCTAGGCGATCGCCTAAAGCGTTTGCAAGATGCTGGGCTTTACCTGTCTGAGCATGTTATCGCTATGCTCAAGCAGCAAGCTGGGGAGTAGTGACTATTCTTCCACCCGGTAGCCAAAATCCTCCAAGCGGCTGCGCGACTGTCGCCACTTGGGTACCACTTTGACAAACAGTTCCAGATACACCTGACCCATCACCAGCTTTTGAATTTGCTGGCGGGCGTCGGAGCCGATCACCTTCAGCATGCTGCCCTTTTTGCCGATTAAAATGCCCTTCTGCGACTCGCGCTCGACGTGAATGGTGGCGAGAATGCGGGTGATATTGGTGTCTTCTTCGACCCGGTCGACGGCGATCGCCACCGAGTGAGGCACCTCCTCCCGCGTATTCAGCAAAATTTGTTCCCGAATCAGCTCGCCCATGATGAAGCGCTCGGGCTGGTCGGTGACGAGATCGGGCGGGTAGTAGTAGGGGCCGGGGTCGAGCTGGTCGATTAGGGTGGCGAGCAGGGTATCGAGGCTGGTTTCGTGCAGGGCCGAGAACTTGACCAGGGGCCAGCCATGGCTATCGGCCAGGGTTTGGTAGCTGGCGTCGAGGGGGGCGATCGCCTCTGTCTCCTCGGGCTGCTTGTCAACTTTGTTCATGCCCAAGATCACCGGGCCGCTGCTGTGGGCCAGCAGTTCAGCCACAAACTGGTCGCCGCGTCCGGCTTCGGCGCTGCCGTCGACCACAAACAGAGTGGCATCCACCGAATCGATTGCCATCCGAGCATTTTTGACCAAAATTTTGCCCAACTCGTGGTGGGGCTTGTGAATGCCAGGGGTATCGACAAAAATAATTTGCGCTTGGTCGTTAGTTAAAATGCCGCGCAGGCGGTTGCGGGTCGTTTGGGCAGTGGGGGAGGTGATCGCCACCTTTTGGCCCACCAGGGCATTCATCAGGGTCGATTTGCCCACGTTAGGGCGGCCCACAATGCCCACAAACCCCGACTTAAACCCCTCTGGCGGGGTAGGAATCGCGCTGTAGCCGACCGGGTCAAAGGAATCCACCATACTAGTAGCCCGTGACGTGAACCACGACCTCACGGGCCGATCCCCGCGCCCGGTGTTCCCACAGGTAAATGCCCTGCCAGGTGCCCAGAGCCAGCCGCCCCTGCATGACGGGGATAGTTTCGCTGGTGTGGGTCAGCACGGTGCGAATGTGGGCGGGCATGTCGTCGGGGCCTTCGGTGCTGTGGATGTAGTGGTTGCCCTCGGGCACCAGCTTAGAGAGAAAATTCTCCAGGTCGACCAGCACGTCGGGGTCGGCATTTTCCTGAATGATTAAGCTGGCGGAGGTGTGGCGCAAAAACACCGTGCACAGCCCAGTTTCAATGCCGGAGGCGCGCACCACCTCGTTGACCTCAGCAGTAAACCGCTGGAGCGACTTGCCCCGCGATCGCAGCGTCAGCACCTGCTGATGGTGACGGGTGGTGGCGGTGTTAGGTGTCATCGGTAAATCACCAGAATAGACCGTTATCTATTCTGTCAGAATTGATCACCGCTGTCAGACTTAATCGTTCTTAATCGTTTTGAAGAACGGCTCATGCTGGAGGTTGTTAGCGCAGATAGGTGCTTCAGCGGATTGCTTAAAACTGTTACGTCACGCCGTTACTCAACGCTGAGGGGGACCAGACGACCCTGGGCCGTTAGCCCCAACCGCATGGGCGCATTGGCCAGAATGGGATTGCCGGTCAGGGCGCACACCTGCTCGCGCTCGGCCACCGCGCCAAAGCTGGCGCAAATATCGTCAGCCTGAACCTGAACGGCGCATTCTGTCGGCCCTTGCTCCACGTACTGCCAAAGAATGTCGCGAATCAACGCCTGATACCCCCGATCGCCCGCCAGGGCTTTGAGCTTTTCCTTCAGCGATCGCTCCAGGCGAATGCTGGTAACTTCCATATCAGTGGTCGATACGCGGGTTAGGGTTGGCATCGGCGGGCACACCTCCAAAGGGAACATAAACGATAGTTTCTGGAACGTGTCACAACTCGACTGTGGTTATCACTAATGAGCTGTGTCTAACTAACAGTTTAGACAGACTAGACACGATTGTATTACACGTGTAGTATTAACGTTATTCGAGCGTATCCGTCAAGCTCAGCTTTTTGGCCTCAGCTTTTTGAGCAAGAGGTGCTTGCCTAACGGATGCTCTCACTGCCTTCCTAAGCCTTGTTGTTTTACGCTTGAGGAACTCCGCTATGTTACGGATCTTGTCTACTGGCACCGCATTTGATATCGCCGCCACCACGGGCGATGCTGGCCAGCTGGGCATGGCGGCGGAGTTCGATGGTTACATTAGTGACCGCATTGGTGATTTGTTGGATGGCCTGATGGGCCAGCTGATGCACCCTACCTGTGGGGCTACCCTGGGCAATTTTGACAGGACTGATCTCTTTAAAGGGGTTGCCCTCGGGGGCGATCGCCGTTGGGCAGATCGGTTTCCGTGGTTTGAGCTATCCCTCAGGTTAAGGGGATACCTAGCCCAGGGCGATTCCCCTTTGGGGAGGCCGTGCCAGCGCATGGGTTATCGCATCAGTCGGCGATATCTCCGCCCTCTCTCCCAGCATTCTGTGTCTCAGCATTAACCTGACCTTCCAACTGGTTTAGTTTCTTGGGGTTTAGCCCCAAGGGGCTCGTCGCCTGGGAATGGCCGCTCGTGGCTAGTTCCGTTTCGATCAGGCTCCAGTTTTGGGTTTGCAGCACCATTGCCGCCGCCGTTGGCCAAGAGCGCCAGGAGTTTGCGTCGGTATTTACTCACGGCATGGCTTTTAGTCGCCAGTTACTTTGCCCGTGGGCCACCGCGCAATTACGGCGGGCCGCTGCCGCCTCGACACAGCAGAACTTAAGCGCCGAAACCAACTCACAAGTATTCAAGGCATGAGAGCTCATGTTGAAGTTGACCTATTCCGATGCCGATTTATTGGTTGAACAATTAGACCTCACCGTAGAAGCCGTGGTGGCCCAGCGCAGTATCGTCGCCCTGCGGGCCGGACAACCCCTGGTGGTGCAGCCCGGCTACGGGGCCTTTGCCCTGCCCGCCGACCTGCCAGAGGTGGCGATGCTAAAGACCATTGGCCAGGGCGCGATCGACATTGCCCCCTGCGACATTAACTGGCTCGAAGTGACCCTGCGGGGTACCTGGCTGGCCGACAATGCCCTCAGCGCCGAGGGTATTTTGGTAGCCGAACTGGGCTTTGCCCTAGAGCGCCAGCTCGTTGCCCTCTGGCAGCGCAGCCTCACTTGGGTAGCGACCCCCTGCTCCCAGGGGCGCTAAAGTTGGGCTAACCGTAATCCCATCGCCCAGGCTTTGCAGTACCGTAGAAAATGAGTGCCGAACAGTCTTTAGCCGGATAGTTTTAGATACTGCACCCATCCCAGCGCAGACCAAATGCGCAGATCAAACAACGACGCAGACAAGGAGCGATTGACCATGGCTGACGATGCAACCTATATCACCCTGACCGCCGACAACTTCGAAGCCGAAGTGATGCAGAGCGATGTGCCGGTGCTAATCGACTTTTGGGCCGCCTGGTGTGGCCCCTGCCGCATCATGAACCCAATTGTCGAAGAACTGGCCGAGACCTTTGCAGGGCGGGCTAAGGTCGCCAAGCTCAACGTCGATGAAGAAGATGCCCTGGCCCTGCAGTACCACGTGATGGCCATCCCCACCCTGATTTTCTTTCAAAATGGGGAGCGGGTTGACACCATTGAAGGTGTCGTTGCCAAGGATGACCTGGTGGCGCGGCTAGAAGCCTTGGTGACGGCTAACTCAGCAGCGTAACCGACTCTGCTGACCTCGCGTTATCGGGCTACCCCACGTAGCACTGCCTCGCCATTGACAAACTCCAGGCCGTCGAGGGTCAGCCCGGCCTGGGGCAGGGCGAGGTTAATGCGCTCGGTTATCTGGGCGGGGTCGAGGCCGGTGAGGCGAGCTACGTCGTCTACCGACAAGTTGACTCGACCAATCTGTACACGGGTGTCGTCTCCCAGCACCAGGCGGCCGTTGTCCACTCGCGGGCTACCCTCAATGCCAATGTAAAGGGGGCGATCGCCCAGCATGGGCACGGTGTTTAGCGCGGTGTCTAGGGCCTGCTGCGCCTGGGGCGGCAGCGATTGGGTGGGCAGGTCGGCTGGGTTGACGACTATGCCACCAGCCACGCGATCGCCGCGAATGGTGGCATTGAGGCTATCTGCCGACGGCAAAAACTGTGCTACCTGGGGCGTCTGAGCGATCCCCTCCGCCAGCAGCTGGGTTAGCTCAGCCTCGCTCAGCGAAATTTCGACCCGGTTATCGGTGCCGTAGCGCACCCCCTGGCCAGTGGCCAGCTTGCTCTGGAGTAAGTTGCCGCTGCTATCGACATTGGCCACGACAGTCTCGGCACCGCTGGGGCTGTACCAGGTGGGCAGCGCCGTGGCCCGGTTCCAGTAGTAGGCGGTGGCAGCGGCGGCTCCCGCCGAGAGCCCGATCACTAGCGAGAGCGCCAGTACAACAGCCTGTTTTGTCCGCATCTCAGCCAACTCCCCAGTGTTTAGTGAGTGTCGTCGAGACAGTGTAGCTCAGCTCTCATAGCTGCGCAAAAACCTGTGTGGCGATTGCTGTAAAGACCCTAAAGTGGCCTATGGTAATAGGTGCAACGACGTAGAGAACAGCAGCATGGGCACGACACAGGGGTTCATCCGCAAGGTCATGGGACTGGGGCGGCGAATGGTGGCCCAGGTTGTAACGTTTGGGGCGATCGCCCTCCTTCTCTTCACTACAACCAGCTGTGCCAAACCCGTTCAGCCCACCGAGCTGATCTCAGAACCGACCCCCCAGCCCAACCGCCTCACCGGGCAAATCGCTGAAGTGTCTCCGCCTGAAACCCTGGAGTCGCTGAAGCAAATTATCGACGCCTACACGCCTCAGGTGCGCATTCTCAGCCCTCGCCCCGGCGAAGTCCTCGACGATACGAGCGCTACCGTCCGGTTGCAGGTGCGCGGCCTGCCGCTGTTTAAAGACGAAACCTACGAACTGGGGCCTCACCTGCATTTGTTCCTAGACAACGAACCCTACAAAGCCGTCTACGACCTGTCTGAACCGATTACCTTTGAGAACCTTTCCCCTGGTACTCACACCCTGCGGGTGTTTGCGTCGCGGCCCTGGCACGAGAGCTTCAAAAACCAAGGTGCCTTTGACCAGCGCACCTTCCATGTAGTTGCCCCGACCCCCCAAAACGAACTCAACGCCAACGCGCCGCTGCTGAGCTACAGCCGCCCCCAGGGCACCTACGGGGCCGAGCCGATTATGCTCGACTTTTACCTTACCAATGCGCCGCTGCACATGAGCGCCCAGGCCGAAGCCAACGACGACCTGCACGACTGGCGCATTCGCTGCACCGTTAACGACCAGAGCTTTGTATTCGACCAGTGGCAGCCAATCTGGCTGAAGGGCTTTAAGCCCGGCCGCAACTGGGTGCAGCTCGAACTCATTGACGAAAGCGGCAACCCTATCGACAACCGCTTCAACAATACCGTGCGCATCATCGACTACCAGCCGGGTGGTAGCGACACCCTCGCCCGCCTGGTACGGGGTGAACTCGAACTGAAGGAGGTGGCCGGTATTATTGACCCCACCTACGTGCCCCCGGCCCCCCCGGTGCCAGAATCGGCGCTGGAGCCCGAACAGTCACCAGAAGGCTTAGGGTCTGAGGGTTCTGACACTGCCCCAGAGGTGCCAGAGCCGCAAACTGCTGAGCCAGAAGCGATACCCGAATTGCCCCAGCCAAACTATATTCCTACCCCGCCCGAGGCAGAGCCAGCCCAGCCAGAGCCAGACACCGGCATGCCAATTCCGGCTGAGCCAGAAGACGAGGCTCGACCCAACCCATTCCTGCTACCTGAGCCATCGCCAGAATCTGAGCGGACCAAGGCCGACCAATTTTCGGCAGAAGAAGATAGCGCAGCCGATGACCTGACTGAAGCCGATCGCCCTGCGGTAGAAGCCCCAACCGCCCCCGACGAACCGAAAACAACTGAGCCAGAAACCGCCGCACCTAAGGCCGAGGAAAGGATAGAAGAAGATAGGGCAAAAGATGGAACCGAGGAAATAACGCCACCGGCAGAACCCTTCGTTCCCCCAGTGTTGCCTCAGCCTGAGGCGCTGCCCGAGCCTGTGCCCGTGCGGCCCTCTGTCCCCGCTCCGGTTGTCCCTCCGGCCCCAGAGCAATCTACCCCTCAAGCACCAAAGGCTAAGGGGTTGCGCGATCGCCTCAAGCAGTGGCGCAAGCAGCCGGAAGTTGCCCCCAAACCGGTTGAACCAGGCCCAACGGGCGAAGAGAGCGTCCCCGACCTGACCACCCCAAAGGGTCTCGTGAGCCCCGGTGACGAAGCGGCCCCAGAGGATACAGCGCCTGAATTGCCCGAATTGCAGCCAGATGTCGTTGAACCTTACACCACGGCTCCCTCTCTGACTGAGCCGCAAAGCCCGCCTGAGGTCGAATCGCCTGAAGCAGACTCCTCAAAAGACCCCGACGATACCAACGGTGCCGTAGAGCAGCCCCGAGCTGAGCAGCCCAGGGTTGTGCCGCGATCGCCCCTAGCTCCCCAGGTGCAGCCTTTTATCTAACGCTTTACTTCACCAACCGCAGGGTTAGGGGATAGCGATAAGCCACACCTTCGTTAGCTTTGACCGCCGCTAGGATAGACAGCACCAACCAGGCAATGCCCAGCACAATGATGAGCGGAATCCCAATCAGCACAAAGATCAAGACCCCCGACACCAGCATATAGATGGTCATGGAGATGTTGAAGTTGAGCGCTTCTTTGCCCTGATCGGCGACAAAGGACATTTCATCGCGCTTGACCAACCAAATGAGCAGGGGGCCAATAATATTGCCAAAGGGAATTACAAAGCCAGATAGAGCGCTGAGGTGAGCAAGCATGGCCCACATGCGTGATTCTGGGCTAGAGTCGAGCTGGTTCATGGTAGTGGCAAATAGATAGAATCTGCCGCCAAGCTAACTCAAGAAGCAGGATAGACGCTCTACCCTGCTTACAAAATGTAGTACTCCAAACAAACACGCTCCCTGAGCAAAGTCAAAGGGAGCGTAATGCCTATAAAAGAGAAGGCCGACATGACCAAACCTTCTCCAGGCCAAGTCGTTGACGAAGTCTCTTCAACAATGAAAATGAGCCCCAGCGGCGACCTTACTCGTCGTCGTCCTCGTCATCGGTTGGGTAGACAAAGCTGGTAGAGCGCCCCGTGAGCACAGACTTGCCCATGGACATGGCTTTCTTGGCCTGTAGCGCTGCGGTGCGCTTCCAGGTGGCGCGACGCTGGTCACGCTTTTGCTTGGAGGTTTTCTTCTTGGGAACCGCCATGACAGATACTTAAGACTTCACAACCTTTCAACTATAGGACAAGATGGCGTGTCTGCGCAATCCTGTCCTCAAAGCTGCTCTGAGACCGGATCGTCTATCAGGTATCTAGCGGCTTCAAAGTAGTCGGCCCACTGGGTCACGTCGGGTCTGAGCTGCCACTCGCTGCGGCTGACCGGCACCGTCAAGATGGGAACGGCGATGCCCTGGTTGTCGCCAATAATGGTGACAATTACATCGGTCATCAGCACATCGGCGTCAAAACTGCGCTGGACGGCAGCGCGGGCCACAATTTCAGAGCGGCGCACCAGGGTTTCAAAACTTTCGCCCTGCTCACGCACCAAAAACACGTTGACCCGCGAGGTATAGGCCTGAGCGGCGGGTGGGGCCATCAGGGCTGGCACCGCCGCACTGCCAAAGCCGATCAGCGCCGCCATCACCACAGACGCTGCCCTAGACTGGCGATCGCGTCCTGAATTCCATTCAAACTTCCGGTCAAACAAGGTCATGGCCTGCTGCTCCACACATCCTCGCAGGATGCCCAAAAAGTGCCTTAACTGTAGCGATAGAGCCGCCAATCGTCAATGAAGAATTGTCGCTGGCCCCAATTGCTGAGCCAAGCTTCCGTTTAACCCGGCAGGCGTTACTATGGCAGGTGAATTTTCATCTTTAAATCTACGCCTCCGGAGGCACCCAAAAGGCATGGCAAGCCACTGGCCCGTGATCGTCGGCATCAATCAATATCAATCGCTTCAACCCCTGATGTATGCCCAGTTCGATGCCCTCGAACTGCGTGATTTTTTGGTCAATGAGGTGGGGCTGCCCGCCGAGTACTGCTCGCTGCTCACCGACATTTCGCCCATGGTGTACCAGGGGGCGGCCGCCCCCACCCGCGAGGTGCTGCTGCAACGTCTGGCCCAAAGCTGCGATCGCGCTGGCCCCGATGACACCGTGTGGTTTTTCTTTAGTGGCTATGGGGTGCAGTGGCAGGGGCAAGACTACCTGCTGCCCATCGATGCCGATCCTAACCAGATTGAGCAAACCGGCATTTTAATTGAAACCCTGCTCCACCGACTGGCCCAGGGTGGGCAGCGCCAGACCATTGTCATGCTCGACATCAATCGGCCTCAGAGCGCCCTAGCCGTAGCCCCCGGCAGCCAGGGCCTAGGTGCCCCGTCGCTGTCCCTAGCCCAAGACCTGGCCATCCCCCTGGTGCTCTCCTGTCGGCCCGACCAGTTTTCTCAAGAGACCCTGGCGGTGCGCCACGGCCTGTTCACCGAAGCGCTGATTGAGGGGATGCGGTTCCACGGCTGTTTAACCCTGGCGCAGCTGGTCGACTACCTGCGCGATCGCGTGCCCGAGCTGTGCCAGCACCACTGGCGGCCGGTGCAAAACCCCGTCGCGGTGCTGCCTCCCGGTCAGCAGTATGCCATGCTTGTACCCCCCAGCCTGGTGGGGCAGATGCCCGTGGGGGTGCCGCCGGAGCCAGACCTTTCCCCTATCGAGCCTGCTGAGCCAGAGCTGCTCATGCCCCTGCCTGCCCCAGAGCCAGCCGGATCTATTTCTCCTAGCCCATCCTCGCCAGAGCCGCTGCCGAGTGGGAACGCCAGGCCGTGGCCCGCTGCTGAGCCGCCCTTGCCAGAGCTGCTGGCCCCAGGCGAGCTACCCAGCCGGGTGCCGCCAACCCGGCCCATACCAGGCTCAGGTCCTGAGTCTGACGATTCAGTCCCCTGGTGGAGACTGGGTCTGTTTGCCGCAGCGGGGCTGCTGCTGCTGGGAGTGCTGTGGCGCAATCAGGATAGCTTTCGGGGTCAGCCATCGGCGACTCCAGCCGTTACGGCTCCGGTAGAACCGCCCCCCTCCCCGGCTCCAGAGCCTCCGACCCCAGAGGCAAACGGTGCGGGTGAAACGCTGTTTCCGGGTGCCGTGAGTGGGGCTGAAGCCCTAGAACGAGCCCGAAATGCCCTGGCCCAGCGACAGTTTGGGGAAGCGCTGGTCTGGTTTAACCAAATCCCTGAAGGCGAGCGCCCAGTCGACTACGAGGCCCTGGTCAATCAGGCCGAAACCGGCTATGCCAACGCCAGTCTGTCTGGCGAAGCCGCCCTCAACCAGGCTCGGCGGCTGATTGAGCCGCTGTCGGCATCGCTGTTTAACGATGCCATTGAGCAGGCCCGCCAGGTGCCCGCTGGTGACCCCGCCTACGATCAGGCCCAGGCCGACATTGCCCGCTGGAGCCAGGTAATCGTTGACTTAGCCGAGGGCCGCGCCGCTTCGGGTGATCTAGATGGGGCAATTAGCGCCGCCCGACTAGTGCCCGAAGATCAGGGTGAAGTTTGGGGGCTGGCCCAGGCCCGCATTCAGCAGTGGGAGCAGCGCCAGGTCAACCGTCGCCTGTTGCAGGAAGCCCAAAGCGTGCTGCAGCCCGACCAGGCTACCTCGTTTCAAACCGCGATCGCGATCGCTCAGCAAATTCCCCCTGACTACCCTGAGTCTGTAGTCGCCCAAGACCGCATCGACCAGTGGAGCCGCGATATTCTCGCCATTGCCCGCGCCCGCGCCGCCGATGGTCAGCTGCCGGGGGCAATCTCTGCTGCGGGTCTAGTGCCCCCCGGCACCAGCGCCTATGACCAGGCCCAAGAGGCGATTCGACAGTGGCAGGCCCAGTAGTAGGAGAAAACTAATACAGTATTGGCATTGCCAGTACTGTATTAGTTTTGATAGCTGTATGTTCTCCCCCCCCAACCGCATTGCCCCCGGCCCCGGCCAAGAATCTGTGTGGGATTACCCTCGCCCGCCTCGGCTTGAAGACTCAGCTCGGCGGATTCGCATCCTGTTTAACGGCGTGGTCATTGCCGACTCGCAGCGGGCTAAGCGGGTGCTAGAAACCAGCCATCCGCCCACCTATTACATTCCGCCAGACGATGTGCAGATGCAGTACTTCCAGGCCGTGCCCCGCTCAACTATGTGCGAGTGGAAAGGAGCAGCGGTGTACTTCACCATTGCGGTAGGCGACCGCCAGGCCGAACAGGCTGCCTGGGCCTATCCTCACCCTACGGAGGCGTTCCAGAGCATTGCCAACTACATTGCCGTCTACCCCAGCCGCATGGAAGCCTGCTATGTCGATGATGAGCGGGTGCAGTCCCAACCGGGCGACTTCTACGGCGGCTGGATTACCTCAGACATCGTTGGCCCCTTTAAGGGCGATCCAGGCACCTGGGGCTGGTAATCCCTGCGCGTCTGACTCGCCTCATCCCCTCATTGACCCTACCGAGAACCCTCCCCGGCTCCTCAGCCAACGCTACTCCCCGACCTCTGGCTCCGAACTGCACATGGGCGCAATTCCTAAGGCGTCGCGGCTGCTGGTCATGACCTCTACTGTGCGCTTGAGTTTGGCCTCTAAAAATCGCTTGTGATCGAGCAGCTGGCGCAGCTTTTGGTGGCGAGCGATCGCCAGACTAATTGTAGACAACTGCTCTGGCGGGCAGGGAAAGTGCTGCACCCGACCGTCAGAATCGAGGTTGCACAGTCGATAGCCAGGGCGACCCACGGCATGGCCAGGGGCGGCGGGCGGGGCGGGCGATTCTAGCGACTGGCACAGGCGATCGACATAGCCCGAGAGATCTTGGGGGTCGCCGTGGCGCAGCAGCGCTGAATCGATCGCCGTCGCAGTCCCCGACTGGTCGTCGACAGTTTCGAGCCAGCCATCGACAATCGGCCCTTCCATGTAGAGCGCCTGAATGCGCTGCACGGTTTGTTTCAGGTCTTGATGCCACGCTTCGACGGCCATTTGAATATCCTGCAGCACTTTGACCGCCAGGGCAGGGTTGGCATCGTGGCGGTGGCGGCTAAAGGTCGGGCGTTTGCGGCGAGGCAGCAGGGGCAGGTGCGAAGGCTGCGCCTGGACGGGAAACGGAGCCAGATGAGCCGGAGAACCAGACGGTGGAGAACTGTCGGTGGGGCTGGGGTCAGGCTGGGGGTTGCCTGCGCTGGTGCCGCTTTCTGCACCGCCAATCGTAAACGACACGGGGCGACGGGGGGGGCGCGCCTCTGGAGGGTTAGCCGCAGGCGGCGATACGGGAGGCAGGGCTATGAAGTTAGAGGAGTTGTCCATGGTATCGAGGAGGCTGGGCCAGGTAGCTGAATGAGGGTAGAGGCTAACCTTGAGGATGGCAACCTCCTGGGCTGAGCCAGGTACAGAACTTGAGGAAGCACCATCTGCCTCAATTTATACCTGAATAGTTGAGTTTTAGCCTAATTTAATGGAACTAGTGGAACTGATCCTTTAGTTGAAACAGCACCCTGGCTCTTTTCGCCTCCGGCTGAACCGAAAATTTGTTGCTGCAGCTCCTGGGTAATTGAGCCTAAAAAAGCCAAAGATTAGGGTTGAGTAAGTCCACAGTTTTTAGTTTAGGAGGTGTCCTACACCGGGGACAGCGGAGACAGCCATCCCAATTGATTAAATGGCTTGCTCTTAATTAAGGCTACGGAAATTAAGGCTACGGACAAGGACAGTTTTTCCAAAAAATAGACTGAGCCAATCTACTGAAACCGCTGACAAAGCTGGCGAAAGTGCTCCCCCCGCTGCTCAAAGTTAGGGTATTGATCAAAGCTGGCGCATGCGGGGGAAAGCAGCACCACAGGGGCCACTAGAGAGGTTGCCACCGCCGCCCCTCGCTCCACGGCCCGCTCCATGGTCTCGACAATTTCGTAATGGCTGTACCCGACGGCCTCCAGCCGCTGGGCAAACTGAGGCGCAGCATCGCCAATTAGCAGGACGGTGGCAGCTCGCGCCCGAATGCTGGCTAGCCAGGCGCTGTCGTCGCCTTCCTTGGCTTCACCGCCAGCGATTAGCACAGCGGGGGTGGAGACCGATCGCAGCCCCACCTCGGCGGCATCGTAGTTGGTCGCTTTGGAGTCGTTGATGAAGTCGATGCCCTGCCAGGTGCAGATGTGCTCTAGCCGGTGGGGCACGCCGGGAAAGTTGGCCACTCCGATTGCGATCGCCTCAGCATCTAGCTCCGCCAGGCAGGCTGCTGTGACCGCCAGCAGCAGGTTTTGCTGGTTGTGGTCGCCCACCATGCGCAGGGCATCGGCCCGCACAATGGGGATGGCTTCAAACTTGACCCAGCCGTCGTCGATGTAGGCACAGGGCCGGAGCGGGGCGATCGCCCGCTTGCCGCCCACGCTCGTCCAGTAGGCGTCGGGAAAGTCTTGCGGCAGATGCTGGCGCAGGTAGGGATCGTCGCCATTGAAGACCGCCAGCTCTGAGCGGTGCATCAGCGATGCCTTGATCTGGGCGTAGTTTGTGACCGTGCCGTGCCGCTGCAGGTGGTCGGGGGTCAGCGTGGTCCAAAGACCAATTTGGGGCGATAGGGTGGTAGACGCCTCGATTTGATAGCTGCTCAGCTCTGCAATTACCCAATCGGGCACCGTGGGCTCTAGGGCCAGCTCGCAGGCGGCGTAGCCAATGTTGCCGCAGGCGATCGCGTTTAGCCCAGCAGCCTGAAAAATAGCGGCGGTGAGAGCCGTAGTAGTAGTTTTGCCGTTGGTGCCGGTGATGCCCACCCAGGGCCTATCCTGCAAAAAGCGCCAGGCCAGCTCGGTTTCGCCAATTACCTCCAGGCCGTTCTCGCGGGCGGCCACCAGAGCCGGGCTATCCCACGGCACGCCGGGGCTGACCACCAGCAGGTTGGTCCGGCTGTCGGGCACAAAGCTGTAGTCGAGCAGCACGGTAATGCCGTCCTGGCGCAGGCTCTCCTGCTGGGTAACCAGGGCCGGGCTAGAGCCGCGATCGCTCAGCACCACCTGCCAGCCATCGCGGTGCAGCAGCCGCGCCGCCGCCACCCCCGACTTACCCAGACCAATTACATGGGCGTTTTTCATGGCATCGCTATCCCTTGACGATCGCCCCAAAATCGCCCAGCACCAGGGCGTGGTTGCGCAGCAGGCCCAGCAGGTTAAGCCGGTTCTGCCGCACCGTCGGGTCGTCGGCCATCACCAGCACGCTATCGGGGCCGTCGAAGAAGCCGCTGACCACTGGCGCAACCTGCTCTAGGCCAGCGACGAGCTGGTCATAGTCGCGGCTGGCCTGGGCCGCCTGGGTTTGGGGCACCAGGGTTTTGAGCGCCGCCAAAAAGGCCTGCTCCGACTGGGCCTCCAGAGCAGAAACATCAATCACGCCGTCGGGGTCAATCACCTGGGTATCGAGGGTGCCCTGGGCGGCCAGACGAGTGGCCCGGTTCACGGTTTCGTAGACTTTGTCCATGCGACCGCTGCGACGCATCTCCTGCAAAAACAGCGCCCGATCTTTGACATCTAGCGGATCGGCCAGGGCGCGATCGCTTATCACCGCATTTACCAGGTCGTAGTCGATGCCCTGCTCGTCTTGCAGTAGGGTCTGCACCCGCTGCAAGAAAAAGTCGTGGAGCTGGGTGCGCAGCGCATCGGGGGCGTTGATTGCCAGGGTTGGATCTTGAGCAAAGTCCTGCACTACAGTATCCAGCAGTTTCGCCAGATTCAGGGGCAGCCCAGCCGCCCAGATAATATTCAGTACCGCGTTAGCCGCCCGCCGGAGGGCAAAGGGGTCAGACGAGCCGGTGGGCAGCTGGCCGGTGCTAAAAATGCCCACCAGCGTATCGAGGCGATCGGCAATGCCCACTACCTGACCCACCAGGGTTTGGGGCAGGCTGTCTTGGGCACCGCGCGGCAGGTAGTGCTCAAAAATGGCGGTGGCCACCGCCTCGGGTTCGCCGCTGTGAAGGGCGTACTTTTGCCCCATCACACCCTGTAGTTCAGGAAACTCGCCCACCATCTGGGTGACCAGATCGGCCTTGCATAGGTAGGCGGCACGACGAATGTGCTGGCGCGGCTGTGCCCCCAAATTGAGCTGGTCGCACACATGGTCGGCCACAGCACCAATGCGCTTCACCTTGGCGGCCATCGAACCCAGCTGTTCTTCAAAGGTGACGGTTTCGAGCTTGGCGACAAAGGCATCGAGGGGCTGGGCGCGATCGGCATCGAAGAAAAACTTGCCGTCGGAAAGGCGAGCGCGAATTACCCGAGCGTTGCCCTCAGCAATAATGGCGTCTTTGCTGGGATCACCGTTAGAGATGGTGACGAAGTAGGGCATCAGCGCCAGGCCATCGCTAGCTTGCTTGAGCGGAAAGTAGCGCTGGTGGCTTTCCATTTCGATGATGGCGACCTCGGGCGGCAGCTCCAGAAACTCAGCATCGAACTTGCCCACCACCGCCGTCGGCCACTCCACCAGATTGGTGACCTCATCCAGCAGGGCCGCAGAAATCATCGGTACGGCTTCGACCGATTTGGCCGCCGTTTCCACCTGGCGCTCGATCAGCAGCCGGCGGGCGGCGGGGTCAATTTCAACGCGGGCGTTGCGCAGGGCTTCGACATAGTCTTGGGCGCGACGCAGGGGCACAGGCGCGGGATGCAGCACCCGATGGCCCTGGGAAATGCGATCACTCACACACACCATCGACCCATTTTCTAGGGTGATGGGCAGAACGTCGCCATCCATGAGCGCTACCAGCCAGCGGATCGGGCGCGGAAAGCGCAGATCGCCATCGCCCCAGCGCATAAACCGCTTGCCCTCCAGGCCCAAAATCCACTGAGGAATCAGCTCGCTCAAAATGTCAGTGGCGGGCCGCCCTGGAATCGCCTGATTTACAAAGACAAAGGCTCCTTTGTCGGTGTCGCGCACCTCCAGGGACGCCACATCCACCCCTCTAGATTTAGCAAAACCGAGGGCCGCCTGGGTGGGTTCACCGGCTTTGAAGGCCGCCTGGGCTGGGGGGCCTTTTACCTCTTCGGTGCGATCGGGCTGGCGAGGGGGCAGCCCATCGAGCACCAGCGCCAAGCGGCGAGGCGTACCGTAAAAACGCACCGACTCTGGGGCCAGGGCCAGCTCAGCCAGCTCAGCTGGGATGCGAGTTTGCCACTGGTGGAGGGCATCGCTAACAAAACTGGCGGGCAGTTCTTCAGTGCCAACTTCCAGTAAAAATGTCGCCATAGAAAGAGATATAGGTTGTGTCGTGCACGCCCCCTTAGGGGCCGTTCTTTGCAAATTGCAGCGGAGAATCTACCGTAGCTAGTCGAGACAATCATCTCGACGCTACTGCCCCGCATTTTTAGCCTCCCTAGTCTATCAAGCTTTTCGCCCTGGGCCGACGTATTGATAGGTGGTCAAGTAGCCATGACCTTTGACCAAGACCTGGCCCGCCTCTTCAAAGGCGTAGCGGTGCTTAAGGCGCTCGTAGGTGGCCTCGGTAATTTGAATTTTGCCCGGCATCCCCTGGGCCTCCATGCGGCTGGCGATATTGACCGCATCGCCCCAGAGGTCGTAGCTAAACTTTTTAATGCCAATTACCCCAGCCACCACCGGCCCGGTGTTGATGCCAATGCGCAGCTGAAATTCCTGGTCGTCGTTGCGGGTGATGTGGGTGGCGGCCTCTTGCATGGCCAGGGCCATTTCCATAATGGTTTCGGCGTGGTCAAGGCGGGGCAGCGGCAGTCCGCCCACCACCATGTAGGCGTCGCCAATAGTCTTGATTTTTTCAAGCTGGTACTGCTCCGCCAGGCGATCGAAGGCCGAGAAGATTTGGTTGAGCCAGTTAACCAGCTCCAGCGGGCTGATCTGAGCCGCCAGGGGGGTAAAGTTCACAATGTCGGCAAACAGAATGGTGACATCGTCAAAGCGCTCCGCTAGCGACCCCTCCAGCTGCTTGAGCTTGTCGACCACGGCCCGGGGCAGAATGTTGAGCAGCAGTTGTTCGGACTTTTGCTGCTCTAGGCGCAGGGCCTGCTGGGCCTGCTCACGCTCCTGCATCTCTTGCTGAAGCTGCTGGTTCTGGGCCTGAAGCAGCTGAGCCTGTCGCCGTAGCGCCTTTTGCAGGTCGGCTAGCAGATTGGTGGCGCTGCCCGCCGATACGGCTCGCTGGGCCTGCTGCCTGAGCCGCCGCTGAAGCCGATGGGTCGATACCTGGGCCTTAATGCGGGCGGCGGCTTCTTCTACCCAGAGCGATTGGTCAATGTAGTCAACGACGCCAAATTCAAAAGCCCGCAGCCGCCGGGCCAGGGCCTGGTCTTGGCCCACAACCGCCACGGCTACCTGACGGGTTTGGGGTCGTTTTTTGAGGCGGTGGCACAGCCGCATGGCTGCGGTGTCGAACTGGTCAACGGCCAGCAAAATCAGGTCGGGTGGGGCGGCCTCGGCGGCGGTAATTGTGTCGTCTTCGCCACTGACCTCGCGCACCTCGTAACCTGCCGCCCGCAGCAGATCTAACAATGCCGACAGCGGCCCCAGGCTGCTGTCGGCCACGGGAGCCACTAGAATTGCGCCGGAGGTTTGGCCAGAATCTGGCGAAGCATTGGTCATGGAACCCTGGAGCAGAGATGACAGCCCCCGTCACTGTAGGCGCTGGCCCGGAGGCACAGAACAGTCGCCCTTGATAACACCCGATGATCACCCTGTAGCGGAGGCAGGTGGCCTGCGGCCCGGCTGTGGGTCTAAGCGTTGCCTCCGTCGCCCCTAGTGGAGCAGCGTGCCTCAGTTATAGCGCCCCCTCAACCATTCATGATTGAATCGATCAAAACAGGGCGATTCCCCGTAGGGAACGCTGCGCGATCGCATTAATCAGTAGCATAGATTCTGGCGGCTCTTTTCAGCGATTTGCAGGCAGGCTTAGACCTATGGCAGGGTGTGAAAATCCGTTTTTGGCGCTCAAGGCCAGGCAGGTCGTCGTGATGTTTGTCATGATTTCTGCTGGTCTGGCCCTGGTGTTTAGCACCCTAGGGACGTTAGAGCTGCTGCCCCTGCGGGGGGACGACCCCATTTTGGCCCCCATTCTCTACAGCCTGATTTTTGTGGGCCTGTGTGGGGCGATTTTGTTAGCCACCAGGCGATTGCCCCTGCGGCTGGCGGCGCTGCTGGGGCCAGTGCCCAGACACCTGGCCTGGGTACAGCTGCTGTGGCTGGTAGTCGGCGTGTTTTTGTTTTCGCTGGGGGCGTTTCAGGTCTCGTACCTGGGGTTGTCGCTGGTGGCACCGGGGCTGGTCGAGACAACTCTGAGCCAGTCGCTGCTGTTATCTTCTGACCAGGCGACGGCTCCTGGTCTCTACAACGCGCTCATGCTGTTTTCGGTGGTGGTGGTGGCCCCAATTACCGAAGAATTTATCTTTCGCGGCGTGCTGCTGCACCGCTGGGGCGTCAAGTGGGGGGTACGCCCGGCCATTGTGCTGACCTCGGTGCTATTTGGGGTGCTGCACTCTAACTTGATTGGGCTGTTTGTCTTTGGGGTGGTGATGTCGCTGCTGTACCTGAGCACGCGATCGCTGTTGGTGCCGATGGCAGCCCACGCCATCAACAATGCGATCGCCTCAGGAGTAGACTTTTTGGCCACTCAGCCCACCGCCAATGCCATCGATACCCTGGCCGAATTTCAGGCCAGCTGGTGGCTGGGGGTGTTGTGTTTGCTGGTGTCGGCCCCCTGGGTGCTGCGCTATGTGGCCTACCACTGGCCCGAGCCCCAGGCTCCGCTACCCTACTTCAGCAACCAGGGCCTCAATCACGGCCGGGCACAGGTTTGAACCAGACGGCCATCCCTAGCCTGAGTAATCCCACCGAATCTAATTCAGCGAATGGGCGAGAAAGTTAGCCGGGTTCCGTAATTCCCTCGACGCCGTCAGGCCCTAAAGCGAAGAGAATAAATTTAATTCTGAAGAACGCAGCAGGTCAGTTCGGCGGCTCACTTGGGGGCATTTGAACCTGAGAGCTGGTCTGCTTGAAATGCGTCCTTACAGGTAAATGTGTCTGATCCCAGGGGGCTTTCAGGGGTCAGACACTTTTATTTTTAGGGTGGCTCATGGCTATGAATCACCCGGTTGTGTGGTCCCGCAGCAAGGTCCTTCTCCCCTGGGAGGAGGACTTTGTCGATCTGGGGCATACCAGTGCAGCGAAACGTTGGGCTGCTGCGATCGCAATCTTGTACTGAATCTGCCTTAGCTGCCCCCGGTTGGGGTGGGCAAACACCGTTTGCCCCTACGCAAGCCACCTGCTCTTTAAGTCAGGGTTACGCGGTTCGGATTAGCTCTAAATACTAGCGATTCCCTTCGACTCCGCTCGGGGAACGGCTATGGTTGTTTTGCTTGTTGCGGGTGCTGCGCTAGCGACATGGACGATTGGTATTTGGCAACGTTGATGGCACAGGGATTGTAGCCAGAATGAGTGACACGCCCTAAAGTGGGCTATGGAAAACCCCGCCCCCTGCCTGGAGTCTGCCGTTGCCTAAGCTGAACCGCGCCCAGCCGCCCCTGGGCTTTATCCCTCCCCGCTACAAACCTTGGGTGGTGCAGGGCTGCTATATTGTGCTGCCCCTGATGCTGCGACTGCGGCTGCGGCCCTGGCTGCCAGCGGGTATTTGGCCGGTGACCTGCCACAACCCCGAGGTATTGGCGGAGTGTTTTCGCCAGTTTCAAACGGGCAAAATTCGGCTGCTGCTGGCCTTTCGCCACAGTCAGGTCGACGACCCCATCTGCTTGTCATACCTGTTTTCGCGGCTGGTGCCTCGGGCCGCACGCCAAAAGGGCTTTCGCCTCAAGCGCCCGCTGCACAGTTTTTTTATGTATGACCGGGGTATGCCGCTGTGGGCCGGGCGGTGGCTGGGCTGGTTTTTTGCGGCGATCGGGGGCATTCCGGTGCACCGGGGCCGCAGGCTCGACCTCAAGGCGCTGAAGGCAGTGCGCGAGCAGATTATGACCGCCCCGCTGCCGGTCACCATTGCTCCCGAGGGCGCAACCAACGGCCACGGTGAAGTAATCAGCGATCTGGAGCCGGGTACGGCGCAGCTGGCCTTTTGGGCGGTCGAAGATCTGCAAAAAGCAGAACGGCCTGAGCAGGTGCTGTTGCTGCCGGTGGGTCTGCGCTATATCTACCCTCGCCCCGATTGGGCCGCCCTCAACCGGCTGCTGTCTCAGCTAGAGGCCGACTGCGGCCTGCCGGTACAGTCGTTCAGCGACCCAGCGGGGACGGCCGCCGAGGCCTACTATCCTCGCCTGCTGGGGCTGGGGCAGCACCTGCTAACCCGCCTGGAAGGGTTCTACCAAAGGTTCTATGGGTTAACGCCAACCGAATTTGAGGCCGTTAATTCAGACCCGTCCAACCCAGGCTCGTCCAACCTAGGCCCGTCCAACCCAGATCCGGTCGGTGAGCTGGGCCAGCGGTTAAGCCATCTTTTGAACGGGGCTTTGGCAGTGGGAGAACGGTTTTTTGCCCTCCCCAGCACCGGCACGCTGGTGACTCGCTGCCGTCGTCTAGAAGAAGCGGGGTGGAGCTATATCTATCGCGAAGACATTAACGATCTGGGTCAGCTTTCGCCCTTCGATCGCGGTCTGGCCGATTGGATCGCCGCCGCTGCGACCCTACAGATGCAGCACATGCGCCTGGCGGAGAGCTTTGTGGCGGTGTCGGGCCACTACGTGAAAGACAAGCCCAGCTTTGAGCGCTTTGCCGAAACCACCCTGATTCTCTTTGACCTAGTGGAGCGGGTGAAGGGGACACGGGTGCCCAAACGTCCCCAGTTGGGGACACGCCAGGCAGTAATTAGCCTGGGAGAGCCGATGAATATCAGCGATCGCTGGCCCGACTATGCCCAGTCGCGGCGATCGGCGAAGGCGGCGGTAGAAGGACTGACTAAGGATATTCAGGCCGCGCTGGAGGAGCTGATTGCAGTCGCCGAGGGAACGTTGACGCCGTGATTTGCCCTCAACCCGGAGTCCATCATTGGACTCAAATGGAGCTGCTGGGTCTTTGGAACCCGATCGCCGAGATGAACCGTGGTTGAAACCAATGCGCTGTAATCAGTCATTAGCTGGGGTGGACCTGCCTTGACCGCAACAATGATAGAAACGCGTCAGAATGCTCTGATCGTCGGGGCCAGCCAGGGCATTGGCCTCGGCTTTGTGCAGGAGCTGCTGGCCGACGATCGCTTTGAGACGGTGTACGGCACCTACCGCCGCCCGGAGACGGCCCAGGGGCTACTGGCGCTGGCGGAGCAATTTCCTCGGCTCACCTGCCTGCCGATGGATGTGACGGCGGAAGAAAGTATTTCGGGCGCGATCGCAGCCATTCAGGCCCGTACGCCCCGGTTGCACCGGGTGGTGTACTGCGTTGGGGTACTCCACGACGGCCATTTTCAGCCCGAGAAAAGCCTGCGGCAGATTACCAGCGAGAACCTGGTGCGATCGTTTCAGACCAATGCGGTGGGGGCAGCGCTCTTGGCCAAGCATCTGCTGCCCCTGCTTAAGCACGACCAGCCCAGCATTTATGCGGCGATTTCGGCCAAGGTAGGCAGTATCGGCGATAACCGTTTGGGGGGCTGGTACGGCTACCGGGCCTCGAAGGCGGCGCTGAATATGCTGATCAAAACGGCCTCGCTGGAGTACGCCCGCCGCAGCCCCAACACCACCCTGGCCCTGCTGCACCCCGGTACCACCGACACCCGCCTGTCGGAACCCTTTCAGCGGGGGGTGCCGCCCGAAAAACTCTTTTCGGTAGAGCGCACAGTGGCGCAGCTCATGACGGTTATGGACGGCCTGAGCCCAGCCGACAGCGGCGAATTTTTTAGCTGGGACGGCACGCGGTTGCCCTGGTAGGTCAATTTTGGATTCTGGACTTGTAGTGAGCTTGTCGAACTACTGGCGATTTTAGGGTTGTTGCTAGGCAGCCCTGGGGCCTATTCTTAGGCCAAGGATTGACTGGCCATTCACAAATCGTCGGTGAGGGAAGCGGGATGGATGTAAGCATGATGAACTGGCAACTGCTGGAGAGCATCGGCCTGGGCCTGGGCTTGGGGGTAGCCGCCGGGTTTCGGGTGGTGGTGCCTTTTTGGGTGCTGAGTGCCGCTGCTCTGTTTGGCCACGTTCAGCTAGCCAACAGTGTGACCTGGTTGGGCAGCACTTCTGCCTTTATTGGCCTTTCCATTGCTCTGGTGGTCGAAATTGCCGCCTACAGCGTGCCCTGGCTCGACAACGCGATCGATACTGTGGCGCTGCCCGTGGCGGCGGTAGCGGGCACGCTGCTGATGGCGATCGCGGCCAACCAGCTCGACCCCTTTGCCCAGTGGAGCGTGGCGATCGTGGCGGGGGGCGGTGCCGCCGCCACGGTGAAGGGGCTCAATGGCCTGACTCGCTTCGTCTCCACAGCGACTACGGGCGGAGCGACAAACTTGATTCTCGCTGGGGTAGAACTGGTGGGGGCTGTGGTGATTTCCATCCTGGCGCTGCTAGCCCCAGTGGTGATGTTTGTGGTGGTGTTAGCTTTCTTTATTTTGCTGGTGCGGTTTGCCATCAAGGCCTTTTACCGGGCCAAGAAACCCGCCCCAGACGCCGAGTAGGGCAACGTAGCATCAGCCCAGCGACTTCCAGGACGAGTCGACATCCTCAATGGGGCTACCTCTTGCGAGCCCGAGCCTTCGTCGCTTAAAGTCGCTTAAAACAGGCGGGTCAGCTTGGCCTCTACGTGAATGGCCAGAGCCGACATTGCTGGCAGCGTGGCGGTAAACTGCCCGGCTCGGTTGACTAAGATGACTTCGGCGTCGTTAGCGCAGACTTTGCCGTTGGCCGCTAAGCCGCCCTGCGCCACATTGCAGTAGCGACCTGGAGGCAGCTGGGTCTGAAACCGGTGGGTCAGCGGCTGGGCCTCGCGGTTGATGGCTACAAAGCCCCGGTTGCCTCGGCCAAAGGCGATCTGGTTGGCGTTGTTACTCCACCAGTCTGTGACTTCGGCCACTGGCTCGACGGCGTTGCGAAAGCCCACCATGCCGGCAATAGCGGGCCAGCGATGCTCACAGACCCATGCTTCAAAGCAATTCGACGCCTCGCCCTGGTACACCGGCTGGGTGATGCCGTTGGCGTAGGTTGGTGGCCCCTGTTCTGAGTTGTCAAAGGCAAAGCTCGACATCACCTGAGGTTTACCGTAGGGAAAGGCCAGCATAAACACGTTAGCCAGGGCGTAGAGATCGCCGTTTTTGTAGGTGAGGTAGTCACCACCGCCGCCGTGGCCCCGCTGCTTGTCGTGGTTGTCGGTAAAAACCACTGCTTGGGCCGAGGGAGCCAGGCCCCAGCCTTCTCCCAGGGTTTGCAGATTGGCCAGAGTTTGACCCTCCAGCCCCAAAAAAGCCAGGCCCACAAAACGGCCATACTTAAAGTCAAGCACGTTGCCGCTGTCGTAGTAATCCTGCTTGCGAATCGCCTCGGTGCCGGGGTCGATCACTTCCTGATAGATATAAAGATTGACTTCGGGGTGGCGATCGCGCAGCTGCGCCAAAATTTCCCCTAGCTCTTCGTTGCGAATGTGCTTGGCCGCATCAATGCGAAAGCCCGCCACCCCCATCTCCACCAGCTCGCTCATGTAGTCGACCAGAGTGGCCTGCACCTTAGCCGACCCGGTATTGAGGTCGGCCAGGCCGACCAGTTCGCACTGGGTAACATTTTCGGCATTGTCATAGTCGGTGACCTGTTGGTGACAATCGTTGAAGTCTTCAGGTTTGTAAAGGCCGGGATAGTCATACTTGGTAAACCGACTGCCAGCGCTGCCCACGCCGCTGTCAAACCCAGCCATGTGGTTGATCACAGCGTCGGCGTAGACGGCGACCCCCGCGTCACGACAGCGGTGAATCATGTCCTGTAGCGCGGCGCGGCTGCCGCTGCGGCTTTCGAGCCGATAGCTAACGGGCTGGTATCGCTGCCACCAGGGATAGCCATAGTCGGGCAGCACAATGTGCTCCTGGGGCGGCGAAATTTGGACGGCTCGATAGCCGTTGGGGCCGAGGTAGGTTTCACACTCGGTGGCAATGTCGGCCCAGGTCCACTCAAACAGGTGCACTAGGGTAGTCGGGGCTGGGGTAGTCGGGGCTGGGGCTCCTGGGGCGGCGACCTCCGAAATAACGATGCCTGAGGCGCTGGCAGGGGCCTGAACACTCAACGGACTGACAGACGGGGCGGGGAACAACGCCAGCGGATTTAGCAAAACTGCCAAACCCACAACCCCGCTGGCAGAAAGGGCACCCAGGACGATTTTCCACATAGATTTTTCAGCTAAAACCGGATAAAACCAACATTTTTGGCCAAAACACTGGCCTCAGTCACCGCTATCATGCACCTCTAGCCCGTAGAAATAACCATGCTATAGGGGTTTACCAACTCACCCCGGCAGATTTCGCAGAGATCCTGACGTTGGTGACATCCAGCCCCTGGGTTTGTGCGTATCAATAGCAGCCATTATGGGGCCAGCAAGGGGCCGGGAGAGGGGTTAGTGTGCCAGCAGCTACTTAGCGGAACATCAAACAAAACATCTATATTTGCTGCCCTTGGGCGATTGGCCTACCGTTACAGGGGGCTGGTTTTGGCCCTATGGGTGGTGCTGCTAGGGCTGGGTGGGCTGTTTGCCCCTCGTCTAGAAAGCGTGCTGCACGGCACGGGCACAACCTACGAAAGGGGGGAGGCGGCCCAAACCGATCGCCTGTTAGCAGACCGCCTAGGCCTCGATGCCGACGCGCTGACGGTGGTGTTTGAGTACGCAGACGGCGATCGCGCCTCTGGGTCAGTCGCTGACCAGCGCCCTGATATCCAACCCCTGCTGAGCCAGCTAGCGGTGCTGCCTGCGGTCGAGTCGGTGAGTCAGCCTGCGGCGCTGCCGGGAGAGGCTGGCGATGTCGATTACCGCTCCATTAGCCTGCGGGTTGCAGAGGGCGATACCAACACCGCCATTGCCACCCTGCTCACCCTGCTGCAGGAGGAAACCCCCGCTGGGGTAACCAGCTACCTCACCGGCAAAGCCGTGGTGGACTACGAAGCGCAGGAGATTAGCAAAAGAGACCTGGTGCGGGCCGAGGCGCTGTCGCTGCCGCTGACCCTGATTGCCCTGGTGTTTATTTTTGGCTCGGTGGTGGCAGCCCTGCTGCCGGTGGTAATGGCGGTGGCCACCGTCACCGTGACCAGCGGGCTAATCTACGCGATCGCCCAGTTTTCAGAGGTCTCTATTTTTGCCGTTACCCTGACCACCATGCTGGGCCTGGGGGTAGGCATCGACTTTACTCTGGTGATGGTGAGCCGCTTTCGAGAAGAGCTGGTCCACCGTCCGGTTCCGGAGGCGGTCACAGAAACCATGGCCACCGCCGGGGAAGCGGTGTTTTATTCAGGCCTGACGACCTGCATTGGGCTGCTGAGTTTGCTGCTGTTTCCGGTAGTGCTGCTGCGATCGCTGGGGGTGGCCGGGTCGCTGGTCGTGCTGATGTCGGTGCTGGCGGCGCTCACCCTGGTGCCTGCGCTGCTGGGAGTCTTGGGCCACCAGATCAACCGCTGGCGAGTGTTTACCCCTCGCGAGGGAGTGGGCTTCTGGGGACCGTTTTCGCGCCGGGTTATCCGCTACCGGGTGGTGGCGATCGCGGCGGTGGTGGCCATCATTTTGGTGCTAATGTCACCCTTCTGGCAGGCCCAGTGGGGTTTGGGTGATGTCAACGCGCTGCCGGCCTCGGCCCAGGCTCGCCAGGGGGTAGAAGTCTTAGAAGAAGCCATCAGTGCCGGGCGCACGGCCCCTATTCTAGTGGCGGTTACCACCGAAACTGGCGATCGCGTACTGGCCCCCGACTCGGTAGAGACTCTCTACACCTGGGTCGAATCGCTGACGACCGACGCCCGCATTGCCAGCGTGCAAAGCCTGTTTAACCTCGACCCAACCTTTGATCTGACGACCTACCAGCAGCTGTACCGAACCCCCAGTCGCATTCCTCCGGAGTCGGTAGCAGCAGCGGTAGCGCGCCTGAGTGCCGACGACACCACGCTAATTTCAATCAGCAGCCGGGCCGACAGCAACAGCCCCCAGTCGCGGCAGCTGGTGCGAGAGCTACGGCAAAAATCGCTGCCTGGCCTCACCCTGAGCGTGGGAGGCACTACCGCCAAGAGCCTCGATACCATTGACGTTATTGGGCAGCGGGCACCGCTCGCGATCGCAGCTATCTTCCTGGTAACGTTTGTCTCCCTGACCCAGCTATTTAACTCCGTGGTGATGCCGCTGAAGGCCATTTTCCTCAACGTCATGTCGATTGGGGCTTCGTTTGGGGCGCTGGTGTTTATCTTTCAGCAGGGCCACTTTCAGAACCTGCTCAACTTTACCCCCGTGGGCTACCTCGACATTTTGCTGCCCATCGTGCTGTTTTGCGTGCTGTTTGGCCTCTCAATGGACTACGAGGTGTTTTTGCTGGCCCGCATCAAAGAGGCCTACGATCGCACCGGCAACAACACCGATGCCATTGTCGAAGGGCTGGAGTGCACCGGGCGCATCATTACCAGTTCGGCCCTGCTCACCATTATTGTCACGGCCTCCTTTGCCTTTACCAGCATTATTTTTGTGAAAGCTTTGGGGCTGGGCATCGCGATCTCAGTCCTGATCGACTCGACTCTAATCCGCGCCGTGCTGGTGCCCGCCAGCATGCGCCTGATGGGCCGCTGGAACTGGTGGTGTCCAGCCCTAAGGAAGCGGCAATCTTTCTCTGGCTGAGCTAGATTTTAGATAGTTCTCTGATCGCTCTCCTCACTCGTGTAGCCCCTATGTTTTTACCCTTTTGTGCCCCCCCTTCCGCCGCATCTCGCCGCGAGTACCAGCGCCACAAGCTGGAGATGATGAAGTCCTGGCGCGATGCTTTAGAAACCCGCCTGGCCGCCCTCAATGCCGCCATCAGCACCGTTGAGCAGCAGCTCAGCCAGGACGCGGAGTAGGAGAAGATGAGGTAGATGAGGCGATTGGGAAGGTGAGGGGTGGGGTGGGTGATAAGGATCAGGTGACGGTGAGTTCACAAAATCCAAAATCCAAAACTTCTCATCCCCACCCTCTGAGAAACCGCTCCATCTCCTCGTCCTCATCCTTTCACCCCTCCCCTGTCCACCCCCTCATCCAAATTCCACGGGTTTTTAATGCCGGGCTAGGCAAACTACACTTTTTATCGCCTCGTTCCCCTAGGATATGACCTTAGCGGTGGGGTATTGCTTACCCCTCTGCCTGCTGTCTTTCTTCTGGGTTGCCCCACTGGTTATGCCTGAATCTCTTTCGTCCACATCTCCGGCCCTCTCCCCGGCGAGAGCCGTCCCGCTGATTCAGCCGATTGGGGTGAAGGCTATTTATGGCCTGGCGCTTCAGGGCGACCTGCTGCTGGCAGTAGATCCGTTTCGGGGCTACCTGTTGCGCCTCGACCCCAAAACCGACCAGATCGAGATTCTCAATGCTTCTGATGCTGAGGCGTTTTACGGTGTCACGGGCGTTGCCTGCTGGCAAGACCAGCTGTGGTTTTGCCGCGACCACACGGTGTATACCACCGCCCTTGACCACATTCAGCCTGCCCCGGTGCTCACTCTGCCCTACCCCGTCGATGGTGTTGCCGTATGGGAGAACACCCTCTACGTCAGCTGTAAAAAGGGGGGCTGCATCTTCGTCTGCGATCGCAACTCAGGGCAGCGCATTACCCAGTTTCTAGCCCCCGGCATTGGCATTGAGAATATCTCGGTCTGGGGCGACTACCTGTGGGTCAGCGACCAGATCGAGCAAACCGTGTACTGCCTCGATCGCGCCACCGGAGAGCTGGTGGTCAAAATGCTCACTCCCTTTGCCACCCCCACCGGGCTGGCGGTGCCGCCCCACACCACCCCCGAGAGCGGCACCCTCTGGGTGGCCTACACCAACGAAGAGCCCTACGTGCGCGAAGACCCCAACGGGGCCGAGCCCTACGTGCTGACCTTTCGCGATCGCACCCTGATTCACCCCCTCACCTACCACTGGGACAAAGCGGCCAACTGCTGTCGCAGCAATGGCTACCTAGTCGAGATGACCTACGTCGAAGAAATCGACACCCTAGAAGACGCTACCCCACTCGAGAATGTGGAGTGGCGAATTGCCTTTCCCACCAGCACCGATCGCCAGCGGGTGAAATCGGTCGAGCCGGTGGGGCTACCCTTCACCGAGCTACAGCAAAACGGCGAACGACTGGCCAGCTTCAGGTTCGATCGCCTCGACCCCAACCAGCGCCACCTGTTTGGCTGGAAGGCGCTCGTCGAGGTCTACGGCATTAAGTACCAGCTCACCCCGCGCCAGGTAGAATCGGCCCCACCCCTACCCCCCGAGTATGGCCCCCGTTACTTGATTGACGACGACGAGCTAGCCATGGATACCCCCATGATTCAGGCGGCGGCCCGCGAGAGCGTGGGCAGCGAAACCAACCTGCTGCGCCAGGTGCTCAGCATTCGCAACTACGTCTACGACAAGCTTTCCTACGCCGTTACCCCGGCCATCGACCCTCCCGATGTGGTGCTAATGCGGGGGCGCGGCTCCTGTGGCGAATACGTGGGCCTGCTGCTGGCCCTGATGCGCCTCAACGGCATTGCCTGCCGCACGGTGGGTCGCTATAAATGCCCAGCCCACGCCGACCAGCCCGGTCTTTACCTAGAGCCCGACTTCAACCACGTCTGGATTGAGTTCTACATTCCTGGCTTTGGCTGGGTGCCCATGGAGTCTAACCCCGACGATGTGCAGGAGGGTGGCCCCTACCCCACCCGCTTTTTTATGGGCCTGCCGTGGTGGCATGTGGAAATGGGCAAAGATATTTCCTTTGAAAAGCTGCTCTTCCCCCAGGGCAGCCCCGCAGTCCGTCTGGGCGACCTGGCCGTCAACCACATGCGGTTCAGAATTTTGGGAGAACTGGCTCCCTAAACAGTCATACTAAATCCTGCTCGGTTATCCCCGGTTTAGCAGGGCAAATGCCATTTGCCCCTACCCAAGTTCATGCCTCAATTTAGCAACCCCGAGTTTGCCTCACTCAATCAAGCGCTGAAACTGGGGGTGGTCGCGAACGCTGTCAAAGTGGGCGTCGATTTGCACCATCACTTTATACACGTAAGGGCTAAGCACAAAGGTGCGGTAGAGGTTCTTGAGGGTGTTTTCTAGGTTGCCCACCATGGCGTAGGCGCGGGCTTTGCCATACCAGGCGTTGGGGTTGTTGGCGTGGTGGCTGAGGGAGGTTTCAAAGCTGGCGATCGCGTCGCTATAGCGCCCCATTTGAATCAGCACGGTGCCCCGCTGGTTCCAGATGTAGTGGGCATTGGGTCGGTGGTCGAGGGCCAGTTGCAGCACCCGCAAAGCATCGTCGTAGCGGTGTAGACCGCACAGGGCAACGCCCTGGTTGTAGCGAGCGCGGTGGTCTTGAGGGCTGAGCCTGAGGCTGTGCTCAAAACTGTTGACGGCGTCGCGATAGCGGTGCAGCTGGTTTTGAGCCGTACCCAAGTTGTACCAGGCCTTGTTGTCGCCAGGGCTGAGCTGAACCGCCCGCTCCAGATGGGTGGCGGCCTCTTCAAAGTGGCTGAGCTTAGCCAGGGCGTGGCCCTTGCCGTGCCAGGCTAAACCGTAGTCAGGGCAGCGGGCAATGGCTTGGTTGAAGCTATCAATAGAGGCCTCAAACTGTTTGAGGGCGGCCAGACAAAACCCATGCAGCGTCCAAACCTCGTAGTCGTCTTGGTTGAGGGTGAGCGCCGCCTCAAACCGCGACAGCGCCTCGTTGTTGCGACCAATGGCGTAAAGGGCATCTCCCTGACCACGAAGTAGCTTGGCGCGAGTGAGGTTAGATAGGGCGACGTCAGAGCTAGCAGACATAGGGTCAATCAGCGGCGGTGAGAGCGTAGGCTGGTCGGCTTTTAACCCAGCGTGCCCATTTCGCGAACGGCGATCGCCAATTTGCGAGCGCTTCTAACCTGGGCGCTTCTGGCTTCCCTAGGGGCGCAAACCACAGCTCTGCACCCCTAAAGCCTTTAGGGCAAAGGTCGGCTCCGCCAGCCAATACTAGTAGCGTATGCTACTTATGCCGTATGTACTCATACAAATCGATGTAGGCCTGCCCAGGATGGTTCCAGGAAAAGTCGTACTGCATCCCCTGTTGAGCCAGCTGCTTAAAGGTATCGGGGGCGTGATCCCAAACGTCAAAGGCGCGGTTCATGGCCGACTCTAGGGCCACATTATCGCTCTGGAAGAAGACAAAGCCATTGCGCCCCTCAGGCTCGTGCAGGGTGTCATAATCCCAGTCAAACACGGTGTTAACCAGGCCGCCCACGCCGCGCACAATCGGCACCGTGCCGTACTTAAGACCAATCATCTGAGTCAGACCACAGGGCTCGAAGTTGCTCGGCACCACAATCATGTCGGCCCCAGCATAGATCAAGTGGGCCAGCTCTTCGTTAAAGCTCAGCTCCAGGTGCACGTCGGGGTTGTCGTTGAGGAAGTTCTTTTCGTGCCAGAACCAGTCGTTAATGCCCTTTTCGGTAGCCGAGCCCAGCAGCACAAACTGCGCCCCCCGCGCCAGAGCGTGGTAGATGGCGTGGTGAACCAGGTGCACCCCTTTTTGGTCATCGAGGCGACCAATGAAGGCAACCAGGGGCCGATCGCTCTGACGCAGCAGCAGGCGATCGCGCAGTTCTTTCTTATTCAGCGCCTTATCTTCAAATGTGGTGAGGCCGTAGTGGTGCGGAATGTAGCGATCGCGCTCTGGGTTCCACACCTCGTAGTCAATGCCGTTGAGAATGCCTGAAAACTTGTGCTCGTTGACGTGCAGCGTGTGGCCCAAACCAAAGCTCTCATTGCCGTACTGGGCCTCAATGGCGTGGTACGGCGACACCGTATTGACGTGGTTAGCGTAGGTAATACCCCCCTTCATGAAATTGATCGAAAAGGGGTTAAAGTTGTCGCGCAGGCGATCGTACTGGAAATAGTACTCAGGCCGATTAAGGCCCGTAGCCTGCAGGATTTCGGTACCGCCAAAGCCCTGGTGCTTAAAGTTGTGAATGGTGTACAGCGTGCGCTGAAACTCCATACCGTTGTACTTGTAGATCTCAAACAGCATGGCCGGAATTAGCCCCGTCTGCCAGTCGTGGCAGTGAATTACATCGGGGCGCTTATTGCTGCGCAGCAAAAACTCCATCGCCGCCTTGCTAAAAAAGGCAAACCGCATCGGGTCGTCATCGCAGCCGTAGTAACAGCCCCGGTTAAAAAACATCTCCCACGACTTGGGCTCAATAAAAAAGCACAACTGCCCATGTACCCACCCGCAGAGCACATCGCAGCGAATATCAGTGCCAAACCAAGGCACTACCAGATCGCAGTAGGCATCGTGCAGACCCCAAATGTGGTCATAGCGCATGCAGTCATATTTAGGAAGGATGACCTCGACACAGTGGCCCCGGTTTTCTAACTCACGGCTGAGGCCGTAGACTACATCGCCCAGCCCTCCAGCCTTAATGACAGGAGCACATTCCGAGGCAATCTGCACGATATACATGGTGTCTCCCCGCTATCCCGTTATAAAAGTTCATTTTAATGCCCCTATTCAATCAGGATGTTGGGGCAGAGGCAAGGGGCGGAGGGGGGAGATGGGGGAGGGAGGTGGGTAGGCGGGTGAATGGGTGGGCGGGTGGATGGGTGGGCGGGTGGATGGGTAGGCGGGTGGGCAAGTAGGCGAGTAGGCGGGTGAATGGGTAGGCGGGTAGATGGGTAGGCGGGTGGGCGATATTAGTAGTCTTCTGCATCCTTAGATTGCAAGTTGGCAAAGCCGGTTCAAAAAATATGCAGAGATAGCTTCACTCACGCACCCACGTACCTACGCTCCCACACGCCTACTCGCCTACGCTCCCACACTCCCACGCTCCTACTCACTCCTCTCCCGCTCTGCCTTCAGTTGCTCCAGGGCTTGCCAGCGGGTTTCGAGTTCTTCGCGCTCCTGCTTGAGACTGCGCTCTAGTTCTTGAATCTCGTCGCGGCGGGCGGCGGTTTCGAGGGCGCGGCGATCGACCTCTTGGCTTTTGAGGGTAAGCGATTGCCGCCAGCGTTCGGCGCGCTCAATCTCCTGTTCTAGGGCTTCGGGGGTAACGCCGTAGGCCAGGTAGTGTTCGACCAGGTCTAGCACCCAGGAGGTAGCATCTTGCACAGACACAATCTGGTTGAGGTTGTCGAGTTCGATTAGCACCAGATTGCCCTCCTGAAAGGCCAGCAGGCGCGTGGTTTCGACGATGCGCTCTACCGACAGTAGTGTCCAGGTGGATTCAGAGGTCTGTTCGGCCAGCAGTAAAAGTTCTGCACCGCCCAGGAACGCCTTTTTTTGAACCTTGGCCAGGTATTGCATTAGCTGTCGAAATCCATACCCCTATGGCACGAGTATAGCTGGTGAACTCTAGATTTCAGAGTGCCCCCCCACTTGGGCCAGCAGGATACAGCGCTGGCCAGCTCACGCAGGATACAACCGATCGCGCGATCGCGCGAGATTGGAGGTGGCTAGCTGCTCTTCACCCCTTTAACATTTTTTTGTTCCGGCGTCTTGACGGGTGTGGCGGTTGCTGTACCGGGCCGCTGGCTACTGACCGTAAAACTACGGATTTGAGGCGCTTGCGGCGGTGCATTTTTTGTAAACAAATAGGTTATCCCGCCGATGCGACCACCCTTGTCGCTCATTAAAATCGAGTTACTATACAAAGCGTTATAGTTTTCAGGCATGTGATTCAGACGACGTTCTGCACGCCCTGGAAATAGCCACGGTTCGACCTATCAGAGTGCGTCACTATGTCAAACCTTGAGCAGACTATCGAAAGAATGTTTGCGGCCCGCCGCCTAACTCGCAATGACCAGCAGCAGTTAATGGCCATGTTTTCCCAACGAGATCTGAGCCCCAACGATGCGGCCCTGATCAACCGAGTGTATGAGGCGCTAAGCCAGGGAAGACTGCGGGTGGTTGATTAACCGCACTGATTCTAGGGCTATCAGCAATTAATTGATAACAGCCCTAGACCCTATTGGATAGCGGCGCTGGCTTTGCTATTGATCTGAACTTGTTTTCCCTCAGCGAGGAGAGTGCCTCAGGAGCGCTGCTTTTGCAGGTGAGGGTGTAGGAGCCGCAGCGGCCCAAGTCAGGTTGGGCAGGGCCAATTCGAGTTAAGATCTCCACGACGTTAACTATTGTAGGGTCATGGCAGACACTCCAAATACCTCCCCTGAGAAGCCGAAGAAGAAAATAATCACTGTGGGAGAAAAGAGCGGCGGTGAGCGCAGCACCGGAGAGCGCCGTGATGGCAACCGTGATGGCAACAAGGGCCGACGCGGAGGCCGGGGCCGCGATCGCGATGAGCGCGATCGTAAACCCGCGATTCCCCCCGCCCTGATGCGAGGCCCTAAGCCCAAGCCCAAGGCTGAAGAAGTGCCTGAGGAACCCGTGGTTGAAGAAGCCGTAGCTGAAGAAGCGGTGGCCGAAGAGGCCGTAGCTGCAGAAGCGGTGACTGGGGAACCCGTAGCTGCAGAAGTTGTAGCTGAAGAGTCCGTGCCTGAAGAACCTGTAGCCAAACAGTCTGTCGCTGGGGAAGCTGTGGCTGAAGAGGCTGTCGTTGAAGAGCCCGTGGCTGGGGAAGCTGTGGCTGAAGAGGCCGTAGCTGAAGAAGCCGCCCCCGAAGGAGGTGAGGCTTCAGCCGAGGCACCCGCTACCGAACCTGTGGCTGAAGCCACCCCTGAAGCGGCTGACTCCGATACCGAAACCGCTTCAGCTTAATTACCCTCACTAGATTGCTTAGAAGCCCCGGTAGCCTAGTCTGCTGGGGCTTCTACTGATTCTAAATACTGGCTATCGACCAAAAACGCCCCTTTGTCGAACTTGATACCCCAGTAGCCACCGGGACGGCGGCTTTGAATAATCCCCTCGGCCCCTACGGGTAGGGTATCGGCGGGACGCAGCATGGGCATGGGGTCGGCGGTTTTGAAGTAGGGCGGCAGAGCTGTCAGGCGGACGCGATCGCCGACGGTGAATTCAGTTGTCATGGCAACCTCTGAAATAGGGCAGGACTCAATGATCAAAGCTCAGGCTGGGCCGCGATCAGGCTACATCCTCAGATACCTGACGGTTGAGCTAAAACACGCTCAGAGGAAGGTTGCGGAGCCTGGACTGTAGTCTAGTGTGCAATAACTATTGTTTAACGGGTCACCTCACATTCTGACCCTGCTGATTGTAGTCATCGCCTGTTCGCCCAGGCGTACCTTGGTGGGTACCCCGAAACTCCCGGACAGGCTCATGAGTAACCGTTTGCCACTGTCCTTTGGAGCACTTCATGACGATGGGTTGAGCGATAGGTTAGGTGAAATACAGTGGAAGCTAATCGAGCTGCCGCTGTTGAGAATCGCTAACGCTGCACCCGATTGACTGATAGAGCACGCTAATGCCCATTAGCAACCTAAATGGAGGGCACCTATGGGAATTTTTGTTGAAGCCGAGCCGTATGCCTACCCCTACAACGGGGACCTGCAACCCGAGAATACGGCACTGATCGTGATCGACATGCAAACCGACTTCTGCGGTATCGGTGGCTATGTCGATAAGATGGGCTACGATCTATCGCTTACCCGCGCCCCAATTGAACCCATTGCCAAGCTGCTGGGGGTAATGCGCGATCGCGACTTCACCATTATCCACACCCGCGAGGGCCATCGCCCCGATCTGGCCGACCTACCGGAGAATAAACAGTGGCGATCGCGCCAGATCGGCGCGGGCATTGGCGACCCTGGCCCCTGCGGTCGCATTCTGGTGCGGGGCGAGCCCGGCTGGGAGATCATCCCCGAGCTGCAACCCCTACCCGGTGAGGTGGTGATCGACAAGCCCGGCAAGGGCTCGTTCTATGCCACCGACTTAGATTTAATCCTCACCCGCAAAGGCATTCGCAACATTATTCTGGCGGGCATTACCACCGATGTCTGCGTCCACACCACCATGCGCGACGCCAACGATCGCGGCTACGAGTGCCTGCTGCTTTCAGACTGCACGGGTGCCACCGATTATGGCAACCACCTGGCCGCGCTGAAAATGGTCAAAATGCAGGGCGGCGTGTTTGGCGCGGTGGCCCACTCCGAAGCGCTGATCGAGGCGCTGGTCTAGGCAGCGATATGTGATCTGAGCTGAACCTTAGATAAATGGTGGGCAATGCCCACCCTACGGCAGCCGTAGGGGCTTAGCAGTGCTAAGCCCCTACCCGTTCACCCCCTACCCATCCACCYRYCWYKYMYACRCCCATCCCCGCTCAACCCTACCCCTACCCTCTCCCCAACACTGGACTGGCGCTGATCATCATCGACATGCAGCGCGATTTCATAGAACCCGGCGGCTTTGGCCATGCTTTGGGCAACGATGTCAGCCTGCTGCGATCGATCATTCCCAGGGTCAAGGCGCTGCAGGAGGCCTTTCGGCGCTACGGACTGCCGATTTTTCAGACGGTAGAGGGGCATTTGCCCGATCTGTCGGACTGCCCGCCGTCGAAGCGCGATCGCGGCAATGGCTCACTTAAAATCGGCGATCGCGGTCCCATGGGGCGCATACTGGTGCTGGGCGAACCGGGCAACGCCATCATTCCCGAACTTGCGCCCTTGCCCAACGAAGTGATCATCCCCAAACCGGGCAAGGGAGCCTTTTACGCCACCGATTTAGATGCTCACCTCAAAGCCCAGGGCATTACCCACCTGATTATCACGGGCGTCACTACCGAGGTCTGTGTACAGACCACCATGCGCGAAGCCAACGATCGCGGCTACGAGTGCCTGCTGGTCGAAGATGCCACCGAAAGCTACTTTCCCGCCTTTAAGCAAGCCACTCTAGGGATGGTGCGCGCACAAGACGGCATTATCGGCTGGACAGGATTTACCGAGCCGCTGCTGAGCGCGCTGGCGCTTCAATACAAGGCTCCTGTAATGACTTAGAGTGAGCTAAACCTCAGCCTAGGGGTAAGTTATTTCTTCTTAGTCTCCTTTAGAAAGAAGGGGCGAAGCGATAAGGAGGGTGAGATGATGAGAGCAGCTGCACTTTGTCACTCCCTCTAATCGGGGGTCTTTAGGTTATTTCTTCTGACGGACAACAATACCAGTTCCAGGTTGTTAAAGTTTGTAACGAAAGCGTTGAACGCTATATCTTTTTTAAGCCTTTCCTAAACTTATTATTTGGTCTGGAATAGGCTTTTGGAAAAAGCACAGCGCCAGAAACTTACACAGGAGGTCCTCATGACCTACTTAACCGTAGACGCCGTTAAAGAACCTTTGAATCAGTTCGAAAAGTTTGATGCTGATACTCAGCTAGCCCTGCTGTGGTATGGCTATCTCGACATCAAAGATCAGCTCCAGCCCAACCCCGACAACAAAACGGAAGGGATTGGCCAAGCGCTGTATAACCAGGTTGTTGTGCTGTCTAAAGATGACCAACTCCAGGCCCAGCGCGACATCGCCAACCGTGCTGATACCAACATCAGCAAAGAGTATGCGGCCCTTAGCCCTTCGGCCAAACTTGAGTTTTGGCTGCTGCTGGCCCAGGGTATGGAGTCGGGCGAAATCATCAATGTCCCCAACGACTACTCTCTGCCTGAGAACACCGAAGGGTTTGTCAGCCAAATTAAATCGCTAGACTTTGAACAACGGATCAACTTTACCCGCAATGCCGTCACCCACATGGGCCTAAAAAGCTCCAGCATCAGCTAACCGCAGGTGCTGTTGATGAGCATTAAGTAGACAATAAGCTGTTCATCAATAATTAGGTTTTAGGAGCTGACTCTTCAGGGGTTGGCTCCTTTTTCTGTTGCACAGTTCGTGTCCGATTCGGCTCTAAAAAGCCCGTAATATCGTGCTCCTGTAACCTGGTCAGTACCTTAGTAAGTTTTCAATCAACCGAAAGAATGACCGCTCTGCACCTTGGGCATTAGCAAAGATTTTATTGAAACCATTGACAGAAGGAAATTCAAGGCGATAATCAAGGGGCATAGGGCAATAATCGCTGACAGAATGCAAAGTTTTTTGAATTTTCGGCAATATCCGCAGCAGGAGGGATGGACGTGGACGCCAACTTGATCATGTCCAACATTTTGAATCCTCCGGTACTGTTTTTCTTTTTGGGAATGACGGCTGTATTGGTCAAGTCTGATTTAGAAATCCCACCGCCAATTCCTAAATTGTTTTCGCTCTATTTGCTCCTGGCAATTGGGTTTAAAGGAGGTGTCGAGCTAACTAAAAGCGGCATTAACCAGCAAGTCATTCTGACGATTTTGGCGGCCATCACTATGGCCTGTGTGGTACCGCTTTATACCTTTTTTATTCTGCGAATCAAGCTTGATACCTACGACTCGGCAGCGATCGCAGCCACCTATGGTTCCATCAGCGCCGTTACGTTCATTACGGCCAGCGCCTTTCTCACCGAGTTGGGCATGCCCTTCGATGGGTTTATGGTGGCCGCCCTAGCCCTGATGGAATCCCCCGCCATCATTGTCGGGCTAATTTTAGTGAATTTCTTTGCCAGGGATGAAAAGCGAGAGTTTGTCTGGTCTGAGGTATTGCGAGATGCCTTTTTGAATAGCTCAGTTTTTCTGCTGGTTGGTAGTTTACTCATTGGCGTACTGACCGGAGAACACGGTTGGGAAGTGTTATCGCCCTTTACCCAGCAGATGTTTTACGGCGTGCTGACCTTCTTTTTGCTCGATATGGGCCTAGTTGCCGCCCGACGCATTAAGGACCTGCAAAAGACTGGCGTGTTCCTGATTTCCTTTGCCATACTGATCCCCATATTCAATGCAGGGGTTGGACTGCTAATCGCCAGGGCAATCAACATGTCTCAGGGAAATGCCCTCCTATTTGCCGTGCTGTGCGCCAGCGCATCCTATATTGCGGTGCCCGCGGCCATGCGGTTAACCGTACCCGAAGCAAACCCTAGCCTGTACGTTTCGACAGCCCTAGCGGTGACGTTTCCGTTCAACATTATTGTCGGAATTCCGCTTTACCTATACGGCATTAACCTGTTATGGAGCTAAGCCCATGCATCTTGTCAAAAAAATTGAGATTATTGCTAACTCCTTTGAGCTAGCCAAAATTTTGGACAGCCTGAGAAAATCGGGCGTTCATGGCCATGCAGTCATTCGAAATGTAGAGGGCGAGGGGCTGCGCGGCGGCAGCGAAGACCTCGACATGACCATGGGCGACAACATTTACATCATTGCGTTTTGTATGCCCGATCAAATTAAAACCGTGGCCGAAAACGTGCGGCCTTTGCTCAACAAATTTGGGGGCACCTGTTACATCTCTGATGTGATGGAAATTCGCTCGGTAAAATGTGTCGCGTCGCTGTAGGGATGGAGTTATGGATCAGCAAAATGGAAGCGTCGGTCGCCGCCGGGTACTGGCCTTTGGGGGTGGACTGCTGGGGCTAGCGGCATTGGGGCCAGCTATCTGGCCAACCAAATCGGCGGCGGCAGCGTCTTTAGAGCCGTCATCCCTAAGCCCTGAGCAGGCTTTGAAACGTTTGTTAGACGGCAACCAACGGTTTACGGGGCACCATCTAGAGCATCCCGACCAGTCAGAGGAGCGCGTGTTAGAGCTAACTCAGGGCCAGCATCCCTTTGCGACAGTGCTCAGCTGCGCTGACTCGCGGGTAGCCGCCGAGATCGTTTTTGATCAGGGTCTGGGCGACATTTTTGACGTGCGGGTAGCAGGTAATATTGCCACGCCAGAGGTGGTGGGCAGCATTGAGTACGCGGTAGAACTGCTGGGTACACCCTTGCTGATGGTGCTGGGCCACGAGCGCTGCGGCGCGGTGACGGCGGCCGTCGAAAATGGCTCTCTGCCAGGTCAGATCGGTACGTTTGTCGACGCCATTTTGCCAGCGATCGCTCAGGTCAAAGGGCAGCCGGGCAATGCGGTAGACAACGCGGTGTCGGCCAACGTGCGCTACCAGATGGATCAGCTCATGCGATCGCAGTTAGTGCGCGATCGCCAGCAGTCGGGCCAACTCCAAGTGGTGGGTGCCCGCTATGACCTCGATACCGGCACAGTTACCTTAGTCACCTAGGGATAGAAATTTTATGATTTCCAGTTTTGTCGGTTAGGTATTCTGCCTGACCGTGGACAGCCGAGACGGCTATCCCACATTTAATCCATGCTCCTGAGCGGTTAATTATTTCAGCCGCTCCAGCAGGTGATCACCGACCCGTAGAGCGTTGGCGATCACCGTCAGGGCATTCCCTACGCTGGCGCTGGAGGGCATAAAGCTGCTGTCGACAACGTAGAGGTTGTCTAGCTCGTGGGCGCGGCAGTTGATATCCAGCACCGAGCTAGCCGGGTCGGTGCCCATGCGGCAGGTGCCGCACTGGTAAGCCATCACCGATAGGGGCACCTCGCCGCGCGGGTGCAGGCCCGATCGCGAGAACAGATTGCTGTCCTTTTCGACTGCTTTAAGCACGTCAAGCCAGCGGTACACCAGGCGATCGTGGGCCTCAGCATTGTTGGCGGTAAACGCTACCGAGAGTTTGCCGTCTTTGACCGTCACCCGGTTTTTGGGGTCGGGCAGCACCTCAGTCATGGCCCACCAGGCGATCGATCGCGTTGCCAGCTGCTTCAGCCCAAAGTTGGGCAAAAACTTGGTCACCAGCGAGAGCACCGGCGGCGACTCGGCAAAAATAGCGTCTTGCAGTACGCCACCCATATTTTGAATATGGCCCATGGGGTAGTCAAACTGGCGATCGCCCCAGTAGTAGTCATTCACCCCCACCGAGCGCGGAAACTTGCCGGAGTTGGGCTGGGCCGTCACCTCGACAATTGAGCTCATCTGCACCTTCATCAGGTTGCGGCCCACCTGGTCAGAGCGATTGGCCAACCCGTTAGGGTGCTTTTCGTTAGCCGATCGCAGCAGCAGGGCCGCTGAGTTAATCGCCCCGCAGGCCAGCACAACAATATCGGCCAAAAACAAGTAGGGCTGACCGTTAATAGTGGCCTGCACGCCCCTAGCTGCCGTCCCCGAAGGATTGGTCAAAACGCTCGTCACCTGGGCCGAGGTCTTGAGCGTAACATTGCCAAAATCTACTGCCGGGGCTACCCCAAACACCTCGGCATCGCCCGTGGGGTCATCCTCCCGCAGCGACAGCGACATGGGCAGCGGGTAGGGGTGACAGCCATGCTGAGCGATGCCGTCTACCACGGGCTGAATGGTTGAATTGTGGGCGATCGCCGGGTAGGCAAAATCATCGCTGCGGGGCGGCTCTGTTGGGTCTACGCCACTCTGGCCATGCACCTGGTACATCGCCTCAGCCTCACTGTAGTAAGGCTCAAAATCGCTGTACTTGAGGCACCACTCAGGCGAAGTGCCGTCCTGGTGGTTCACCGTTTCAAAGTCTCTTTCCCGCATCCGCTGCAGAGCCGCCCCGTAGATTTTGGTGTTGCCGCCGATTGCATACTTCATCTGCGGCGTAAACGGCTCCCCATTCTCGTCGTACCACTGCTCGGGGGCGTGGTAGCGCTGCTTCTGAAAAATATCCACATCGCTGATGTTTTGCTCCTCCAGGGGCATGGCATCGCCCCGCTCCAGCAGCAAAATTTGCTTGCCCGACGATGCCAGTTTGCGAGCCAGAGTACCACCCCCGGCTCCGGTGCCGACAATGATTACGTCGTAGTGCTGGTCATCGATAATCATGGCAGAATCCTCACTGGGGGCTAGGAGAATAAACTGGTCTACGATCGGGGCTGGATTGAGAAGGCGCAGTACACCGCTGCTATGCTACTGCAAACCCTGTGTGGGGTCTAACCGAAGGTTCTTGAAATCCGAGGACAATGTCTGTTTCAGGTATTCCTGCCGCCACCAGTTCGGTGGCGATGCCGTCCTCAGTACCGTCGCGTTGTACCCAAACTTTGCCATTACGAATTTCAATATGAATCAGACAGCCGTGGTGGTGGCGTTGGCCATTCCAGCCCTCAGAGAGAATGATGTATTGGTCAGTGTCAGCATCAAAGGCGGCAAGATTGCGGACATCGACATTGGCGTAGGCGAGATGGGTGTAGGGGCTCAAAACTGCGCGAATGATTTGGCGGTAGCCGTCTAAGGTATCCATCGAGTGATTAGCTCCTGCTCAGGGTTAAACGACACGAGTTTTATAACGTTTCGCTCTAAAAGCATTTTGCCAATTTCTTCTTCAAACAAATCGAGATACACCGCTTCTCGAATCGCTAAGTACAGGGTTCGATCTGGTTCGGTAAGACTCAAGGCATTCTGGTAAAGAACGAACTGGCCTAGGGCATTTTCTAAATCACGGATTTCCGAAGGGCCAACAAAGCTTTTAATTTCAACAGCAATTTTGTCTGAGCCTTTCTGCGCCGCCAGCAGCTTTTCAGCACCCAGGTCAATAAATAAGTCTTTTTTCCCTATGCGTAAACTCAAAGGATCTTGGGTAACTGTCCATCCATCTTTAATTAGGGCAGATTTGACTGCATTGTGGTAAATATCCTTTGCAGGCATAAGGGCTTTTATCAATACGAAGGCTTGAGTAGATCCCAGGGTTCTGGGGGCAAGCTGAGAAAGCACAGGAAAACCTTGGTTCTCGGAGAACGCCCTACTGCCACACATAGATCAAGATAAACAGAATAATCCAGATGACGTCTACAAAGTGCCAGAACAAAGAAGTTGCTTCTACGCCAAATTCGCCACCTGCATAGTTGTTGGGCAAAAACGATCGCCCCAGCATAATGCCCTGAAGGAGCACGCCGGTCATGACGTGCAGGCCGTGGAAGCCGGTCAGCAGGTAGAAGGTGCCGCCAAACACGCCGTCGGTAAAGCCAAAGGGCAGCCCCATCCACTCCACCGCCTGGCCGTACAAAAAGAAGCTGCCCATGGCCATAGTCAACAGCCAAAGGGCACGAAAGCCCCAGAGATTTTCGTTGCGCAAAAACCGCTCGGCGAAGTAGATCACAAAGCTGCTCGACACTAGCACAATGGTATTAATTAGCGGTTCGCGCACCTCCAGGCCCTCAACCCCAGCGGGCAGCCAGTCGGTAATGTTGGTTTTGTAGACGGTGTAGCCCACAAAGAAGCTCAGAAAAATCACGCTTTCTGATAGCAAAAAGACGATGAAACCAAACATACGGTGGTCTTCTTCTTCGTGCTCAGCGGCGTGGGTACCGTGGGTATTGAGGGTGGGGTCTAGGTTAGCGGTGCTCACTGTTTAACTCTCCAGCAGGGTTGTTGGCAACTAGGGGTTCGTAGGAGCCGTAGCCGTAGGGGCCAGACACCACAATCGGAATTTCTTCAAAGTTTTCGACCGGTGGCGGCGACGGAATCAGCCACTCCAGGCCGATCGCATTCCAGGGGTTGGCCGCGGCTCGCTTGCCCAGTATCCACGAACTGATCATGTTGAGAATAAAGGGCAGGGTCGATACACCCAGCAAAAAGCCGCCCAGACTGGCGATCACGTTCCAGTAGGCGAACTCAGGGTCGTAGGAAGCCACTCGTCGGGGCATACCCATCAGCCCCAGGGGATGCATGGGAAAAAAGTTGAGGTTGACGCCGATAAAGGTGAGGGCAAAGTGCAGCTTGCCCAGGCCCTCATAGTACATGTGGCCCGTCATTTTGGGGAACCAGTGATAAATGGCGGCGTAGACCCCCATTACCGCAGCGCCATAGATCACGTAGTGGAAGTGGCCCACCACAAAGTAGGTGTTGTTGACGTGAATGTCGAAGGGCACGGCCCCCAGCATAACGCCAGTAATGCCCGCGAACAAAAAACAGACCAGGCCGCCCAGGGCAAACAGCATGGGCGTGTCGAGCCGCAGCTTGCCGCCCCACACCGTGGCTACCCAGGCGAAAACCTTCACCCCGGTAGGCACCGAGATCAGCATGGTGGAGAACATAAACAGCATCCGCATCCAGCTGGGGGTGCCGCTGGCAAACATATGGTGTACCCACACCATGGCGCTAAGCACGGTGATGATGACCGAGGAGACAACGACAAACCTGTAGCCAAACAGGGGTTTACGGGCGTAAACCGGAAAAACTTCCGAGAATGTGCCAAAGATTGGCAGAATAATCACGTAGACCGCTGGGTGAGAGTAAAACCAGAAAAAGTGCTGATACAGCACCGGGTCGCCGCCTCTGGCCGGGTCAAAGAAGCTGGTGCCCGCCGTTAGATCGAGCAGCAGCATGACGGCCCCTGCCGTCAACGAGGGCAGCCCAAACAGCTGAATCATCTGGGCGCTGAGCACCGTCCAGCAGAAGGCGGGCATTCTGAACCAGCCCATGCCCGGTGCCCGCATGCGAAAGATGGTGGTGACGAAGTTGACCGCCCCCATAATCGACGACACCCCCGAGAGGGCCACCGCCAGCAGCCACAGCACCTGACCATTGATCAGATTGCCGGTAGGATTTTGCAAACTGACCGGAGGGTAAGCCCACCAGCCCGACTGCGACGGCCCGCCAGGCACGAAAAAGCTGGCCATCAGCAGGGTGCCAAACACCGGCACCAGCCAGAAGGCGGCGGCATTTAGCCGGGGAAAGGCCATATCCCGCGCCCCAATCATTAGCGGCACCAGGTAGTTGGATAGGCCGTTGAGCACCGGAAACGTCCACATGAACAGCATGATGGTGCCGTGCATGGTGAACAGGGCGTTGTAGACGGTGCGATCGACCAGGTCCGCCTCGGGGGTGATCAGCTCGCCCCGCATCACCATGGCCAGCAGCCCGCCGATTAGAAAGAATACAAAGGCGGTGACGATGTACTGAATGCCGATCACCTTGTGGTCGGTGCTGAAGGTGAAAAAGCGCTGCCAGTTGTTGGGCGCACCGGGGAAGGGCTGACCGCTCTTGGCGGCGATCGCCTCTATCGACGCATTACTCATAGCTACTGTCCTCAGCGCTGGCGTAGTTGACACGGGGGGGCGGGGCGGGGGCGACGGTTTTCCAGCCCATGCTAATCGGGCGTTCCTCAGCCCTGCTGAACTCACGAAAGGCGCGATTCTCGGCCACAGTGAGGGGCTGGGCGGCGGCATCGGCTAGCCACTGCTGGTAGGCCTCCGCCGACTCGATTACCACGGTGCCCTGGTTGGCGGCAAAGTAGGTGCCGCTGTAGTCTGAGTCGCGCAGCCGGTAGCGCCCCTCGCGAATGGGGGTAAAGCCAAAATCGATGCTGCTGCCGGGGATCACGTCCTGCTTAATGCGAAAGGCGGGAATATAAAACCCGTGCAGCACATCCTCAGAGGTCAGCACCAGCCTGGCTCGCTCGTTGACGGGTAGGTGCAGCTCGGTGCTGGTGATGTTTTGATCGGGGTAGTAAAATTCCCAAGCCCACTGGCGCGCGTGGACTTCGATTGGAGTTTTCTCGGGTACCGCAGGCAGGGTGGCGGCCTCCGCTGGAGGCATCAGGCCCAGGCTGGGCACGTGGTTCATGTGCTCCATGGGGCCGAGAATGGCCATTTTGTCGTAGATTTGGTAGCTGTAGGCGGCAATCCAGATCACCAGCCCCAGCGGAATGGTAGTCCAGAGAATTTCAACCAGCAGGTTGCCCTCGATCGCGGGGCCGTCGCTGGTGTCGTACTTGTCGGCCCGCTGAAACAGTACCGCTACCAGCAGGGCAGTGGTGACGCCGATAAAGATAAAGCTGCCAATGGTAGTCAAAAAGCCAAATAGATCGTCGACCAGTACGGCCTCGGCTGAGGCCTGGGGGGGCATCCAGAGGTAGGCCTGGCGTCCGACCCAGAGACTGATGAGGGCATCGGCGATCGCCAGGGCGACCAGCAGAGCAACGGTGCGCGGTGAAAGGCTGTGTTGTGTCGTCATATCCCGATGGTTGTCCTCTAGAGCTGGTTAGGGCTGTCGCCCGATCGCAGCAGTTGATCCGCCGTCACATGGACTCCAAAATCACCTCCCAAATGCGCTCCCAGCGTACCCTGGGCAAACATCAGCGCAAAAACTACTAGGCCCACCAGCAAATAGCTCCACTGCACCTGTCGGGCCCGGTCTTGCCGCCATACATAGCGCTGAAATCCTCGCCACACGGTCATAACCACAATCAAGGTCAGAATCAGTACGCCCCCCAAACCGTGCCAGACCATGGTGTCTTTAATGCCTAGCCCCCAGGAGCTGACCCCTTCGACCGACATATCTGCCAGCAGAATTTCGTAAAAACCAGCGGCCACGGTAAAAAAGGTAACGATCGCGGCGGCCAGCATGTTGTACCAGCCCACATCAAACAAGTTAGAGCGGGTGGCCGGAATCGCCAGAAACTTAAACACCCGTTTTTCTAACGGAAATAGTGCCCCTACGATATCAAAGCCGACCGCCACAATAAACAGACCGAGCGTCAAATGCACCAGGTTAGGGTGAATAGGAATGCTGTAGGGCAAGTTGTTAGCACCCGCAGCGATAACAAAACCAATCATTACAGCAACCCTCCCCGGGTAGCTTCTACCACCGGCTCGCTGTGCAGCCCGTAAACCCACACCAGCTTGTCGCCCAAGTAAACCTGAAACAGAACGATCGCAAATAGCAGACCGTTTAGGCTTAGGTAAGCCGCAGGTAGCTTTTCAGGCGTACGAATGCGAATAATGTAGCGCCAACCCGTCAGGGCCGCAATGATGCCCGAGAGTGACCAGCCAATCAGGGTGTGCAAGTTGAGATCGCCAACTGCTGCGGCGTAGGGTTCGGCCAAACCGGCTTCGATCTGACCAAAGATAATGGCGATGAAGATGGACACGGTGGCGAATACCATATTCCACCAGCTGACCTCAAACAGGCGAGAGTTTTTGGTCAAAAAGCCAATCAGGTCGCAGACGACGGCAAACAGCACCATGGCAATGACGAAGTGCACCACAATGGGGTGAATGGTGTCGGGGTAGGGCAGGTTGTGGTTGTTGAGGGGGGGCAAGTACTCAAACACGGTAATATCCTGAGAATTTAGGGCCTGAGAGTTTAGGGGCTAACAGGGCTGAGGAGAGCAAATAGTATGGGTTTGAGGCTCTAGTCGCCCGGCCAGGAGTAGCCAGAGCCTACCGAGGGGTGGCCTGAGCATAACAAGCTACTGTTTATAGGGTAGGTATCACAGCTATCAATAGCTAGTGCCATCCTAGATCTGGGCAGATTCTCTCACTGGTGAGGCGGGAATCGAGTTTAGTTTTATGAAATGTTAATTCGTGCTGAGAGAATAGTGCTCTGCCTATTGGTAGGGTGTTGGGCTTCATGCCGCCGTAGGGGCAAATGGCATTTGCCCAGATAACTCGCAGGCAATTGATATTTATCTCTACGGTATTTCTGAAGGTAGGGTTAAATGCCATTCGTCCAAGGTGACTTGTAGGGAGTGCGGCGCACAATTGGGTTCAAAAGCCAGATTCGCTGCTGGGGCCATTTCGCAGGCCCCAGACCCCCGTCGACAAGGACGTTCCGTCGTCCTTGACCTCACGGAAAGGACTGGCCGATCATCGGTTTAAACGTCTGTTCTGCGAATGTGCCTTTAAGGAACTGCAATCAGCCGCTTTTCTGCCCATCCAGCTTCCTCACCCACCCATCTACTCATCCACCCATCTACTCATCCACCCACCCGCCTACCCATCCACTCGCTACTCGTTCATGGTCTTGTAGGTGGCGACTGCGGACGGAGAGATGCGGTTGAGGTAGCGGAAAATCCAGTATTTGAAGATGGTGTCGAGGATGACGGGGAAGGTGGCGATAAAGAGGAAGATGAAGTCGCGGTTGGCAGGGAGGCCGAGGTGGCGGGAGAGGCCTTCTAGCAGGATCTCCCAGCCGTGGGGGGAGTGAAAGCCGACGAAGGTGTCGGTAAAGAGAATAATGATAAAGGCTTTGGCGCTGTCGCTGAGGCCGTAGACAATTTCATCCATGAAGGATTTGACGTTGGCAACGTCCTGGCGGCGGTAGATGAGCAGCAGGGCAAAGGCGATCGCAGCCAAGATGTCGGCAAATACGTTTTTGACGGCGCTGGCGCTGCGATCGCGGTAGTCTTCCTCAATCTCGCTGGCTTTGGTGCGCACTCGCTGCTCAATGTTGAGTTCTGATAGGGGGGGGGCTTTGCCGATCAGCACTTCAAAGCGCAGCCGTTCCTCGAACTGCTGTAGCTCGTGGAGGGCTTCTTCTTCCATTTCGATATTGAGAAAGACTTCGGCCTCTTCGCCCCCGGCCCGGATTCGATCAACAATTGGCCCAACAATAAAGGCTTTGGTAAACTGCTGGGTCAGCAGCGGCACAATCACCAGCAGCAGCACAAAGCGAATCGCCGCGGTGGTTTTTGATTTGGAGTTGCGAAACTCTTTCACCACCTCCTGCTCGGCGTTGGGGTCAAGGTCTTGGCGGATGCGATCGACGGTGCGCAAAATCGATCGGGGCAGCACGTTAACGCGATCGGAGAGGCCTGCTGCCCGCGTACCGTCGGGGTTGAGGGGGTTGGCAACAGGGGATTTGGCCCCATTCTGGCTGGCTAAATTTGCCCCGCCGCTCCGGGCCTGGTTGGCTTTAGATCGCAGCACCTGGGCCGAGGGGGCTGGTTCCAGACTGCCGTTGCCCCCGTTGGCGAGGGTGATCACCCGCTCAGGGTTGGCATCCAGATTGGCGTAGCGGGCCAGCACTTCATCCACTAGGCGCAGCTTGCGAAAAAACATCGCCTGCTGGTCAATCACATTGACGGCCAGTTCGTCGGCCTCAGAAGCGGGCAAATCTACTTCCATAACGCGCGATTCGCTGACCCGCACGATGGATCGGCTGGCCCGAAATTCGGCCATTCGCACCTTGATCAAGTTCAGGTATTTTCTCAACTCGCCCTGAAAATACTCCATGGCGCTGTCGCCGTAGCTGCCGTAGCGAGTCGAGATGGGGTTGCCACCAAAGTACTCACGCTCGATCGCCACAATCATTTGAGCGGCTTCGTAGGCCTGGTTGAGGGCGCGCTCGGGGGTGCGAAACAACCACCGCTGAGCGCTGCGAAAAAAGCCGGAGTTCTGCATTGGGTGGGGTGCTGGCGCAGGGATTCCCAGATCCTACTATAGTCAGCTGGGCTGAGTGGGGGGTGAGCAAGGGGAKKSAGSKGKGMKGRGTGNGGGGGTGTAGACGTGGGAGTGGCTTCCCGCTCCTGATGAGATGGGCATCTTGCCTGTTCTAATTGGACAGCCAAGACAGCCATCCCACAAAACCACAGGTATTTTCTAAAGCCTTTAGGTTGCTGCGCTTACGCCCTACCCCCATTCATGCCGTCATTTAGCAACGCTCAAAATCGCGATCGCTAGATCACAATCACCACATCAGAGAAATCGCGGTCCATTGATTCAAACTTGGTTTTAATACCGCTGCGGCGAATGCCTCCCGCTTGACTATCGAAGCCAATGATTTCGCCGTCTAGCTCAGGAACGATGCGGCAGGCGTAGAGATTTTGATCCTCGGACAGTAGAACCTGAAAGTTTGGGCTAGATGGAGAAAACGTAAGCCCGCTTTGCGTTGCACCTAAGAGATCTGGAATGGTTTGCCCCTGAAAGCCACCTTGGCCATTTGTGGTCGGCGCAAAATCGTATTTTGCCCAGGTTGAAAACACAAGTTCATGACTACCCTGGGGATGTTTGTAAAGCTGCGGCACTTCCATTTCGGCGTAACAACCGGGCTGTGATGCGGGGGCCAGGTACTCCCATGCGCTCTTGCCACTGACGGCATTGGGGAAGTCTTGATCGGCGACTTGCAAGACCGCGATCGCGCCATTGTGGCCTATAGAACCGTCGGATAGTTTAGCTGAGATCAGCATGTAAGCTTGGTTCTGCTCTGGCAACCGAAACACAAACGGATCGCGCCAAGCGTGGAAGGTTAAATCGCCGCTCAGGCTCTTGGTTTGGTACACAGAGCCTGGCTTAATTTGTGTGTCGAGAACCTGCCACTGGGTAGACCATAAATCGTCTGTGTAGGCAACACCGATACTCTGCGTCAGGCCGTCATCTTGACTGCCGTCACGGGAGGTATAGAACATTAAATAGCCGTTTTTAACTTCAATGACATCGCCGCTCCAAATCGAGGTGTTTGCCCAGTGGTCTGGGGACGGCTTGAGAATGCTAAAACTGTCTTCGTCGCCCCAATCAATACTGTCAAAATCTGGGGTGGTCGCATGGCCTACGGCAGAGGCAAAGTGATGCTGGCTAGAGGAAACCAAGGCCCTATCGGCATTTAGATAAAAAATGTGAAAGAGCTTGGCTTTGCGATCGAAGTGGTACCAAAAATCCCATACGTGGCGGCTGGGATGCAGCATTGAATGAGGCATTCTAAGGTTGGAATCATAGACAACTTTGCCTTGAGTTTAGCAACAGGTCTGATGCGGCGATCGCCAAGGTTTTATCCTCTTCTGCCCCAGCAAATTGGGGGCAGCCTGCCACCGCTAAAACCGCCGCGTAAACCCCTACCTAAAATACCGTAGAATCCTCTCACAACCTTGCTTCTAGGGATTCTGCCAGCTATTTATCATAGGAATATAACGGTAGTAGACGTAGTTAGCAGTATGAAGATTCAGTCGTCGGTATTGGTACATTTAGGCTTTGGCAAATATGTGCGATCGGACCAGGTGACATCGCTTCAGCCAGTCGAGGAAGAGCGCGGACCAGGACGACGAACCTTTGTGTATCTAGAAGGGCACACCGACCCGGTTGTGGCATCTCGGGCAGAAGACACCATCGTGCGCGATCTAGTGCAGGAGCCGCGAGAAGTCATTCAGTCGCGGCAGCAGCAGGAGATTTTGACCGACCTGCTCGAGGATTTGTCGAAGGTCAACTCGACGGTGCGCCGCATCAGCCGCGACGAGGGCGGACTCGACCTCGACCAGCTAGAGCGCCGGATTCAGAGAGTGCTAGAAGCCTAGTTTTTGCGGATTCCGTAACCTATCTGCGATTTGTGGGTCGGTTCTGGTGGCTCCCGGCGGAGCACACCAGGTTTCAAGGCGCATTGCTCAAACAAGGCATCACTCGTATTTTTCGCCGCTGAGAATGAAGATTGGGTCCACGGCTGTAAACACCTGGTAGTTGCCCTTGGTTTCCAATCGGTTGACGGCGGGCTGGGCAGCTTCGATATTGCGCACGCGCAGGTGGGCGAAGGTCTCTGACACCACGTAGAGGGTTTCGAGGTTGCCCGCTGTCACCACCACTCGTCCCAGCGACGGCAGGTAGTCCCAGGCGGCCAGCAAAATCTCTCTAAGGTTGCGGCCCCCTTCCACAAAGATGCAGTCGGGGTGGTGGGGCAGTTTGCCCAGGCAGTCGGGGGCGCTGCCTTGAATCACCTGCACGTTGGAGAGACCAAAGCGATCGCAGTTGCGCCGTACCAGCTCAGCTACATCCTCGTCGCGCTCGACCGCCACCACCTTGCCCGCCGGAATCATCAGCGCCGCCTCGATCGCCAGGGTGCCGGTGCCCGCGCCAATATCCCACAGCACATCTTTGGGTTTGAGCCGCAGGTAGCCCAGCAGCAGCAGCCGCACCTCCCGACTGCTGAGGGGAATGCCAGGCAGTTGCTCAAACAAATGGTCGGGAATGCCGGGGGTGGCATAGGGCCAGAGTTTCGCCATAAAATTGCCGAGAATAGCGCTGGTTCTATTCTAGGGTGGTCACGCCAGAGGGACGATTCTCCCTACTCTTGCCAACGGCGGGCCACTACTTGTATCACCATCCACACAAAGACACAATTGGGTACACAAGCGCCTTAACAAAGCCGTTGCTTACAATTATGAAGAGAATCTACGCGCTCATTACCCATTAATGATGAGGTGGGTATACTAAATTTCTCGCACCCAAACGCTTCCATAAGGCATTAGGCTGACATTTTTCAACCCAATCGATCTCCGCAGTGATATTAGGATGACAAATTTCGGCCTAACTACCCCTACAAAAATATGGGGCGAGTTTCCCCTTGATCAGGATTAACCTACATGGGAGTAGTGCTCAAGTGCCATTATAAAATGTGGCTCATCCGAACTCGTAAAGCACTTTCTTAACAAAAACAAATAAAATGTGGTTTGTTGAATGGCTTCACTATTTCAAACATCGTTTTTCTCGGGTTCCTAGTCGCCGTCAACTGCAGGCTCAGGTAGAGGCTTATCAGCAAACACTTCAAAGTCGTGAAAAGCAGCAGCAATCTCTGTATCGAGTAATCAGCAAAATTCGAGCCTCTTTAGATCTAGATGTTATTTTTCAAACAACGACCAAAGAGACCTGCAAGCTGTTGCGAACCGATCGAATAGCGGTCTACCGTTTTGATGATAATTGGGGCGGAGAATTCGTTCATGATTTTGAATTCTCAGAGCCCAGTTGGGATGAGGTTTGGGATCAAAAGACTGTTTGGGATGACACCTACCTGCAAGACCACAAAGGAGGACGCTATGCCCGCAACGAGCCCTTTTTTATAGATGATGTCCACAACTGCACCCTGTCCCAGTGCCATCTCGACATCTTAATTCAGTATCATATTAACTCTTTTGCCACAGCTCCTATTTTTGTAGGCCAGAAGCTGTGGGGTATTTTGGGAGCCTACCAGCATTTTGGGCCTCGACACTGGACAGAGCTGGAGATTCAATTTCTGTCTCAAGTTGCTACCCAGCTTGGGTTTGCCGTCAAACAAGCCAATCTACTGGCCCAGGCCCATCAAAAGGCCCAAGAGATTCAGGCTATTAGCGATCAGCAAGAAATTTTGCTAAATCTTATCGCTGAAATTCGAGAATCCTTGGATTTAGATGTTTTATTCAAAACTACTGTTAAAGAAGTGCGAAAGGTTTTGAGAACCGATCGCGTCGGTATTTTTCAGTTTGAAGCTGGTAGCCACTACTGCACTGGGGAGTTTGTGGCAGAGAATGTTTTACCCGAATATGACTCAGCGATCGCCGTTCGAATCCAAGATCGATGTTTTGGTGAACGGTACGCTGTTAACTATCAAAAGGGGCGAATGCAGGTTTTAAGCGACGTTTATAGCGCTAACCTGTCTGATTGTCATATCTCAATTCTCGAAAAATTTCAGGTCAAGGCTCAAATCATCATACCGCTGACGCAGCGCGGTGTTTTGTGGGGTTTGCTGTGTATTCATCAGTGCCGTGGCCCACGGGATTGGATAGCCTCCGATCTGCAGTTTGTTCGTCAACTCGCGGCCCAATTTACCGTTGCCTTAGAACATGCCTCTATGCTGGCTCAGATCAAAAGTCAGGCTGACCAGCTGACCCAAACGGTGCGATCGCTAGAAGTAGTCAATAGCCAACTCGAACAGCTCAGCCATTTAGATGCTTTGACCCAAGTTCCCAATCGGCGGTACTTTAACAGCAAACTTGAGCAGGAGTGGACCAGATTACAGCGGAATCAGCAGCCCCTTGCCCTGATCATGATCGATGTTGACTACTTCAAACGCTTCAACGACGGGTTTGGTCATCTAGCGGGCGATCGCTGTCTCCAGTCGATTGCCCAAGCGGTTAAAGATGTTCTTCAACGGCCGGTAGACGAACTGTGCCGCTACGGCGGCGAAGAATTTGCCGTCATTTTGCCGGAGACCGATCACCAGGGGGCAACCCACATTGTTAGAAACATTCAGCAAGCGGTCCAAAAACTAGCGATCTCAGTGCCAGAACCTTTTCCCCCACCAACACCGTTTGTCACAGTCAGCCTGGGTATCGCCGTCCAAGTTCCAAATTCTGAGAGTACGATTCATAACCTAATTGATCAAGCTGATGAAGCTCTTTATATAGCAAAAAGAAAGGGGCGAAATACCTGGGTTGTCTATGCTGAGAAGAGCCGCTGAGAAGAGCCAACGATGCTCGTTTCGATGTTTCGACAGCGGCCCTACTGCAAACGGTAGGGTTGATGGGTTGTGACTAAGGGTATGCCCATCCGTTGCAAAGGTATAGCAGTCAGGCCTTGACCTAGCTCCGTTTCTGGCCTGCGGCTCACTTTAGATGCGATCGCCACCGCCCAGCAAATTTCCCCACGTTCTAATAGCGATTTCACCAGTCTGGTGTAGCTTGGGTAGTACATTAGCCATCACTGAACAACACTGCCCTCCCGTCCATTCGGCCACTCTATGAAAGCCTTCTACCACCGTGAGTTTGTTGTGCCGACTGAGGTTGTCGACGGTAACGGCCATGTCAACAACGTCGCCTACGTGCAGTGGATGCAGGACGTCGCGATCGCCCACGCCACCAGCGTCGGCTGCACCGCCGAAACCAGGACTCTGGGGGCCACCTGGGTCGCCAGGTCGCACCAGATTACCTACCTGCGCCCCGCCTTTGGGGGCGATCGCCTGCGCCTCACCACCTGGGTCACCACCCTGCGCAAAGCCCGCAGCACTCGTCAGTACAAATTTTTGCGCCTCAGCGACGAGGCCGTGCTCGCCACTGGTGCCACCGAGTGGGTGTTCGTCGATGCCGTTAGCCATCGCCCCCGCACCATTCCCGCCTCGGTATCGGGCTGCTTTGAGTTGGTAACCACCACCGAAGATTTGTAAGCCAACCCCCTATCGCAGCCGCTGCCGGAGCCAAAAATCGAGCAGCGGTAGCGCAATTCGGTAGCCAAACTGAGGGCCGTAGATCAGGCCCTTTTGCTCCAGACTGGTGAGCGCGCCCTGCAGGCCGCCGCCGCGAGAGAGCTGGTGTTTTTTAATATAGGCGCTGGACTGGGGGCTATCGGTGGGGTCAAGGGCCAGACTTTCGAGCACGCGGGCCTGGGTGGGGGGCAGCAGCAGCAGCAGCGCTTCGAAGACAACCGCCATATCCTGCGCCAGGCCCAGCATAGTGCTGTGCACCTGGTGCGCCTGAATCAGCTCTGGCGTTGGCGAGGCGATCGCACTGCAGTTTAGCCAGAGGCGCTGGGCCAGGGTAATGGCATCTTTCATGTGACCCTGAACGTAACTGAGAAATAGCTCCAGGGCCTGGCTTTCGGGGTCAAACTTGAGGCCTGCCGTGGCCATGGTGCTAATGGTCCAGGGTTGAAGGTCGCGATCGCTGAGGGGAGTGAGCGCAATCACCGGGAGCTGGCTGGCAGTCATCCAGGGTTCGGCCACTGTGGCAATCAAAGCGTAGCTAACCCGGCTCTGGTGCTCAATCTCCCGGCGCAGATAACTTTCCCATCGGCCCTGCCGATCCCACGAGCGAATGTGGGGAAAGTTGTGAAACATAATCACCACCTGACAATCGAGCCATTCCGCCAGGTATTGGGGCAGCGCCAGCAAGCCCTCAAACAGGGGCCATTCTTTGCCCAGGGTTTTGGGCCAGACCAGCCGCGCCTCAGAACCCAAGGTGGAATCGACGCTCAGGGGCTGATTCAGGCTCCACTGCTGAATTTGGGCAATTTCTTTCGGCTCTGAGAACGCACCTACAATACCGTCGGCCAAAAAACGCAGAAACTGACCCGCATTTCGGCAACGCAGCAGATCGATTTCGAGGCAGCGCGATTTTTCCTGGCGGGCAGCATTGCGAATCAGAGTGCGGCGACCAATGCCCGGTACTCCGACCACCACAAAATCGCTGTCTCGACGCAGCAGGGCGCAGACCTGATCCAGCTCGCTTTCTCGACAAATCAGCGACTGGGGCACAAACGGATTGAGCATCGTAACGGCGTAGCACTATTTTTTAGTGCTATAAATGAGGGCTAGGCACTCTCGAATAGTAGCACTCGATTTTTTTGAGGTAAATTCTAACCGTGGCCCACAGTACTCTCCCCAGCAAAAGCGCTGCCGCCCCTGCGCCTACTACCCTCTGGCACACCCTCAACCCTGAACAGGCGATCGCGCTGTTAGAAAGCAGCCCCCAGGGGCTAAGCCCCAGCGAAGCTGAGCATCGGCAGCAGGTCTACGGCCCCAACGAGCTTCAGGAGGGAGCCACCCGCAGCCCCTGGGAAATTTTGTGGGACCAGTTCAAAAACATCATGCTGCTGATGCTGATCGCGGTGGCCCTGGTGTCGCTGGTGCTCGATCTGCGAGAGGGGGGCTTTCCCAAGGATGCGATCGCGATCTTTGCCATTGTGCTGCTCAACGGTCTGCTGGGCTACCTGCAGGAGAGCAAAGCCGAAAAAGCCCTGGCCGCCCTCAAAAACATGACCTCCCCCCGAGTGCGCACCCTTCGTCAGGGCCAGGAGCAAGAAATTGACGCCAAAGCCCTGGTGCCGGGCGACGTTGTGCTGATTGAAGCAGGGGTACAGGTGCCCGCCGATGGCCGCCTGCTGAGCGCTGCCAATTTGCAGGTGCGCGAAGCCGCCCTGACCGGCGAAGCCGAGGCGGTGATTAAGCAGCCAGAGCTGCTTCTAGAGGAAGAGTCTGCCATAGGCGATCGCCTCAACCTGGTCTATCAGGGCACCGAAGTGCTGCAAGGGCGCGGCACCGTGCTGGTTACCCAAACGGGCATGACCACCGAGCTAGGCCGCATTGCTACCCTGATTCAGTCAGTAGAGTCTAAGCCTACGCCCCTACAGCAGCGCATGGCCCAGCTGGGCAACGTGCTGGTAACCGGGTCCCTGGTGCTGGTGGCTCTGGTGGTAGCGGCGGGGCTGCTGCGCACCGGCGATCTCAGCCTGTTTGACGAGCTGCTAGAAGTCTCCCTCAGCATGGCGGTCGCCGTGGTGCCAGAAGGCCTACCCGCCGTGATCACCGTTACCCTGGCCCTGGGCACCCAGCGCATGGTGCGCCGCCACGCCCTGATTCGCAAACTGCCGGCGGTAGAAACCCTAGGCTCCGTCACCACCATCTGCTCCGACAAAACCGGCACCCTGACTCAAAACAAGATGGTGGTGCAGCAGGTCAAGACCGTAGATCACCAGTACGAGGTCACGGGCGAAGGCTATGCCCCCGTGGGGAACCTGTTAGAAAACGGGACGGCAATCGCCCCCCAGGCCGACCCGGCCCTCCAGGCCTTGCTGATGGCCTGCGCCCTGTGCAACGATGCCACCCTCAGCCAGTCCGGCAGCATTTGGACCCTGCTGGGCGACCCCACCGAGGGTGCCCTACTGGCGGTGGCGGGCAAAGGTGGGTTTGATCAAGCGACGCTGGGGCAGCAGAGCGATCGCATCGGCGAGGTGCCCTTTACCTCAGAGCGCAAGCGCATGAGCGTTGTGGTGCAGGCCCGTGCCGCCTGGCCCCTAGCCCCCCAGGTCTTGTTCACCAAAGGTTCCGCCGAACTGGTGCTAGAACGCTGTAGCACCAGCCAGGGCGAGGGGCAGCCCGAACCGCTTACCGAGGCCCAGCGGCAGGCTATTCTGGCCCAAAACGACGCCATGGCCGCCAGCGGCCTGCGGGTGCTGGGCCTCGCGATGAAGCCCACAAACGTAGTCAACCCCAGCGGCAATCTAGAACCCGAGGAGCAAAACCTGATCTGGCTGGGTCTGGTGGGCATGCTCGATGCCCCCCGCCCCGAAGTACGCGACGCCGTAATCGACTGTCGGCGGGCCGGTATTCGCCCGGTAATGATTACCGGCGACCACCCGCTGACCGCTAGGGCGATCGCCGAAACCCTAGGCATTGCCCAACCCGGCGACACCATTCTGACCGGGCGCGAGCTGAGCCACCTCTCCCCCGAGGAACTGGAGCGCACCGTTCCCCAGGTCAGCGTCTACGCCCGTGTCGCCCCCGAGCACAAGCTCCGCATTGTGCAGGCGCTGCAAAAGCAAGGCGAATTTGTTGCCATGACCGGCGACGGCGTCAACGATGCCCCCGCCCTCAAGCAGGCCGACATTGGCATTGCCATGGGCATTACCGGCACCGACGTTAGCAAAGAGGCCAGCGATATGGTGCTGCTCGACGACAACTTTGCCACCATCGTCGCCGCCACCGAAGAGGGCCGCGTGGTCTACGACAACATCCGCCGCTTCATCAAATACATTCTGGGCAGCAACATTGGCGAAGTGCTCACCATCGCCGCCGCCCCCATCATGGGCCTGGGCGGCGTGCCCCTCAGCCCGCTGCAAATTCTATGGATGAACCTGGTCACCGACGGCGTGCCCGCCCTGGCCCTGGCCATGGAGCCTGCCGAACCTAACGTCATGCGGCGTCCGCCCCACAACCCGCGCGAGAGCATTTTTGCCCGCGGCCTCGGCTCCTACATGGTGCGGGTGGGCATTTTGCTGGCGGTGCTCACCATTGGGCTGATGGGCTGGGCCTACCGCTATACCACCGCCCCCGGCTACCCCGGCCACCCCGACACCTGGAAGACTATGGTATTCACTACCCTGTGCCTAGCCCAGATGGGCCACGCCCTAGCGGCCCGCTCAGACACCCGCTTAACAGCCCAGCTCAATCCTTTGTCAAATCCTTACGTGTGGGGTGCGGTTTTGCTCACCACTGGACTGCAGGTGTTGTTACTGTACGTTTCCCCCCTGGCGCAGTTTTTTGGGCTGCATCCGCTATCGGCGGTAGAACTGGCCATTTGCTTTGGTTTCAGCGCTCTGATGTTTGCCTGGCTAGAGGCCGAAAAACTGGTGATTCAGCTGAATTTACAGCGCAAGCAGCCAGGCTTGCCCAATGGGTCTAAACACGTGCTCTAATCCCGCTTAATTTTCTCACCCCTATGGATTCTGACTCTCCCCAGCCCCGCTTTTCCCAGGAGATCAAAGCCCTGCTAGAGCGCATTGCCCAGCAGCCGCTGACCCTGGCCCACGTACTCAGTGAAACCGCCGAGCGGGGCTTTTGCCTGGTGATTGGGCTGCTAGTGCTGCCGTTTTTGTTCCCGATGCCGCCGGGGTTTACCACCATTTTGGGGTCGGCCTGCCTGCTGCTGTCGCTGCAGATGGCGGTAGGGCGGCGATCGCCCTGGCTGCCCCGTCGAGTAGCTCAGTTTCAGTTCCCGGCGGTGCTGGCCAAAACCGTGCTGAGCAACCTAAAGCGGGTGACGCGGGTGACCGAACGGTTTGTGCGGCCCCGATTGCCTGGGCTAGCCAATAACCGCTCAGTTTGGCACATCAATGGCGTCTGCATTAGCTGGCTGACCCTGTTGCTGATGAGCCCGATCCCTATGACTAATCCCATCCCCACCGTCGGCATTTTGATCTTTGTGGTGGCCACCCTCGAAGCCGACGGGGTGATGATGATTTTTGGCTACGTGGCCACGGGGCTAATTACCGGCACCTTTGGCCTGGCGGGATATTTGCTGTGGCGATCGCCCGAACTTCTCCAAAACTGGTTTCGTTGAGCTTGGCCGGTGGCTTCGACTCCGCTCAGCCACCGGCTACCGCAGACTCCTAAAGAAAGGCCCCTTGTTAACCAAGGGGCCTTTTTCATAGCGCTTGTAATTCAAAGGATCTAAATCAGCTTCAGCTCTGGGTACTGAGCGATCAGCTCATCACCGCTTAGGGTTTCCCCCGACTGCTGCGGCGTCCAGAGCACTTCCACGGCCAGTAGGTTTTCGCCAGAGACCGCACCGATTTGGCTAAGCGCCTGACGCAGGTCAGCGGAGGAGTAGATATCGGGCAGATCGAGCTTGCCCTGGGTCGCCACAACGACGGTAGCCAAAATGTACTCCCCAGGAGCCTGGTCAGCGTCACCCGGCAGCTTCGCTTGAATTTCAGCCTGGGTGAGCTGGTTGTTGACGTTGGAAAGCGTTTCGGCGCTAAACCGGCTGCGGGCCGAGAGCGTGTAGCGGTTAAACTCTTGCTCGGCGCTGAGCAGGAGGGTTTGCTTGTCTTCGCTGGTGGCATAGGCCCAGTAGTCGGGGTGGCGCAGCAGAGCCAGGGTAGTCTCCTGCAGCAGTTTGGCTAAGCCCTGGGAGGTGCCCGTGTCGGCAGTGGTTGCCAGTCGGTTGAGGTCGTCTTGCAAACCGCGAGCCTCGGCCAACAGGCCCACCTGCAGTTTGGCGATCGATACGGGAGGGTTGCTGCCGCCCGTGGCCGCATAATCGTAGTCGTCGCCAGCGGTTGCGCCCCTCAGGCCGCGCACCACCACATTGGCGATCGCAATAAAGATCAGCAGGGTGAACAGGCCACCAAACCCGCCCCCAATGCCAATGAAGGGAAACAAGAAGGGAAAGCCAAAGCCACCGCCAGGGTAGTAGCCACCGCCGCCGGGAGCATAGGTGCGAGGGGTAGGGCTCATGCGAGGGGCAGGGGCCCGAAAGCTACCGCCACCGATTCGTCCACCCGCAGCAGCCCAGGCACCATCGGCGGTACCAAAGACCAAAACCACGGCCAAGACGACAGCCATCAGAGGCTTAAGAAACGGCTTTAGGCGTTGAAAGAATTGTTTAACCATCGAGTACAACCGAAGTGCTAACGTGGGTGTTTTATGTCTTTAATTTAACGCGAAGTGCCCTGGCTGCCGTTGCCAAAAGACGTAAATTAATGGCGGAAAGCCGTACTAAAAGCTGCTAGGGGCCGTTATCAACTGTCCGTCCCATAGCTTCGAATCAGAGGACATCAGCCCCTAGCTTATTGGTTGGGTCAGCCGTGGCAAGCTAACTCTTCAGGCTTTTGGGCCAGAATTGATGACCCGCCCTATCCGCCGCCTACGATGGTAACAATCTCCAGCTTGTCATTGGGACGCAGACGAGTAGACTCCCACAGCTGCCGGTGAAGAATTTCACCGTTGTACTCCACCGCCACTAGGCGTGGGTTGAGGCCCAAAGACTCTAGGAACACAGGTAACAACGTGCCAGCCCGGCACGATTGCGATTCTCCATTGACCAGAACGGAAAAGGTATCGGCACTGGGGTCAAACATGGCACAGAAAGGGAAGGGAGAAAAGTTAGGGTTGGGGGTCAGGAACGGCCTAAGGCCCGAAACTCAGCGCCTTAAACCTTATGCTTCAAGACCATTGATCGCCTCCCACAGGCAGGGTTAGGGTTAACCAACGGGTGCTGCGACCGTGTGAAAGGTGTGGCGGTGGTTAGTTTGAGCAACGAAATACTGGGCAATGAGGGTGGGGTTTTCGGCCTCAATAATGGCCCGCACGACCGCTACTCGCTCAGCCCCAACCTGGAGCACTTCGCTCAAGTTTTCGGTGTTAATGCCGCCGATCGCGTACCAGGGCACCGTGGCATGCTCGGCGGCGTAGCGCACGTACTCCAGACCAGCAGCGGCTTTACCAGGTTTGGTTGGGGTCGCGTACACGGGGCCAACGCCAATGTAATCAGCCCCTTCGGCGATCGCGCACTGCATCTCGTCGGGGTTGGTGGTCGAGCGGCCAATGATCCGCTGGCTGCCCAGAAGCTGACGGGCCGTGGCGATGGGTAAGTCGGTTTGCCCCAGGTGCACACCGTCGGCCTCGACGGCCAGGGCCAAATCGACGCGATCGTTGACCAAAAACAGGGCTCCGTAGCGGTGACACAGGTCCTTAAGCTGTTGAGCCAGCTCTAGTCGCAGGTGGTCATCGGTGTGCTTGTCGCGGTACTGCACCAGGGCAATGCCCCCCTGCAGCGCCGCCTCAACGATGGGCAGCAGGCGATCGCTGGGGGACGTTACCAGGTAGGTCAGCCCCTGGTGCAGTCGCTGTAGTCGGTGCCCGCCCAAGATTTCGCTTTCCAGGGTGTAAACCTGGTAGCGCATGGCCTTGGCCCCCGCTGCCAGGTCGGCACGGTAGAGCTTGCCATATTCCTCGAGAGCCCGCAGCGCCTCCTGCACCCGGCAAAAATTGGCCTGCAGCACCGCTGTAATGCTGGCGCGTTCAGCCTCTTGGGGGTGGGTGAGGGCTGTGCCAGGGTCGCCGGGGGTGTCGCGGCACAAACGCAGCTCGGGGGCGTGCCACTGAGCCAAGGTTTGCCGCAACTGCTTAAACCGCTCTGTTTGGCCCGAGTTGTTTAGCCCAAAGCGGCACCATTCTTCAATAATTCGCAGCCCCTCCCTTGCTCGATCCAGGTTGGCATCGAGAATGCGGTAGACGGCAGCATCGGCTCGGCTGGGCAGCCCGGTCAACTCCGGCATAAAAACGGCACTAGACAGAACCCCCACATCCTACCAGGCAGGGGGGATATCAGGCAGAGTTAGGCAAGAGAGCCACTGAGGGGCCTCTATAAAGCTACTTTTGCTGCTGCAAAATCTGCTGAATACCTTCTACAGCAGGGTCAGACCGCCAGGTATCAAAGGCCTTCCAACCAATAAAAGCAACCGCTGCTAGGGCCGCGATCGCCACCAGGGTCGAGAAAAACTGCGATCCAAAATCACTAGAGTCGTCGAGGCGCATAAACCACTCCATGAGCAACAATAACAGTCAAAAAGCGGTAGATTCACGGGTATAGCTAGTCACTCCTAATGGAGTGACCATTAATCTCTATATACCCCATAAGCAGCGGTTTTAGGTCATGGGCTCATAGCCAATGGCTAAAATCCCAGGGTGCATCCATCACTTCTCGCTACAGCCCTGCTCCCATCAGCATTGCCACGCCCGACCCAGCCAAACAGGCCAGGGGCTGTAACCGCTAAATTTTCAGGTCAGCAGCAGTGAATTGTTGACAGCCCCTAGTGCCTATCACGGCATCGCCGCTACTTTCCAGGCGACGGAGCTAGGCGCTTTTTGAGTGAGTCGGCGCGACGACGGGAGGTCGCGTTTTTAGGCTCTAGGGACAGAGCCGTTTCATACATCTCCAGGGCCTGAGCTGTGAGCTGCTTACGTTCGTAGCTGTGGCCCAAATTGTTGAGGGCGGTGACGTACTCAGGCGATATTTTCAGCGCTTCTTTATAGTTGCGAATGGCCAGGTCGTACTGCTCCTGGGCAAAGTAGGAGTAGCCCAGGGCATTGTAAATTACGGCGGCGTTTTCGGCTTCGTCATCGCCCAGCTGTTTGAGGGCCTGCTGCAGGTACAGGGCGGCCTGGGTGTAGAGCTTTTTGTCGAGCAGCAGACTGCCCAGCTCGTAGTATTCCTGAGCGGTGCCCTTTTCTTTAGTCAGGCGCGACTGCAGCCGCGACAGGGTACCCTCAATGCGGCGGGTCTTGAGCACCTGGCGCACGACAAAAAAGGCGGCAACGCTCAGCAAGGCCAGCAGAATACCCAGGTATATAAGGAGCAGGTTGCTGTTTTCCATCCGGTCTTCGTTTCGCTCTTGAGGTCTAAACCTATCTTGCCATGGCTAGGGCAACCCCCAAAAGGTTGCTCGATCTTCTAGCCAACCATTTTGGTGCCACTGAACCACGGTTTCATGAATTAAAGTGCGCAGGCCGGTGTACTGGGTGCCCTTGGGCAGCGCGATCGCCAGCGGCTCCGCCGAGAGCAGACTGGGCAGCAGGTAATAGCCCTCGTAGTCTTGCTGCCAGCCCGCCAGCACCGTTACATCTCCGGCAAAGCCGTCAATTTGGCCGCTGCTGAGGCGGCTGAGGGCCTCCTGATAGCTCTGCAGGGGGGTCAGAGGGTTAAGGGGCAGCAGATAGCGCACTACTGCTACAGTACTTGTTCCCTGCAAAACCCCTAGCCGTCGCCGCTGCAGGTCTTCTAGGCGCTGATACTGAGGGTCGCGCACCAGTATGCCGACCCCATCTAGGTAGTAGGGCGGGCTAAAGCTGACCAAACGCTGCCGCCCCGTGGTCTGGGTCACCCCGGCGATCGCGACATCGACCCGGTCTTCGAGTACCGCCGACAGGCGATCGCGGTTGGGCACCACCCTAAACTCAACGGCGGTCGGGTCAGCAAAAATTGCCGTGGCCAAACCCCGAGCGATATCGATTTCAAGGCCTACCAGCTCACCGTCGCGATCGCGAAAGCTCAGCGGTCGCCAGCTCTCCCGCACACCCACAACCAAATGTCCACGGGCGCGAATTGTATCTAAATCCGCAGCAAAAACTGGGAGCACAGCCATCTGCGCTCCCAGTACCAAACCAAACCCAAGCCAGTTCCATGCCATGGTGCTGCCGCGTTACGCTACGACCGCCCCTACTAAGCCAGATCCAAGGCGAGAAGCAGAGTTTTGCCGATGGGAAAACTCCAGATCCCAAGCTGGACTTGGCATAACGTCTAGGGTCAACCTCTAAACTTGGTTGGCGACTTCAACTACTTTGGCAAACCCATTGGGGTCAAGCACGGCCATCTGAGCCAGCATTTTGCGGTTTAGATCAATGTTGGCTTTCTTGAGCTGACCAATGAGCTGGCTGTAGCTCAATCCGTGCATGCGAGAAGCCGCATTGATGCGAGTAATCCAGAGGCGACGAAAATCGCGCTTGCGGTTGCGGCGATCGCGGTAGGCGTACCGCAGAGCTTTCATCACCTGCTGGTTAGCGGTGCGAAACAGTTTAGAGTGCGACCCCCTAAACCCTTTAGCCAACTTGAGAACTTTGTTGCGGCGCTTGCGTGCTACGTTGCCGCGCTTGACACGTGCCATGACTGTTTAACCCTTGGGACTAGTAAATTTTACGAAGTGACTGCCGACCGACAGAAAGGCCCTGGCCTAGAGGTAGGGCAGCATCAGCTCTACGTTGGGAGCGTCTTCTTCAGACACCACAGCAGCCTTAGACAGCCGAGAGCGACGCTCAGCATTTTTGTGCTGCAGCAAGTGGTTCTTAAACGCCTTGCGACGCATGATTTTACCGCTGCCACTGCGGCGAAAGCGCTTAGCGGCAGCTTTGCGGGACTTAAGCTTGGGCATGGTTACCACAATTTCGACACAGTCTTAGACTATATCACGATTGCTCCGCGATCGCGGAATAGAAATTGGTCAAGACGGCACCCCAGATCGCCCCAAAGCCACTTTCGAGGCGGAGCGTTGGGGCTATCTCCAGAACGTTCTACCGAATTTTTCTCTAAAGGGTTGTCAAAGTTACACACTTATCGCTAGTATAAGTTCTGCGCGTAATCCTCAGTAGCTCAGTGGTAGAGCGGTCGGCTGTTAACCGATTGGTCGTAGGTTCGAATCCTACCTGGGGAGTTTTTAAGTCTGAACAATATTAGAAAGCCGTGACTCCTATAGAGTGAATGCAACTGCTTCTATAGAGTAAGTGCACAATATATATGGATCTGTGTGAAATGGGCTAGCGTCGCCGTGAGCTGTGCTAGCGCTCAATTCTAAAGAAAACCTTAAGCTCAAAGAGCTGTAGCCTATTTGCTCAGGAAAATTTAGGGCTTCTGCTTATAATTTATCGAGGAATTGTATTATTCCGACACGGCTCTTTACGTTGGAATGCTAGGCTACTCAAAGCTTTGCAACTTGTTATGCCGGGCTGGTGTGTTTTCGGGTCGTCAAGTTTAGTTGGTAATGCCTCGTATTCTTGTCATTGATGATGATCCTGCGATCGCGGAGCTTGTTGCCGTCAATTTGGAAATGGCAGGCTACGACGTCAACCAGGCTGGAGATGGTATTAAGGGCCAGGCCCTGGCGGTACAACTGCTGCCAGACCTGATTATGCTCGACCTGATGCTGCCCAAGGTCGATGGTTTGACGGTATGTCAGCGCATTCGCCGCGATCGTCGCACCGCCGACATTCCCGTGCTGATGCTGACCGCTCTGGGGCAAACCCAGGACAAGGTCGATGGCTTTAATGCCGGGGCCGATGACTATTTGACTAAGCCCTTTGAGCTCGACGAAATGCTGGCCCGCGTGCGAGCCCTGCTGCGCCGCACCGATCGCATTCCCCAGGCCGCCAAGCACAGCGAAATTCTCAACTACGGTCCCCTTACCCTAATTCCAGAGCGCTACGAAGCCATCTGGTTTGATGGCACCGTAAAGCTCACCCACCTGGAGTTTGAGCTGCTGCACTGTCTGCTTCAACGCCACGGGCAAACCGTATCGCCCAGCCAAATTTTGCAGGAGGTGTGGGGCTACGAGCCCAACGACGATATCGAAACGATTCGAGTTCACGTCCGGCACCTGCGCACCAAGCTAGAACCCGATCCCCGGCATCCCAAATTTATCAAAACGGTCTACGGGGCCGGGTACTGTTTAGAACTGCCCGCTGTTCCCGTCGAGTCATAACCAGGGCAGAGCATCATCCATAGCAGATTTTACTCAGGTGAAGTACATCGTGAGAATCTCGCCCTGCCCCCCTAGCGAGGGAGTACAGCGTGGAGCTTAGCCAGCCAAAAACTGCGTGATCTAGACCTCAGGCGATGCGTATTTTACCAACAAGGCTTTAATCGGCGGAGAACTGCATGGTGCCACTGTCGAAGGCCAGGTCAATAAACAGGTTGCCGTCTTGGAAGAAGTAAGTGGCCGAGTTGCTGAGGGCTTGAACAAACTCGTTGCCGATTGAGCCTTCCGGGCAAGCCGCCAACGTTGTGGCAATGGGGGAAACCTCAAGGCTGCGATCGTCGTTTGTCGAGAACTGGCTTCGGCCCCGATTGCAGTCGGCGCGTACTAGCAGCGTGCCATCTTCTAAAAACTCGGCGGTATAGTGCTCGGGCTGGTCGGGTACCAGCAGCGTATCATCGCCCATTTGGATTTGCTGTAGCTTCCACAGGGTGCCAATTAAGGCCGGGGCCGAGGTGCTTGAAAACTGCATGGTGCCGCTGTCAAAGGTCAGATCGATAAATAAATCTTCATCTTGAAAGAAGTAAAAGCTGGCATTATTCATTGCCTGCAAAAACTGAGAGCCAATGCTGCCCTCAGGACAGGCAGCCAGAGTAGTAGGACCCAAATTGACCGAAATTTGCCCATCGGCGGCGGCTTCAAACTCACCAATGGCGCGATTGCAGTCAGCCCGCACAAACACCTGGCCATTGTCAGCAAATTCAGCGGTGTAATTTTGCGCCGGGTCAGCGGTTAGCAAGGTGCCGTCGCTCATTTGAATTTGCTGTAGCTCCCAAATGCTGCCAGTTAAAGGCGGCACCTCCGGCCCTGCAGTCGGGGTAACGCAGGCCGTAGCTCCCATAAGAACAGTAACGGCTGCCGTAGTAACCGCAGCAAAACGAGATGAAGCCATAAAATCACCAAACGTTTTTGTATAAACCAGCGGGTCTAATTGAGCCACAGTTGGGGCTAGGCGTTGTTTAGTGAACTGCACCAGCGCCAATGCCCACCTGACAGTGCCTCAGCCCCACTCTTTTAATGCTCAAAACAACTTAAAGTTCTCTGACCAGCGCTATCTATTAAGCGAATTGCAGGCCTCATAATAATTGCAATATCGCCTTAAGAACGTCAACTCCTGGGGCGTAAAGTCATGATTTTTAACGTAGTTACTTCTGGCGCTAGCGCAACTTTAAGGAGCATGAAATCCTATGGCTTTCATATTTTTATTGTTTAAACTCATTTCGACGTTTTTCTGGCCGCCTTCAAGTTGCAGGGGCATTGCGGTGCAAAGTTCCATCGCCCTCCGTCTCCTTGATAATGGGCTTGCTGCTCTGCCCGTTTTACGCAGGTTTTGTACTTAATTGTGCATTCCTACTTTCTTATTCTCACGTAGGGTTTTTAACCAAATCTTGGCGCAGAGCTTTACGACTACACCATCTATGGATGGGCAGACGACATAGGTTAGAAGACCCGTATAAGTTGTGCACCCGTACAGATGAGACACCTAAAGTCAGGTACCCGTCCTATCGTTACAAACAAGCTTCAAGCGCTGTAGGGCAGTCCTGCGCTCACTTTCGAGCAAAACATGCCACATCCCGTATAGATGTCACTTCCCTGTCATATTTGCCTCTGATGTTGAAGGGACAAGTTCCTTTTTGAGAGGGTTTTATGGATTGGCAGACTATTTTGCACTGGCTGTACGTAGCTGGTATGGCGATCGGAGCGCTGCATTTTTGGTCGCTCAGCCGTAACCCAAAAGGGGTGCCGCAGTATGAATATTTGGTGGCCATCTTTATCCCAATCTGGTCGGGGCTGGCCTATATGGCCATGGCGCTGGATCAGGGCAAAGTCGAAGCGGCCGGACAGTTAGCTCACTATGCCCGTTATCTGGACTGGATTGTAACGACTCCTTTGCTGTTGCTGGCGCTTTCCTGGACAGCGATGCAGTTTATGCCCAAGAAGGATTGGACCCTGATTGGAACACTGATGGGCACCCAGGTGGTGGTGATTGGGACCGGATTAATTGCCGACTTGTCTGAGCGAGATGCGGTGCGCTACCTGTGGTACTTCTGCGGGGTAGCCGCTTTTTTAGTCGTGCTCTGGGGAATTTGGAACCCGCTGCGCGCTAAGACGCGATCGCAGGGGCAGGGGTTATCTGACTTGTACGACAAGCTGCTGCTGTATTTTACGGTGCTGTGGATTGGCTACCCCACAGTGTGGATCATTGGCCCCTCTGGGATTGGGCTAATTAACCAAACGACCGACACGCTGCTGTTTTGCATTCTGCCCTTCTTCTCTAAGGTTGGCTTTAGCTTTTTAGATCTACATGGTCTGCGATCGCTTCAGGCTCCAGGCACCGCCAGCCAGAGCGATCAAACCGTGGGGTCGAGCTTTAGCATTTGGGGTATTCCCGTGATGCTGGGGTCGTCTCGGCGCAGAGGCTCACGCTATTTGTACAGAAATACTCGCTAGCCGACGGGAAACCCTGCCGTGTATAGCCATCGCTCCAGAGGGCACAAATCATGTCCTAACCGTTCTGGCGATGGCTGTACACCATAGCGCTGTCCCAGTCGCTACTGAAGGAGGCCGATGTTCTAAGCGCGATGGCCATCGCTACATCAATCAACTCAAATTGATATAGGCTGCTGGGCTAGCGCAGGCCAAGCTAAAGCGATCGCTCCAGCGGGGGCGATCGCTTTAGAATGAATATTCCCAAGTCGCAGGGGCGTAGCGTGCTACGCCCCTGCGGGGTTCCCGATTATAAGTTGGGGTTTACCAAGTCAAATTTGGTATAGGCGCTGTAAAAACAGCTTGGAGTTGCCGTTACAGATTGCTCGTCGGGGGCAAAATTACCTGATCTACTACGTGGACAATGCCGTTGCTGGCTTGAAGGTTGGGTTGGGTCACTACGGCATTGTTGATTGAAACATCCTGGATGTTAGAGTCAACGTCAACCGTCAGGGGAGCGCCAGCCAGGGTGTCTACTTCTCCCGACTGCAGTTGATCGGCTGGTAGCGCTTCAGGTACCACGTGGTAAGACAGGAGCTGTCTGAGCTGATCGCGGTTCTCTGGTAGCAGCAATTGTTGCAGAGCTTCTGGAGGAAGAGCCTCAAAGGCTTGATCGGACGGGGCAAATACGGTGTAAGGACCAGGTTCGCTGAGGGCTTCTGACAGGCCAGCTGCTTCAACAGCCTGGTTAAAGGTAGATAGAGAACTATCGTTGGCGGCGACTTCGGCAATGGTTTCTGTGCCTGTTGCCGTCGTAGCAGGGTTAGTAGAGTCAGTCGTGGTGGGAGCCTGGCCCACCTCGGGCGTGGTCTCTAGCGGGGCTTGAGCTGTATTGGGGTAGCAAGCTGCTCCAATGGGTAGAGCCAGCAACAGTGCGGATAAGCTCAACAGTTTTCGAGTCGAATAGGCCACAGTTATTCTCCTAAATACGGGTGGGAAGTTAGCTATATCTAGGGTTGCGGCTAAATGTGACTCAAACATGACAGAAATCCTGGCTAACTGCAGGATGGAAAGACGCAGAAACTAGCTCAGGGCTGTCACTTTCTGGTCACGTTTGACCGAAAAACTAAAAACAAGAGATTGAGAATTTAAGGGGATTGGAGGGAACGGATGAGAAGTCTGTTGATGCAGAGCCCGATCGCGATCGCTACCGCCTGGATTGGTGTCTACCTGCTGATCATTCTTTCCCCACTGCTAACGTTGCTGCTGTATCCGGCGTCGCCGGGGCGGGGGTTTTGGCTAGAGTTTTCTGTTTCTTTGGGCTTCATCGGCCTGGCTATGATGGTGCTGCAGTTTGCCTTAACCGCCCGCATTCGCACCATTGAAGCTGCCTATGGTATCGACATCATTCTGCAGTTTCACCGCTACACCTCGATTGTGGCTTTTATCCTCATCCTGGTGCACCCGACTATTCTGTTTGTGACCGACCCAGACACCCTACAGCTGCTAAATTTTTTGGAGGCTCCCTGGCGCGCCCGAGCGGCTGTCGTCGCCACCCTGGCCTTAATGCTGCTAATTGTTACCGCCGTTTGGCGGCAGCGGCTTAACATTCCCTACGAGCCCTGGCGGCTCTGGCACGGCATTTTTGCCGCTACTGCTGTAGGGCTGGGGCTAGCCCACGCCTTTGGGGTCGCTAACTACCTGAGCCTGTTTTGGAAGCGCGGGCTGTGGCTGCTGTTTGGGCTGGTGGCCCTGTGGCTGCTGGTTTTTGTGCGCCTGGTCAAGCCTTGGCAGATGAGCCAGCACCCCTACCTGGTCGAGCGAGTTGTGCCCGAGCGAGGCAATGTGTGGACGCTGGTTCTGCGGCCCAGGGGCCATCCGGGGCTTGCCTTTCAGTCGGGCCAGTTTGCCTGGCTCACGCTGGCGATTTCGCCCTTTCGCATGCGAGAACATCCTTTTTCGATCGCCTCTAGCGGCGACAATTTAGACTGCTTAGAATTTGGCATCAAGGCCGTGGGCGACTTTACTAACAGCATTAAGGATGTAGAACCCGGTACCGTTGCTTTTTTAGACGGCCCCTACGGCGTTTTTACCATTGAGCGCTACTGGGATGCCGCTGGCTTTGTGCTGATTGCTGGTGGCATTGGCATTACGCCGATTATGAGCATGCTGCGTACCGCCGCCGATCGCAAAGACGATCGCCCTTTTCTGCTCATCTACGCCAGCCGCTCCTGGGACGACATTACCTATCGAGAAGACCTGGACAGGCTGAAAGACAAGCTCGATTTAACCCTGGTGCATGTGCTGCGGGAGGCCCCCGATGACTGGTCTGGGGAAACGGGCTACGTCGATCAGGCGCTGCTAGAGCGCTATATTCCTACCCATCGGGGCAGTCGCCACTACTTTATCTGCGCTATCCCCAAAATGATGGATCAGGTGGAGCGAGCCCTACACACCCTGCATGTGCCAGTTACCCACGTCCACATGGAACACTACAACCTAGTTTGAGAGGCTGCCTATGCGATACAGCATTATGCTGCAACTGGTGACTACAATCACGGCAATTTTTGTGACCGCTGCGGCCCTGTTTGGCTGGATTCAAAATCGACAGATCAACCCCAGTGGCGAAGTGGGAAGAAACCGTGCGATCGAAAAGATCAGCACCAATCGCTAGGGGCTGTCATCAATTAGCTGCTAAACGCCCAAATCAAGGTTTACAGCCCCTAGCCTGTTCTTGGGGTCGGGCTTGGCAAGGCTTGATATGCCAGGCTTTTGGCCACAATTGACGACACGCCCTAGTTCACCAATAGCTCAAGCTGGGCTTTTACAGGTTCGCGAATGGTGTAGTGGGTCAGGCGCTGCACTACAGCGGGGGAAATATCAAGCTCTTTGGCAATCAGCGCTTCGATATCATCTAGTCGGGTGGTAGCTAGCTCTATCTCAATCTCACGGGCAGATAGATCCATGGGTTTTACCACCACATCAGTCTTTCCCTGGGTTCGATCTACCCTGGCCTGAATGAGGCGAATGGCATTGTCCTGGCTACCCACGGGCACATCGTCTGACTGGATCTGCTGAAGACCGCTGGCCGCTTGGTAAAGCACTCGATCTGTCATCAACGCTCCCACCACCCAAAACACCAGGCCGACCACAGGCAGCAGCAGCCAAAACGTTACCCCCAGCACCTGAAAGGGTTGTACCGATGAACGTAGTGACATGGGCGTTGCTCCTTGCTCGTTCTTACCGTAGCGGTAGAGTAACCGACCGCAATCTAGCTGGGGAAGGACATAGGGCAGCCTGACGGGCGATCAAAGGGTTGTCACCTTTCAGTCATATTTGGTGACCACGATCGAAGCAGCCCATTTTTCAGGACAGCTACCGTGGTTCCTCTACACGACAATAACCCCACCGAAATTACCCCCTGGGTCAACTACGGGCTAATTGTGGCCAACGTTCTGGTTTTTGGGTACATGCTCATGCTGCCACCCGGCCAGCTAGAGAATTTCTTTCAAACCTTTGCAGTGGTGCCCGAGCAGCTTACGGCCAGTTTTCAAAGCGGCAACCCAGCGCAACTTGGGGGAGAATCGCTAACCCTGATTACCTCTCAGTTTCTCCACGGCGGGTTCTTGCACCTGGGCGGCAACATGCTGTTTCTCTGGGTATTTGGCAACAACATTGAAGATAAACTGGGGCGAATGGCCTACCTGTTTTTTTACCTCACCTGTGGGGCCCTGGCGGCGCTGGCTCAGTGGGGGGTAGCCATGCAGTCTAGCATTCCCGCGGTGGGGGCCAGCGGTGCGATCGCGGGCGTCCTTGGGGCCTACATTCTGCGCTTTCCCAAAGCTCGCATTCTTACCCTGGTGCCCCTAGGTTTTTTTATCACCACCTTTCGCATTCCCGCCCTGTTTTTTCTGGGTTTTTGGTTTTTTCAGCAGTTTCTCTACGGCTTTGCCAGTCTGCACACCACCACCGTAGAAACTGGCGGCGTGGCCTACTGGGCCCATGCTGGCGGGTTTGTGGTAGGCCTGGCCCTTGGCCCCCTGCTGGGGTTGTTGTCGTCTAAACCGCGCTAGCCCCAATCCGCCAGCCGCTAAGGACCAGCAACGGAAGTCTCAACACCAAGGGTACAGAGTGCGCCCAGGATGCACCCAGAATGCGCCCAGGGTCAGATCGCGGTTAAAACAATGTCATGGGCCAACCTAATCGCCAAACCTTTGTGAGTCGAGTACTGCTAGTTATCAGCCTGGTGGGGCTGGTGCTCGTGGTGGCCTGGTTTGCCTGGGCGGTGATCGATGTCCTGCTGCTGGGCGGGCTGGGAGTGCTGGTGGCCGTCATGCTGCGCACTCTGGCAGCGCCCATCGCCCGTAGAACACCCCTGTCGAAAAAATCGGCCTTGGGGGTTGTGGTGCTAGTGCTGGTGCTGGTGCTGGCAGGACTTAGCTGGCTGCTAGTGCCAGAAATTATTGCCCAGGCTAGCCAACTGATAGAACAGGTTGAAATTGGCATCGAGCAGCTAGAGGCGATCGCCGTAGAGCGCCTGGGCGAGGAAGGCCTCTACAACGTTATCGAGGGCCTCAACGGCCAACGCCTCTCCCTAAACTACTGGTTTCCCCAGGTGTTCGATACCCTGACGCTGACCCTCAGCATTTTAGGAGACAGCCTGTTTGTCCTGTTTACCGGGTTGTTTGTGGCCTTTGATCCTTACCTGTACCGGCGCGGCATCATCAGTCTGATTCCCCCCCAGGGGCGCAACCGGGCCAATGATGTGATCAATGCCATCGTGCAGGGGTTGCGGGCCTGGCTGCTGGGGCGCGTAATCTCTATGGTTGTCGTTGGCCTGGTAACCAGTCTGGGGCTGGGGCTTTTAAACATTCCCCTGGCCCTGGTGCTAGGGCTCATTGCGGCGTTGCTGGAGTTTATTCCGGTGCTGGGGCCGGTGCTGGCGGCAGTGCCCGGCATTTTAATTGCCTTTACCCTAAGCCCCGTCAAGGCGCTGTACGTGGCCCTGTTCTACCTGGTCCTGCAGCAGCTTGAGGGCAATATATTGACGCCCATCGTGCAGCAGCGGGTGGTATCGCTACCTCCAGCCCTGGGCCTGTCGGCCGTACTGGCGATGGGCATTGTCTTCGGCATTTTAGGCGTACTGGTGGCCACCCCCTTTACTGTGATGGTCTTGATTACGGTGCGCATGCTCTACTTGAACGAGCGTTTAGACGATATTCTGTAGTCCTTTGCCGCCAGGCTAGCCCGTTCAGGCGACCCGCAGGCGACCAAGATCTAACCCAGGCCAGAGGTGCAGCCCCCGGCGATCGGCTACGGTTCGAAACGACAGAGCCGGGTAGGTTAGATCGATGCGAATACTGCTGGTTGAAGATGATCCAGAGCAGCTAGAGCCATTGCAGACAGCACTCTCCCAGGCTGGACACATTGTTGACGGCCTGCAGGATGGAGATATAGCGCAACGGATGATTGCCCAGCGTGACTACGATCTGCTGATTCTAGACTGGATGCTGCCTCGCGTCAGCGGCCTCAGCCTGTGCTGTCAGTATCGGGCCCTCGGCAAAACAGCCCCCGTGCTAATGCTGACCGCCAGAGATGCGATCGGCGACAAAGTGGCAAGCCTAGACGCCGGGGCCGACGATTATTTGGTCAAACCCACCAACTTAATCGAATTACTGGCGCGGGTGCGTGCCCTGGGTCGACGTCCGCTAGCCTGCAAAAAAGAAACCTTAACCCTGGGCGATCTCACACTGCACTTGACCAATTTGACGGTAGAACGACGCGGCGCTTCTATCGAGCTGTCAAGCCGCGAATTTCAGCTGCTGGAATATCTGCTGCGCCACCCTCACCAGGTGCTGTCGCGCGACCAGATAGAGCAGGCGCTCTGGGCCTGGGGCGACGAACCCGAAAGCAACGCCATTACCACCCTGGTGCGTCGTCTGCGCCATCGGCTCAGCCCGCTACAGGCCGCCGACTGGATTGAAACCATCTATGGAATGGGCTACCGCATCTGTCCCAATTAAGCCGGTCGTAATGTTCACTCACAGTCGTCGCAACTTAACCTGGTGGTTTACCCTGTCGATGGGCAGCATTTTGCTGATATTTTCGGGGGTTGTTTACTATCAGCGGGTGGCGTATCAGCTGGAGGCCGTTGACCGCATTCTCTACAAAAAAGCCCGCGTCATCGCCGCCAGTATTGAATACAAAGAAGCGACAGCAGAGACTGAGCCGGTTCTCGACAACACACCACTGCTGGGTAACACGCCGCCCCCCACTGATACAGAGGTTTTTTACGCCCGCTGGTACAGGCCAACGGGGCAGCTCAGCCATTTTTTTGGTCCCCTGCCGCCCGAGCAGCTAGAGCCGGGGCCTGCGTTTCAGACGCTGCAGTGGCCTGCCGATATCGGCTCTAGGCCCCTGCTGCTCAACAGTGCGGCCACCCATGTGCCAATCCAACTGCGACAAATTACCCTACCCGTTTACCACCGGGAGCAGGTGATTGGATACCTGCAAATGGCGACCCCGATGACCCCAGTGCAGGAAAGCCTGCGACAGACGCTGATGGGGTTTGCCATCACTGTGCCGATCGCCCTGGGGGTTATTAGCCTGGCGGGCTGGGGGCTAAGCGGCTTGGCCATGTGGCCCATTCGCAAGTCGTATCAGCAGCTCCAGCAGTTCACCGCCGATGCCTCCCACGAGCTGCGAACTCCTCTGGCGACCATTTTGAGCAATGCCCAGGTGGGGCTGCTGGCCCCGGGCGATCGCACCTCTGAGAAACACCAGCGCCTGGAGAAAATTGTCACCGCCACCCTGTCTATGAACAAACTGGTCAGCCAGCTGCTGCTGCTGGCCCGGCACAGCAACTCCCTAGATGCCCAAACCCTTCAGACCGTAGATCTGAACCTCCTGATCAAAGACCTAATAGCGTCTGACCCAATCCGTACCGCGGCTCAGGCCGTTGCCCTGTCGGCGACATTGCCCGATACCCCGGTTTTGGTTGAGGCAGAACCAGACCTGCTGCATCAGGCGATTGCTAACTTACTCTCAAACGCCTGCAAATACACCCCCGAGGGCGGCTGGGTCAACATTAGCCTGTCGAAAGGGGCACGCAGCGCCTGGATTCAGGTTGCTGACAATGGCATCGGCATTCCGGCAGCCGACTTGCCCCATATCTTTGAGCGCTTCTACCGGGTAGATAAGCAGCGCTCTAAGGCCACCGGAGGTTTGGGGCTGGGGCTGGCGATCGCCCGACAAATCGTGCAGGCCCACGGCGGCGACATTTACGTCAGCAGCGAAGTCGGCCAGGGAACCTGCTTTCAAGTGGAGTTACCCTACTGATTTTGTCTCACTTACCAATGCAAAATCGGCTGAAAATTTCGTCGAGCATCGATTCGGTGACCTCATCGCCGGTAATGCTGCCCAACGCTGCGATCGCAGCTCTCAAGTCAATGGTCCAAAAGTCCAGCGGCAGCTGATCGTCGATCGTTTGCTGCACCTGGTGTAGCGCGTTGCGGGCCTGGGTCAGCGCCGCCGCCTGCCGCTGGTTGACCGTAAACTCCAGGTTGCCTGGGGTCAGCTGATCGGCGTGAATGGCCGTCAAAATTGCCGTTTCTAGAGCATCTATGCCCTGCTGCTGGGCAGCGGCCGTGTGCACCGTAGGCAGTACCGGCAGGTCCAGGCGAGCTAACACCTCAGCCGACACCAGATCGACCTTGTTGACCACCAAAATCAGCGGCCGATGGCCCTGCCGAGCCGAGCCCTGGCCCTCGCGGACCGTCTCGTACAGCACGCTGTCGGCGGCGGTCCACCCGGCGGTGGCATCGACGGTGAGCAGCACCAGGTCGGCTCCCAGCGCTACCTGGCGCGATCGCGCAATGCCCAACTGCTCCACCGGGTCACTGGCGTCGCGAATACCCGCCGTATCCAGCACCTGAATGGGAATGCCGCCCACCACCAGCTGCGACTCCACCACGTCGCGGGTAGTGCCGGGCAGGTCGGTGACAATGGCGCGATCGCAGCGGCTCCAGGCATTGAGCAGGCTCGACTTGCCCACGTTGGGGCGGCCCACAATCGCCACCTTTAGGCCCGTGCGCAGCAGTTCGCCCGACTCGGCCGTCGCCAAAATGCGATCAACATCGCTCAGCACTTGGTCAATCTGCTGACGCACCAAGGCTTCATTCAACGGCGGCAGGTCGTCTTCAAAATCAATGCGAGCCTCAACCTCGGCCAACACGTCTAAACAGGTCGATCGCAGCTGGCGAATCGGCTGCGCGAGCTTGCCCTGCACGCCCGACAGCGCCGTTTTGGCCGCCAGGGTAGACTGGGCCGCCACCAGATCGGCCACCCCCTCCGCCTGGGTCAGGTCGAGCCGCCCGTTTAAAAAAGCCCGCAGGGTAAACTCCCCGGGTTCGGCCAGCCGCGCCCCCTGCTCCAGGCAGAGCTGAAGCACCTGCTGCACCGCCATCAACCCGCCGTGGCAGTGAAACTCCACCACGTCTTCGCGGGTGTAGGAGCGGGGAGCCAGCATCAGCAGTAGCAGCGCTTCATCTACAGTCTGCTGCGTAGGAGGGTTACGCACATAGCCATAGAGAATGCGGTGGCTCTCCCAGGGTTGCTGTCCAGGGGCGTAGAACAAGGTGCGAGCGATCGCTACAGCGGTGCCCCCCGACAGCCGCACAATGCCAACACTGCCCTGCTGAGGGGCAATGGCGGTCGCGATCGCGGCAATGGTCTCACCCTGGGCCGTTGGGGGTAACAAATCCGCCGGAGCGGGGGCACTGCTGCCATCCATACGTTTATCCTGCCACCTGTTCTAAACAATGAAGTGATGCTGAAGTCCCTGGGTAAGCCTGATAAAGCACTCGTCTGATGGGTAGAATAGAAAAAAATCTTTACGTGCTTCTAAGATTCTACGGCTGAGTTTTTTGGCCCAACCCCCAGGGATAGTCTACCAAGCCACCGGTAGCAGCTACCCTGCCCTCCTTTCGTCTCAATTTCCCTGGTCGCCCAAGGGAACCTAGCCTCTGGTGTAACCCCGTCTATGACTACTACGCCCACGCCCGATGCCGCGATCGATACCCCGATTGAACTCATCCCTAGCTCCAAGCCCTCAATGCGCAAAATGACTCAGCCTCAATGGCGGCGGCAGCTCCGCTACGTGTACCTGCGGTTTTTGCGGCTTCAGGGCAGCCCCGAGCAGCTGGCAAGGGGGCTGGCGTCAGGCGTGTTTTCCGGCTGTTTCCCGCTGTTTGGGTTCCAGATCATCATCGGGGTGGCGGTCGCAACAGTCCTGCGGGGCAACCGAATTATGGCGGCGGCAGCCACCTGGGTCAGCAACCCCTTCACCTACGTGCCCATCTTTGCCTTCAACTATCAGGTGGGGCTGTGGCTAATCGGGGGCAACGCCACCGAGGCGTTTCAAGACCTAGACAGCCTCAAGGGCTGGATGGACATGGGCACCGAGGTTTCGGTACGACTCATGCTGGGCAGCACCGTTGTGGGTCTCGTAGCCGGGGTATTGAGCTACTTCGGCGGCCTGCCGCTGATTCGGCGGGTGCGATCGCGCCAGCTGTCCAGGCAGCAGCGCCAGCTCAACCAGCCCTGAAGGCGCTTACTGGAAACAGGTGTGAATCAGAAATTCAACGCCTCTCGTAGGGTTAAAAGCTGTTTGACCCTACCGAAATTCATGCCTCAAATTCATGATTCAGGTCGGCAATACCCCCTAAAGCACCTTGTCCAATCCATAGATAAGCGACTTGAGCGCCATCACCCGGCGAATGCAGAGTAATACTCCCGGCATAAAGCTGGCGCGATCGCTGGTGTCGTGGCGCAGGGTGTAGAGCTGCCCCGGCGAACCAAACAAGATCTCCTGGTGGGCAATCAGCCCAGGCAGCCGCACGCTGTGAATGTTAATGCCCTCGGCGGTGGCCCCGCCTCGCGCACCGGGGATTGTCTCAGTCTCTTTGACCAGCGGAACGTTAAAGGATTTCTGTGCCTCCGCCAGCATTTGGGCGGTTTGTACAGCGGTACCGCTGGGGGCATCGGCTTTCTGGTTGTGGTGCAGCTCAATAATTTCGACATTGTCGAAGTACTGGGCCGCCTGTTGGGCTGCCTGCTGCATTAGCACCACCCCAATCGAGAAGTTGGGCACAATTAAGCAGCCAATACTGGCCTTGTCGGCAAACTCGGCCAGGTCACGAATCTGCGCGTTGGTCAGGCCAGTGGTTCCCACCACCGGACGCACCCCGTAGGCGATCGCGGCCCGCACCGACTCATACACGCTGTCGGGATGGGTAAAGTCAACCATCACCGCTAAGCCCTCGCTCTGGGCCGCCACCAGCGTCGCCTCCAGGTCGTTCATGACTGGCACCTCCAGAGGCTGGTAGCCAATTACCTCACCAACGTCCTCACCCAGCTGTGCAGGATTTTTGTCAATGGCCCCTACTAGGGTCATATCCTCAGCCTGGGCCACAGCTTTAATCACCTCGCGACCCATTTTGCCGCAGGCACCGTTGACCACAACAGGAATGGTGGATTGGGTAGACATAAAAAAACCGGTTAAGTTAAAACGCTCACGCGCTGGCTAGATCAATCGTTAAAACCGCTGAACGCTGAGAAGTTAGCCGTTTCAACCCTGCCAACATCCAAACCGCCATCAGCCCCAAATCACTGAAACTTGCGCTCTAGCGACTTGAGGTATTCAGTATTCACTCCCGACTCGCGGGGCAGCGAAATCTTGCCAGTGCGGGCAATTTCACGAATGCCAAAGCGATTGAGCACCTGCACAATCGCCACCATCTTACCGGGGTCGCCCACCACCTCTAGGGTGAGCGAATCCTCCGACACATCTACCACCCGAGCCCGAAAGATCTGGGCAAATTCAATAATCTCAGACCGATTAGTACTGGTGGCGTTGACCTTCAGCAGCATCAGCTCCCGCTCTACGCAAGGGGTATCGGTGACATCGTTGACCTTGAGCACATTGATCAGCTTGTAAAGCTGCTTGGTAAGCTGCTCGATTACCGCATCGTCGCCCGGCACGACCATAGTGATGCGAGAAATGCCGGAGGTTTCCGCTGGCCCTACCGCCAAACTCTCGATGTTAAAGCCGCGCCGCGCAAAAAGACCGGCAATGCGGCTCAGCACTCCAGCCTCATCTTCAACCAGTACCGATAGCGTGTGTTTGATGGCCTGCTGAGGGACTACAGCCGAACCGGGAAGCGTAGAGGGGTTAACCATAGGGCTGGAAATGGGGAATGCTGAGCAATGCTATAGAGGCCACCAGCACGAACGCCGGTCTATGACCATGATAAAACTAGCAAACCTCAATAGTATCTTGAAAAAGCATCTTGAAAAGCGGGTATCTCGAAAAGCTCTGCCCTCACGCTCCCGCCTTTAAAGCTGCGGCAAATACTATAAAGAGATCCCCTCTACCCCTCCCCCAAGCTCCTCAAACTCCGCCCCCAGCCCTGAGATTGGGTATCCTTGAGGCACTAGCCCAATGTCGTGACGTTTTGCATGAGCTTATCTGGCCCGGTTCAAGACATCCAGTCTCTGCGGGGGCGGTTTCTCGACCTCATTAATCTGCGCTCTGGGGAAGAGGAGCGCACGCTACTGATGTTCGCCTTCTACACCGCTACCTCAATGGGCATTGTGTGGCTTGAGGTCAGCTCGGCAGCGCTATTTTTGGAGGCCTACGGGGCGGCCAGTTTGCCCTGGATCTATATTTTTAGCGCCGGGGTAGGGCTGGGGCTGAGCGTGGTGTACTCCTGGCTGCAGCGATTGTTTCCGCTGCGCCGGGTGATTGTGATCATCGCCATGCTGATGGCTATCCCCGTCCTGGGGTTTCGCTGGGGGTTGACGGTGCCCTGGCTAGCCGCCCCCATGGTGTTTTCCATGCGGTTGTGGATTGAGGCCATCTACGGGCTGAATGACCTCAATCTGTCGGTAACCGCCAACCAGCTGTTCAACATTCGCGAAATTAAGCGGGCCTACCCGATTATCAGCAGCGGCAACCTGGTCGCCGACGTGATCAGCGGTTTCTCGGTGTACCTGCTGCTGCGACTGATTGGGCTGCAAAACGTGCTGCTGCTGTCCTTTGTGGTGATGGTGATCGGGGCGGTCACGTTGTACCACCTCAGCCGCAACTACGAGCACGCCTTCCCCGACTCACCCCGGCGGCAGGCCGAAGATGCTGAGGCCGTCGAAAGCTATCGATCGCGGCAGCGGCTGCAGGGGCCAATTCAGCAGTACGTGGTGCTGCTGTTTTCGTTCTTTGTGCTGGCCCAGATGCTGCTGTTTTCGATCGAGTTTCAGTTCTTTAACCAGCTTGAAGCCACCCTGGATGTGGCTGCGATCGCCGCGTTTTTGGGCTTCTTTAGCGGCCTGCTGGGGCTGATTGAGCTGTTTACCCAGTGGTTTACCTCCAGCCGTTTGATTGAGCGGGAGGGGGTGTTTAAGGTAGCGCTGGTGCTGCCCTCGGTAATCGTCGTGATTGGACTCGTCACCCTGGTACTGAGTTATCCAACCCGGCTGGCGGTGTCAGCTCTGTTTGTGGGGCTGGTGGTGCTGAAGTTCTTTGATGAATGGCTGCGCTACACCCTGGTCGCTACCACCCGACCCATTTTGTTTCAGCCCATCCCCGACCAGGTGCGCAGTACGGTGCAGTCGTGGGTGAGCGGCATTGCAGAGCCCCTGGCAATGGGAGCTACAGGGATAGCAATTTTGTTCACCATTGCCCTATGCAACCGCGTTGGGCTCAGCGCGGGGCTGGTGCAGGCGCGGCTGTTTTTGCTGGGTACGGTGGTGGCAGCGCTGGTGTGGTTTGCGATTATGGTGCTGCTGCGATCGCGCTACCTCAACTTATTAGTGCGGGGGGCCGAGCGCGGTCTGCTAACCTTCTCTGATGCCAACCTGCGGGTGCTCAAGCGCGCCTTTATTGAGCAGCTAGAGCAGCCCGGTCTGGAGGCCAACAAGCGATCGTGCATTGAGCTGCTCAGCCACATCGACCCCAAAAACGTCGGCGAAATTTTGGCCCCGCGCCTCGCTACCCTGCCCCCGGGGCTGCAGCGCCAGAGCCTAGAAGCTATGCTGGAGCACCCCAGCGGAGCCTACACCGCCCAGGTTCAGGAGGTTCTGCAGCGGCCCCACCAGGCCCCAGAAATCCTCGCCCTGGCGCTGCGCTATGTGTGGCTGGCGGAGGAAACCTTCAACATCAACGACCTGCGCCCCTATCTGCAGACTGAGGTCGATGCAGTGGTGCGAGGCACGGCGGCTTCGCTAATGCTGCGGCGCGGCAACCTGCAAGAGCGAGCTGAGGCCACTGCGACCCTGCGCAAAATGCTGGTGCACGACGAGGAGCGCGAGCGGGTGATGGGCTGTCGCGCCCTAGGCGAAGCCGACTACATGGAATCGCTCAGCATCTACATTGACGACCTGCTGCAAGACCCGTCGCTGCGGGTGCGGCGGGCGCTACTGGAGGCGATCGCCGCCACCCAGTACAAGAAGTATTACCCGTCGCTGCTCAAGGCGCTGCAGTACAAATCGACCCGCGAGGCAGCCATTACAGCCCTCACCCGACTGGGCAACGAGGCCCTGCCCATGCTGCAAGAGCTAGCCCTCGACACCTATCGACCCGAGGTTCTGCGCAACCAGGCCTGGCAGGTGATTGGCAACATTGGCACCCTGCCCGCCCTCGACTTTTTGATTCAAAACCTGATTACCACCTGGGGCAGCACCCGCCGCCACATTCTGCGCATTTTGCTCAGCCTTTACCAGGAGTCGGGGGTGAAGCGATCGTCGCTGATTGATGGAGCCCTCGATCGCATGCTGGGGCGGGGCGGCATCGAAGACCTGCTCAACACCGAGCTGGCCTTTGCCGGGCAAATTTTAGCGGCCAAGGTCGATTTGGCGGCGGGTCGGGTGCCGGGCGTGGAGGCCGACCTGCTGCGCGAGGCCCTCAACGGACTGCAAAACGACGCCACCGATCGCCTGTTTATGCTGCTGCGATTTGTGTCACCGGCCCAGGCCATCCAGGCTGCCCAGGTTAGCCTCAGCGGCTCGGCCTCCAGCTGGGCGCGGGGCATTGAAATCCTTGACAACGTAGTGGATGTGGCTAACAAGCGATCGATTCTGCTGCTGCTCGATCGCCGCCCCGACGCCGAAAAGCTCAAGCGGTTGGCCACATCTACACCGCTGATTGCCTACCAACCGCTGCCGCCGGGCGATCGACTGCGGCAGCTGCTCGATCTGCGCAACTTTTTGTCCGACTGGGCCACGGCCTGCTGCTTTCACCTGGCTCGGGTGCAGCGGTGGAACCTGACCGCTGAGCACACCCTGGCCCTGCTGCAACACCCCACCGGCTTTGTGCGCGAGGCGGTGCTGGCCTACCTGGCCGTAGCCTCGCCCCGCGCCCTGCGAGAGCTGCTGCCGATTATGCAGCAAGACTCTAACCACCTGGTGCTGGCCCAGGTCAAACAGCTGATCAGCACCTATAATTTGGAGCCGAGCCCATCCCGCTAGCCCGGTTTTTCTGCCACCCTCTGTATGTTAAACAGCGTCGAACGACTCCTCTTTATTCGCAACGTCTCCATGTTCAAAGAGCTGCGGGACGACTTTTTGGTGCGGCTGGCCTCGGTAATGGATGAGGTGTTCTACGAGGGCAACTACACCATTATCACCCAGGGGCAGGAGGGGCGATCGATGTACATTGTGGTGTCGGGCCGGGTCAGCGTGCACATTGGCGGGCAGCAGGTGGCCCAGCTCAAGCAGGGCGAATGCTTTGGGGAGATGTCGGTATTTGATGCCGAGCCGCGATCGGCCTCGGTGACCACTCTAGACCCCTGTGCCTGCTTAGTGCTCACCCAGCAGCAGCTCTACGATGCGATCGACGAAACGCCGGGTATTGCCGTCAACGTCATCCGGCTGCTCTCGCGCCGCATTCGCGAGCTCAACCAGGACCTCAACCAGATCAAACAGCAGGTCAGTCAGCCGTCCCCCTTTCCCCAGGCTCGACCCCAGTGGTACCAGCCGCTGCCCTTTCCCCCCACCGAACCCCTGGCCCGACCTGGGAGCTAGCGCTGAGAGCCGAGGATGCAGAAGGCCCCAAAACTATACCGCTAGCACCCTTCACCAGAACTTTTCTTAACCCCTGCGACCCGCCTCAGACACCTGGGCAAGCTAACGGTACGATGCCGTTTTTGAGGACTCGCCCATGGGGGTACTGATACTGCTGGTGGCCGTGCTGCTAATTGCGGTGGTCTTTTTTGTCAATCTCTACAACCGCCTGGTCACGGGGCGCAACCGCTACCAAAATGCCTATTCCCAAATTGATGTGCAGCTGCGGCGGCGCTACGACCTGATTCCCAATTTGGTGGAGAGCGTCAAGGGCTACATGGCCCACGAGAGAGAGACCTTAGCAGCGGTCATCAACGCCCGCAATACCGCTATGAGCGCCAGTCGGCAGGCGGCCCAAGCCCCCGGCGACCCCCGTGCCATGCAGCAGCTAGCGGTGGCGGAAGGTGCACTCGACAGCACCCTGGGGCGATTTTTTGCCCTCTCGGAGGCCTACCCCGACCTCAAGGCCAACCAAAACATGGCCCTGCTGATTGAGGAACTGCGCTCGACTGAAAACCGGATTGCCTTTGCCCGTCAGGCCTTTAACGATGCTGTCACTCTCTACAACACTCAGCGGGAGATGTTTCCGGGCAACCTGATCGCAGGCAGCTTCAACTTTAACCCCGCTCAACTGCTGGAGGAGAGTGCTCCAGAGGTCAAGGCCGTGCCCCGGGTTTCGTTTAGCTAGCCATGAACTTTTTTGAGCACCAAGACCAGGCCCGTCGCAACACCACCAAGCTGCTGGTGCTGTTTGGGCTATCGATCGCCGTCATAATTCTGGCTTTTTACGGGGTTGCGATCGCCCTTCTCACCGCCGAAGCCACTGGCCCCGTCGCACTTTGGCGACTCGGAGTCCTGTTCTGGGTCGCCAGCGGTACCGTGGCTTTTATGGCCGTGGGCAGCTCCGTCAAAATGGCCCAGCTCAGCCAGGGGGGCCACAGCGTTGCCCGGGGGCTAGGCGGACGGCAGCTCGATCCGCTGACCACAGACCCCACCGAGCAGCGCCTCGTCAACGTCGTCAGCGAGATGGCCCTGGCTTCGGGCACCCCGATTCCGGCGATTTATTTGCTCGACGACGAGCCGGGCATCAACGCCTTTGCCGCAGGCTATACCCCCAGCAATGCCGTGATTGGCGTTACCCAGGGCTGCCTGGAGCAGCTTAGCCGGGACGAGCTGCAGGGCGTGATTGGCCACGAGTTTAGCCACATCCTCAACGGCGATATGGGCCTCAACCTCAAGCTGATTGGGGTCATCCACGGGCTGCTGCTGATCTACATTACCGGGCGCATGATTTTGCGCCTGGGCTACTGCTTCGATGGCTCGTCGCGCCGCTCGAAGGATGACAAAGGCAGTGGGGCGATTCTCGCAGCGGCTCTGGCCATGCTGGTCATCGGCTACCTGGGCGTGCTGGGGGGGCGGTTAATCAAGAGCGCGGTATCCCGCGAGCGCGAGTTTTTGGCCGATGCGGCGGCGGTGCAGTACACCCGCAACCCCGAGGGAATTGCCGGAGCGCTGCGCAAAATCGGGCAACTCTCGGCGGGGTCTACGGTGAGTTCACCGATGGCTGAAACCGCCAGTCACTTGTTTTTTGGTGAAGCCAACGGTACCCTTTCGTTTTTGGGTGGGTGGTTTGCCACCCACCCGCCCCTGCGTGAGCGGCTGCGGCGCTTGGGTCAAGTACCTGTTGCAGGGGCCTCCCTGGTAGAGGTTTTGTCAACCTCGTCAACCGCCGCAGAGTCGCTGGTGATGGGGCTACAGGGAAGTACGAAAACCGCCGTCCGGCAGGAGGCTACCGCGATCGCTTCCCCCTCGGCGGGTCAGTTCATCACCGCCCTGGGCACCACCGATGCGCAACGGCTCACCCAGGTGCGATCGCTGCTTACCCAGCTACCTCCCGCGGTCAAAGCCGCCCTCCAGGAGCCCAGCAGCGCCGCCGACCTGGTGTACGCCCTGCTGGTGCGCACCAAGCCCGCCCGGCAAGCTCAGCAAATCGAGTATTTGACCGCCACCTATGGCCCCGACTGTAAACAGCGAGTTGGGCAGCTTTATAACTACGTTCGCGCTTTGGCACCAGGGCAAGATCTGCTGCTGCTAGAGGCGCTGATCCCCGCCCTCAAGCAGCTCGATCCGGAGGCGGGGCAGCAGTTTATGCAGACGGCCCGAGCCCTCAGCCAGCCCGGCGGCCAGCTGTTGCTAGCCAACTACCCGCTGCAGCTCATTCTGCGCAAACGGCTATCTGACGGCTCGGCCCAGTCTACCGGAACGACGACCGACACCCTGAGCGATCGCTGGGGCGATGCCCTCACGCTGCTGGCGCTGCTGGCTCGAGCTGGTCACACTCGCCCTGAAGATGCCCTCTACGCCCTGAAGCTAGGCCTTTCGCAACTGCCAGGAGCCCAAAAGCAGCCCTCTCCTAACCAGCTGCCCTCCATCAGCAGTGCCGACATCAACGCGAGCCTGGGTCGACTAGAGCAGATCAGCCCCAAACTCAAGCAGGCCATAGTCGACGCCTGTGCCCACACCGTGCTGGCCGACAACAACGTTACCCCCGCCGAGATGGGCCTGCTGCGTGCCGTAGTCATCACCCTGGACTGTCCTGCCCCGCCCTTTCTTAAATAACGCCAGCTTCCTTGTCGTCCTCCGGAAAACCTCTGCTACAATTAGAAGCTGCGCTATTGTGCCGTTTGATTACCGTCGGAGAATAACCCATGGCCCGTCATTGTGAACTGACCGGAAAGAAAGCAAACAACGCCTTTTCGATCTCCCACTCCCACCGTCGCACCAAGCGTCTGCAGGAGGCCAATCTGCAGGAGAAGCGGGTGTGGTGGCCCCAGGGCAAGCGCTGGGTCAAGCTGCGCCTGTCGACTAAAGCCATCAAAACCCTGCAGTCTAAGGGTCTCGATGCCATGGCTAAAGAAGCCGGCATCAATCTCAACAAGTATTAAATCTGGCGTTTAGCCAGCTAGCTTCGGCGGCGCAGTAGCGCCAGCCCCGCCGCCACAATACCAAAAGCAAAGGCCGTGCCTGGTTCAGGTACGGCCTTTGACGTAGCCTGGCGCTGTACCTCCATCAAAAATTTAAACACCACCGACTCGCCAGGGGCCAGGCCACGATCAAACTGAAAGGCAGCGGTGGCATCGCCGACAAAGGGACCGGAGTTCGGTTGCAGCCCAGTGGCGGGAGAATTGTATAGCTGGGCCAGCAGCTGACCGTAGGGACTAATCTGCACCGCGGTTGGCACCTGGTCGACGCTGATGGTGGCGAGGGCACCGCTAGAGTCGGTTTGTGTGAAGGTGTTGTTTGAGAAGGAGGCAGTGTCGTTGTCGAGTACGCCATCGAACTGAAGGTCGTAGTCGATGTACTTAAACAGGCTGACGTCGAGCCAGTCGGTACCGGTATTGGTGAGGGTAATTGTTTCCTGCCGAGCAGCGCGGTAGCTGCCCGGCACGTTCCCCAGCAGCACAGAGTCGATTGAAAAGTTGAGGTTGGCTCCAAAGGTAGAGAAGGTGGCGCTCAGACGGTTGGTAGCGGGCTGGCTAAACGCGATTGATCGCAGGTCTTCAAGCCTCAGTTCACGCGGCGCAGCGCTGTTGCCGAGATTGAGAAAATACAGATCGGTAAATATCGTCTCGACACCGTCTACCAGCCACGATTGGTCTTCGCTAAAACGCAGCAGATCAACTTGGTAGGTTGAGTTGCCGTCGACTAGCTCGATTAGCCCTGGGGGCAGTGGGTCTGCGGCTACGGCCAGCCCTGGGGCTACGACCGTAGCCAGGGCCACCGTCAACCCTAGAGTGGGTAGGGTAATTGCAGACCAGTATTGCATGGGAGTACAGAAGGGAGCAGTGGGAGGTGAGAGCAGGTCTGGCCGCTGGCCTAGGGATGGCAGTGGCAAACTGCCGCGATCGCACAGCGCACGCTACCCATAGACTAGTCGGGCCGCCCCGGCTTTGGAATCCGATACCTCAGGGTATTTACGGAATCCTTAAGCAAACTTTACCCATCCTAGGGTGAAGCGACTGCTCTTAGGAAACCGAAAACTGAGCTTTTGCGGCTCGTAGCGGCTCATAATTTATCCAGGTCAGCCAGAACTAAACTATTTCAAGCCCCGCCAAAGCAGTAACGTAGACCCAGGGATAAGCTTAAGTGTTCCTGCAGTATGAGTACCCGCCTGCTGGTTTACCGATGACCGTTCGCCCCCCCATTTCTACCCTCGACCATCGCCGGGCCGTGCAGCGGGTATTGTTGGTTACCCTGGCCCTCAATCTAACGGTGGTAGGGCTCAAGGCTACGGTAGGTTGGCTGACGGGGTCGCTGAGTTTGCTGGCCGACGCGCTCCACAGCGTTACCGATAGCGCCAACAATGTGCTGGGCCTGACCACCAATCGCCTGGCCGATCCCCAGCCCGATCGCGATCATCCCTATGGCCACCAAAAATTTGAGGCGATCGGGGCCCTGGGCGTGGCGGCCTTTCTGGGCATTGCCTGTTTTGAAATTCTCAAAAGTGCCGTAGAGCGCGTTATTTCAGGGGGTAACCCGGTCACCATGAGCGCCACCGCCTTGTGGATTATGCTCGTTGTGCTGGGCATCAATGTTTTTGTCGCTTTTTACGAGCGGCGGGTGGGGCAGACGCTCAACAGCAAAATTTTGGTGGCCGACGCCCGCCACACCATGAGCGACATTTGGACCACCATCGTCGTATTGGCGGGGCTGATTGGCGTATGGCAAGGGCTGGACTGGCTAGATGTGGCCCTGGCGTTTCCGGTAGCGCTGCTGGTGTTTAAGAGCGGGTGGGAAGTGCTGCGCGAAAACCTGCCCTGGCTGGTCGATGAAATGGCGATCGCCCCCGAGGCCATTCACGCCCAGGTCATGCAGGTGCCCGGTGTGGTCAACTGCCACAGCATTGCCTCACGGGGGCTGCTGGGGCGACAGGTGTTTATTGACATGCACCTGATAGTCAAACCCACCGATTTGCGGGCCGCCCACACCGTCACCGAAGCGGTTGAAGACCGCCTAGAGCAGATCTATGGCCCAGCCCGAATTACCATTCACGTCGAGCCCCGCGAGTACACCGAGGAGGAGATTACCTATTAGGTAAATAGCAATTCGGCAAAGCAAACATGACTATTCACGAACTCTAGGCTCCTCCGTAAAGGCGGGGCAGATTCATCCTGAGCGTTGACAGATTACACTGGTAAAGGGGCAAATGCCTTGATCCCGTTGCGAACCATCTATGAACTTTTTGACCAATCTGATTCCCGGTCGAGCCGACCAGGCGACCCTGCCCAAGCGCAGCCGCCGGGTGCGGGGGGTAGAGCTAAAAAGCGAAGCTGAGCTGGAGATTATGCGCGGGGCAGCTCGCATTGTAGCCACGGTGCTAAAAGAGATCGAGGCGCTGGTACAGCCGGGTATGACCACCGCCGACCTCGATGCCCATGCCGAAACCCGCATTCGTGAGCTGGGCGCAACCCCTAGCTTTAAGGGTTACCACGGTTTTCCGGCCTCGATTTGCGCCTGTATCAATGACCAGGTGGTACATGGCATCCCCAATCGGCGTCAGGTGATTCGTCGGGGCGACCTGCTCAAGGTCGATACCGGGGCCTACTTCAACGGCTTCCACGGCGACTCGTGCATCACCATCGCGGTAGGCGAGGTATCGGCCCAGGCCAAGCAGCTGATGACGGCAGCCGAGGCGGCTCTCTACGCGGGCATTGCCCAGGTCAAACCCGGCAACACACTGCTGGACATTGCCGGTGCGATCGAAGACTGCGTCGCCAGCTACGGTTTTGCCGTCGTAGAAGACTTTACTGGCCACGGGGTAGGCCGCAACCTGCACGAAGCACCTTCGGTGTTTAATTTTCGCACCCGACAGTTGCCCAACATGAAACTGCGGCCCGGCATGACGCTGGCGATCGAGCCTATTCTCAACGCTGGCTCAAAGCAAACCCGCACCCTAAAAGACCAGTGGACGGTGGTAACGGTCGACCGCTCGCTGTCGGCCCAGTTTGAGCACACAGTCTTGGTCGGCGAAACCGGCTATGAGATTTTGACCGATCGCAACCAGGTGCCCCTGGTGCTGGCCTCCTAGGGCGTGTCATCAACTATGGCCAAAAGCCGAGTATGTCAAGCCTTGCCACGCCCGACCCCAAGAACAGGCTAGGGGCTGTAAACCTTGATTTTGGGCATTTAGCAGCTAATTGATGACGGCCCCTAGGGCTTTAGGCCTCTGAGTTGGGGTCAAGACAGGGGCGAGGGCCATAGTCAACAGTGGTTTCGACCGTTAGCACGTAGGCTTTTGGGCCATCGGCTGGAGGGAAGGTGTGGTTTTGAATCTCCTGCAGGGCCTTGCGATCGAGGGCACCATATCCCGAACTCCTTAGCAGAGTAGGCTCGCCTCGCCAGGACCCATCTGGGTTGACCACCGCGCCAATGTTGATTTCTCCTGGCACGTCGGTCAGGCAAACTCGCTGGGGATAGACGGTCGACAATTCGGTGCGGTTGACCTCGGCAGAGAGATCAGCGAGATCGCTGTCTTGACGGATTGCGGCTTCCCACCGCTGCTGATTGGTATTAAACGCCTCACGGGTCACGGCGGCGGCATTGAAGGCAAAGCGGTTTTGAATTGATTCTGCTGCTTGGTCAACTTGGGCTTGGGGCAGGTCGAGGGCGGCAACGTGAGCCAGTAACTGTTCTCCCAGGTTGCCATCAAACAAAGGACGGCTGGACGCGTCGGGGGCGGTTGATGCGGGGGCGGTTGATGCGGGGGAATCGGGGCTGGCGGGGCGGCTGGACGCAACGGGTTGAGGGGCTGAGCCGGACTGGGTTTGAGGCTGCGATTGGGCCTGCGGCCGGGGCTGTGCTTGGGCCTGAGGTTGAGGCGGCTGCGATCGCGCTCTGGGCACCGTCGCCCGTGGCTGAGGCTGGGGCTGCGGTACAGCCGCTGGCGCAGTCTGACGTGCCGGAACAGGCGTTGTCGTTGTAGGGGCTGCTGCCGCCTCCAATTCAGGGGCCCCCGCGGGGGGCACTCGGGTAATTGCCACGCTGTCTTGCTCAGGGTCGGGGGGCGGAATCACCGCATCGCCGCTGGAACCTGCCGGTAGCATTAGCACCAGCCCGTGCAGCCCCAGCGAAGCCAACAGCATGGGGGCTAACAGGGTCTGCCACAGGGGTCTAGCGCGATCGGGTGGGGCAAAGCGAGTAGTCATACCAAACCAGAGGAGAACGTTATCTTGCTCACTACCTATTATTCAGCTATAGAGCCAGGACGGCAGGGGTGTCTTCACCAGGCTGCTCGTAAACCTTCGCTAACCGGCCCTAGGATCGGTGGCCCAGATAATCACTAGCCCGGATGCCTGCCGCCCTGGTGCGCCAACCCCAATACCCACCACCGAGACAAACAAATAGGGCTGACCCTCTTGCAGCACCTGAAACAGAGGGCGATCGCAATAGCCGCCATCTACCTTACTCACCTGAAACTGCGGTGCTGAAAAGGTGCGAGGAATATCTTCCGTTTCGATAAACTGCACGTTGCGAGTCAGGTACCGCAGTGAGGCGGCGTTGGGCAGCAGGCGATAGTCAGCGTCGCTAATTTGGGTGAAAAAGCAGCTCTGCTCAGCAGACGACCATTCACCAATGCCGCCCCGCGTCAGGTATGCGATCGCCGGAAACGATGTCTCCGTCGAGTCAAAATCGCTCTCTCCAGAACCACGCGTGAGGCGGGTAAGCAGGTCCACCACCTCGTCGTCGGGCACAGAAGCCGCTGGCTCCTCCGGTGGCGGTGCCGCCGTAAAGGCATCCTCCGCCGGGGGGAGCGGATTGGCCAAGTCGGCGACAGGCAGTGGAGAACTGGGATAGACCTCGGGAATGACGGGCTGCGTTGGGGCCGCAGGAGCGGCCGCCTGCGGCGGTGGTGGAGCTGTTTCAGCAGCAGGGGGTGGCTCTACCGGCTCAGGTGCAGCCTCCGGCAGACTGCTGATACTCAACAAGTCGACGAACTCTTCTTCGGTAGGGGCCTCTTCTGCCGCTGGCTCAGGGCGAGAGGGCACTGGGGTAAACAGCACCAGCCCGTGCAGCCCCAGGGATAGCCCCAGCAAAGGGGCCACTAAACGTTTGAGCTGGGTGAGGTACTTGGTACCGCGTGGACGGGGTCGCTGCGGTTCTGGCAAGTCAACCTCAGCCAGTTGATGCGGTTCAACCGATTCCCTAATCGTCATAGCTTTTGTAGATAATGAGGCGTCAGCGACTAACTGTGTTGCGGCAAGGTGTCGCGGGGTGTGCCGTGCAGCGGGATTAGTCGCCGCAAAGCCCCCGGGAATGGCGTTAATTCCCAAGGGCTTTTCGAGAGCTGAGACAGCTAAAAGCCTGCCTCGAGGAGCGATCGCGGCAAAGCTAGCGCAACTTACAGCTCAGCTAGAATCGACTCGTAGCGCTGCTCAGACAGGGGCACATAGCCTACCTGAGGCACAATTTCACGGGCGTTATCGAGCATAAACTCAACGAAGGAGCGCACCTCAGGACGGCTCTCCAGACTCTCCTTTTTCACGTAAACAAAAATAGGCCGAGACAGGGGAGCGTAGGTGCCATTTTCCACATTCTCAGGGGTGGGTTCAACACCGTTGATCGCCACAGCCTTGAGAGAGTCCTGGTTCTCCAGGTAGTAAGCCAGACCAAAGTAGCCCAGGGCATTGGCATCGCGAGACACACCCAGCACCAGAATGTTGTCGTCTTCGCTGGCGGTGTAGTCGGCGCGGCTAGACCCCGATTCACCCATAATTACTTCGGTAAAGTAGTCAAAGGTGCCTGAGTCGGTACCGGGGCCAAACAGGTCAATGGGCGCGTCGGGCCAGCTGGGGTCAATTTGGTTCCAGCGAGTCACCGTGCCGTCAGCCTCGGGGCTCCACATTTTTTCGAGCTGCTCAACGGTCATAGACTCAGCCCAGGTATTCTCTGGGTTGATCACAACTGTCAGCGCATCGGTAGCTACAGGCACTTCGATGTACTCAACCCCACCGGCGGCACAGGCCTCAATCTCAGACGATTTGATCGGACGAGATGCCCCGGTAATATCTAGCTCACCAGCACAAAACTTGCTGAAGCCACCGCCCGTACCCGACACTCCAACGGTGACCTGAGCACCACGGTTTGCGGCCATAAATTCTTCGGCCATGGCTTCACTGATGGGAAAGACCGTGCTAGAGCCGTCGATTTGAATAACTGAATTTTGAGACAACGCGCTGGGAGCAGCAATGCCCGCTACCACAGCAGTGGTAACTACCCCGGCTAGCGCATAGCGGTTAAACTTCTGTCTATTGAGAACCATACAACACTCTCCGTGGCGTGCTAAACACTATCAAATTCGCCATTTGAGAGCGTATAGCCCGAATCCTAAGAAAGCCTAATGCCAGCGGTAAGGTTAAGTTTAGAAAAGTTTAAGGGGCATTAATGTAAGAACTCTTATGTCAACATTTGAGTTCTCTATTTGAGTTCTCTTTTTGGGCATTGGAATGTCTCAGGGCTTTGGAGTAATAAGGCCGTTGTTGGCCATAAGTCTTGGGCGAAACAAGTGATTTTGCCATTGTCAGAATGCCCTAACGATCCGCTGCTTTGCAATCGACTAGTATTCCTCAGGTATAAACGATTAGTATCAATCGCCAACGCAGGGCAGCGGCCTTGGCAAGCAGACGCGGTTAAGGCTGCAAAAACTCTCTCAAAAACTCGTAGGGTTCTACATCCCAGATCGGTTCCGGTACCAGTTGACTCAGCCGATTGAGAATGTCGGCTTCAATGGTCGCCATCTGGTCATGGGCAAAAATATCGCCCAGGGCTTGGCGATCGCGATCGCGCAGGGGAGCCAGCGGATTTGCCAGCTGAGGTGCTGCGTTTGCCAGGGAGTAGGGAGACGGTGTCGCTGCCCCACCCTCAGCTTCAGCTTTGGGATAAACGCCAGTACTCGAAGCGCTACCCAGAACGCTATGGGATCGCAGGGGGCGGGGCGATCGCTTTTTAGCGGCAGCCCGCTGGCTAACCGTAAATAGCGCCCTGACCCAGGGATCGGCATTGAGCGAGTCACCAGCAGGGCGTGGGAAAGCCGAATCCAGGCTCCAAGGTTCTGACGAGTTAGCCCCTGAGTTAACAGAGGTTGAGGCCCCCTCTGGGCCGATAGTAGTGCTCATGGTGCTTTAATGTGGTCGTGACGATCAGGGCAAGGATCCCGTAGCCCAGGGCCACCAACAGCCAAACAACTCTGAACCCATGCTCAATGCACCAGAGTTGTTTCAGCGCCCTGGTTTCAGTATAAATGCGGGGGTGATAGGGTTGAGCCTTCTCTACAGCCCATTACCGCCATCACCGAAGAGGGGGGCGTACCCAAGGGGTCAGGAATGGGCGTTGCAGTAACGTACCGAACTCGGTGAGTCCGTAGGGGAGTTCCATGGAATGAACAGCGTCAAAGCGAGGCTCTGCCAATATCAAGCAGTGCACCAGCAAACAGACGACAAGCGGTACCCTGTTGTCTTGGCAGCCCCTTAGCTAGGGCTCTGGGAAGCCGAGCGCTGCTGCTTCAGGTAGGTAAACACCGACTTATCACCAATATCGGGCACGATAGGCTGTACGACTTTGCGCAGGGCAAAGACCAAAAACAAAACCGCCCAGGCCGCTAGCAGTCCCTGCTCCACACCTAGGGGCAACCAGCCCGCTAAATGCCCCAGCAGCAGCAGCGGCACCAGTGGCGTCAACAGCTTGGTCTCAAGGCGGTCAAAGCAAAAAGCTTCTTTGAAGAAAATGCCGGTTAGGGCCACGAAGGTAAAGCCCACCCCCCACAACACCGCAGGCCTTTGCATTACCGTTTGGGCTAAAGGACCGTCGATGCCGTGGGAGAGCACGAGAGAGGCTACTCCCCCCCCAAGCCAGACCGCCTGCAGCAGCCGATGCAGGGGCACCAGGTAAATATGAATAGTGGCTAAACTCAACCCCAGACCCAGCCAAAACAGCGTGTAGAGAACGCTTATAGCCTGCACTAGCGTCGGGTTGTGGGGAAAGAAAAGCGCGATCGCAGCCCCAGCCCCAAAGGTTAACGCCGCTACCACCAGGCCAGCCCGATAGAGCACCACCCCGCGGCGATCGCCCTTGGTAATGGTGTAGTCGCCAAACTGCCCCGAATACACTACCGGAGTTTCATTGACAGCGCTATCCATAGCGTTCACCGTAGGATGAGGAACTTTGCTTATATCCTATCGAGTTAGGGCCTATCGGGTTGGGGCCTATCGGGTTGGGGCCTATCGGGTCAGAGCCTACCGGGTTAGGGAGCCAGGGCCTACCGGGCTAGGGCGAGCTGGGTGGGCAGCGTAATCGTAAAACAGGTCTGGTTCCCCTCGCTGGTGACCTCCACATCGCCCCCCAGGTGCCCCACCAGCTTTTTCACCAGGGCCAACCCTAGGCCCGTGCCGCCCTGTTTCCAAGGGTCAGCACTGGGAACGCGGTAAAACTTGTCAAAAATGCGGGGCATTTCCTCAACCGGAATCGTGACCCCGGTATTGGTTAGGGCAATGACCACCTGCTCGCCAGGCGCGTTGGGGTGGGCCGAAACGTCAAGGGTAATATGTTCGCCAGGCGGGGTGTATTTGCAGGCGTTGTTGAGCAACTCTGCCAGCACTCGCTCCAGACTCGCCAGGTCGGTGTACAGCACTGGCATAGCCGGAGCGACAACCAGCCGTAGGGTCTGATCACGACTTTTAGCGCGGGTCACAAAGCTATCGATCCAGTTCGCTAACCAGGTATCGAGTAAAATCGGCTCCGGCTGGATTGGGTGGTTACCCACGTCCAGCCGCTGCAGGTCAAGCAAATCATTAATCAGGCTAATCTCGCGCTCACACTCCTCCTGCAAGATGCTGAAGTAGCGGCCAATTCGCGTTTGCTCGGCCCTCGGCTTTTGCAGATCAGCGGTCAGGTCAAACTCCTGGTTGAGGGTCACCCCCAGCAGCTGCAGCGCCACCCGCATGCTGGTTACTGGCGTGCGCAGCTCGTGGGAAACCGTGCTGAGAAAGTCGTCTTTGAGGGTATTGAGCCGCTCTAGCTCGGCCACCTGCGACTGGGCCGCCTGGTACAGCCGAGCCTGACGAATCGCGATCGCGCACTGGTTAGCCACCTGCTGCACCAGCCGAATCTCAATATCGTTAAAGCCGTAGTCGCGCCCGTTGATCAGCCACAGATCGCCCAGCACGCCGCGATCATCCACAATGGGGCAGGCCAGCATAGCCACATAGCCCCGCACCGGGTTGGGTTCCACCGAGCAAAACTGAAAGTACTGCCCGTCCAGCAGCTGGTGGTACACCTCAGGGAAAGCTTCCATCTGAGCCACGCGGCCCTGGTACGACGGGCTGGAGCTGTTGTATTCGTAATAGATGGTTGAGGTGCCCTGTTCCAGGTCGTAGAGCGATGTATTCGATCCCTTTACCTCTAGGGCCTCGGTCAGCTCCTTCACCGCCGTCAGCATAATTTGGTTGACATCCAGACTGTCACGCACCCGATCGGTAATCCGTTTAAGGGTCGCCTCAAACTCAAGGGCAGTCTGCAACTCCTCGGTCCGCTGGGCCACCTGCTGCTCCAGGTCGGTGTTAAGCCGCTGCACCTGGTTGTAGAGGCGAGCCTGCTTAATCGCCCCTGCCATCTGGGTGGCCACATCCCGCAGCGTTTCAATTTCCCACGTCGCCCAGGGGCGGGGGCCGCCGTTGAGAGCACACACGAGGCCATAGAGCGACTCCGCCTGCACAATCGGCATAATCAGGCAGGCCTTAACCTGAGCCAGCTCAAGCCTAGCTAAATCGGCGGCGGGCAGATGAGCGGTGGCAACGTCATCGACAATGTCTATCTCCCCCTGGCGATAGCGCACTAGGTCAGCCGTGGTAAAGCTCAGATCAGTCTGGGGCATCATCGACCCAGCCATTGTGCTGCGGGCTGACTCAGCCACTACCCCCCTGTAGTCCGGCTCAACGCTGTAGAACAGTACCCGATCAGTGCGCAAAAAGCGGCGCACCTCATTGACCGTGGTCTGCAGCAGGTCCTCAGAGTTGAGAAACTGTAGGAGGTGCTGGGCGATCGCTCCCAGCAGCCGTTCTCGCTCCGACTGCCGCTGCAGCGTTTGCTCCACCTGGTGCAGCGGAGCAATGTCCTGCAGACTAACCATGAGCCGAAGCTCTCCATTGGGGGCAAAAAAACGCCACGCCGTCGCCGTCAAGCGGCGGTAGTCGCCGGCGGCATCGGTCATCTCTACCGCAAAAGGCTGTGCTTCGCCGCTGGCCATGGCCCGCTGCCCCGCCGCCATCACCTCCTGGCTCACCCCCAGCGGCAGCACATCCATCTGCCGCTGCCCCAGCAGGGCTGAGCGATCGCTACCCACCAGCAGGGTACAGGCCGCATTGAGAAAAATCCAGCGATACTGCTGATCAGTTATCCACAGCGGAGCCGCGATCGCATCTAGCATCTCCCAGGGCATCTCTCCAGGAGCGTGGGCAGCGAAATCGAGGCTGGGCCGCTCTCTTGGAGGCACAGAATCGAGGGGCGGGGTAGACATGTCTAGTGGAGAGAGAGGGGGCGAGAGAAGGGGGCGTATGCTCTATAAACACTATGCCCAGAGCTACCCGACAATGCCCCAATCAGCGCAACAAAAGATCAACTACAGAAAAAGATTTCGGCAGGCTATGACTTAAATACCCCCATGGTCTATAATCGTAGACCGTGCACATTTGCAGGCCCTATGAACGCAGAGGAAATCATCCGCTCAATTGAGACGGAGCAGCTAAAGACCGATCTACCCACCATCTACGTCGGCGACACCATTCGTGTTGGCGTGCGCATTCAAGAGGGTGGCAAAGAGCGGATCCAGCCCTACGAGGGCACCGTCATTGCCATGCGCAACGGCGGCATCAATCGCTCCATCACGGTGCGAAAGATTTTCCAGGGAGTCGGCGTTGAGCGAGTCTTTTTGCTCCATGCCCCCAAAGTGGCCAGCATCACTGTGCTGCGTCGCGGCAAGGCTCGTCGGGCCAAGCTATACTACCTTCGCGATCGCGTTGGTAAGGCTACCCGCCTGAAGCAGCGTTTTGACCGCCCGATCAACTAGAATTGGGTATAGCTAAGTTTTGGTGCCTAACACCTGGCTCCATGCGTCCTTAGTTCAGTTGGTAGAACGCGGGTCTCCAAAACCCGATGTCGGGGGTTCGAGTCCTCCAGGGCGCGCTGAGGTGTGGCGACGACAATGCCTAAAGTAGCTGGCGTTTTTGTTCTAAAACGGTCCAGGGCGGCGGGCATTGTCACTGCCTTACACCTGTTAATCAGGCCAGGGAGTTTAGTTACTGCTTAGTTACTAAATTCGCTCTTTTGCTTAGTTAGGTCAACGTGACCAATTCATCCTTCTAGTTAGACAGTTCGGACAAGCGCCAACAGGAGCCAAACCAGTGGTTAAAAAAGACACTGCCATAGAGTCTAAGGGTAAGGCCGCAGATACCCAGGTTGCCGAGCAAGGCTTTAACGTCGGCACCTTTCTGCAGGGCACCAAAGAAGAGTTGGGCAAAGTGGTTTGGCCAAGTCGGCAGCAGCTGATTAGCGAGTCTGCCGCCGTCATTCTCATGGTTAGCCTTTCCGCAACCCTGATCTATCTGGTTGACCGACTATTTGGATGGATTTCGGGGCAGGTATTCTAATGGCGCTTGAAGATTTCAACTACGACGATGCTCCTCTCGATGAGCCTTTAGATAATGAGCTAGAGGTTGAATCATCGCCGGAAGGCGCTGGGCCTGTCACAGAAGAGGGCAACGAAGGCGAGGCAACCCGCTATTACCAGCGCAAAGCTCGGTGGTATGCAGTGCAGGTCGCATCTGGCTGTGAAAAGCGGGTCAAACTCAACCTTGAACAGCGCGTCAACACCCTAGATGTCGTCAACCGCATTTTTCAGGTTGAAATTCCTCAAACTCCAGCCATTAAGCTTCGCAAAGACGGCACCCGTCAAAATATTGACGAAAAAGTCTTTCCTGGCTACGTTCTGGTGCGCATGTACATGGATGATGAAGCTTGGTCGGTGGTTAAAAACACTCCCCACGTCATCAACTTTGTCGGTGCTGAGCAGCGTCGGGCCTATGGTCGCGGTCGTGGCCACGTCAAGCCCATGCCCCTCGGTATGAGTGAGGTAAAGCGCATCTTCAAGCGTACCGAAGAGCAAAAGCCGGTGGTCAAGGTCGATATGGCCCCTGGAGACAAGATCACCGTCCTCTCGGGTCCCTTCAAAGACTTTGAGGGCGAGGTGGTGGAAGTTAGCCCCGAGCGCAGCAAGCTCAAGGCGCTGCTGTCCATCTTTGGACGCGACACACCAGTAGAACTGGAATTCAACCAAGTGGAAAAAGAGAGTTAATTAATGGCTAAGAAAGTTGTAGCGCTGATTAAGCTGGCACTTCCTGCCGGAAAGGCTAACCCGGCTCCCCCTGTCGGCCCAGCCCTGGGTCAGCACGGGGTGAATATTATGGCGTTCTGCAAAGAGTACAACGCTCGAACCCAGGACAAAGTGGGCCTAGTGATACCGGTTGAGATTTCGGTCTTTGAAGACCGCAGCTTTACCTTCATCCTCAAAACCCCTCCTGCCTCGGTTCTGATCAAAAAGGCTGCCGGTATTGAGCGCGGTTCGGGCGAGCCCCGCACCAAAAAAGTTGGCTCTATTACCCGGGCCCAGCTCAAAGAAATTGCTGAGACCAAAATGCCTGACCTCAATGCCAACGACATTGAGGCCGCGATGAATATTGTTGAAGGTACTGCTCGCAACATGGGCGTCACCGTCGGCGACTAGGCCGAGCCTTGCTTTCAACTAATGTTTAACTGTTCACATTACGGGGAAGAGGCAGTGCTTCGTTTGACCCCAAGGAGATCACAATGGCTAAAGTATCTAAGCGCCTGCGGGAAGCCCAGGCCAAAGTAGAGGACCGTCTCTACGAGCCCCTAGAAGCCCTGGAGCTGCTCAAAGCAACGGCTACCGCTAAGTTTACCGAGTCAGCAGAAGCGCACATTCGTCTGGGTATTGACCCTAAGTACACCGACCAGCAGCTGCGCACAACGGTTATTCTGCCTAAGGGAACCGGGCAGACGATTCGAGTTGCCGTTATTGCTAAGGGCGAGAAGGTGGCTGAGGCTACTGCTGCCGGGGCTGACCTAGTGGGTTCTGAAGAACTCATCGACGAAATTCAGAAGGGCATGATGGATTTTGACATCCTGATTGCCACTCCCGACGTCATGCCTCAGGTAGCCAAGTTGGGTCGTCAGCTTGGCCCCCGTGGCCTAATGCCCTCCCCCAAGGGTGGCACTGTTACGTTTGATCTGCCCCAGGCGATTAGCGAGTTTAAAGCCGGCAAGTTAGAGTACCGTGCTGACAAAACCGGGATTGTTCATGTTATGTTTGGCAAGGCGGACTTTAGCGTTGACGATCTGATGGTCAATCTCAAAGCCCTCCAGGAGAGCGTCGATCGCAACCGGCCTTCTGGAGCCAAGGGTCGCTACTGGCGTACGGTGGCCATTACTTCTACAATGGGTCCTGCCATTCGCCTGGATGTTAACGCCCTGCGCGATTTCAAGATGAGTGACGCCGCCTAGGCAGCTATTCATACAAAACGAGCCCAGGCAAACCAAGTTTTACCCCAGACCAACCAGGAGACTAGAAGGCTGAAATAATCCCTAAAACCGCATAGACGACCGTAGACAGCAGGTGCTAGCCAAGCGCTGCATAAATCCTGCCGAGGTTGACGTAATGACCGACGTGCTTTTGCCCTGGGCAAAGCACATCCGGTCGTTGGTCTAACCCCGGCATGTCTGTCGGGGTTTATTTTTGGTCAATGCTGACAGCAGCACAGCCAAGTCCTGGATGGGGCAATTAAGTTTCCCTATCCCCAACCAAAAGGAGGTGAGATCGATATGGGGAGAACCCTAGCAGACAAGAAAGAGCTGGTAACTGAGATTCAGGAGCTGCTTGACGACGCCCAGCTAGCCTTTGTAATTGATTACAAAGGTCTCACTGTGGCTGAGATTAGCAACCTGCGTAACCGGCTGCGGCCCAAGGGCGCGGTGTGCAAAATCGCAAAAAATACGCTGATGCGTATCGCGGTTGAGGGCAACGATAACTGGCAGCCCATCACCGAGTTCCTCAAAGATTCTTCAGCCTTTGTGCTGGTCAAAGAAGACTTTGGCGGAGCCATCAAGGAGTACCAGGCATTCCAAAAAGACACCAAAAAAACGACCCTCCGGGGCGGTGTCATGGAAGGTCAAGCCCTCAGTGAAGACCAGATTAAGGCCATCACCGAACTGCCCACCAAGGAAGAGCTTATGGCTCGTCTGGCCGGGGCCATTAAGGCGATGCCGACTCGCGTGGCGGTGGGCATCAATGCCGTGCCGACCCAACTGGCAGTGGGCGTCAAAGAGGTGCCTGCATCTCTGGCTCGTGCTATTCAGGCGGTATCCGAAAAAGATGCAGCCTAGGTTCGTCTCTTACGTTTTTTGCGTTTGATTGTTTTTCTAACCAGGAGTTAATCGGTAACTATGTCTGCTAAAACTGACGAAATTCTCGAACAGCTTAAGTCTCTATCTCTGCTGGAAGCCTCTGAGCTTGTTAAGCAGATTGAAGAAGCCTTTGGTGTTGACGCCTCTGCTTCCGCAGGCGGCGGCATGATGATGATGGCCCCCGGCATGATGGGTGGCGGCGGCGCAGCGGCAGCTGAGCCCGAGGAAGAGAAGACCGAATTTGACGTCGTGCTTGAAGAAGTGCCCGCCGACAAGAAGATTGCCGTTCTTAAGGTGGTGCGCAGCCTGACCGGTCTGGGTCTGAAGGAAGCCAAGGAAATGGTGGAAGCGGCTCCTAAGGCCGTTAAGGAAGCCGTTACCAAGGAAGATGCCGAAGACGCTAAAAAGCAGCTCGAAGAAGCGGGCGGCAAGGTCTCTGTCAAGTAACTCCATGCCTGCCCGTTAGGGCTTGGTGTTGAGCAGCTCCCCGTGGTTTCATGGGGAGCTTTTTCATTGCTTTTTCATTTCATTTATGAGTGGTCTTTCCCGACCCCAGACGCCGGCTCCTTGGGTAGCCAACTACCGTTGGGGAAGTTAGCATTGAGGCTGTAGGTACAGAGTTTAGCTATGGCACAACACCTAAAGCGATGGGAGTCGCCTCGCAAGCCGGGCCGCAACGATAAGGGTCGGGGCGGCACTGCCCGCCAGCGACAGCTGCAAAAGCGTCAGCAAACCCTGCGCCAGCGCCTCAGCGATCGCTCGCAACAGACACCAGCCCATCCACAAACACAAAAAGGGGAGCCAATGGCTCCCCTTTTTGCTAAGGCTGCGGCTTAGGGCTGAGGGATTTTAGCCAATCAAAAGTTCTTCTTCAGGGTATTGAATGGCGGAGGGTTTGGAGTCGCCCAATAGAGCAGCCATAAACAATAGCACTCCTACTCGGCCTAGATACATGGTGCAGATAATCACGTATTTGCCGATATCCGACAGATCGGCGGTAATGCCGGTGGAAATTCCGACGGTAGCGAAGGCTGAAACTGATTCAAAAAGAATCTCAATAAAGTTTAGGGTAGGGTTGCTAACGGCAACCAGAGCAGTGGCGACAACAACGACCAAGGCTGACCCTACAACGACCGCGATCGCTTTTAACACTCGACTGGTCGGAATTTGCCGCCTAAAACAGAGCACCTGCTCCTTGCCCTGTAGGGCCATTCGGGTACAGGCAATCAAAATACGAATAGTGGTGGTTTTGATTCCACCGCCCGTGCTGCCGGGGCTGGCCCCAATAAACATGAGGGCAATCATGATAAACAGCGAGGCGTTTCCCATCGCCCCGATGTCAATGCTATTAAACCCAGCGGTACGAGCAATCACAGAGTGAAACCAGGCAATCAGCAGCTTGTGCTGAGGGCTTACGGGCCCCAGCGTGCCTGGATTTTGGTACTCGATGACGAAAAAGGCCAGCGTGCCTACGGCCAGCAGCACCGCTGTGGTACTGGTAACAACTTTGAAGTTAAGGGAAAATAGGCCTCGGCAGCGATTGCCCTGAACCCGGTTGCGTAGCCAGGCGAGAAATTCCATAATTACCTGATAGCCAATGCCGCCCAGGATGACTAGAGCTGTAATAATCGCGTTGACCCAGGGGTTGAGAGCATAGCCGATCAGGTTGTCTTCAAACAAGCTAAAACCGGCATTATTAAAAGCACTGATGCTGTGAAACGCCGATAACCACAGGCCATAAGCTGGCCCATAGTCTCGGCTAAATACTGGGTAAAGGCAGAACAACCCGGTTAGCTCAAAGACAAGGGTCATGGCGATGATAGAGATAATCAGCGACTTGCCTCCGGCCAGGGCGGCGTTATCCATCGACTGTTGAATGGCTAGTCGCTCGCGCAGCCCCAGTCGTCGCCCCAGCAAAAGCACCAAAAAGGTGTTGGCGGTCATGTAGCCTAGCCCCCCTACCTGAATCAGCGTCAGAATAACTGCTTCGCCAAAGGCCGAGAAGTAGGTGCCAGTATCTACCACAATTAACCCGGTGACGCAAACGGCGGAAGTAGCTGTAAACAGCGCTACTAGAGGGTCACCCCACCCCTTATTGGTGGTAGATATAGGTAGAAACAGCACCAGAGTGCCGAGGGTAATCAATACGAGAAAGCCAAAACATATGGTGCGAGGAACCGTCATCTGCATGAGCAAGGCATCCGGGGAGCTAGGGGGGATGAGGCAACCCTATAATTCCACGAGTTGACGCTCTCGACCACTATGCCGCAAGATTTAACCGCTAGCTCCGATCAGGAGCAGTGTTCTTTCAGGCTTGAGTGACCATGGCCAATGCGCTGTACAAAAAGATTCAGACGTTCTATGACGACTCGTCGGGACTGTGGGAGCAGATCTGGGGCGAGCACATGCACCACGGCTACTACGGTGCCAACGGTCGTCAGCGCAAAAATCGCCGCCAGGCCCAGATTGATTTGATTGATGAATGCCTGAGCTGGGCGGGCATTGACCTGGCTGCGGATATTTTGGATTGCGGCTGCGGCATTGGCGGCAGTGCGCTGGAATTAGCCACTCGGTTTGATGCCAGGGTAACGGGGATTACCCTTAGCCCGCTTCAGGCCCGACGAGCGACAGAACGAGCGGCAGCGGCAAACCTGGGCGGGGACACGCCCCCCTGCGCCCGCTTTGAGGTGGCCGATGCGTTGCACACTCCGTTTGCGGACGAAAGCTTTGATTTTGTCTGGTCGATGGAAAGTGGCGAGCACATGCCCGACAAGGTGGCCTTTTTGCAGGAGTGCTACCGGGTACTGAAGCCCGGGGGCAAGCTGCTGCTGGCGACCTGGTGCCATCGCCCCACTAACTCGCTGGCGGGGCCACTGACCTGGCTAGAGCAGCAGCAGCTCAGCTGGATTTATCAGGTCTACGGCCTGCCCTACGTGATTGCTTTACCTGACTATGAGGCGATCGCGCACAGCTGCGGGTTTAGCCACCTGCACAGCGCCGACTGGTCGCTAGCGGTGGCCCCTTTCTGGGATGAGGTGATTGCCTCGGCTTTAACGCCTGAGGGACTGGCGGGGCTAATCAAGGCCGGTCCGGGTACTTTGCAGGGAGCGCTGGCGCTGGGTCCTATGCGCCAGGGGCTGCAGAGCGGTTTGATTCGCTACGGGCTGCTGTTCGCAGTGCGCTAGCGGTGCCGCCAACAAAAAAGGGTGAACCCCCACAGGAGTTCACCCTAGCTTTAACGCGTTATCTCTGCCCTAGGGCGTATCACCAATTGTGGCCAAAAGCCCGGTAGGTCAAGCCTTGCCACGCCCGACCTCAAGAACAGGCTAGGGGCTGTAAACCTTGATTCTGGGCATTTAACAGTTAACTGATGACAGCCCCTAGCAGGTGTTGCCCTACTGAGGTCGAGCGGCGGGGCAGTCGATGGCCCGCACAGCTACTGCCGCCGTGTAATCGCGCAGGGCATTGGCATTGGGCGCAAAGCTGGTGCCGGTTTCATTGAGGGGGGTTGCGATCGCACAGAAGGCCGCCATCTGCCTGATCGTAGCCTCACCCCAGTGACCGCTGATATCAGTAAAGTTAGGCGGGTTGCTGATGTTGGGAATGATGCCCCTGGTGGTCTGGTCGATGCCCGGAACCGGGCTGGTGTTGGTGGTATCGCCCGCGCCCGCGTTCGCCCGGACGAGGGCCAGCTTATAAACCATCGCCATCAGCTCGGCCCGAGAGACATTGTCGGTAGGCCGGAAGTTGCCAGTGCCAGCATCCCCCGTAACAATGCCCAGTTGCTTGGCCTGCTGAATCTTGACCGCACTCCAGCGATTGGCAGCCACATCAGAGAAGGGGGCATTAAAGACCGACTGGGGCAGGTTGGCCAGCACCGAAGTCGGCAGCACGTCTCTGGCAGTTTCCATCATCACAGAGACAGCCTGCTCACGGGTAAGGGGAGCGTTGGGCCTAAAGGTACCGTCCTCAGGGAAACCAGATATCACCCCCAAACTAGCGGCTCGGGTAATGTCGGCCGCATAGCGGTTGCCCCGAATGTCGTTGAAGGCTAGGGCAGGCGGAGTAACAGGCGGGGTGACAGGCGGCGTCACTCCACCAGGTTGCTGACCCTGGATCTGGGCCAAGGTGAGGTCGTTGGTGAAATATACCAGGTGCGAGCTCACGATCTGCCCATTGAAGGTACGCTTGGTCAGCGACCAGCCGGGGTTGAGATCGATTTGGGTAAAGCCAGTGGGGCTGATGCCGTTGGCGCGACCAATGGTAATGCGATCGCGCGAAACAGTGCTAGGAGCAAACTGCAGCAGCAGATCGCCATCTCGCTGGTTGACCTCAAAGCGAACACCTGACAGGTCTTGGCCTGCCAAGCGAATGGCATAGCCGTTGGTGTCGCGCTGTAGGCGACAAACGCCGGTAAAGTCAAAGGTGTTCCACAGGGCATTGACCTGGGTGGGCTCACCGCCGGGGTTAGCAATTGTCCAGCAGGGAGGGTTGGGTTGGAGCTGTTCTACGATATACAGCCGATAGGGCTGAGACGTACTGCCGGGTACGGCCACCACCAGAAAGTTGGCCGCATTGATATCGGTGTTGCCAAAGGTCTGTGCTAGTAGTGTGCCCGTCTCACGAACCATGGGCTGAACTGGGGTGCGGTTTTGGGCAATAGCCTGCCCTGCCCCACCTAGCACCCCAAGAGTGACTGCCATCAACGCAGCCGCTTTAAGCTTCGACATAGGATTCATTGTCACCCGTCCTAGTTTCCTAGATAGTAGATAGCGATTTGTGATGTGGGGATGATTTCTCTACCTTAAGCCCTGGCGATCGAGGGCAACCTCTAACCTCAACCACTTACCAGACTGGCTGATAACGCAGGTTTGCGGCTCAACATTAGGATTATGCGCTTGACTCAGCAAAGCCTCAAAAAACCAAATTAGCCATCGGTCAAACAACCATCGCCCCAAGGCAACGATTGAAACTTTCCAAACCTAGATTCAGACCCGCTCGACCAGGGTCAATGGGTCTAATCGGCTTGAAAAGCCGCCATTTATTGTAGGTTCATCCCTGGTATACAACCCTATTTTTTACGGGTTTTCCTAGGATTCGTTGCAAAACCTCATGGTTTTACCTTGCCCTTAGCGCGTGGGGACTACGCCGCACCCTAGAGCTGAAACTCATCTAGCCCTGGCGAGGTGAGCCCTGGCAGGGTAATGGCGCGACTGATCGAAGTTTTGTAGCTCTCCTGCTGAGTCACCATATCGATAGAAATCGCCTCAAATCGGGCCTCTAGGCAGCCCAAGGGCACCGTCAGCTGCAGATTACCTTCCATCTGCCCCTGCCCGTTAGGCAACAGATTCATCACCTGGCGCGGCTCGTCAGCGAGACTGCGAGTTTGAGGATCAGTAATCCAAACTTTGAGATACAGGCGGTTGGGATGAAACGGCACCCGCAGAGTTACCAGGACGGGTTCGCCAGCGGTCAACTCACCCTCGGGCAATACCAGGGTTGGCATGGGCGGAGTAATCGCTTCAGGAGCGGCTTCGAGATCAGGGTCTTCAAAAGCCGTAGATTGCGCCATGGCGGCAGCGCTGAGAGCAGGGTCTTCATCTGCATAGATCACTACCTCGCCCGCAAAGGGAATGAACTCCGGCGGGGCCTCGGCGGCCTCCTCTACTGCCGCCGCCGCTGCCTCAGCGGTTTCCTGGTGGGAACGGTCTAGGGCTTCCTGCTGTAGGTTAACCGCCAGATCGTTAAGCCTGGCCCAGAAGCGATCCTGCAGCTTCAAATCTTTGAACCCCATAGCCTCGTGGGAGATCAGCTGCGGGGCCGGCCCGCGGGGCTTGCGGTTAGAAGCGGTCGGCTGGCCGCTCAGCGTAGCTTGGGGGTCAGCCGTCTGGGGAGGGGGTGAAATTGGCGGTAGACTCAGCCCTCGGTTTAAGTTTGAACCGGCGGTTGTATCACGGGTCGGAGCACCTGGCTCAGCCGCTGGTCTAGCTTTTGGGGCAGGGTCGGGAACCGCTGTAGACGAAGGTTTGGGCCGTCCTACAGGAGGTAGCGTAGGCTGGTGCGTTGCCGCCTCGTGGGGAGATGGGTAATAGATCTTTGGGGGTAAGGTCGGACCGCCGCGAGGTAGGGTCAGGATGGGCATTTCCCGAGGTGGAGCAGCGCGACTGGCAATATCCCAGGTTTTGAGATCGGGACTGGGGGAGGGCGAGGTGGCAGCAGCCTCCGGAGCATCGGCGGTCTCCGCCGGAAAGACAATGTTTAGGTCAGTGTTGGTCTCCGCCTGATTGGCGATCGCATCAAATAGCGAGGCCACATCTACCGTTACCGTAAATCGCTGCAGAGCTACTACCTCGGCCCCAACCAGCAGCCCCACTTCCCCCAGCAGCAGCCGGGTCGAAAGCTGAGGCGGCACCGCCACAGTCAGCGTAACGGTAGTGGGCAGCGCGGCTACAGCCAGCGGAGCCGGAGCCAGAGCTACCGTAACGGCCGTTTGGGGGTCAGATAGTCGCACTACCAGCGTCAGCCGTGAACGGACGTCGCCGCTGGGGGTTGGGCCGATCACCGTCGCCGTTAGGCCTAGGCTTTCGCCCTCGCTGCCCAGCAGCGCGGTGTGGGGCAGCGTCAGGCCGTAGGGTAAGGCCTGATTGGCTAATCCCGCCGCCAGCTGGGTCTGAAAGGCATCCATAGCTGCCGCCGCCGCTTCCAGATCAATGTCGGGCGCAGATGCCTCGGGAGCGAAGGGATCGGATGGTAGACCGGCAGCGGCGATCGCGCCCAAGCCCTCACTACCGTCGTCAGCGAACCAGTCGCCGTCATCCGCGGAATCTTGGCCCACTACCCGCAGCTGTACCGCGTAGCACCACGCTGGTTGAGCCGCTGCCGACATGGTTTCTTCAGGCTGGCTCGCACTGGCGCACTGAACATCCCAGGTGCCCTCTCGCAAACGGGTAAAGGGCATAACCACCATCAGACCGTTGCTGTTCGTCTCGCCCTGGCGACGCAGGGTGCGCCGCTTGGAGGCTGCCTCCTGAAGGCCCGATCGCTGCTCCTGATCACCGTGCAGCAGCTGACTGATCTGAATCTGCACGGGGGTATTGGTTTGGCTGGTATGGGCCATTACGCGATAGCGGCCCTCCATAATTTCTACCTGGGAAGCATCGAGGGGGAGCCAGCTTTGGTCACCCTCCTTTTGCAGCAGAAATTCCCAATACTCCATAGCTCCAGCCCTGACTTCACGTTCCGTTTCTAACCAAGCCGCCCATGATGCTTCAGGATACTCCAATGCCCCCATTTTGGTGGAGCCCCTTCTCTGCCCTTTCGCGCAAGGAGCCCTCTGACTCAAAGCGCAGGATGTAGGAAAAGTTCGTCGTCTGGAGATCTAAAGACTATGCCCGTAGAAGAGCGCACCAAGGCGACGACCCAAAATATCGAAGGCAAGGTTCAAGGGGCGAGCGGCAAACTAACTGGCGATCGCGAAGCCCAGCTCAGAGGCAAGGCCATGCAGGCCGAGGCCGAGGTGCGCCACTCTTCTACCACCTCGTACTTACCTCATTTGCCTACTCCCCTAGCGTCTCCATTAGCATCGCCTCAGAGGCCCGAAAGCCCACCAGTACCGCCCTACCATCCTTTACAAACAGGGGGCGCTTCAGCAGCATGGCATCCTGACTAAAGGCCTTAACCCATTCAGGGTCGCCCCAGGTTTGCTTCTCGTCGCCCAGAGCGCGGTATGACAGCCCAGAGGTGTTGCGCATAGCTTTGCTGCCCAAAGCGTCAACCCAGGCGGTTACCAGCTCTGCGCTGGGGGGACAGTCTTTGGTGTTGACAAACTCGTAGGCAATGGCGTGGCTGTCGAGCCATTGCAGCGCCTTTTTACAGGTACCACAGTTGGGAATGCCGTAAACCAGTAGCGCCATAGCAGCCTCAATTTAGAATCGGTGGTTCAAGGATTTGAAAGTAGGCAAAAATGTCAGAAACGCCCCGGTGGCCGGGACGTTTCTTTACGATGTTTTAAGCTCTTCGAGAAAAGTCTCGATCGCCTAGGTGTCGTAAACCCGGCACTCGTCAGCTTCAGGATTGTTGTCGCAGTAGGTCTCCAGGGAGGTTCTGTCCGTTCCCTTCTCGCGCTGGTGAGAGGCTTCAGCCTGCAGCTCTTCTACGGCATCCCAAGCAGCGGCACACTCCTGAGAGTTGCTGCCGGAGACGTCGCAGGCGTTTCGGGCATCTTCAATTTCTTTCTCAATGCGCTCTTTGATGTTCTCGCTCATTTGCTTCCTTTACCGTTATGTAAACAACTACCGTGGGGAACTGCCGCCTGACAACTCAAGGGGATGCATCCGCTGGGGGTCAATGGACTATCCCGGCTTCAGGCTCAGTATACTTCACTGGTTTAGGTGGCCTAGCGATGGAAACTCTACCCCACGGCGGGAGGGTTACTCCCTTGACAGGAAAAACCGCTGACCTGGCGCTGTCTACCGATGGCTCCCAGAGGTGAGCCCAGTGGGCAGGCTCAGCAAGGGAACCCAGTAGAAGTACCTACTTCCATATTACACATCCCTACCCTGGCAGGGGTGTCTGCTGAACATTGTTCGCTAGGCTGGATCTACCGAGATCATGGGCATTCCGATCTAGACTGGAACCACAAGAGGAGGGGACGTACCCGATGACCGATATTCCCCAACCGGGCTACCCGCCCATGGAGTGGGCTAACGCTGTGTCCACCTGCCCTTCCCTAGAAGGGGCCGTTAAGGAGGTAGTCGAGCAGCTCAAGGGACGCTTAACGACGGCCCCTGACCTGGGGTTGGTGTTTATTTCATCCTCATTTACCAGTGAGTTTGCCCGGCTGTTGCCCCTGCTGCAAAGCCTGCTGCCGATACCGGCCCTGGTGGGGTGCAGCGGCGGCGGCATTGTTGGCACCAGTGCCCAGGGCCAGCCTCAAGAACTCGAAGATACCCCTGCCCTCAGCCTGACGGTGGCCAAGCTGCCGGGGGTATCGGTGCAGAGTTTTCATGTGTCGAGCGATGACCTGCCCGACTTAGACAGCCCGCCCACGGCCTGGTCGGAGCTGATTGGGGTAGATCCAGCGCAGAACCCCCAGTTTATTTTGATGGCTGACCCCTTTTCATCGGGCGTGAATGACCTGCTGCAGGGGCTAGATTTTGCCTACCCAAGCGGGGTAAAAATTGGTGGCTTGGCCGGTATAGACGGGTTTAGTCGCCACAGCGGGCTATTTTGCGATCGCACCCTGCACAGCGAAGGTGTGGTGGGGGTCGCCCTCTCAGGGCCTTTGGTGCTAGATACCATTGTGGCTCAGGGGTGCCGCCCCATCGGCCCGGTCTATCGGGTAGACAAAGCCGAGCGCAACATTTTGCTGACCCTGGGCACGGCCGATGGCGACGACCCTCGCCCGCCCTTAGAGCTACTGCAAGCGCTATTTGACACCCTGCCGGAAAGCGATCGCCAGCTGGCCCAGAGTTCCCTCTTTATTGGCATTGCCCAGGACAGTTTTAAGCTCACCCTCGACCAGGGCGATTTTTTGATTCGCACCCTGCTGGGGGTTGACCCCAAAATGGGCGCGATCGCGGTGGGCGATCGGCTGCGGCCTGGCCAGCGAGTGCAGTTCCACCTGCGCGATGCCCATACCTCTGCGATCGATCTAGAAAACCTGCTGCAGCGCTACCAGCGCCAGGCCCCTGCCTCCACTACAACCGCCGGAGCGTTCATGTTTGCCTGCGCCGGGCGAGGCGAGGGCCTCTACGACCAGGCCAACTTTGACTCCAGCCTATTTGCTCAATACCTGCCGGGGCTGCCTTTGGGAGGTTTTTTCTGCGGCGGCGAAATCGGCCCCGTAGGGCAGACAACGTTTCTACACGGGTTTACGTCGGTCTTTGGCATTTGCCGCCAGCCGTCAGCGGAGACGGAGGGGTAAGGAGGTGAGGAAGATAGGGAATAAGGAGATGGAGGGATCTAGACAGGGAGCAGTTTTCTGCAGGGTTAGGGATGAATACAAAAATTCTCCTCCGGGAACGCTGCGCGTAGGCGAAGCCAGCACGAAAGACTTACAAAATTGAGAATTCAAAGTTTTGCACTTTGATTTGCACTCCCCTTTCCTCATTTCTTCACCTTCCCCATTTCCCCACCGTCCTCACCGCCCCCCAACCCCTAACTCCGGCGATGGCGTTACCCCCCGTACCGTCAGCGTGTAGGTCACAGCGCTGGTACCAATTCCTTGCCAGCCGGTCACAAAGCCACCTTCATCAAGCACGGGTCGGTGCTGGGGAGTGGTTACAGCAGCGTAGAAAACTCCTGTGGTGGGCAGAGGCCCAGTCTCTATCCGGGGTTGCAGCACTGAGGTGGTGCGGGCTTCACCCAGCAGTCGGCCCTCGGCGTCGAATAGGAAGAGTAGGGCACTGTCGTCGGTGTAGAGTATCCCTGGCCGCTGCTGAATAACGTCTAGGTCCAAACTGGGAGTATCGCCTTCGGCACCGAGAAAGGCGTATACGTCGACGTAACGGCTGACGGCTCCTGTGGATACGCCGTTGCCGCTACGGGTGTTGATACGCCGGGCCTCGGCTAGAGGGTCAAGCGGGGTGTCGGCGCTAACCCCTAGCCCAGCCTCCCAGAAGGCTTCCAGTTGTCGAATCGTTTGGTCTGGAATCAGGGTAGAGCTACGGAGGCCCACCTGGGATGCTGCGGCCCGCTCTAGCTGCAACGGCCGCCCGCTGTAGCCTGGCAGGCCAAAGCCCTCCAGCACCGGCTGACAGGCGTCGATATTGGTCACGACAGCCTGGTTTTGGCGCAGAAACTGCATTTGACGGCGTAGGATCACCAGCTCGGCCTGGGTCTTAACCGGCAGGCCAGGCACCTTTTCTAGGTCACCAGCCCGGGCGATCGCGCTATCCCAATCGTTCAAGCACACCGCCAGCTGTAGCGACGATTGCAGAATAGCTATGGATTGGGACTGAGCTGGAACTGCCGCCACCAGGGCCAGCCCCAGGGCAGCGGGCAACACGTTCCAAAACCGACTGATTGCCGACAGGCGTATCCATGACCAAACTTCCATCGCCGTTGCCTCCTCAAAGTGACCATACCCGGTGGTATCACTGTACCCACAAGTCTACCGAGGCTCGCCCATAGTGGGCCAAAAAGTCTTCGCAGCCGATTTCTTGCCGCCGTTGCCAAGCCCACAGCTGATCTCCCAATGAGAAATGCCACCACTCGTTGGGGTGACGGCGAAACCCGGCCGCTACCATCACCTGGTTCAGCAGGGTGCGATGGATGTGGAACTGCTGCTGACTGGGCAGAGTACTGGCAGCAAAGTGGTCGGGGTGCGATCGCGGCGATACCTCGTCTATGGGCGATCCCATATCTACCACGGCGCCGGTTTCGGTCATTAACGTGACATCTAACGCCGCTCCGGTGCTGTGGGGTGGGGGTGTCGCCGGGTCGTCGCTGGGCACCGCCCAAAACTGAATCACCTCCGCCATAACGGCTTCGCGCTGGGCCGTCGTCAGGCCCTCGGCTACCCATCCACGGGCCTGCACCTGCTCTAAAAACGTGCGCTCCACCATAAACTGCTGCACCGCCAGGGGGCGAAAGGCGTCAAACACCTGAATTTTCCAGCCTGGCTGTCGCTGTTGCAGCACCTCCTGAGCCTCGAGAAGGGCCGCTAACACGCCTGCTCGCAGGTAGTAGGGCGACTGGTGGCCGTAGGGTGCCCCCAACACCTGGTAGGGGTGGGGTTGTATTAGGGCGATGCGATCGCCCGCAATCGGCACCAGCGGTTCGCCACAGTCGCAGATAGGAATGGCCTGGTAGGGTTTCATAGCGCTCCTTTCCCCGCTCAAAACCGTTCCAAAACAAAGTCGAGAAATACCGCTGCTCCTGGAGATAAGCACTTCCCTTTCAGGTACACCAGGTGCCATTGTTTCCGCAGCGAAAATTCTGCTATGGGCAGAATAGCCAAGTCAGTTTCAAGGTCTAGGCGAGACAGTTCTGAGGCCGGCAGCACCGCAATACCTAGCCCAGCCCGAATGCTGGCCTTGATGGCTTCGCTACTGCTCAACTCCAGTCGCCTGCGCACCTTAATTGACTGAGCCGCAAAAAAATCCTCCAGCAGTTGGCGACTGGCCGACCCCGGTTCACTCAAAATCCACGACTCCTGGGCTAGCTGCTGGGGAGTTACCACCGTTTGCCTGGCTAGAGGATGCTGCTGGTGCGCCACAACATGCAGCGGTACCTCCAGGCAGGGCAATACTTCAACCCCGTTCAGCGCTGGCGGCAGGCTAAACAAATAAATATCGTCCTCATTATTTTGCAGCCGCTCTAGCAGCTGATGATGGCTTCCGACATGCATTGAAAGCTCTAGCCCTGGGTAGCTGTCCATAAACGGTTTAAGCTGCTGCACCAGGGCAGTTTTGCCAGTTTCGACCGTGGCAACTTTTACCAGCCCCTGCTCTAACTCCTGAAAAGCCACCAGCGCCTGATCTAGAGTCGAGAGCTGGGTCAAAACTCGGCGGCAGGTCGCCAGCAGGGCATCGCCCGCCCTGGTTAAATAAAGCTTTTTGCTGACCATCTCAAACAGGGGTAGGCCAATAGTCTTGGATAACTGCTTTACCTGAATCGAGACTGTAGGCTGGGTTAGGTACAGCTCTTCGGCTGCCTTCGTATAGCTGCCGTGGCGAGCAACCGCCTCAAAAACCTCCATTTGATGGAGGGTAATTCCCTTTGTGCTGGGCGATTGCTGATTCATAGCAGGCAATACACAGTAGAAATACCTACCGAGTTTAGCAACATAGAAGTTGTTAAAGCAAGCCGATATCGATTTTGGTTTGCGTCCTGGGTGCTGGCGGCAAATAATAACCCTAGCCACGCCAACCCCTGCACACGCACCGGCACGTTATGGATGGACGCGAGTTTTACTCCAGCCTGATTCGGCTGCACATTCTTCACCACGCAGCGCAGGAGCCGATTTTTGGTCTCGGCATCATTGAGGAACTGGGCCGCCACGGCTATAAGCTCAGCGCAGGAACCCTGTACCCCATGCTCCACGATATGGAACGTAAGGGTTATCTCACCTCGGTAGAGGAGACAGAGGGTCGCCAAACTCGGCGCTTCTACGCAGCCACCGAGCTAGGCAAATTGCGGTTAGACGATGCCAAACAAAAAGTTCAAGAGCTATTTGGCGAACTTTTTGAAGCATCAGATTCGTAGAATGTATTGCCCGATATAGGATTTCGTTATCGAATTCCGATACGTTGGCTTTGGCATTATTGTGCGCCCATGAACCACCAGTCGCCCGATCTAGACCCTTTAGCCGTGGAACCATCGCCAGAGGATCTACCAACCCGGTTGAAAGAGCTAGCCCTGCTATTCCTGAAGCTAGGCGCGATCGGCTTTGGCGGCCCCCAGTCCCACATCGCCATGATTCACGACGAGGCGGTAGTGCGGCGCGGCTGGCTGAAAGAGGAGCAGTTTCTCGAAGGGGTAGCGATCTGCGAAATGCTGCCCGGCCCGGCTTCAACCCAAACCGGCATTTACACTGGCTACGTGCGGGCGGGGCAGTTGGGGGCGCTGGTCGCTGGTCTATGTTTCATTACCCCGGCCTTTTTTATCGTGTTGGGCCTCTCTTGGGCCTACTTTCGGTTTCAGGGCGTACCCCAAATTGAGGATCTCTTTCTGGGCATTTCTCCGGTGGTAATCGCCGTTATTTTTGGTTTTTGCTGGAAGTTGAGCAAAAAGGCGATCAAAGACTGGCAGGGGGTGGCTATTGCGATCGCAGTTCTCGTCCTCTCCCTGGCGTTTCGCGTCAACATACTGCTCCTATTTTTGCTGGCGGGTCTAGCCGGGCTAGTGCTGTATCGGCCCGCTACCCCACCGCCCGCCGGACCATCTGCCCGCACCAGCGCCTGGCTCGCGCCCCTGTGGCCCATCACCCAGGGTTTTTCTCATCTGTTGGCTAGCGCAACGGCTGAACCCCTGGCTGCATCTGGGTTTTGGGGTCTAGATCGTATTCAAGACTATTTTGTGCCCCTGACCACCTTTTTTCTCAAGACAGGGGCGTTTATCTTTGGCGGTGGCCTGGTGATTATTCCCCTACTCGAAACGGCGGTCGTGAATGATTTTCAGTGGATGACCCGCGACCAGTTCATTGACGGCGTGGCCCTGGGCGAACTTACCCCCGGCCCGGTGGTGATTACCGCCGCCTTTGTGGGCTATAAGGTAGCTGGGGCCATGGGGGCACTGGTGGCCACGATCGCAATTTTTACCCCATCGTTTTTGTTCATCATGTTTGCCTCGCCCTTTTTGCTGCGGCTGCGGCAAAACCCCTGGGCCAAGAGCTTTCTCAAGGGGGTGCTGCCGGCAGCGTTGGGTGCGATCGCCGCCGCCGCCATTCCCCTCGCCGCCGCTGCGCTGATTCAGCCCACCCTGCCCCGCACCGTCGTTGCTATTGCTGTGGGTCTTGCTGCTCTGATCGCTCTAATGCGATTCCGCCGCCCCACCTGGCAGTTGGTGCCCGCTGGGGCGATCGCGGGGCTGCTGGCAGGAGCCATTGTTTGAATGGTGTTGCTGAACTGAAGCATGAATTTAGGTAGGGGCAAACGGCCGTTTGCCCCTACAAGAGGCTTTGCAGTTTTGATTCATACCTGCATCCAGCAACGCCGTTTGAATTTTGAATTTTGGATTGGTTTTGCGGCTTCGTAGGGTTTTGATGGAGGCAACGGTCATAGCCAGGATGGCATTGGTCTCATGCATAGGGCTTTTGACTTGGGTTTCAGGAATGCCACCCGCTTCTACCGGAAGCTCCAGCCAGTAATGACACTCATCCGCCTCTTCCTCTACAATGCCAAGCCTAGCGATCAAATCTGCAACCGACTTGGCTCTACAGGCCGCTCGGTAATTCGCACCGACCGACGTCCCGCACCGAATAAGCTGTCTGCCAATTACATCCGTCGATCGCTTTCGCGGCAACGCCTCCACTAGTCGAATAACCCGCAAAGCCAGCACCTTTGTCCGCTGCTTAAAAGCCTGTTCATCCAACCCTCGAACCCAAATGCACCTGCCCTCAGCGTGCCTACCCACCAAAATCCAAAATTCGCCTAGGTTGTCACCATGCCGTGCTCCAGGGCAAACCGCACCAGCTCGGTGCGGCTGTTGGTGCCGGTTTTGCTGAACAGGCGGCTGACGTACTTCTCGACGTTGCGCACGCTGGTATCGAGGCGGCTGGCAATTTCCTTGTTCATCAGCCCTTCTGCAACCAAGTCGAGCACGCTTTGCTCACGGGGAGTGAGGTCAATGCGAATGTCTGAAGTCACCTTGGCAATGCCGCCCTTCTGGCTCAGCATCGCTTTAATTTCTTCGATCTGGCGGGCCATGACGGCGATGTCGGGCACGTCGCCCGAGTCGGGGGTTTGGGCGGCGCGGCGACCAATCAGGTTGGTGACCACAGCCACCAGCTCCTCGGGGTCAAAGGGCTTTGAAAGGTAGGCGTCGCAGCCCGAGTTGTAGCCTTGAATGCGATCGGTGGTCATGCCCCGCGCCGTTAAAAACAGCACCGGCAGCCCCTTAAAGCGCACATCGTCGCGCACCTGGGCCAAAAAGGCGTAACCGTCGACCTGGGGCATCATAATGTCGGAGATCAGCACGTCGGGGGTTTCCTGCTGCAGCAAATCCCAGCCTTCCTTGGCGTTGCTGGCGGCGCGCACCGCAAAGCCGCTGTCTTCTAGGTAGGCCTGCACCGCCTCCCGTAGACCGGGCTCGTCGTCTACCAATAGAATGTTTCCGGCTTGATCAGACATAACATTGTCCCAGATGACCTATTCATGCTCACTTTAACTCGTAATTGAGAGGCCGGAAGCGGTTCAGCCCCAGAAGGTAGCCAGAAGGTACACGGAATGCAAAACCTGCTGTTTTATTTGGGCTTTGCCACCCTCATGGCCCACGAACTCGACGCCATGACCCAGGCCGAGTGGCGACTGCTGTTTGTGCTGCGCCGTCTGCCCGAGGCTACTGCTGAGACGGCCTTTGTGCTGGTGCACATTCCTCTGGTGGCGGGGCTGCTGTGGCTGACCAACAGCGAGGCGCTGGGGGTGCGACGCTGGTCAAGGCTGGCGATCGCGGCCTTTCTCGTCATCCATGCGGCACTGCACAAACGACTCGACCATCACCCCCTCTACAGCTTCGACTCAGCTCTTTCTGTGGGCCTAATTTACGGCGGTGGCTTGCTTGGATTGCTCTATTTGGGGGTTGTTTTCGCAAGCAGGCTCAGGCAACCTGTTCCAGCTCAAGATGAGGTCTAGCCACCTGCCCTATTCAAGGTCAAATTCGAGTCCTCATCCCCAACCTGTCCTCGTTGCAAACTTAAATTTTCGATCGACTACCATTGAAGTACAGACCCCTCCGAGCCAAAGACGGCTTGGGCTAGCGATCGCAGGAGCGTTGACATGGACGGGCCATTTCCCCAGGGCATGCTGAAGAGCGAGTTGCTCAACCGTCTGGCTATTAACCTAGACACCGCCGAAGAGTTTGGCTCGATTGCCGAGCTTTGGGTCAATGGCCGCACTCACCAGGTTCAGGGCATTGGCTGCAGCGCCGGGGGGTTGCTCCACCGCCAGAGTCGGCGGTTTCTGTGGTCCCAAATTGGCTCGATTGGGCGCGATGGGGTAGTGGTGAAGGCGGGGGCACAGATCGCGGCCATTGATGAGCACCTGCAAGACTGCCTGCCCTTGGGCGTAATTGAGCTATGGTCAGACCACGGCGATCGCACTGGCCAACTCACCGACTACCGCTTTGACCCAGCCACCGGCAACATTCTGCAATACCTGTTCATTCCTGAGGAGGGCTGCGGCCTGGCTCCTGGCCTCTATGCCCTCGACCCAATAGCCGTAATTAGCACGGGCCGCCGCCGCATGATGGCGGAAGATGCCGCGCTGCGTTCAGCACGCCTAATTCAGGCTGGCATACCGCAGCCCCCAGAACCCACAACGCCGCGATCGCCCTTTGAGCGCATTCCCCTGGATCGCATTCCTCTCGATCGGGTGCCCGACCCTCGCCAGAGCTGGGATGCCGCCGTTAAAACTACCCGCCAGGCCCAGCAGCAGGTTAACGATCGCCTTCAAGACCAGCGCCAGAAGCTGGGGGCCGAAGCCCAGGATCGCCGCCAAAAGCTCCAGGCTGAGGCCCAGGACAAGCTGGGCGGTCTGTTGGGCAACGTCAAAAAGCGCACTCGCCACCTGCGTAAACAGCTACGTGAGGCTGTTACCGACGCCACCGCTGGGCTGCCCTCGGGGCCAAACCTGCGCGACGACAACGTACCAACCATCGACGTCAATGCAATGGAACTCTGGCCGGAGGACGATCTCGCACCAAAGCGCCCCCCCTATCGCCCCCCCAATTATCCCCAGAGTCGTCCAGACCGTGACGACCGCACCGACGGTCGTCCTCCTCGTCGCTAGGGCTGGCTACAGGTCGCGCTGGTAGTCGGCGATCGCCTCCAGCAAATCGGCCTTGCTAGCTGTTGGGATCAGGTCGGCCATCGGCACCGTTTTTTGACCGCCGCCGATCGCAACCGGGGTGCTGGTTAAGATATCAGCCACAGCAGATTCTGTGACCTGATCGCCTACCACCAGGGGGTAAAGCTTTTCGGCCAGGGAGGTGTGCAGTTTGGCATCGCCCAGGTACAGGTGCCACTTGGCGATGTCGAGGTAAACTTTGTCGCCAATGGCTGCGGCTAAGGCTTCAATGGCTCGGGCTGTAGACGCGTTAGACATCACTAAGACTCTCCATCGAGATCAGGGTTAGCCGTGGGAGACAGCGGCACGGGGGAATAATCTGCGATCGCGAAGATGTAAACACCGTGGCCCACCAGCACGGGCAGCCAGGTCAGCGTTACTTTAGCGACCCAGGGCACCCAGGCCGGATTCAGGGTATGAAAAAACCACAGCCCAGAGTTGACGGCAATAAAAGCGGCCACATGCACCGCAAAGTTAATGCGATCGTCTAAGCGGCGATAGGCAGGGTCTTCTCGGGTCGGTTTACGGGGCCAACGGGGCGGCATAGGCCAACTATTGCATTCAAAGCTACACCTTCATTCTAAAGGCGTGGGGGCCAAAGGGGTGGGAGCTAAAGACGGGGCGACCATGCCCCACTGGCCAATGTAGGCATATATAGCCAGGGCTGCCGCTGTCTGCACATTCAGCGATTGCACCACCCCATACTGAGGAATCGCTACCTTCTGGTCGCAGGCCGCCGCCACCGCTGGGGTAATACCCGTCAGCTCACGCCCCAGCACCAGCACCGCCCGCTCCGGAAAGCACAGTTCGGTTAGGGGCACGGCCTGGGGCTGAAGGTCGAGGGCGATCGGGGTGTAGCCCCGCTGGCGCTGCTGGCACAACCACTGGGGTAGGTTCTGCGGATTGCACTCAAGGAGCGGCTGCCACCGATGGGTCGCCACCGCTCCTTGACGAAACTTGCGGTTTTGGGCCAGCTTTAGATCGCTCAGCACCAGCGCCTCCAGCCGAAAGGCTTCGGTAGTGCGGCAGAGCATACCTAAGTTGATCGGATTTTCGACCAGGGCCGCGCACACCATTAGCGCGTGGCGGGGCAAGTTGGAGTACTGGGTACGCACTGGCGTCATCCAAGAGATGAGACGCGAAGACTGAAACAGTAAATACCGCAACAGCCGCTGCCGAAACCAGAAAAGACCCGCCCCACCAAGACAGGCAGCGCGGGCAATGCATTGCTGGGTTCAGCAATTGGCGCTTAGGCCTCTAGCAGAGCAATGTTAGAGAACACAAACTCCTGCGAGTCTTCCTGCATTTCGGTGCCGTTCTCAATCGTGGTTTCAATGGCGCGGCGCGAGAGAATATAGTAGCCGCCCACCTCGGTATACTGGTCCTCAAAATCGCTGAGGCCGCCCTTTTGCTCGCCAGTTTTGGGGTCGTGGTAGACCGAGTCGTAGCGGTGCGATAGGTAGCCTGACCCAGTGTTGTGGCTGCTGTAGGTGTGAATAGTGACGACTACGCCGTGAATGTGGCGATGCACCATAGACACTTCGTTATCTTTGATCTGGTAGCGATCGCCTTCCGCTTTGCCACCCATGAGGATTTCTACTGACCCATCGGCCAGGGTTTCGCCGTAGCTAAAGGTGTTGTTGCCGTGGGAGTCCTCAAACCCGCGTCGAACTCGGTGAATGGAGACTTCGAACAGCTGGCCATGTACTGCCTTTTGAGCCGTATCGTCGGCTATGCCCGTCACTTCGAGCTTGAGGTCGGCGCTGACCTTGACCTGGCCCGTATGGCTTTGGCCATTGTGGGTAAAGGTGACATCGGCAGTATAGCCAGGAAAAGCCGCATCCCAGGTGTAGCGGTTTTCGTAGGCCGCCCGAAAAAAGTCCCGTGCGGCGAGTTGAGTTTCAACCATCAAAAATCTCCTGGTGAATGTCGGTCGGCAACAGCGTGGGGCTGTTGCACTAGGGCTTCTCTAGCATACCGATTCTAACCTTTCACCGTCTGCGCCTGACCTCAAGCAGGCCAATCAAGTCCCCACTTTAAAGTTGGCCAACAACGTAGTCTAGTTTACAGTTTGACTAAGAAAGCTTCTCTACTATGGGAATCCCTACGTCTTGCCCAAGCCGATGCGGTTGAAAATATTGCTGGCAAATTGGTCCCTGAAGGCTTGTTTTGACGACCTTTTTCCACAGGCAATTTTGTAGCGCCGTTTTTGGCTGCATCCTCAAGACCCTTATTCAGCAGGGCTTTTTGGCCTTGATCTCGTTCTCAAGGTGCCTGATCAGCACGTTATCCACAGTCTTTTTTGAGGCTGTGGATAATGTGTGGGGCTGCGATGTTGGGTAGGGGTGCGATCGCCCCCGGTGAGCATTCAAGCACAACTGCGGATTTGCGAGCCTACGCGCCTGGCAGTGTCCCAGCACTGAGCTTTTTAGCTAGCAAATTATGTCCTCAACTACCGGGCCAGCGGAGTAGCTCAAACAGGCCATAGACACGAGTCTATTCTGCTGTGCTTTGCAAGAAACTACGGCCAGGTCAGCCATCCTACCGCACTTTCTGCACATATTCGTCTACGGCCAAAAACAGATCGCTGAGCTGGGCCGCCGTGGTAAACGGGTTGAGCAGTACCGCCTTCAGCCACCGCTGCCCTCGAAACACCGGCAGCGACAAAAACGTTTGGTGTTGATTCAGCAAGTACTGCTGCAGGCCGGCATTCCAGCTGTCCCACTGCTCAGGCGGTAGGGCCGACGGGCAGCTCCGAAAGCAAATCAGGTTCATGTCTGGGTCGCTCGCCAACTCTAGCTGCGGCCGCTGCCGCACCAAGGCTACGAAGTGATCCGTGAGGGCATAGCTGGCATCGATCAGTTCGGCGCAGCCGGTCTTACCCAGGTGGGCCAGGGTTAGCCACAGCTTTAGCACGTCAGTGTGGCGGGTGCCCTGCACTGACAGTTCGCCCAGGTTGGCCCAGTCGGCTTCGGTATTCATGTAGGGGGCCGAGACCCGAAAGTGGCTGTGCAGCAAGCCCAGATCGCGAAACAGCACCGAGGCGCAGGTTTTGGTGACGTACAGCCACTTTTGTGGGTTGAAGGTGACCGAATCGGCCTGCTCAATGCCTGCCAATCGGTAGCGGTGATTGGGCGAGAACGCGATCGCGCCACCATAGGCCGCATCCACGTGAAACCAGAGGCCATAGGCCTGGGCGACACGAGCAATGTCTGGCAGCGGGTCAATATTGCCCGTCACCGTCGTCCCCGCCGTCGCCACCACCGCAAAAGGCTTGTGCCCCTGGGCGATCGCGCTCTGAATCTTCGCCTCCAGAGCGCCAACATCCATTTGGCCTCGCGTGCTGGCCGGTATCGGCACAACCCCATTCAGCCCCAGCCCCAGCAGCATACCCGCCTTTTGAATCGAGGTGTGGGCCAGCTCTGAGGCAAAAATTACGGGCGGCGGCCCACCGGCTAGTCCCTCGTACAAACTGCCCAGATGGACGTTGCGAGCCACCGTCAGGGCTTGCAGATTGGCCAGCGTACCGCCGCTAGTCAACAGCCCGCCAGCGGTTTCGCCCAGTCCAAACAGCTGGGCGATCTCCGCCAGCAGCAGCGGCTCTAGCCGCGATAGGGCCGGAGACATTTCAACACTCAACATGTTGTTGTTGAGCGCCGCCGCCACCCAGTCACCGACGATAGAAGCCGTACTGGGCAGCGGGTCCATGTGGCCCATGTAACCGGGGTGAGACGGGTTCATTGACTGGGCCATCAGGTCGCCCAATGCGTCGAGCAGGGGGGCGATCGCCGTTGGCTGTTCAGGAATCCCCCGAACAGGAATGCCTTGCACCGATGGCAGCGGCACGTGGTCACTCGCCCCAGCCAGATAGTCAAGAATTTGCGCCGCCACCTGCTGAAACACGGCTTCAATAGCCGCTCGATTGTGGCCCTGGGGGTCAACAAAGGCATTGGCGGGCAGAGCAAGAAAAGCCAACGTGCACCTCTAGCGTGGGAACATGGCTTAATTATCCCGCTAATGCGGCCTTGCTAAGGCGATCGCCCTGCGAAGCAATCCTTGGGTTCCTATCGTCTAACTTCTACTCTCTAAGTCAGAAAACGTTTCTACAGGGGCTGAATCAAGATAGGCGACGATAGATGTTCCTGGGGCGCGTCGGCCCGTTCTTGGGTAATGGCGATCGCCCGCACCAGGTCAGGATCGCGACGGTACACCGCAGGCAGATCAATCGGTTGCGTCACACTGCCCTGCTCATCGACGGTGAATACCGTAGTTAGAATGGCGTTCTTTTCGTCTACGGTGGCCGGGGCGTTGGGGTCTAGTACTGTCCACAGCACATACACACGGCCCGGCTCCAGCGGCGGCAAGTTTTCTACCGTCAGCGAACCCGCCAGGGTATCTGGGTTGAGCACCACCTGGGCCTGCCCCGGGGTGGTGGCATCGGGCGAGCCCAGGCCAACCATAATGGTTTCACCGCTGGGGCGATTGGCTCGCTCTAGCTGCAGCGTGCGCCAGAGCAGTAGGTTGCTAAGGCTTAACCCTGCGATCAGCGCCGCGGCGGCTCCTAAGGCCAGCTGGCGAAGCCGCGATCGCACCACTGGCGCAGGAGCCGACTGGGGTCTGTCTGACGCCAGCACTGCGCCCGCCGCCAGTGCTGGTTGGGTTGCAACCCCGTCTGCGGGACCAGCCGCCCCTAGCACCACCTGCCTCAGGTGAGCCGGAGGAGAAATCGGCTCGCCATCGTAGGCCATCTCTAGGGCCTGCTGCATCTGGTCGATGTCCTGTTGCAGGCTAGGGTCAGCCGCCAACAGTCGAGCCAGGGTCGCCGATTCCTCAGGGCTGAGGTCGTAGAGAACGTAGCCAGCCAGCAAGTTTTGCAGCTGTTCGGGTGAAATAAACCCGGTCATAATACTAATTACCCCAGCGATCTTGGAGAATTTGCCGGAGCTTGAGCAGCCCCCGGCGGGAATGAGTCTTGACGGTGCCCAAGGGAGTATCGAGCTGCTCAGCAATGGTGGCCTGGGACAAACCCTCATAGTAGGCCAGCCGCAGAATTTGCTGCTGGTTAGCCGAGAGCTGGGCCAGCGCTGCTCTAACCTCCTCAGAACGTTCGCTTTGGGCCAGGGCGTCGGCCGGGGTGGGGGTAGGGGGCTGATCCCCAGCCTGGAGGCGAGCCACAGAGTCACGGGCCGTCTGACGCGATCGCAGTCGGTCTATGGCCCGCGATCGCGTCAGAATAGCCAGATAGGTTCGAAACGAGCCGCGCTGTGGGTTGTAGGCCGTGGACTGAACTAATTTGACAAAAATATCCTGGGTTAGGTCTTCTGCCTCTTGGGCATGGCCTAACACCTTAAACGCTACTCCGTAGACCAGTCCGCTGTGGCGATCGTAGAGCGTTCCCAAAGCACTGGTCTGTCCTGCCTTTAGGGCCAACCACAGGTCTGCATCGCTCAGCGTTCCGGCATCGGTCGGGATCGGTTGTTCAAATTCCATAGTCGCCGAAGGCTCAGACACTAGCCTCGCCGTCTCGGTTGCCTTGAGGCGAAGATGTACCACAGTCATGTTCTATACAATGCCATGATTTGTGTCTATTGCCATCCCATCGAGCCGCCGCCCTAGCCGCCACCCGATGGGATAACCTGCCCACAATGCCTAGGCGGGCATTAGAATACCGCGCAGCTCACCGCCTCGATTGCGGGTGGTGTGCAGGTCGATATACAGCATGCCGTTTTGCAGGGCCTGAAGCTGCTCAGGGGTAAGGGTATAGTCGCCCATCGCACTGCCGCCCCGTCCGGTGTCGTCCATGGTCACCTCCAACGCATACTGGAACGGCCCGTTTTCGCTAGGGCTGCCCCGATGAACGTGGAAGGCGGAGGTAATATTGGGGTTAGGGGGATCAACTGGATCCGTGCCATAGTCTCTCATGGCACTCGTCAGTTCACGAAAGCTGCCTCGCACTACCAGGCGATCGCCTGCTAGAGCCGCACCTACCACCCCACGGGCATTGGTCACCGGGGAGTTAGGCACCACATTCTGGCTGCTGAGCATGGCCACGTAGGTGACAATGGGGCGAGCAGCACTTCCTTGGGCCAGCAAAGGAGCCGTGGCCGCCGCCAGGTTGGCGTCAATTTGCGCGCCGATAGCAAAGCCGTCGTTTAAGGCGGGTGCAGATACCGCAACCCTCGATGCTGCCAGCGGCGATTGGGCTAACACCCGGCCCACCATTGGAGAATACAGGAGAACCACAAAGAGGCAAGTCACCAAGACGATGAAGCCATTCCGTCGATTTTTTCGTTCACTAAACATAGTGCTTTCATCCACCATATTGCCAATAGATCGATTGGTGTCCCTGCAGGTAGAGACTTACATTTAGTACGTCAACCGTGCTGGTTTGGATGCAGACAAAACAATACAGACGGGATAGGCGCAGCGTGGCAACAGAACAGGGCGATCGCCCAATACTCCCAAAGCCTTGCCCCCAAAACCTGTTAAGAAGCAGGCCAAAAGCGCTATATTGCGCTGACCTGGTAGCTTAGAACATACGCAATGCTTAAAAGCGCAATACTGGAACGCTACCGAGCGAGCAAGCGTTTTAACAAAGCCGACGCCTGCCCCCTATGCAACATCACCTAGATCTAGCCGCGCCGTATGAAGCTTTCCTGCCAGCCCTTCACCGTCCACAAGCGCGTACCGCTTACCATCAGTCGCGGCACCACGGCCCAGTCCACTAACCTCTGGCTCAGGCTCAGCGCCGAGGGTATCGAGGGCTGGGGCGAAGCGGCCCCGTTCTCGATTGGCACTCATCAGCAAACCCTGGAGATGCTGCAAGCAGACTTAGCTCGCGTGCAGACGGCGATCGCCCCCTACCACCCCTTTGAGCGTCAGGCGATTGAGGCCGTTGTGGCAGAGCTATCCATTCACTCCGCGAGTCGCGCCGCCATAGATGTGGCCCTGTGGGACTGGGGCGGCAAGGCCACCGGGCAGCCAGTCTGGCGACTGCTGGGGTTAGATCTAGACCGCATTCAACCCACCTCAGTAACTGTCGGCATTTCCTCGCCCGAAGCCGCCCAGCAGCGATCGCAGGATTGGCTACAGCAAACCTCGGCCCGTGCCCTTAAGGTAAAGCTGGGTAGCCCCAACGGCATTGAGGCCGATCAAGCAATGTTTCAGGCCGTCTACGACCACGTTCCCGCCAGCGTCAGCCTCAGCGTCGATGCCAACGGCGGCTGGACCCTGGAGAATGCCAAGACAATGGCGGCATGGCTAAGCGATCGCCGCGTCACCCACCTCGAGCAGCCCCTGCCCGTGAGCCAGAACGCTGATTTGGCCGCTCTCAAACAAAACTCGCCCATCCCGGTTTTTGTGGACGAAAGCTGCTTCAACAGCTCCGATATTCCCCATCTAGCGAATCTAGCAGACGGCATTAACATTAAGCTAATGAAAGCAGGTGGGCTTAGCGAAGCGCTGAGAATGATTCATACCGCCCGGGCCTGCAGTCTGCAGGTTATGTTTGGCTGCTATTCCGACAGCAGCCTGGCCAACGGCGCAATGGCCCAGCTCTCACCCCTGGCCCACTACCTCGACCTCGACAGCCACCTCAACCTGCGCGACGATCCCTTTACTGGCCTCACGCTGGTCGAGGGTCGCCTGCTGCCCTCCAACCAACCTGGACTTGGACTCAACTATGCACCTCAAGCCCGATAGCCGCATCGCCCTGCTCATGCACCAAGGCACCCAGAGCACGATGGGCAAAACGGGGTTAGCTCTGCTGCGCTTTAGTCAGTCGCCGATTGTAGCGGTAATCGATTACCAGGCGGCGGGGCGATCGCTAGTTGACCTCACCGGCATCGATAAACCAATTCCTGTGGTTAAATCGCTGACAGAAGCACTCACCTTCACGCCAGACGTTCTCACCATCGGCATTGCTCCCTCCGGCGGCAAACTGCCTGATGCCTGGTTTCAGGAGATCGAGCAGGCCGTCAAAGCGGGCTTAAGTATCGTCAACGGGCTACATACGCCTATGGCCGACCATCCAGCCCTGCAGCCCTGGCTCCGACCCGACCAGTGGATTTGGGATGTGCGAAAAGAGCCCGAGGGCTTAACCGTAGGCAGTGGCCAGGCCAGTCAGTTAGTCTGCAAGCGTATCTTGACCGTGGGCACCGACATGTCCGTTGGTAAAATGTCTGCCACCCTCGAACTGCACCGCGCCTGTCTGCAGCGCGGGCTGCGCTCCAAAGTCATCGCCACCGGGCAAACCAATCTCATGCTGGGAGATGACGGCGTGCCCCTAGATGCCATTCGGGTTGACTACGCATCGGGAGCAATTGAACAGCAGCTCATGCGCTACGGCCCTGAGCACGACTTCGTCTTTGTAGAAGGGCAGGGCTCGCTGCTCAACCCAGCTTCAACGGCAACACTACCGCTACTGAGGGGCACTCAGCCAACGCACCTAGTACTAGTTCATCGGGCAGGACAAGGCCACATTCAAAACTTTCCCACGGTCAAAATCCCCGATCTCCCCAGTGTGGTGGCGCTGTATGAACAGGTCACCACAGCCGCGGGGGCATTTTATCCGGCCAAAGTGGTCGCGATCGCTCTCAATACCGGCCACCTCACCGCTGCCGAAGCCGAGACTGCGGTACAGGAAGTAGAGGCTCAAACAAAACTGCCCTGTGCAGACATCTTCCGTACAGGGGCTGAGAAACTATTAGCGCCAATCTTAAGTTAGGCGAAGCTACTTTTTGCGGAGACGATAGGTGATGCGCCCCTTAGTCAAATCGTAGGGGGTGAGTTCTACCTTGACGCGATCGCCCGGCAAAATCTTGATGTAGTTACGACGAATTTTCCCTGAAATGTGGGCTAACACATTAAAACCATTGTCCAAATCCACCCGGAACATCGCGTTCGGTAACGATTCGGTAATGGTACCCTCCATTTCAATTAGGTCTTGCTTAGACAAGCTGACTTCTCCCTAAGTACAAAATAACACGCTGAACTCTAGCATAACCCCAGCCACTACTCCATTACCAGGCGCTTGAGATCGGCATACACTGCATCCATAGTCTGATTTCCGTCCACCGACACCAACTGCTGGCGGTTGCGGTAAAACTCAATCAGAGGCTCAGTTTGCTGACGGTAAACCTCAAGGCGGTTTAGGATTACTGACTCCTCGTCATCCTTGCGGCCTCGCTGCAGCAGCCGAGCTACAATCACATCGTCCGCAACGTCTAGGTTGATCACAAAGTCAGTAGGCTGCTCGATCTGCTCCAACAGCTTTTGTAGAAACTCAGCCTGAGGCACATTTCGAGGAAAGCCGTCCAGCAGCCAGCCCTTTTGGGCGTCATCCTGACCCAAGCGCTCCTCGATCAGGTCAAGAATCAGCTCATCAGGAACAAGTTCGCCAGCACTCATGTAGTGGTCTGCCTTCTGACCAAGTTCACTACCCGCTGTCACCGCCGAACGCAAAATATCCCCTGTAGAAATGTGAGGAACCTCACAATCTTTAGCTAGCAGGGCAGCCTGAGTACCCTTACCCGCCCCCGGTGGACCTAGAAAAATAAGTCGGGTCACTACTGTTTCACCATTCCTTCGTAGCGCTGAGAAATTACGTAGGTCTGGATTTGCTTAGCGGTGTCAATGGCAACACCAACCAAAATCAGGAGTGAGGTAGCACCAAAGCCGCGAAAAGTTTGGACCCGAGTCAGGCTCTCAACGGCGCTAGGTACAACCGCCACCATGCCCAGAAAAATGGCACCTAGGAAAGTCAATCGGTTCAGAATACGGCTGATATACTCAGTAGTAGCTTTACCAGGGCGAATACCGGGAATGCTAGCTCCCATCTTCTTCAGGTTGCGGGAGACATCATCGGGGTTCATCACCAGCGACGAATAAAAGTAGCTAAAGAAAAGAATTAAAACGAGGTACAGCGAAACATAGAACCAGGAAGTTGGGTTCAGGTAGTTATTTACAAACTGGCTAAATGCCGGATTCGTCACGTACTGGGTTAGCGAAATGGGTAGCACCAGCACCGCAGAGGCAAAAATAATCGGCATCACGCCGCCCTGGTTGAGGCGCAGGGGCAGATAGTTGCTTTGCTCTAGGTACAGCTTGCGACCGACCTGACGGCGAGCAGAGATAATTGGGATACGGCGTGTGCCCTCTTGAACAAAGACAATGCCGACAATCATGGCCAAGAAGGCCAGCATGAGAATGATGACGCCGCCGACCAGACCGCGATCGCCGCTTTGAGCAAGCTCAATCGTTTGACCCAGAGAGCGAGGCAGGGTCGACACAATGTTGAGGAAGATCAGCAGCGAGGCACCATTCCCAATACCGCGCTCGGTGATTAACTCACCCACCCACATCACAAACATCGAGCCTGCGGTCAGAGCAATCACCGTCTGGGCGATAAAGGCCGGACCCGGAACCTGTGCAAACTGATAGAGCAAAAAAGACGCCAGCAGCGTACTCTGCAAAATCGCCCAGCCCAAAGCGACGTAGCGAGTGATTTGAGAAATCTTGCGTCGCCCAGCTTCGCCCTCATTCTTTTGTAGATCTTCAAGCTGAGGTAAAGCCGCCGTCAGCAGCTGCATGATAATCGAGGCATTGATGAAGGGCAAAATACCTAGGGCAAAGATACCAAGGGCCGACAGACCGCCGCCCACAAAAATATCCAAAAACCCCACAAAGCCCGCTAGGCTACCCGACTGAATTGATGCGGCAAAAGCCTGACGATCAATCCCTGGTACTGGAATAAAAATTCCCAGTCTGACCAATACCAGCAGTCCCAGGGTCACCAGCAGGCGGCTGCGCAGGCCAGCGGCCTGCGCCATCTGCATAAACGTTTCCTGCGCGCTGGGATTTTTACCCCGACTTACGACCATGCAACAATACCTCAGCCCTACGTTTAGCAATACATTGACGGCAGTTGGCACCTATAGACCCTATAGATGCTCCCCCTCCCCCAGTCTAAGGGATAGGAGAACTATATCGCTATGCGACCACTTCGCAGGTGCCGCCAGCTTGCTCGATTTTTTCCTTGGCCGACTGGGTAAATGCAGCTGCCCTTACATTCAGAGCTACGCCCAGTTCACCATCGCCTAGCACCTTGAGGGGGCCATCATTGGTGGTTAGAATACCAGCCTCTAGCAGTGACTCAAGGGATACATCGGTACCCGCAGCTAAGTCAGCTAAACCTTTAACATTGATAATGGTGTATTCCTTCTGATTTACCAAAGGAAAATGCTTGAGTTTGGGAATACGGCGGTAAAGAGGCATTTGACCGCCTTCAAAACCAGGCCGAGTACCGCTACCCGATCGCGATTTTTGGCCCCGCATACCGAAGCCGCAGCTGGCACCCTGGCCCGCCGAAATACCGCGGCCAACGCGGCGACGGCGGCGCTTAGAGCCTGCTTGTGGTTGTGCGTCGTTGATTCTCATGGCTGAGGAAAATAGAAACAGCGATATCGAAAGAAATTAAACGTACAGACTTTCGACTGGAATGTCGCGCTCTTCAGCTACATCAGCGAAGGTGCGCAGAGAGGCCAGGGCATCTGCAGCCGCCCGGGCATTATTGAGGGGGTTGTTAGACCCTAGCTGCTTGGCCAGTACATTACGTACCCCCGCCAACTCCAGCACGGTGCGGACAGCACCACCCGCGATTACCCCAGTACCAGGGGCCGCAGGGCGCATAAATACTTTCGCACCACCACCAATACCGCTGGAGGGGTGAGGAATAGAATAGGAGCGAGTCAGAGGCACATCAACTAAGTGCTTCTTGCCATCGGCCACGCCCTTCTTTACAGCGCCAATCACATCCCCAGCCTTGCCGACGCCGACGCCGACCTGGCCTTTCTCGTTACCGACCACGACAATGGCCCGGAAGCTGAGCTTTTTACCCCCCTTCACGACCTTAGTTACACGACGAATTTGAACGACGCGCTCCTGCCAATCGGTTTTTTTCTCTTTAGTACGCGCTTCTTTGCGACGGTTTGCCATGCCTTTTCCCAGACTTATTTACATCAAGCAGAATTAAGTGTTCTCGATTTGAAGCTATGCGGGTTAAGTTCTAGAGGCTCAAACCGGCTTCACGAGCCGCATTGGCTAGGGCCGCTACTCGACCGTGGTAAAGCTTGCCGCCTCGATCAAAAACAACCTGAGTTATGCCAGCTTCTAATGCTCGCTCAGCTACCAACTTACCGACTACCGCAGCCGATTCTTGGGTTGCGCCCGCCTCATCCTCCAAGACATTAGGCTCAACAGACGATGCAGCCACCAGAGTGTGATGAATCGTATCGTCAATGATCTGAGCGTAGATGTGCTGATTTGAGCGAAACACGGCCAGACGAGGCCGTTCAGGGGTGCCAAACACGCGGCGACGAATGCGGGCGTGACGGCGACGAGTTAATTCTTTACGACTTGCTTTCATGGCTTACTTCTTCCCTGACTTACCGGCCTTACGTCTGACCTGCTCACCGGCGTAGCGCACACCCTTGCCCTTGTAAGGTTCGGGAGGACGGCTCGCCCGAATGCTGGCGGCAATGTTACCAACCAACTCTTTATCAATGCCACTGATCACTACATTGGTGTTGTTTTCAACAACAAATTCAATGCCCGCAGGCGGCTCAAAAACAACGGGATGGCTGTAGCCCAGACTGAGGTTCAGGTTACGGCCTTGTACCTGGGCTCGATAGCCAATGCCCTGAATTTCTAGGCGCTTTTGGTAACCGTTGGAAACCCCTTCTACCATATTGGCAACTAGGGTGCGGCAAAGACCATGCCGCTCACGGGCTAGCCGAGAATCGTCTTTGCGATTCACCAGTACGGTGTCGCCCTCTTGAACCACTACAACGCCACTGGGCAAGGTACGAGATAGCTCACCCTTGGGTCCTTTGACCTGAACATCCTGACCGTCAATCGTGATTGACACCTTAGCCGGGACTGGGATTGGCCGTTTGCCAATACGTGACATGATGCAAAACTCCTAAATCCTTAGCACTCGATAACGCCCTTATGACTGACAGTAGGGGAATGGCAGTTAGCCACAAGCCCTACCTAACTGGCCTGGCTACCAGACATAGCAAAGCACTTCACCACCAATGCCCTGACGACGAGCATCGCGATCGGTCATGATGCCACTGGAGGTGGAAACAATGGCAATGCCGATACCGCCCAGCACCCGGGGCAGTTCTTTTCGGTTGGAGTACACGCGTAGACCGGGCTTACTAACGCGGGTGAGATTACGAATGATGGGCTGACGGGTTTTGCCCTTGTACTTGAGGGCGACCACTAGCTGAGGCCGTTCTTCAACGGTGGTCTCAGAGTAATCAGTGATAAAGCCTTCCTCCTTCAGTACCTTGGCAATACTCCGGGTCATCCGGGTAGAAGGAATGCCCACGGTTTGGTGCCGCGCTAGATTCGCATTCCTAATGCGAGTCAACATATCCGCAATTGTGTCGTTAGCAGCCATAGTTCTAGTACGCGTATAAACCTGTGTTAGTTGTCACGGAACGGCATACCCAATTCCTTGAGTAGCGCTCGGCCTTCTTCATCGGTGCTGGCGGTGGTCACGATGGTGATATCCATACCGCGAATCTGATCGATGCTGTCGTAGTCAATTTCAGGAAAGATTAACTGCTCTCGCAGACCCAGGGTATAATTGCCGCGTCCGTCGAAGCTCTTGGGACTAATACCGCGAAAGTCGCGAATACGGGGCAGGGTCAGGTTGATAAGACGGTTTAGAAAGGCATACATGCGATCGGAGCGCAGGGTTACCATGATTCCCACAGGCATACCCTGGCGAATTTTGAAACCTGCGATCGCCTTCTTGGCCCGGGTAACTACCGGGCGTTGTCCGGTGATCAGGGCTAGCTCACTCAGAGAGGATTCCAGCGCCTTGGCATTCTGAGAGGCTTCCCCAAGTCCCCGGTTAACCGTCACCTTGACAACCTTGGGTACCTGGTGAATGTTTTCGTACTTAAACTGCTCCATCAGTTTAGGTACTACTGTGTCTTTATATACTGTCTTAAGCTGGTCGGTCATGGGTCGTTTCTTCTGCTTTCCTGGGCTTGGTCAGGACTAGTTTTCTAGAGTCAGCTGGTGGGCCTAGTCGATGATTTCTCCGGTCTTTTTCAGCATCCGCACCTTACGGCCGTCTTCGGTGAATGTGTAGGCGACCCGACTAGCCACTTTCTCTTTTTCCGAGTACAGCATGACGTTGGAGCTGTGGATAGGAGCCTCTTGGGTAACAATTTGCCCCGATTCTCCTTCCTGCTGAGGCTTGACGTGCTTGGTGCGAATGTTGACGCCCTGCACAATCACCTGGCTGGTTTTAGGAATGACGGAGAGCACTTCGCCCACTTTGCCGCGATCGCGCCCGGCAATCACCTGAACCGTATCCCCTTTGCGTACGTGAACCTTGTGGCGCACGGGTGTCTTAGTTGTTGTTGCCATTAGAGAACCTCCGGTGCCAGCGACACAATCTTGGTAAAGTTCTTGTCGCGCAGCTCACGGGCAACCGGGCCAAACACGCGAGTACCCTTGGGATTGCCGTCCTGGTTAATGATTACAGCCGCGTTGTCATCAAAGCGAATGCTCATGCCACTGCTGCGGCGCAAACCTTTTTTAGTACGTACGACCACGGCCCGCACCACGTCCGATTTCTTCACACCCATGTTGGGTAGGGCATCTTTGACAACGGCGATAATCACATCGCCGACACCGGCATAGCGACGGTTACCGCCCAGCACACGGATGCACATCAGCTTCCGAGCACCGCTATTATCTGCCACGTTTAAGTACGATTCTTGCTGAATCACAATCTCCCCCTATGCGTCTGCCGCGCGATTAACAATGTCAGCCACAACCCAGCGCTTGGTTCGGCTCAGGGGACGAGTTTCTAGAATCCTCACCCGATCGCCTTCCTGGCAGGTATTCTCCTCGTCATGGGCTTTGTAGCGCTTAGTGCGCACCACAATCTTGCCGTACTTAGGATGGGAGGTCCGACTTTCCACAGCAACCACGACGGTCTTATCCATCTTGTTACTGACCACCATCCCCACTCGTTCTTTAACCGCCATCTGCTTCACCTATTCCCTACACTGATACCGATTCTGTTGTGGCCGTTGACGCTGCGTTGGCCTGGGCCGCCACCTCTTCGTCTAGGGCGGCTAGCTGACGCTCCCGCTGAACCGTCATTAGCTGAGATAGGCGGTGACGAGCATGCTTAAACTGGTGGTTCTGCTTGTCCAGCTGCCGAGTGGCCTTCTGAAAGCGAAGTTGAAACAGCTCACGCTTAATTTCGGCGATCGCAGTCAGCAGTTCTTCATCGCTCAAACTGCGGGCTTCTTTGATCTTTGACAGTGCCATTACCTATGCCTCCTTGCTGTCGCGCGCGATGAACTTGGTCTTAAAGGGCAGCTTGAAGGCAGCAAGCCGCATGGCTTCGCGAGCAGTCGATTCAGGCACCCCAGCAATCTCAAAGACAATGCGACCTGGTTTTACCACAGCAACCCAAAACTCTGGGTTACCCTTACCCGAACCCATACGGGTTTCTGCCGGACGCATAGTTACGGGCTTGTCAGGGAAGACGCGAATCCAGATTTTGCCGCCCCGCCGCACGTAGCGGGTCATGGCTCGTCGGGCCGCCTCGATCTGGCGAGACGTCAGCCAGCAGGGCTCAATAGCCTGAAGGGCAAAATCACCGAAGTTGATATCGCTGCCCCGCTGAGCCATTCCGCGCATACGCCCGCGGTGCTGCTTGCGAAATTTAGTTCGTTTTGGACTAAGCATGGATCGGCACTCGTGAAGTCACAGGTCAAAGCAATCAAAAAATGGGGCGATCAAAGAAACACGGGGCCAGCTCTAGTCTTCGTTAGAGCGGTCCTCAAACTGCGGTCGTCGTCGGGGCTGCCGTCGCCGGGGTTGGGCATTAGGAGTCACCGGGGCCTCTTCCTGCCCTGGAATAATCTCGCCCTTAAAGATCCACACCTTGACACCCAAAATGCCGTAGGTGGTTTGAGCCGTAGTGTAGGCATAGTCGACGTCAGCCCGCAGGGTATGGAGAGGAACCCGACCCTCGCGAGTCCATTCAGTACGAGCAATTTCAGCACCGTTGAGGCGGCCGCTCACCTGAATCTTGATACCCTCGACCCCAGCCCGCTGAGCTCGCTGAATTGCCTGACGAACTACCCGACGGAACGACACCCGGCGTTCTAGCTGCTGAATGATGTACTCCGCGACCAGAGCGGCATCAGCATCGACCCGATTCACCTCAACCACATTGACGCGAATCTGACGACTAGAATCCTTGAGCAGCTTTTGCACACCCACGCGCAGGGCTTCGATACCAGCGCCACCGCGCCCTACGACTACCCCGGGGCGAGCCGTGCGCACTTCAAGATCAATCTGGTCGGCCTTGCGCTCAATGCGAATATCAGCAATGCCAGCATTGTTCAACGTCTTTTGAACATACTCGCGAATGCGGTAGTCTTCCTGCAGTAAATCAGGATAGCGAGTTCCCTCGGCAAACCAGCGAGAGCGATGCTCTTGAACTACGCCAAGGCGAAACCCGGTTGGATGAATCTTGTGTCCCACGAACTAACCCTCTGGAAATTGGTGCTTAAACAACTGGTGTTTGAACGGCGGTATCGATTTAGCGAACACCGATTACTCGGCAGCCGGAGCTACGGCAATGGTGATGTGACAAGTCGGCTTGCGAATTTGGTAGGCCCGCCCCTGCGCTCGAGGGCGGAACCGCTTTAGTGCCGGACCAGCATCGGCAAAGGCTTCGCTCACGACCAAACCAGCGGGGTCAAGTCCGTTGTTGTGCTCAGCATTGGCAACCGCCGAACGTAGCACTTTGATAATGGGTTCGCAGGCCTTGTAGGGCATGAACTCCAAAATGATAAGCGCATCTCGATAGCTCTTGCCGCGAATTTGGTCGAGCACTCGGCGCACCTTACGGGGCGACATGCGAACGTAGCGGGCCACCGCTTTAACCTGCTCTGAGGTATCTACAGCCATTTCTCCAGTTCCTCTACCTAATACCTAACGACGAGCTTTTTTATCGGTCTTAGCGTGGCCACGAAAGGTTCGTGTGGGAGCAAATTCGCCCAGCTTGTGGCCCACCATCTGCTCAGTAACGTAGACCGGCACGTGCTGACGGCCGTTGTGCACCGCAATGGTGTGACCAATCATCTGGGGCAAAATAGTCGATGCCCGCGACCAAGTTTTAATCACCTGCTTGTCGCCCTTGGTATTGAGGGCTTCAATTTTAGAGAGCAGGTGATCGGCCACAAAGGGGCCTTTTTTCAATGAGCGAGACATGATGCTTCAGCGCCAATAACAGTTCAAGAAACAGCCAATCAACCAAGACAGAAATCTGTAGACAAAGCTTAGGCGTTACGACCGCCACGACCCCGCTTAGACACACGTCGGCGACGACGCACCACGTATTTGTCGCTGTCTTTGTTTTTCTTGCGGGTCTTGTAGCCCAGAGCAGGCTTACCCCAGGGAGTAACCGGGCCAGAACGCCCAATGGGTGCCCGACCCTCACCACCACCGTGAGGGTGATCAACTGGGTTCATGACGCTACCGCGCACCTCGGGGCGGCGACCCATCCAGCGCTTGCGGCCAGCCTTACCCAAACTGACGTTGCGGACATCAGCGTTACCTACCTGGCCGATGGTGGCGTAACATTCCCGACGCACCATGCGTACTTCGGTAGAAGGCAGTTTGAGAGTGACATAATCACCTTCTTTAGCGACTACCTGGGCTCCAGCTCCAGCTGAGCGCACCATCTGTCCGCCCTTGCCAACCTGCATCTCGACATTGTGCACCGTCGTGCCCAAGGGAATCTTATAGAGAGGCAGAGCATTGCCAACTTCTAAGGGAGAATCTGGCCCCGAAATGACCGTGCTGCCCACCGTTAACCCAGCTGGACAAAGAATGTACCGCTTTTCGCCATCCTCATAGTGAAGTAGCGAGATACGGGCGTTGCGGTTGGGGTCATATTCAATCGAGGCAACCTTAGCCGCCACCCCAAGTTTGTCGCGACGGAAGTCTATAACTCGATAGAGCCGCTTGTGCCCGCCCCCTCGGTGACGACAGGTAATCACACCCCGATTGTTGCGCCCCTTAGGACGATGCTTGGAGCGAGTTAACGACTTTTCTGGCTCGCTGCGAGTAATCTCGGCGAACTCGGAGACAGTTCGCTCGCGCGTGCCTGGGGTATAAGGTCTGTAAGAACGGATGCCCATGGAAATACTTGCTGGCTACACGGCAAAAACGGCTGAGAAATCTGAACCTAAACTTTGTTACAGATCGGGGAAGAGGGGAATGGAGTCTCCAGCAGCCAGAGTGACCACAGAGCGCTTATAGTGGGGGCGATTGCCCACAAAACGGCCCATCCGGCGCTTTTTCTTAGGAGGGTTGTAGGTGTTGACCGCAACCACTTTGACATCGAATAGCTCTTCGATCGCCGCCTTGATTTGCAGCTTGTTGGCACGGGGATCGACTTCGAAGACGTACTGGTTATTCTCCAGTAGGAGGGTAGCTTTTTCGGTTACCAGGGGCCGACGGATTAGATCAGCCAGAGATGGGGTATTTGCGGCATTAATCACTGTAAACCTCCTGGATGGCCTCAAGGGCTGGGGACGTAATTACGAGATGGTCGGCGTTGAGCAGATCGTGGACATTGAGATTGGCGGCAGTGATTAGCTTGACGTTCTCAATGTTACGGGCCGACAGATAAACCAGTTCCTGCCGTTCAGCAATCACCAGCAAAATTTTGGCGTTAGGGTCAATGCCCCAGCGATCAATCGCATTGAGCAACTCGCGGGTTTTGGGCCGGGAAAACTTATCCTCAAACCCCTCAACCACCACCAGATCATCGATCCGGCTTTGAAGGACGGTGCGCAGGGCGAGTCGTCGCTCTTTACGGTTCATCTTGACGCTGTAGTCACGAGGCTTGGGGCCAAAAATTACGCCGCCGCCACGCCAGAGGGGAGAGCGGTTAGATCCGGCCCGGGCCCGGCCCGTTCCTTTTTGCCGCCAGGGCTTGCGCCCACCCCCCCTAACCTCAGCGCGGGTTTTGGTGGAAACCGTGCCCTGTCGGGCATTGTTCATCTGCCGCACCAGGGCGCGATGGACGATATGAGAGGCAGACTCTTCTTTGGCAACCTGAAGATCTAGGGATGCCGTACCCGCCTCTTCGCCCTCCCAGTTTTTTACAACGCACTCAACCATTGTCTGAACCTATCCCTTAAAAAGCTTTGCATGCCTAAAGGCTTGAACCGCCTGCCGTCTGCTGAAACCTAAGCCTTAACCCATTGAGCTGGAGCAATGCTCAGCAACCCACCGGGCTTGCCGGGGATAGCGCCTTTGATCAGCAACAGGTTGCGATCGCGGTCTACCCGAACCACTTCTAGCTTGCGAATGGTCACCTTGGTGTTACCGTACTGACCGGCCATACGCTTACCTGGGTAAACCCGACCAGGGGTTGTACCGGCACCGGTCGAACCGGGCAGGCGATGATTCTTAGAGCCGTGGGCCATGGGACCACGGCGAAAGTTGTGGCGCTTTTGGTAACCGGAGAAGCCCCGACCGATGCTCTTGCCGGTGACATCTACGATCTGACCGGCTGTGAAGGTGTCAGCGGTGATCGCCTGCCCCAGCTCGTAGCTGTCAGCAGTCTCGACACGGTACTCCTTCAGGTGACGCAGAGGAGCGCTACCGGATTTAGCGAGATGGCCCAACTCGGGCTTGTTCAGCTTTTTCTCGGTCACCTCATCAAAACCTAGCTGAATGGACGCATAGCCATCGGTGTCTTTAGTCTTGACTTGAGTGACTACACAAGGGCCAGCCTGCACCACCGTGACGGGGATAGCATTGCCTGCCTCATCGAATATCTGGGTCATGCCCAGTTTTTTGCCAAGAATACCGACTGCCACAGTCCTGTCTCCCTATTAACACACTACGAAATGCGCAGGACTCTCTAAGCTGAGAGCTTTGCGCATCTACAACGACATCAACTTTTGAACACCCCACAGTGGAGAAGCTCACCAAGGCGAGCGGTACCGATACAATCGGCCACAATTCAAAAGAAAGCTGGCTTGATTCTGATTGAGGCGAACTCTTAGCCAAATCCGCAAACACCAGTGGTGGTGCGGCATCAGAACAGCCAAATGCCAGGACTTGGGCAGTTCACTGAACCACTCAGTATCCTTTTTGTCGGCGATTTACTATGGTACATCCCTGGCTTGATTATGTCTATAGCTTTTCCCTAAAAAGATTTCTGGGTCCAGAAATCTCTCTTAGAGAGCGAACAAATCAAAGCGCGGGAACCCCAGGGCAAACGCATACTCACCCTGCGCTAGCCAGGACTTTGGTGAGATAAGTGTTATCCCAGCCAGCTTTAAGGCGTTTCGCCTTTTTGCCAACCTTGGCCGAGGATTCTTGAGAGAGCAGGTTGAGGGCCATGTGTCGAATGACAGCCATGTTTTGGGGAGCATAGCCTGTGCGAATGCGGGAGTCGTCCTCATGAAAGGCCACATCCAGGCACCAGTGGAGACTATTTTCAATGCCCCAGTGGCTGCGAGTGGCTTGAGCAAAGCGCTCCACACCGCCATCAAGGCTCACGAGATAGTAGCGTTGGGTAATCGTCGGGGCTTGGCCGGAGAGACGGCGCTCTGATTCAATCAAGCCGACCCGCTTCAGCCCCACCCATTGGTCGGCATCCACCAGATGCTCAACGGAGTCGAGTAACCAGTGACGCCGGATTTCGAGCCGACCGTGGCCCTTATCAATCGTCTGATAGGCCTCGTGGGGGATGTTCTTGAAGTTCTGCTGCCGCGCCCAGGCAAAGACTTGTTGAACATCCTCGTACAGTCCCTCTTGATTGCCTTTGAGGCTGAGGATATAGTCAGCGCCTTGACCGATAATCTGTTTCGCAATCGTTTTCTGGGTTCCCATGGCGTCGAGGGTGACGATGCAGCCGTTGAGAGCCAACACCTTTAGCAGGTCAGGAATCGCCGTAATTTCGTTCGATTTTTCGTCCACCTTAACTTGCCCCAGCACTAGGCGATTCTCAGCCGCCCAGGCGCTCACCATGTGGATAGCGCCTTTACCCTGGCCTCGGTCATAGGAGTGCCGCAAGGTTTTGCCATCCACAGCAACGACCGCTCCAGCACTAAGCTGAGCCACGGTTTGAATCCAGCTCAGGAAGCAGTCTTGTAACTGCTCGGGAGCGAGTTGGGCAAACAGCCGACTAATCGTGTCATGGGACGGAATGCCGTGCGGCAACGCCAGAAAGGTGCTTAGCCAATCCACCTTGCTCTGGCCGTAGGCCTCGATATCGACCCAGGTCTCTGCGCCACAGACCACCGCACAGATGGTCAAGGCCACCATATCCACCAAGCGGTGCTCAATCAGATAGCCGGTACGAGGATCCTCTAGACCCCCAAAGTGGCTTAACAGTGAATCGGTCGGTGGCACTGAAGGGGACATGGATAGCCTCGATGTCAAACTTATCCATTAGTATCCCTACTCGCCGAGTATGCGTTTGCCCTGGCGGGAACCCATGTTGATACATTACTCTGTCCTGAACACAGTACAATAACACCTGATATTGTTTGGCCGAGGGCAACTATGGCGCTGCTAACAACGGGTAAACCTTTCATTAAGGACTTGGAAAGCAATGGCGCGATCGCCGTGCGCATGCCCCTAGAAGGTGGGTTTGAAGGCCGCTACGAGCGCCGCCTCAAGGCCACTGGTTACGAAACGATGAAGCTGACGGCCCGCGGTCTGGGGGATCTATCGTCCTACCTCACGGCTGTGCACGGCGTGCGCCCGCCCCACCTGGGCAAAAAAACGCTGGGCAGCGGTGCGGCAGTGGGCTACACCTATTTCATTCCGCCAATGCTGACCTATCGCCTTGAGTCGATGTCTGCTAAGGCCAAAGGCATGGTGCTCTGGCTGATTGAGGGACACATTCTGTCGCACCAGGAGCTGTCTTACCTGGTCAGCCTGCCGACTATCGAGCCTCGGGTTAAGGTGGTGGTTGAAGTGGGTGGCGATCGCTCTTTTAGCTGGGAACCCCTAGCCAATTTGATCTAGCCCTGCTCTGGCCCTCAAGCCAGCCCGCGACGTCCAAATTGCGCTAGAAAAGCTGGATGCCCCCTGCCAGGATTTGCCACCTGCATGGATACTGAAACCGCCCCTGGGACTGCTGCCGGGAGCTACACCGCAGAAAACCCGTCGCCATCTCCCTACCAATCGCTACAGGCGGGAAGTTGGGTCAAGCTGATCTGCGGTGCCAGCTACCAGGACATGCCAACCATACGGCGATTGGCCATGCTCTACGCTTTAGCCGGGGCCGATTGTATTGATGTGGCCGCCGATGGGGCCGTAGTGGCCGCTGCTCGCCAGGGCTTGGAGGATGCGGTATGGCTGACTGAGCGTTTGGGCGATCGCAAAGCGTCTGCGCTGGCAAATCGCGGCCTACCCTGGCTTATGGTCAGCCTCAACGACAGCGAAGACCCCCATTTTCGCAAAGCGCATTTCGACGCGGCCCATTGTCCGCCGGACTGCGATCGCCCCTGCGAGCCCGTGTGCCCCACCGCCGCGATTCAGTTTCGTTCAGCCAGTCAGGGCGGGGTGAAGCCGGATCTCTGCTACGGCTGCGGTCGCTGCATAGCCGTCTGCCCGCTAGACCGTATTGAAGCGCAGTCTTACATGGCTCGGCCAGAAGCGTTTTCCAGTGAACAACTGGTCCAGATTGATGCCGTTGAAATTCACACCCAGACCGGGCACCAGGCCCAGTTTGAGCAGCTTTGGCAGCGGCTTCAGCCCTGGCGACCTCACCTCAAACTAATATCCATCAGCTGCCCTGACCACGATCGGGTAGTGCCCTATCTGCAAGACCTCTACAACCTGATGGCTCCCCTTGCAGTGCCACTGATCTGGCAGACCGACGGCCGCCCGATGAGCGGTGACCTGGGCAAGGGTACAACCCATGCCGCCATTCGCCTGGCCCAAAAGATTCTACAGGCTGGTCTACCGGGTCACGTTCAACCCGCTGGTGGCACCAATGGCTACACTGTAGATAAGTTGCTCGCTCTTGGCTTGATAAAAAACACGCCCTCTGCTTCTTACCCAGACTTTCCCCCTAGCGGCTTGGCGTCCTCCCAGAGCGGTGGGATGGCCAGCCATGGTTCAGTCTTAGTCCGCAACACGATTTCAGGTATTGCCTACGGTGGCTACGGGCGATCGCAGGTGCTGCCGCTGCTCGATGCCATTGACTACGAACTTCAGCCCTGGTTAGGAAACGCCTCCCTAAACCAGCCTTCTAACGGTCAGTGGGGCAGCCCTACGTCTGACACAGCCCCCGTCGCCCCTTGGCAACGCCTTGATAACAGTGCCCTAGGTCAGGGGTTGGCCCTAGCTCAACAACTAGTGAACCAGCTCAAGATAGATAGACATTTTTTACCCACACGGTATGGTTAGCTCAAGCAACAGTGACCGCGTCAACAACGAAATATACAACGACTTGGGCAACGGTGCCCCTGACAGTGCCTCCGACAAAAGCTCCGCCAACAACATTTCTGCCACTCACAATCTCGCCGTGGACTTTTTACCCACCGAACCTGAAGGGACAGCCCCACCACAGCCTGTCCCTGCCCAAGCCCCTCCTATCGACGACTTAGATCAGCTCCTGAGTATTTTGCCGCCTGCGATTCGCCTGCGGCTGACCCAGCACCCCCAGCGTCAAAGTTTGATTGAGGTCATTTTAGATCTGGGTCGTCTGCCCGAAGCCCGGTTCTACAACAGCGTGGAATACTTAGCTGAGGAGCCCGTCACCCACGTCGACCTAGATCACTGCATCAAGCGGGTTGGCACCTTTGGCGGCGACAACCGCGCCGGAATTGAGAAAACTCTGCACCGGATCAGCGCCGTTCGCAACCGATCCGGTGAGGTAATAGGCCTCACCTGTCGGGTAGGTCGGGCGATCTTTGGCACCATTGGCATGATTCGCGATCTGGTCGAAACCGGTCGCTCCATTCTCATGCTGGGCCGCCCTGGCGTCGGCAAAACCACCGCCTTGCGCGAAATTGCTCGTGTGCTGGCCGATGATCTGCAAAAGCGGGTGGTCATCATCGATACCTCCAACGAAATTGCCGGGGATGGCGATATCCCCCACCCAGCCATTGGTCGCGCGCGACGTATGCAGGTGGCCCGTCCCGAGGAGCAGCACCGGGTGATGATTGAGGCGGTGGAAAACCACATGCCTGAGGTCATCGTCATTGACGAAATTGGCACCGAGCTAGAGGCCCTGGCCGCTCGCACGATCGCGGAGCGCGGAGTGCAGCTCGTTGGCACCGCCCACGGCAATCGGCTCGAAAACCTGATTAAGAACCCCACCCTCTCTGACCTAATCGGCGGCATTCAGTCGGTCACCCTCGGGGATGAGGAAGCCCGTCGCCGGGGCAGCCAGAAGAGCGTGCTGGAGCGCAAAGCACCACCCACCTTTGACATTGCGGTAGAAATGCTGGAGCGCCAGCGCTGGGCCGTCCATGACGATGTGACTGTCACCATTGATAACCTTCTGCGTGGGCGACAGCCGGGGCTGCAAATTCGCACTGTTGATGAAAACCAGAAGGTGGTGATTACCCACGAGCTACCTGGCTCAGGACGAGAGGTCGCCAAGCCCTCGCGATCGGGTTTGGGCTGGCGAGCGGCTGGGCAGATGGTGCCGCCTACCGCTAGCTCTGCTGTGGCCCAACGCACCCTGGGCAACGGCAGCAATGTCCGGCCCCTGGGGCAGGCATTTAACCCAGAACCGACGACAGATCCTGTGTTTGCTCACCTACTCGACACGGTCGATGACGGCGATATTGTGGGTCCCAATGGGGAAGATGCCATGCGCCTCTACCCCTACGGCCTCAGCCGCCACCAGCTAGAGCGGGTGATTCAAACGCTGCACATGCCAGTGGTAGTCACTAAAGACCTAGACAACGCGGATGCGGTGCTGGCGCTGCGATCGCATGCCAAAGCCCAGGCCAAGCTCAAACACATGGCCCAGGGGCGGCAGATTCCGGTTCACTTGGTTAAGTCCAACAGCATTCCTCAAATTACTCGCGCCCTACAGCGGCTGCTGGATCTAGACGATAACCCCGCCGCGGTGGATCTAGAACTGTTTAGCCACAGTGGCGGCGACGATGAGCTAGAAGCCCTGGAAGAAGCTCGCCTAGCAGTGGAGCAAATTGTGATTCCGAAGGGGCAGCCGGTGGAGCTACTGCCGCGATCGGCCCGTATTCGCAAAATGCAACACGAGCTGGCCGAACACTACCGGCTCAAATCCCTCAGCTGCGGCGAAGAACCCAACCGCCGACTGCGTATTTATCCAGCTTAGGGCAGAGAGTCCCGGTCAAAACCCAAAATACTATGACCACAGGGCGCTATAGAATAAGAGCACCGAAATGACACCAGCGCAGCTTTGGCGCAGGATTCAGTGCCTATTCTTCAGGGCCTGTCGTTCGGCCTGAACTTTTTCAAAGAAGCCTATGAAATCCTTAATTGCTCGTCTTTTAGCCCTGGTACTGGTGGCCGTCGTTGGCCTAACAGGGTGCAGTGCAGGCACCAGCGGCATGCTCACTGGCGACTATCGCCAGGACACCCTGATGCTGGTGGATAGCCTCAGAAACTCGCTCGCGCTGCCTGACGACGATCCGGCAAAACTTGAGGCTCAAGCCGAGGCCAAAGCCGTCATCAGTGATTTTGCCTCTCGCTATCGCCGAGATTCTTCAGTCGCCAACCTCAGCTCGTTCACTACAATGCGAACTGCGCTGAATGCGATCGCAGGGCATTACAGCAGCTACCCCAACCGCCCCCTGCCCGAGAAGCTCAAAACCCGAGTCGAGCAAGAGCTCAAACAGGTAGAATCGGCCCTCAACCGAGGAGCCTAGAAACCTGCGAGCAAACTAATTAACTAGCTGAAGCCGCCTCGGGGCGGTTTCTTTTTGCCCCTACCGCCGTCGTCGCCACACCGAGACTGCGAAACCCGTGGGGCAAGTTCAAATTTGCAATTGACGGGTTGGCGTTGGTTTGCTAGCATAGCAATTCTGTAGTAAAGTGCGAGTTGGACATGAAAGTCCGTGCGTCTGTGCGCAAGATGTGTGATAAGTGCCGTGTCATCCGCCGCCGCGGTCGGGTCATGGTGATTTGCTCAAACCCCAAGCATAAGCAGCGGCAAGGGTAAGTTTGGTGCGGCGGCTTTTTCCTGCTGAGAAGAGCTAACCCATCAAACAGTGATTGAGCAAAGATAGATGAGCAAAGTGGCTAAAACAGACTGTTTTAGCAGTTTAATAGGGTTTTCTAGATCTGGGCAGCAGCCCGAGTAAAGTTACTGGGTAGCCGCTACGGGGCTGTTTGGTTAGAACCAAGTATTGGGGGAGATAGTTAAGGTGGCACGGATAGCAGGCGTGGACTTACCACGCGACAAACGAGTTGAAATTGGCTTGACCTACATCTACGGTATTGGCCTTACCCGTTCCAAGGAGATCCTGGCCAAAACCGGGGTCAGTCCTGATGTGCGCGTTAAAGACCTGACAGACAGTGACGTGGCCAAGCTGCGCGATTCTGTCGAAAGCGATTACCAGGTAGAAGGTGACCTGCGGCGGCTTGAGAACATGAACATCAAGCGCTTAATGGATATTGGCTCCTACCGAGGTCGGCGACATCGGGCAGGTCTGCCCGTCCGGGGTCAGCGTACCCGCACCAATTCTCGCACCCGTCGGGGCGGCACTCGTCGCACCGTTGCAGGTAAGAAGAAAGCGCCGCGGAAGTAGAGTTAGTCCTACTTCTTAAACCCCCAGCTACTATTGGAGGGTTGAGGTATGAAAGCTCGCTGACCTTTGTGGCGAGTTTTTCCGACTGTTTAGCGGTGCTTGCCAATTTTGACTGCTCACCGACAGTTACGTGATTCAGATCTAAGTTTCCTTGAACTAAGTTTAGTGACAACGCCATGGCCAAACCAACCCGAAAGACCGGACCTCGCAAGAGTAAAAAGAACGTTCCCAGTGGGGTCGCCCACATTCGTTCAACCTTCAACAACACCATCGTGACCATCACTGACCAATCAGGGGAAGCAATTTCCTGGGCTTCGGCAGGATCTAGCGGGTTCAAAGGAGCTAAAAAAGGCACCCCTTTTGCAGCTCAGACAGCGGCAGATGGCGCTGCCCGACGGGCTATGGATCAGGGCATGCGCCAGATTGAAGTAATGGTAAGTGGGCCTGGGGCAGGCCGTGAAACCGCCATTCGTGCCCTACAGGGAGCAGGCTTAGAAATAACGCTAATTCGCGACGTTACTCCTATCCCCCACAACGGTTGCCGGCCACCCAAACGCCGTCGAGTTTAAGCGCTCAGTTTAAGCATTAGGAACGTAGCTCCATCGGTGGACAGGGTATTGCGAGGTTTAAGGGAGGCAGGATTTTGGCACAGTTTCATGTTGATTGCGTAGAGTCTGTCGTTGAAAGCGATCAGAGTCAGTACGGTCGATTTGTAATCGAACCCCTGGAGCGCAGCCAGGGAACCACAGTAGGCAATGCTCTACGGCGAGTGTTGCTCTCTAACCTGGAGGGCATTGCGATTACAGCCGTCAGAATTGCTGGCGCCACCCATGAGTTCTCTACGATTGTTGGCGTCCGAGAAGATGTCCTCGACATTCTCCTCAACATGAAGGAGATTGTGCTGCGGAGCTATTCTAGTCAGCCTCAAATCGGTCGTCTTCTGGTTCAGGGGCCAGCCCGAGTCACCGCCGGGCACTTTGAATTACCCTCTGAAGTGGAAGTGGTTAACCCTGAGCAGTATGTGGCTACCGTTGCCGATGGCCACACCCTGGAAATGGAGTTCAGAATTGAGCGAGGTCAGGGATACCGGGCCGTAGAGCGCAGCAAAGACGACGCCACCGCCCTTGACTTCATTCAAATTGACTCAGTATTTATGCCGGTCAAGAAGGTCAACTACACCGTCGAGGAAGTAGTTGTTTCTGGCTCCATGCAGCGTGACCAGCTGATTATGGATATCTGGACCAACGGCAGCATTACGCCTCAGCAGGCCATGAGTCAGGCCGCTGATATTTTGGTCAGTCTTTTTGTACCGCTCAAAGACGTCACCCTCGAGCCTAAGTTTGACGAAGAGGTTAAGGAAGAAGATCCAAACAATCAAATTCCTATTGAAGAGCTGCGGCTTTCGGTGCGGGCCTACAACTGCCTGAAGCGTGCCCAGATCAACTCGGTGGCAGATTTGCTGGACTTCAGCCAGGAAGACCTGCTGGAGATCAAAAACTTTGGCCAAAAGTCTGCCGAAGAGGTTATCGAGGCTCTCCAGGAGCGGTTAGGGATTACCCTACCCTTGGAGAAGGCTTCAAAAACGGCTTGACGAGAGAGTTACTTTAGGGTTAGCCCTAGCCTCCTCTAATTTTTCCCTGTGTTGCTTTTAATTTTGTTGTTCATCTGAGTTAAGTACCATGCGTCACCGCTGTCGCGTTCATCAACTCGGGAAGCCTGCAGACCAGCGTAAAGCCCTGCTTCGCTCCCTGACCACGGAGCTCATCCGTCACGGTCGAATTACGACTACCAAGGCTCGGGCTAAAGCGGTGCGCGAAGAGGCTGACCGCATGATCACTCTAGCTAAGGATGGTTCGCTTTCGGCCCGTCGGCAGGCCCTAGGCTACATCTACGACAAACAACTCGTTCATGCCCTGTTTAGCCAAGCCGATGAGCGCTACGGCGATCGCAATGGTGGCTACACCCGCGTCGTCAGAACCGTTCGCCGTCGGGGCGACAACTCCGAAATGGCTATTATCGAGCTGACCTAAGCATTTTTCAACGTTTGCTCAGGTCACCTCTGTCCATTAGTCCACTGTTTGTACCTGTCCGTGTCCCATGGAGAAGTCATCACCCATACAGCGCAGTTTGGAGAGCCAACCTGTCGAGTTTGCCCAGGCAACTCAGCGGGTTGCTTTGGTGGTGCAGTACGTGGGTACCCATCTACACGGCTGGCAGTGGCAGCCCAATGCTCGTACTGTACAGGGCGAGATCGAGGCTGCGATTCGCTCGGTGCTAGGCTACGACGTACGCCTTAGCGGCGCAGGGCGTACCGACACTGGTGTCCATGCGGCCGCTCAGATAGCCCACTTTGATGCACCGGGTTTCATTCCGTCACACCGCTGGGCAGACGTGCTCAACGCCCGTCTGCCTGACGACGTCCTGATTCGGGCATCAGCAACAGTACCCGATACCTGGCATGCCCAGTTTTCGGCCTGTTGGCGACGCTATCGCTACACCTTTTACACCGGGCAGCGGCCCAACCTGTTTGTGCGTCCCTTTGTGTGGCACTACTACCGCCAATACTTAGATCAGGGCAAAATTCAAGCGGCGTTGGATGACATGGTTGGCCACCACGACATGACCGCTTTCCACCGGACGCGATCGGGCAAAAGCCATTCCTGGGTAGACCTTCAGGCAGCTGAATGCCGCCGTCAGGACACCTTCCTTACCGTTGAGCTTCAGGCCAAAGGCTTTTTGTACGGCATGGTGAGGCTGATTATGGGCCTGATAGTAAAGGTAGGCAGTGGAGAGTTAACTCCAGCGGAGTTTGGCCAGCTTTGGCAGCAGCGCCAGCGTCACCGCGTCAAATATGCCGCTCCGGCTCAGGGATTGTGCCTACTCCGGGTCGGCTACGACCATACTCCCTTTGCCCCAGAGGCATGGTTTGACACCCAGCCCCACTTTTTCTGGGGTTCAGCTGTAGCCTAAAGCCAATTCAAGTTTGATTAGATGGTTTGTTTTATTAACGTGGTTCATCCAAGAAAGGCAGCTCAAGCGCTATGACTACTAAGACCTACATTCCCCCCCACGATTCTGTACAGAAGCAGTGGCACGTAATCGACGCTGAAGGTCAGCGCCTGGGACGGCTGGCCACTGAAATTGCCACTATTTTGCGCGGCAAAAACAAACCCACCTTTACCCCTCACATGGATACGGGTGATTTCGTTATTGTGGTTAATGCTGAGAAAGTTGTGGTTACCGGTCGCAAGGCCAGTACCAAACTCTACCGTCGCCATTCCGGTCGCCCCGGCGGCATGAAGGTAGAAACCTTTGACAAACTTCAGGCTCGCATTCCTGAGCGCATTATTGAGCAGGCTGTGAAGGGTATGCTGCCGAAAAATTCTCTGGGCCGTAAGCAGTTCACCAAGCTCAAGGTATATGCCGGGCCAGAGCACCCCCACCAGGCCCAAAGCCCTGAAATTCATGTTGTAAACACCATTCCTGGAGAAGCGAAATAATGCAGGCTACCGATCAATCTCAACAGGCTGTGTACTGGGGCACCGGTCGCCGTAAGACGTCTATCGCCCGAGTGCGCTTGGTACCTGGCAGCGGTCAGTTGGTCATCAACAAGCGCCCAGGCGACGATTATTTGCAGTTCAACCCGGCTTACCTAAACGCCACCAAGGCTCCCCTAGAGGTGTTAGGTCTGGAAAACGCCTACGATGTTTTGGTTAACGTCAAGGGTGGTGGGCTAACTGGTCAGGCTGATGCCATTCGCCTTGGGGTAGCCCGAGCACTGTGTGAACTTGACCCTGAAAACCGTAAGCCGCTGAAGGTTGAAGGCTACCTCACCCGCGATCCCCGCGCTAAGGAACGCCGTAAGTACGGTCTGAAGAAAGCCCGTAAGGCACCTCAGTTCTCTAAGCGTTAATCTCCAAACGCTAAGTTCTCAAGGACTAGTTTTGTTTGGTGCGGTTAAGCCTGCTCTGTAGAGAATCTTGATCTAAACTAAATCGTGATGGTCAGAGCCTCTTAACCGAACCTAATTGCGCCCGTTTTCCTTCTGCTGATGTTGTTTTAATCCATCGTTATGGCAAAGTCTGAGATTCACCCCACCTGGTATCCCGAAGCCAAGGTTTTCTGTGACGGCAAGGAAATTATGACCGTTGGGTCTACCAAGCCTGAGCTACATGTAGACGTATGGTCTGGAAACCACCCCTTCTACACTGGCACCCAAAAGATTATCGACACCGAGGGCCGGGTTGAGCGCTTTATGCGTAAGTACGGCATGACTGATACGTCAGCCGCTGCCACTGACGACAAGGCTGCCGATAACGCTTAGCCAACTCTGCTGTAGCACTTAGAGTAGATGTTCTAGCTAGACGGCAGACAAGAGGACCCTATGGCCGAGGCGTACTTAATTGAAAAACTCAACTCTGTGGAGCAAACGTTCCAGGAGCTAACGCGGAGACTAGGCGATCCTGATGTTGCTAAGGATCCGGATGAGTTTCAGCGTATTGCTAAGGCTCGATCCTCACTCGAAGAAACCGTAGATACTTACACCGAGTGGAAGGCTACTGAGCAAGAGCTGGCAGAGGCACGGGAAATCTACAAGGAAGCAAACAGCGATCCTGAGCTAAAGGAAATGGCGGGGCTAGAGGTAGAAGCCCTGGATGAAAAGCTAGCGGCCCTAGAAACTCGCCTCAAAATTTTGCTGCTGCCCCGCGACCCCAATGATGACAAGAACATCATGCTGGAGATTCGGGCCGGGACCGGTGGGGATGAGGCCAGCATTTGGGCCGGCGATCTGGTGCGGCTCTACTCTCGCTATGCCGAGGGGCAGGGCTGGAAGGTAAAGTTGCTCAGTGAATCTACCGCCGATATGGGTGGGTTTAAAGAGGCGATTCTGGAGATTGCGGGCGATCGCGTCTACAGCAAGCTCAAATTTGAGGCTGGGGTGCACCGGGTGCAGCGCGTTCCGGTGACTGAGGCGGGTGGGCGCGTCCATACCTCTACCGCTACTGTGGCGATTATGCCTGAGGTCGATGATGTAGAGATACAGATAGACCCGAAGGATATTGAGCTGACGACGGCGCGATCGGGCGGTGCTGGTGGCCAAAACGTTAACAAGGTGGAAACAGCGGTGGATTTGTTCCACAAGCCGACGGGCATTCGAATTTTTTGTACCGAGGAGCGATCGCAGCTGCAAAACCGCGAGCGAGCCATGCAGATCTTACGCGCCAAGCTCTACGACATGAAGCTTCGGGAGCAGCAGGAGGCCGTCTCGTCTATGCGCAAGTCGCAGGTGGGTACGGGGGCGCGATCGGAAAAAATTCGCACCTACAACTACAAAGACAACCGGGTTACCGACCACCGCCTCAATCAAAACTTTACGCTCACCCCAGTGCTGGAAGGAGATGTGGACGTGCTGATTCAATCATGCATCAGCCGTGACCAGCAGGAGCGTCTGGAGGAGCTAGCCGCCGAGTCATCTTCTCCTGTGTAGGTGCTAGCCTGGGTTCGTTGCACTGGCCCGCGAGGCCAGTTTTTGACTATTGCCCCCAGGAAAGCGTATGGCGAAATTTCTCCACATTGCCGATATTCACCTCGGGTTTGACCGCTACGACACCCCAGAGCGCACCAAAGACTTTTTTCGTGCCCTACAGACGGTGCTGGAGCGCTACGCCATTGAAGAAAAGGTAGATTTTGTAGCGATCGCGGGCGATCTCTTCGAGCACCGCAACATCAAGCCCGCTACCCTTAATCAGGCTCAGATTTGTCTACAGGCGCTGAAAGATGCCGAAATTCCGGTGCTGGCAATTGAGGGTAACCACGACAATCGCCCCTACGGCACTCGCACCAGCTGGCTCAAGTACCTAGCCGAGTGGGATTTACTCAAGCTACTTGAACCCAACGACGGAGCCGATGCCGAAAATCGCCTCCCCCCCTGGGACGAAGCCACGCGTTCTGGGGCCTATATTGACCTGCCCTGCGGAGTGCGCGTCGTTGGCTCAAACTGGTATGGAGCAACCGCTCCCCGTGCTATTGAGCTGCTGTCAGGGGCCATTCAAGCACTGCCCAGTGGCCCTGACTATACTGTTTTGCTCTTTCACCACGGTTTGGAGGGGCAAATTGCTCGCTACGCTGGGGCGCTGCGCTACAGCGAGCTGTTGCCGCTTAAGGACGCCGGGGTTGACTACCTAGCCCTGGGTCATATCCACAAGAACTACACCGCTGAGGGCTGGGTGTTTAACCCCGGCTCGCTAGAGGCCAACAACGTAGAAGAAAGTCGTTTTCAGCGGGGCGCGTACCTGGTAGAGCTGTCGCCTCAGGGCGTTGATGCACGGCTGCAAACCGACTACTTTCAGCGCCCCATTGTGCGACTGGAGCTGGTAGCCAGAGGCCAGGAGAGCCTGGATCAGCTAACCCAAATGGCGATGGATAAAGCGATCGCCGCCGCCGCTGAGCATCAGGGCGACACGGCTCCTATTCTAGAGCTGAAAATTACGGGTCAGGTGGGCTTCGATCGCCTGGAGCTAGACACGCGCCGCCTCCAGGAGAGCCTCAAAGCGGCCACCAATGCGCTGGTAGTCTTGGTCAAATATGACGTGGAAGACGTAGCTTACCAAACGCCCTTGAGCGAAGGTCAAAACCGAACTGAAATTGAGCAATCCATTTTTGAAGACATGCTCACGGCGCACCGCGACTACAAGACTCGCGCTCCAGAGCTGGCTCGTGGGCTAACTGACCTCAAAGATCGTCAGCTTGCCGGGGCTGACGAGATCGATCTGTATGGGTTAGTAGAAACCCTGCTGGGCCTTGATGAGGCGATCGCAGCTCCACAGCCCCAAGCCGCATCCCAAGAATGAGTCCAGAGCGCCTGCCCTCGGTCAGGGTTACATGAACCAAACGGCGAGAAAATGGCGCTGCTGCCAAATCATAGCTACACCGCTGACGGCCACAAAGGCAAAGACTAGCTGCCGAAACTGCTGGGCCGACAGTTTTGCCAGCACCTGTTTACCCAACCAGTTAGCCGGTACGGCTCCCAAACCAATCACTAAACCGTAGGCTAAATACTCTCCACTCAAGCTGCCAAAAGCGGCGTAGGCGATCAGCTTAACGAGGTGCAGCACAGCCTTGTTAAAAGCTTTGGTGGCCACCATGGCTTCTTTTTCTAGCCCATAGTTGAGATACAGCGGGTTCATAATCGGGCCGGTGCTGCCAACCAGGGCAGAGCCAATGGCGTTGACCAAAGACAGCGGCAAAAAATACCAGGCCTGGATCGTGAAACAGTTTTCCTTGGCAGGCAGCAGGTAGTTGACAACCATAACTAACAGCCCGGCTCCCAGCAGTAGCTGCAGGCTCTCGGCATGGATTTGAGTCAGCCCGTAGGAACCGAGAAGAGCGCCTACGGTAGCACCCGGCACGTACCAGACAGTCACGTTCCAATCAATGTCATGCCAGAAGACAAACCCTCGCTGCGCATTCCCAATCAGCAGCCCGGTGGTTATAACGGGTGCTACGGCCTGCGTGCCCAGCAGCAGCGAAATTATGGGAATTAGAATGAACGGGCTACCACCCCCTGCCAGCATGCTGAGAAACCAGGCCAGAAAACTAGCCACAAACAAGCTCAAAGCAATCATAGGTAGCGGCAACACTGTGACTAAAATTTTAGTCTAGGCAGCAACAATGCTTCTCAGTAAGCGCGTCCTGCCCCGTTGTTCACTCCAATCGTTTAATGCCTAAACGCAGGCAAACAGAAACAGATGGGGAATAGTTGGTTATGCTTTAACTTTTCTCCTCACCTCCTTTTTAATTTTAATAGCGGCCTATGGCGCAGCCCACAGACTCCAATTCTCAAGCCTCTGGTTCTAGGCACACCGGAAAACTGTCGGTTGAGGCCTTTTATCAACAGGCGATCGCAGCCTTTAAGGCCCAAGACTATGACCAGGCCCTAGCCCGGTTTCAGCGCCTAGAGCAGCTCCCACGGACATCGCCCTACTACCTCAAAGCCCTGATGGGTCGAGTGCGAGTGCACCAGCGCTTAGGCCAGAATGACCAGGTCGAGCGCGTTTGTCACCAGCTACTCGACAGCCCTTCACCCCAGGCTAAGCAGTGGGCCGATCAGGTTCTGAGCCAGTCTAAATCGGCCGCGATCGCCAGTGCCCCAAGCGCTAGTACCCCAGACGCTGAGCCTCAAACTACCGCCGCCGGGTCAGATTTGAGCGGCTTCGTCCCCTTAGAAAATTCTAAAAATTTGTCGCAGCGGCCCCCAGTCGCTCCCCAACCGCCTACACCTGTCCCTGCCAAGCGGTCCATTAAACCAGTTCAGCCCGCAACCCAGGATGTCGATGATTCGACCCAGCCCACACCGGCTCAGGATCAGGATGCTGCGGAGCCAGAAATGCGATCTCTGTTTCACTATCAGCAGCTCAATCAGCAGACTGATGCAGAGGGTGGAGATGTGCCGTCAAAACCAGCTGGAGCCTCCCGTTCGGCATCCTCGCCACCGTTGCCGGTTGAGCCTGCAGTACCGTCGCCTGCCGCGCCGTCGTCTAAGCCCCAGCAGGCTCGGCCCCAGCGCCAGGTGCCTCTACCGAAGCGCCCCCTAGGTCTATGGCTGGGCCAGGGGTTAACGGCGATCGCCTTGATATGGGTAACCAACTGGGCCTTCCATTTCACCTTAAGAACAGTAGACAGACTGCTGCGCTGGGTGCGCTGGCCTGTTCAGCTGAGTCTGCCTGAGGCTTATCAGACCTATACGATTTGGGTTGTCAGCGGGCTGGTGCTGCTGGCGTTAGCTAGCCCCTGGCTTATGGATCTGGCGCTGGCAACCTGGTACCGTCAGCGGCCCCTATCGATTCGTCAGCTGCAAACCCACAGCCCTGGCACGCTGCGTCTCCTGCGCCAGGTGTGCCGCCAGCAGGGGTGGCCAATGCCAGAACTGCGGCTAATTGCCGACTCGGCCCCCCTGTGCTTTAGCTACGGCTGGCTGCCCCGCTATACCCGGATTGTGATTAGCCAGGGGCTTTTAGAGCAGATGTCAGATCAAACGCTGACGGCGTTCTACAGCTATGAACTGGCCCGGATGGTCAACGGCAGTCTGCCGGTGCTGTCAGCCGTCGGGCTGCCGCTGCTGCTGCTGCATAGCGGGTACCGCTGGCTGGCTCAGAGGGCAGATGCTCTCGGCCAGCCTCTGCTTCGAGGTCTGCTGGGCGGCGGAGCGGGTCTTCTCTACGGCCTGTTTTGGCTGCTGCGGCAGGCTGTACTGTGGCTATCGCGGCTGTGCTGCCGCTGGGACGATCGTCGCGCTGTGGCCCTAACCCAGCAACCCGCTCAGGTCATTGAGGTCGCGGTTGGCTCAACAACTGCGATCGAGACCTATCTGCAACAGCACGGCACCCTTCACCCGCTCCACACCAGCTTGGAAGTACTGATGCCTGTCAGCGGCCGTCAGGCGATTACCCCAGGTCGGCTGCTAGCTGCCTCAGAGGGCGTTGGCCCTGAGGGGCCAGTCTCCGACTATCGCGCGACCATTCTCAGTACCCTTTTAGCCGTAGATGGTCTCAACCCTTACCGCCAGTGGCTGCGGGTTAACGCCTCCCACGCACCGCTGGGCGAGCGGCTGCTCTGGTTCCACCAGCAGGCACTACTTCGGGGTCAACCTGGCCTCAGCCTCGCACCCGAATCCTTCCAGCAGCCCGCTTTAGGCACAACCAAAGTGTCACTTCCCCTGCTGCTGCTTCAGAAAGGCCCCCTGGCGGGCCTAGTAGCTGGCGGCGGCTTGGCTATGGGCCTGTGGTTCGTGGGAGGAGTGGTCAATCGGTTGGGCTGGCAGCGCCTGAGCTGGCTCTACCAAGACCCCAGTATTTTGGTCGGTGGGCTGTGGCTAGGGCTTGGCCTGGGCCTGCTGCTGCGCATTAACGTGCTTTTCCCTGAACCTGGCAATCAGCCAGCCAGCCAGCCGCCGGAGGAAACGGTGTCCACCCTGCTGCTGCATTCCTCATCATTACCGGTGCAGGGACAGCCGGTCAGCCTGCGAGGCAAACTGCGGGGCCTGACGGGGTCCGGCAACTGGGGCTGCCAAGAACTTTACCTCGATGATTCATCGGGGTTGGTTAAGCTAGTCAACCCTGTACCACTGGGGACGGTGCAGGGCTTGCTTCAGCCTCAAACCCATCCGGTTAACTGGGTAGGCCGAATGGTTACGGTTACCGGCTGGAGCCGCTACAGTGGCGGCATGCTTTGGGTAGATATTAACCAGGTAAAAATCGATCAGCGCCACAGCTTCTCTACCTATGGCCCTCTTTGGGCTACTTTGATTAGCCTGATCAGCAGCGGAATCGGCATCTTGACCATTTTTAGGGGCGGATAAGCGGGCCAATGTGAAGTAATGTTGCAGCAAAGCTCTGCCAGTGTTACATTAGTTTACAGAAACACATGCCTAGGTTCCCTGATCTGTCCATGAGTTGGCTTCGGGGTTGGTTAGGTATTGGGTTCTCCTACTCTCAACACAGCAAACAAACCAGCCCTTGCCGGCTGGTTTTTATTTAGAGACTGCGGTTGAGTGCAGCACCTTAGCCCGGCAGCGCGCAAATGCCGTGTTACCTTGGTAAGTGGTGTAGTCGATTGGTTTTGAATCCGGCTCTTTGCCAGTTGGTATGCTCAACTCTACCCAATACGTGGAAAATGGCTCTCTCTTCGGGGAGATGACTAGCCAGGCAGCTTTTGTGACTCTTAAGCTAACTGTCATAAAACTTCTTAATAGGGCGAGGTAGAGACTGCTTTTCCTTAGCTCTTCGTTCATGTTCAGGTGATAGCGCCCTAGCCATAAATACAGTCATAAATTTGGGCGAGTTCCAGAGCCGGAATTTGTTAAGCTACTAAAAGACTTACGTTTGACATTTTGATGCGGCCTGATTGGTGGTTTTAGGTCAGAGCCTGCAATCTTGATAGTAGTTGGTTAAATTAGCAGCATTGTAGGCAGGTAGCAGTCGGCCTAAATTCCAAACTCGATTCGGCAAGGTTATCGATTTCGATTCATTTGCCTTTAGTTTTAGAACACCAGAGGTATTCAAATGTCAATTCGCCTTTATGTTGGCAATCTTTCTAAGGACTTAGAGCGGCAGGAGTTTGAAAGCGCTTTTGCTGACTTTAATGCCGATCTAGTCTCTGTAAAGCTTATCGCCGACAAAAAAACCGGCAAATGTCGCGGATTTGGGTTTGTAACGGTAAAAACTGACGAAAAGGCCGATGAAATCGTCGAGAAACTGAACGGTCAGGTGCTGGCTGATATGCCCCTCAAGATTGAGAAAGCTCTGCCCCGTACCAAACCCGAGGGCGAAGCAGATGCGCGTCCTACTAGCGGCGAAACTAGCAGCAAGCGCTCCAATAAGGGCGGTGCTCGTAAAGCTGCCCCAGCGGCAGCGGCTACCAGCGGTGGTGCCGTTCAACCTGATCCACGCTGGGCGGGAGAGCTAGAGAAGCTCAAGCAGATGCTGGCGGCTCAAACTACGTCTAGCTAGGTAAATCTCAACGTTAGCAACCTCAACTGGGCCGCAGAAGCAATCAGCCTCTGCGGCCTTTGTGTTGGCGCGTCTACACGGTGGGGCAGTGCCGAATAGCAGCATGAATTGAGCTAGGCGTAGCTAAAGGCTCTATGACTCACCCTCACGAGAGACATCGACGTTTTGCTGCATCCCGTCCAGCAATTTCTATGCCGGAGGTATGCAGCGATCGCCCCTCCAAGCGTCGGGAGTAATTTTCCAAGATTTTGACGCGGGATGTAGATGGGATGACAACAATAGATGCGCCAGCGTTCTATTAAAGCTTTGGTGTGCCACAGTTCTCAAAGCAAACTAAGTAGGCAAGCGCGATTAACTATCAGTCGATGTAGGTTGGGTTGAGGTACGAAACCCAGCGCCTGCATGGGTTACACTATCGCGAGCCCGTCCTACATTTGCATTGGCCCACCGACCTAGCCGTGATTTTTCAACGTTTCGGCCACCTGTTTGAGGCGACGTAGCTGAGCGGCCATATCGCGCTTTGTCCAGCCGACGGCAAACCAGTTGAAACCAGCCTGCACCACTGGGTTAGAAATTTCAAACTCAAAGCGATTGAGCAGGCGTGTACCCATCTCATCGGGGCAACACTCCCAGCGATCGCAGCCGTCAAAAAAGCCCCGAAACGACCAGACAACCAGCCCTGGAGCTCGTTCAACTACCGTGCTAATCAGGGTAGGTTGCTTAAAGGGAAGCTGAATCATAAAGCGGCTCTGGGCACCTACATCGGTACTCCAATCCCCAATTGGCTCGCAGCGGAGGGCGGGGTTGAGCCAGCGGTGCATCAGGTCTAGACGCGTCAGGCATTGCTCGACGTCGGTGGTGCTAGCGCGCACAGAAATACTGTGTTCAAACACTTGGCGGGTAGACATCCTGACGGTCTCCTGAGAGAATCAGCCCGGGTGGCGGTACGGGAACGTTTCCCTGGCGATAGCTATCGTACCGAACCTTGGCGGTCTTATGTCTCTAGGCTGATGCGGTGGCCTGCCTACTCAATTAATGTTGCGTGGGTGGTTTGTTTCCTGTAGTTAATAGCCCATTGTCGAGATCGCGCAAGCTGCCCCCATGCACGATGCTCTCTTTACAGCCCGCTCTCAACTACAAGGATCATGATTGATTTTTTTCCACTAACGCTGCTTCAGGTGTCACAGCCTGGAGCTGAACCGGACTACAGCGAGCCCCTGGCAAATCCGGTAACGTCCCCCAATCGCTTCATAGAAGAAGCTGCTGCAAGATTGGGGCAGTTTTTACCCAGCTTGATTGGGGCGATCGCGGTGCTGCTGCTGGGCTGGCTGGTAGCGACCCTGGTGGCGCTAGCCGTCCGCAAACTTCTCCGCAGCACCGATATAGACAATCGACTGGCCAACTGGGCCATGGGCCGCCCAGCTGAAAGCCCGGTGCAGGTTGAGAAATGGGTCTCAACGGTGGTGTACTGGGTTATTTTTCTATTCGCCATCATAGCGGCGTTAAACGTCCTTAATCTGGCCGGGGTATCGACACCGCTAAACAACTTTTTAGACCAAATCTTCCTCTATCTGCCCCGCATCGGCGGAGCCCTGCTGCTGCTGGGTGTGGCCTGGCTGACGGCAACGCTGGTGCGATCGCTGGTCGTCAATGGTCTAGGGCGGTTCAACCTAGACGATCGCCTGGCTGAGCAGACCGGCGTAGAGCGAGGCGGCAGCCCGATCGTTTTGAACGAAACCATCGGCAACGTGCTGTACTGGTTCATTCTGCTGCTGTTTATTCCGCTGATTTTAGGCACCCTGCAGCTGCCGGGCCTGCTAGCCCCGGTGGAAGGGTTAATTAACTCCTTCCTACAGGCCATTCCTCGGATTGTAACAGCGGCTATTGTTCTAGCCATTGGCTGGGTGATCGCCCGCATTGTGCGTGGCGTGGTAACCAATTTGTTGATAGCCGCAGGGGCCGACCAGCTCGGCCGTCGCATGGGGCTTCAGACTACTAGTTCAACCGCTGGAGGCATGTCTCTATCGAGTCTGGCGGGCACCGTGGCCTACGTGCTGGTGCTGATACCCGCCGTGGTAGCTGCCCTGAATGAGCTCGATATTGACGCTATTTCGGCCCCTGCCGTTTCAATGCTAGAGCGGGTGCTCGCCGCCATTCCCCAAATTATTATGGCTGGGGTGGTCATTGCTGCGGCCTACTTTGTCGGTCGCTTTGTGGCCGACCTGGTCACGAGTCTGCTGAGAGGGGCGGGCTTCGACAGCATTATGGGCGTTCTCGGGTTGCCAGAGCTAAACCTCGGCAGCGGGGCGACAGCACAGCCTGGCCTAGATGCCGAGGGTCGCCCGATCGCATCTGTGCAGACCCCAGGCCGGACGCCTTCGGAGCTGATGGGCATTCTCACCCTGATTGCGATCGTGCTGTTTGGCGTGGTTACAGCTACCGAAATTTTGAATTTCCCTGGCCTGACCAACATTGTGCAAGCCATTTTGCTCATTGGGGCAAGGGTGCTGAGTGGGGTGGTGGTATTTGCTATCGGCCTCTACCTGGCCAACCTGGCTTTTCGCCTGGTCAACTCGATGGGCTCTGGGCAAGCCAGGGTGCTGGCCCAGGCGGCCCGCATCGCCATCTTGATCTTTGTTGGAGCGATGGCTTTGCAGCAGATGGGGGTTGCCCCAGATATCGTCAACCTCGCCTTTGGGCTGCTGCTAGGGGCGATCGCCGTGGCCATTGCGATCGCCTTTGGCTTGGGCGGGCGTGAAGTCGCCGCCGCCGAGCTGCGCGAGTGGTTGACCTCCTTCAAGCAGCGCCAGTAGCTACAACCCTTAATTCAACCGCATCAGGCCGGGGACTGTGTCTCCGGCCTGATGCGCGTTAGTATGGTTAACTCGGCCTTAACAATCGGGTGGTTAGGGCCATAGTCGGCGTTAGCCATAGCGTGAGCGGCTAGGGCGCTGGGAGCAATGCACCAGCGACCGACTGGTCTAACGGCCACCCCAATGCAGCACAAGAGGCACCTATGGACGGCAAAGACTGGGCCAGCTATATCGAAGCTACCAATGGGCTGTCTAAGCCCTGGCTGCTAATTCAGTGGCGGCTTCAGCTCCTGCAAGAGCAGCGGTCTGAGCTTGCCCCTGAAACCTATGCGGCTGAGCTAGCCGCACTTCATCAGGCGCTGATGGATCTAGGCGAATGGTGGCAGGGGCAGGAGGAGGCCGTATTCGGAGCCGGGGAGTCATCTTCAGGGGAGGCCTAACGATGGCTACGACAGAACGTTCCAGCGGTGAACGTCACAGCAGCAAAGCTGCCCCTAATCTCATCGATTCCCAGTACTACATCAGCCGCGAGCTCAGCTGGCTTGAGTTTAATCGTCGCGTGCTCCATGAAGCGCTCGACGATCGCACCCCGCTGCTCGAAGCGCTGAAGTTTTTGGCCATTTTTAGCACCAATTTAGACGAGTATTTTATGGTGCGGGTGGCGGCCCTCAAGCAGCAGATCGAGGCCCAGGTCAGCAAGCGATCGCCCGATGGACTATCCCCCGAGGAGCACCTCAGCGCCATCAGCGCCGCCCTGCGACCCATGGTCGAAAACCAGCACCAGTCGTTTACTCACAATCTGCGGCAGCAGATGGCCGCTCAGGGGATTTGGCTACTCGACCACACCGATCTCACCGAGACCCAGCAGCTCTACTGCCGCGACTACTTTGACGAGCAAATCTTTCCGGTTCTAACGCCCTTAGCTGTCGATCCGGGTCACCCCTTTCCCTACATTTCCAACCTCAGCCTCAATTTGGCTGTGGTGGTGCAAGACCCTCGCACCCAGCAGATGCATTTCGCTCGGGTCAAAGTGCCCCGAGTGCTGCCCCGGTTTGTTCGACTGCCCAATCCTGACGCTCAAGACTCAGAAGACAGGCCCTGTCGCTGGCTGGGGGTGCCCCTGGAGCAGGTGATTGCGGCCAACCTGACCACGCTGTTTCCCGGCATGGTGGTGCAAGAGCACTACGGCTTTCGCATTACCCGTAACGCCGATCTGGCTGTTGAGGAAGACGAAGCCGACGACCTCATGTTGGCGATCGAGCAGGAGCTGCGCAAGCGTCGCCGCGGCGGATCAGCGGTACGAATGGAAATTCAGCGGGACACACCCGGCCCGGTACGAGCCATGCTGATGGAAGAACTGGCCCTGGCTGAAACCGACATCTACGACATTGATGGGTTGATTGGCCTGGGCGATCTGATGACCTTTATGGCCTTGCCCCTGCCCGACCTCAAAGCCCCAGTTTGGACAGCCGCAGTTCCCTCGGCGATCGAAAGCCTGAGCCCTCCCCAAGTAGACGCCGATGATACGACCTTAGAGATAGCCGAAGACCTGTTCTCGCTGCTGCGGCGGCAGGATCAGCTGGTGCACCACCCCTACCATTCTTTTTCAGCGACCGTGCAGCGGTTTATTACCCAGGCAGCCCACGACCCCCAGGTGCTGGCGATCAAAATGGCACTTTACCGCACCTCGGGCGATTCACCCATTGTTAACTCCCTGATTTCTGCCGCTGAAAACGGCAAGCAGGTCACAGTTCTCGTCGAAATCAAAGCTCGCTTCGACGAAGAGAACAACATCAACTGGGCCCGCAAGCTGGAGCAGTCGGGCGTGCATGTGGTTTACGGGCTGGTGGGGCTAAAAACCCACTGCAAAGTGACCCTGGTTGTGCGTCGCGAGGGCCAGCAGATTCGACGCTATTACCACATCGGCACCGGCAACTACAACCCCAAAACCGCCCGGATCTACACCGATCTGGGCTTGCTAAGCGCCCGAGACGACATCGGAGCCGACATTTCTGATCTGTTTAACTACCTCACCGGCTATTCGCGCCAGCAGACTTACCGCCAGCTGCTGGTGGCCCCCCTAACCCTGCGCCAGCGGCTGGTGGCCTTAATTGAGCAAGAGATTGCCTTTCAAACCAAAGGCAAAGGCGGACGCATTATCGCCAAAATGAACTCGCTAGTCGACCCCGACCTGATCGCGCTCCTCTACCGGGCTTCCCAAGCGGGGGTCACAATCGATTTAATTGTGCGCGGCATCTGCTGCCTGCGGCCAGGGGTGCCGGGCGTTAGCGACAACATTCGAGTGATTAGCATTGTGGGGCAGTTTTTAGAACATTCCCGCGTGCTTTATTTTCAGCAGGGTGGCAAGGAGATTTTTCTGCTGGGTAGCGCCGACTGGATGCCCCGCAACCTCGATCGCCGGGTCGAGGTCATGGTGCCCATTGCTGAGCCTGCCCTTCAAAAAGAACTCAAAGCAATGTTAACCCTCTGCCTGGAGGACAACCGCCAGGCCTGGGATATGACCGCTGACGGCAGCTACCACCAGCGCCGCCCTCAGGCGGGAGAGGCCGTACGCAGTGCTCAGGGCGAGCTGATGGCCCTGGCCAACCGTTCTTTAGCGGAGCAAACGGCTCCAGCGAAACACCAAAGCGCCAAGCCCCGCAAGCAGCGTTAGCCCCAGCAGCCCGGCCAGGGGGTTGCCGTCGAGGCCGGTCACCCAGGCGGGCACAGTGCCGGTGGGCAGCAGCAGGTTGCCTACCTCTAGCAGGTAGTAGCCCCACACCAGTCCGGCGTGCAGCCCCACCGGGTGACCCAACCCCGTTTTGCCAGGGCCAACCGGAATCCGCCGCGCCCACCCCAGCACCAGGCCCAGCAGCAGCAGCCCCGCGAACTGGGGCAGCAGCGCCAAAATGGCGTCGAGGGGTTTAATAAAGTGGGCGATCGCAAAAATCAGGCTGGTCACGCCAAGAGCCACCGCAGGCGACCAGCCCTGCTCTAGCTCGCGCAGCAGCCAGCCGCGAAACAGTACTTCCTCCGACCAGCCTACGGCAGTAGCCGCCAAGGCCCCCACCAGGCCAATCTGAAGCAGGCTTAGCCCCTGTGCCCTAACGGGGTCGAGGTCGGCCCAGCCCAATAGCACCTGCACTATGGCCAGCACCGCAATGCTCAACGCCCCTATGGCAGCTCCGATCGCCATTCCCTGAGCGAGTTCTCGGCGGCCAGCAAACCCGATCTGGGCCCAGGGGTGTGGCTCACCTCGCACCCGTCGCTCCCAACGGGGCAGCACCACCAAAAAAATAATGTACAGCAGAGCCGTCGGAAACAGGTCACCACCGGGCAATGCCCCCTGCCCTGCCAGCCAGTAAAGCGGTAGCGCCAGGGGCAGCCAGAGAATCACCACAATGAGCAAAAAAATCAGCACCCGTCCCAGGGGCGGCAAACTAGCCAGCTTGGGCCAAAGCCGCTTATTCATCCGGTTCGATGGTGCTGCTGAGGCCGAGGTTACACAACCCTTCGCTATAAAACTCAGCGTGTTCCATGGCACAGGTAATAACCAGGGCCACGCCAGCGGTATGAGCCTGCATCATAATGTCGACCGCCTGAGGCATGGTCAGGCTGGGCACTACCTTGATCAGCGATTCAACCACATATTCCATCGAGTTGAAGTCGTCATTGTGGAGCAACACCCGGTAGCGGGGAGCAGGTTTTTTAATTGTGGACGTTGTTGTCCGCTCGATGGTCTCAACTGACACAGCAACACCTCTTTGCCTACTTCAAAGGGCCTATTCAAAGCACCTAATTCAAGGAGCTTGATTAAGGGCAAGTGGAGAAACCACAGTTCAGGGGCAATCCTAGCAAGCTCGGCAATGGGCACCGTGCCACTGCTGATTGTGCCACTGGCTTAGCCCTGAGCACTGGGTCTAGAACAGCCCGCCCTACAACAGCCCGAGGGGCCAATCGCAGCACCGATCGCAGAAACCTAACAAGGCGACCTAAGGAGACACACTGACAGCAGCTCGCTTCCGACTAACCCCATCCTCATCATAAAACTTCACGATGGCTTTGGCATGGCACTGGGGATGAACTAGGCCAAATCTATAGCCATCGCCAGCATGGTTAGGACATTCTTCATACTGGCCTGAGGCAGCGCTAAACGCCAGGGCACTACCGCAGGGTTATCTCAGAACAGCGGCATTGGGTTAAAGCACTGGCCAACGCTACAGGCAGCCGCAAAGCTCGCGCGCAGGTAATCTCGCCAATGCTGTTGGGTTGGCGCAATGGCTACCATAGAGCAGCAGACAGCAGCCGCGATCGCTAAGACCTACAAGACCTACCGCCGCCGCCCTGCCAGTAAAACCACCATACGACGACCACTACGCATCGACCCATGACATCTCTGGTTGCAGGCCAAATCGTATTTTTAGAATGTCGCCAGACCCGCCTCTACGCCGAGGTGATTCAGGTGCTAGAGTCTCGGCTGACAGGTTGGATCCGCCCCCTGGCGCTGGTCAGCGAGACGGAGATTACTCCCTTGGGCACGGCCCTCGGCACCACAGCCCCCGACTTCAATCAAGCCACTGTGCCAGATATGCTCTGGCCCCTAGATCAGCTACAGCCTGCCCTGGATACCGAAGTGATTCCTCTGTTGGCAACGCTGTCGGCTAAGGGCTCAGATCCCAACCCAACGCCAGATCCTCATCAGAAACCCATGGACATCGGTGAATTTGTGCGATCGCTGTGGGCCGACCGCCAGCGTACAGCTCGTTCCCCCGACTAGGGCCAACCCGGCATAGAGCCGAAACCACTGTGTCATAGAGATCCGTAAAAATCCGGATAGATCGTATGAAGCTTTTACAAAGATGGCCGAGCCCTCGGCAAGAAACCTTAGCAGTGCCCTGACAATGCTAAGCAGTTGGGTCAGACTTGGCACCGCTGGCGCTCCAGGCGCTATCTGAGTTAGCCAGATATCGGCTGCTGCACCGGCTCGCCATAGGCACCCAGCCCTGGAACCAGCCGAATGCGGCCTTCGTCCATTTCGTACATGAGGAGTTCTAAAGCTTCAGAGTCGCCAATGGGTAAGTACCCGAGGCGAGTGAGCTCGGAGTTGATGCCCTGCTCAATGTCAGGGGTCAGCAGCCCGCTATGCAGGGCCTGCTCTACCAGTCGACGAATGGAAAATGTGGGGGCCATACCATCACCTGAGCGTGACTTGATTACTGATTATTGTGAGTCCTGGGCCTTAGCTAGCCAGTGACCACGCCCCCAAAAAGCGGTGAAGTCTACCACAAGGATTGGTGATCTGAATCACAAGCGAATTCATACCTTGGAGATATGTTCAGTAGATTCACGTAGGTATTTAATTGACAGGGTCTGAATCTATATCAAGTTACGGCCAATAAGTCGATGAAAAGTAACCAAGCTAAAGTAATTCCGATTACCTTCGTAAAGTAGCTTGACGGCTTTAATAGTTTTTAACATTATCCATAATCTGGAGTGTACCCAGTATGCAGACGATGACTAAGGAAATGGCTATTTTTCAAGCTCAGGGCTCCCTAAACGCCTCTAACGCCCACGACTTCCACACCTCCCTCATGCAGGGAATTCAGTCTGACCTGGCGAGTGGGCTGTTTGTGGATATGAGCCAGGTAGAGTCCCTCGACAGTGCCGGGTTGATCTCCCTGGTGTCGGCACTCAAGCACGCTCGGCAGCTGCAAAAGCGCCTGTGCCTGTGCTCTGTGCCGCCCACCATTCGCATCGTATTTGAGCTCACCCAGCTCGACCGCGCCTTTGAAATGGTTGATGAACTGCCCCAGGCTCTACCTGTGGCAGCCTAAGCCCCCAGTCCCGACAGAGCCCGCCCTCAGCCCGCTATAGTATGGAGGTCATACTTGTGAACGTTGGGGCAGCTAGGTTGTGTCTGTATCAGTTAATACATTGGTTACGGCGGATGTCTCTCGTCCAGGTCGCTACCTGGGTAACGAGCTAGGCGCTGTGCACAAACCCTGGGATCAGGCCGCTGTTCGCTGGGTGCTAACCTACCCCGAGGTTTACGAAGTTGGGGCTTCTAACCTGGGCCACATTATTCTCTACAGCATCTTAAACGCCCAACCTAGACAGCTGTGCGATCGCGCCTATCTTCCCGCCGCCGACCTGGCCACGAAGCTAAAGGAAACCGAAACGCCGCTGTTTGCTGTCGAGTCGCAGCGATCGCTGGTTGATTTCGACATTTTGGGCTTTAGCCTCAGCTACGAGCTTGGGGCTACCAACATTCTCGAAATGCTCTCCCTGTCGGGCATTCCCCTAACCTGGCAGGAGCGCAACCAGGCCGGAGCCTTTGACGTAGACACGGGCTCCTGGCCGCTAATTTTTGCCGGTGGGCAGACCGCCACCTCCAACCCCGAACCCTACGCCGACTTTTTTGACTTTGTCGCCCTTGGCGATGGCGAAGAGCTCCTGCCCGAAATTGCCCTGGTGATTGAGGAGGGGAAGGCCGCCGGCCTCAGTCGCGAAGCCCTGCTGCTCGATCTGGCCCAGGTGCCGGGGGTGTACGTGCCCCAGTTCTACACCATGGCCGACGACGGCTCGGTACACCCCAATCGGCCCAATGTGCCCAGGCGGGTGCTGCGGCGGGTAGCCACCCCGATCCCCGCCTACGCTATGGGCCTAGTGCCCTACATCGAAACCGTTCACGATCGCCTGACGGTCGAAATTCGCCGGGGCTGCACACGGGGCTGCCGATTCTGCCAGCCGGGCATGCTCACCCGTCCGGCCCGCGATGTAGAACCCGAGGCGGTGGTCGATGCGATCGAGACGGGCATGCGCAAAACCGGCTACAACGAGTTTTCGCTGCTGTCGCTGAGCTGTTCCGACTATTTGGCCCTGCCAGCGGTAGGGGTAGAGGTCAAAAACCGGCTCAAAGATGAGAATATTTCGCTGTCGCTGCCCAGCCAGCGGGTCGATCGCTTCGACGAGAATATTGCCAATATCATCGGTGGCACCCGCCTGACCGGGCTAACCTTTGCCCCCGAGGCGGGCACCCAGCGCATGCGCGACATCATTAATAAAGGATTGACCAACGAGGAACTGCTGCGCGGCATCAAAACCGCCCACGAGCAGGGCTGGAGCCGGGTCAAGCTCTACTTCATGATTGGCCTGCCCGGCGAAACCGATGTCGACGTACTGGGCATTGCCGAAACCGTACGCTGGCTGCGCCAGGCCTGCACGGTTCAGGGGCGGCGGCCTTTGTCATTCAATATCACTATTTCTAACTTCACCCCCAAGCCCCACACTCCGTTTCAGTGGCACTCGGTGTCGACGGAGGAGTTTTTGCGCAAGCAGCGGCTGCTGCGGGAGGAGTTTAGGGCCATGCGCTGGGCTAAGGTCAACTTTACCGACGTGCGCATTTCGGCGATGGAAGACTTTGTCGGTCGGGGCGATCGCCGCCTGGGCTCCGTGGTGCGCCGCGCCTGGGAACTGGGGGCGGGCATGGACAGCTGGTGGGAAAGCCTGGAAACCGCCTTTAAAGCCTGGACCCAGGCTATCGATGAAGCCGGATTGACTTTGAAATATCGCCAGGTAGACCAGGGCGAATGGAATGTGATGGACACCGCCGAGGGGGCGAGCAGCCTGGATGCTCCGCTGCCCTGGGATCACCTTGATACAGGCATCGACAAGACCTGGCTGAAAGAAGACCTGCACCGCGCCCTAGACGAGGCCACCGTACCCGACTGCTCCTTTGAGGGCTGCAGCCACTGCGGCGTGTGCGGCCCCGACTTTGGCCACAATATTGTGGTGCCGCCGCTGCCCATTCCAGCCTTTGCAGGTCACAGCCAGCCCAGTGCTGAGCGGGTGCAGCGCCTGCGAGTTACCCTCGGCAAGCTCGGTTCGATGGCGCTGCTGGGGCACCTCGACCTAGTGCGCCTGTTCGATCGCGCCCTGCGGCGAGCCGGGCTACCCATTGCCTTCACCGGTGGCTTTCACCCCGGCCCTCGGCTGTCTCCGGCCAACGCGCTGCCCCTGGGGGCCACCAGCAGCGGCGAAGTGATCGATTTTGAACTCACCCGCGCGATCGCCCCCGCCGACTTTTTGCAGCAGCTAGCGGCCCAGCTACCCCCCGAAGTTCCGCTGTACGACGTTGCTGAGGTGTCCCTTGACGAACCCTCGGCCACCAAGCGTCTGGACCGAGCCGAGTACTACCTGCGAATCACCCCAGAGCACGAGACTGCCGCTCCGTGGTCCCAGTGGATCGATGCGGTGATGACGCTGGAGGAATTTCTGTGGGAGAAGCAAACAAAGTCGGGCAAAACCCAGATTGTCAATCTGCGGGAGCGCCTGCACGAGCTGGCGTTGGTGACAGCTGATGAACCTCTGCCACCAGGGCTAGAATATATTCAGGGAGAATACGGAGTTTGGCTGAGGGCAGTCGGTAACTGTCGCAACGATGGGAACCTGCTGCGCCCGGAACAAGTCGTCTCTATGGTAGAGCAGGTGGCCAGCCAGACCGTAGCCCTACAGCACGTGCATCGCAGCCGCTTAATCTTTAACTAGAGCACCCTGAGAGGGCGAGATCATGGACAGAGAAACAGGCCATTCATCAGCGGCGAGGCAGTTCTCAAGACAGGATCTGGCGCAAGGTCAGGGACAGGATTGGGACCGTGCTCGGGTGGTTCCCTGGAGGCAGCGAGTTGGGTTAGGGCGGCGGGTTTTGCTGGCGATCGCAGGCGCGAGCCTGCTCATGACCGCACCGCGCCCGGTTGAGGCCCAAACAGACTGCCCCAGCGAAATGCTGACACCCTACTGGCCAGCGCGATCGCCCCAGCTCAACAAGACCTTTTGTGAGCTTTTGGTGTTTCCTACCGCAACGCTGCTCAATGGCGATAGCTTTACCGATCGCATTGTCGATGGATCGCTATCGAGCGACAGCCGCGAGGCCTCTGCCGACGCCATGACCTTGCCCAGCCTGTGGTGGAACCGTGACTCGCTGACCTCGCACCTGGGCGGCCGCCGCCTGGTAGACTCCTGGATTTCTTACCAGGTTGAGGATTCGGGCACGGCGGTGGTAGATGTGATGGTCAACCCCCAGATGTGGTCGGTGCTGACCTATAACGAGCGCTACGCGGTGCTCAACCAGTTTGGCACCGCCGCCCGCGACTTCGGCTACAACGTGCGGTTTTTTCAGGGTAATTCTCGCAGTTACCGGATGATGGGCCTCTACGCCTGCAACTTCATTGAGCAGCCTAATCTAACTCAGACCGAGCCACTTACCGCATCTCAAACCCTAGAGAACAACGTTCAAACCTGCTCAGCCAACCTGGATGCGGGGTTGATTGTGCTGCTTCAGCGCAATCTGGTAGCAGAGAATGAGCGTCGCGAGCAGGAAGCCCAAGCCGCAGCGGCTGAGAACAGCCTGCAAAGTGTTGAGGTAACCTCACAAACGGATGTGAATTAGCACCTGGTTACAGGGGTTGCTGAACATAGGCATACATCAAAACATTCAACCTTCCTCACAGGGGCAAACGGCGTTTGCCCTTACCCAAAGATTGAAAGCAGCCAAGGCATTACCCCAAATTCGATTTGGTAAACCCCGGTTCATAATCAGGAACCCCGCAGGGGCACAGCATACGGGGGTATTCACTCGAAATTTGTATTAGAGTCAACTGCGCAAGCTTTGCCACAGCTGGCTGTAGCGGTCTTCGGCAGCGGCACTGAGGGGCAGCAAAAACTCGCTCTGGTCGGCCACGTCGGGGGCTAGCGCGAGGGCAGGGGGCGTTTGCAGTGGCTCGGGTAGCTGCGATCGCTCGGCCCCCCACAGCCGGGTCGAGGTGCCTTGCCCAAAGATAGCGAGCTGCGTGGCAAAGTCGGCACCTAGGCAAAAGTCGAGCCAGTTGAGGGCAGTAGCGGCAGCCTGCTCGGAAACAGGTGCGATCGCCTGGGGGCGAACCCAAAGCTGGGCACTGAGCAGCGTGCCCTCGGGCGGTACCGCCACCGCCAGATTGCGATACTGCTTCAGCAGGGGCAGCGCGTCATCTGACCAGACCACAGCGGCGGTGGCATCGCCAACCAGCAGCATTTCGAGGTAGTGGTCAGAATTGTAAACGCGCACCTGGCTATGCAAATCGGCCAGAAACGGCTCTAAGCCCTCCACAACTGCCGGGTCTTCGCTATTGGCTGAAGCGCCCAACGCTTTTTGAGCCAGGCCCAGCACTAGGCGAGGGTGGTTAGGCAGCACCAGCCGTCGCCGGAGTTCGGGGCGCAGCAGATCGGCCCAGGTGGCGAGCGGGGTGCTGGCGCGGGGGAGGCGATCGCGGTCATAGAGCACCACCAAGTGGCTCCAGCGGTAGGGCACCGCCCAAATGCTGCCGCTAGAGTTGAGCATTCCCTCAGCACTGCGGCGCACTAGCTCCGGCCACACCACCGCCAGCTCGCTCCAGTGGGTTAGGGTTGATACCTCTAGCGGCTGCACCAGCTCCTGGCGAATGGCGGGGGCTAGCCAGTAATCGGCCAGGCTGACCCAGTCAGCCGTTGACAGCGAATCTTCAGTTTGGCGGTGCCACTGCTGCAGCAACCCGTACAGCTTCACCAGCGAGTCTTCGGGGGTGACGGCAATGTTGCTGCCCTGGGGCAACTGCTGAAAGGCATTGAGCAGCTGAGCCGGTACCGAGTTGGTGAGCATAGCCAACCGCAGGCTAGGGCCTGACACACGCTGGCACCCGGCTAGCAGGGCCGTAACGGTCAGCCCACCCGCCAAAAAGCTGCGACGATTCATGAGCATTTGCCCCTCAGCTTCCCTCTCCAGGGGAGAATACTGATTAACCATAGCGCTTTAGGTCGTCCATGAAAGCCGTTCGAGATATTGTCACGGTCTCTATAACTGTCATTTTGGTGTCGTTTATTGGCCTCAGCCTGGCTCGACTGGTGTACTTCTTTCTCCACAGCCAGCAAATTATCTAGAGCAATTCTGTGACTTCCAATTCTGTGACTTCTACGCCATCCCCTATCCTGCCCCCCACCCTGGATGATGTTAAGGCGGCGCGCGATCGCATCGCCCCCTATATTCGGCATACGCCGCTGGTGCCCGCGAGCGCCCTCAAGCAGTCCATTCCTGGCTGCCCCGACCTGTGGCTCAAGCTCGACTGTCTACAGGTGACGGGTTCTTTCAAAGCCAGGGGCGCAGTGAACACCCTCAAAAGCCTCTCCGACGACAACCTACAGCGCGGCATTATCACCGCGTCGGGGGGCAACCACGGGCTGGCTGTGGCCTACGCTGGCTGGCTGGCCCAGGTGCCCGCCACCATCTACCTGGGCCGCAATGTGCCCGCTGCCAAAGCAGAACGACTGTGCCAGTGGGGGGCACAGGTACTGTACGAGGGCAACGACTGGGATGACGCCAACCGCGCCGCCATGACTGCCGCTAATACCCAAGGGCTAACCTACATCCACCCCTTCAACGACCCGCGCGTGATGGCCGGGCAGGGCACACTGGCCCTGGAGATTTTGGCCGACCTGCCCCAGGTCGATACGCTGCTGGTAGCGATCGGCGGCGGCGGTCTCATTGGCGGCGTTAGCCTGGCGGCTAAAGCACTCAAGCCCGATATTCGCATTGTCGGCATTGAGCCCGTAGGCGCACCTACCCTAAAAACCAGTGTTGAAGCAGGCCAGATTGTTGAGCTAGAGGCCATCTCCACCCTGGCCAACACCCTCGCCCCCCGCCAAACAGAACCCCTGAACTTTGAGATTATTCGCCGCACCGTAGACTCGTTTGTGCTGGTTAGCGATGCGGCCATGACCGACGCCTGCCGCTGGCTGTGGTTTGAGCTGGGGGTGGCGGCGGAGTTGAGCGGAGGAGCGGCGATCGCCGCCCTGATGACTGGCCAATATCGACCGCAACCTGGCGAGGTTGTCTGTGCCTTGATCTGCGGCACCGGCACAGCAGGGCTAGACGGCTAGGCAACCACAGGGCCAAGGGTCGATGAAATGCGCATGGCCAGCTCGGTCAGGTTGTCGCTATCGGTGCAAAACTGCTCGGCCTGGAGTCGGGGCACCCCTGCTTCTACTAAATATTCAACCAGCAGGTTAAACAGCATATCTTCGGCCAGTTCGCGCTGGTCGGCCCAGCCCTGTCGGTAGTGCAGATACTCCTGGCAGCGCAGGGCCAGATCGTGGTACGTGGCATCGCTGGTTAAAAACTGAAGGCTGCTGACAATCATGGCGACCTCAGAGTGCAGGTTAGCCACAGTCTAACGAAACAGCAATCACAGAGGGGTTGTCAGACTAACCGATCGCCCTAAAGACCACCGAAAGATTGTTGGCCGGCATGGCGATAGTCTCGACCAGCGCCAGATTGTGGGTTTTGGCGGCGGCGACCACCGCCTCTAAATCGCGCACGCCCCACTCGGGGTTTTGAGCCTGTAGGCTAGCGTCGAAGGCCGCGTTACTGGGGGATGTGTGCTGCCCGTTTTGCTTGTAAGGGCCGTAGAGATACAAAATGCCGCCCGGTGGCAAAATTCGCCCCGCCCCCGCCAGCAGCCCCAGGCAGGCCGCCCAGGGAGAAATGTGAATCATATTGATGTTGACCAGGGCCGTAACTGGGTGCTGCTGCAAGTCTGGCTCTGGGTGCAAATCTCTAAAGTTTTCGGATTCGACGGGCCACAGGGGAGCAGCAGCATCTAAAGCAACGGGCGCGTGCAGGTTGGCAGCGGGAGCCACCTCTCGCCAGGCGGCAATACTGGCGCGGGCACCGGGGTCGAGGTCGGAGGGCAACCACTGCCGGGGAGCCAAACGCGGCGCAAAGTACACGGCGTGCTCTCCGGTGCCGCTCGACACTTCGAGTACGGTACCACTGGGGGGCAGCACTCGCTGGAGCACCGCTAGGATAGGCTCGCGGTTGCGCTCTGTGGCGGGAGCATGGCGACGAGCATCGAGAGGCGTTGACATGGCCAGTTTTGAAGGGTGAATTTGGACGAATGGTATGTCATCGCTGAGGCTGCTGCTCCAGCGATGCGATCGCAATCCTTTCCCAAATTAGCGGGAATTGTCACCATCCACCAGCGGCGGCTTTTGGCGGGACGATCGCTTGCGTTTAGACGCTTTGGTGTAGCCAATGGCCTGAATTTCGCTGCTGTTTGGCCCAAACTGACCCAAGACTGACTGCTTCATAGCCAAAACGGCATTGTGAAACGCCCACTCGGCCTGGCGAGCCCGATCGCGAGTAGCCTTTAAGGTCGCTTCCATCAAAACTTCGTCTTTCTGGCTCTGCTCCATGGTCTCGTAGGCCTGCCGCAGGGCTTGACGCGCCGCCTCTGGCCGCATGGGCGCATAGTTAGCGATCACATTCAGACTGTTTAGGGCTTGAATATCTTGGGCAATGCGCTTGGGCGCGAGGCGGCGGGTCATGTCGGTCATAGCGGCCTGGGTGGGTGGTGGGAATGCGGCAAAATGCAGCCCGTTGGCTTGGTACTGTCTCGCCTAGGTTTACAATGCCCAACGGATACAGGCCTCGCCCAGGCGCAAACCACATTGCGGCGGCGGCAAACAGCCCTGGGGGCGATCGCAACGCTATTGCAGTCCATGGCAACGCCATTGTGACGGGTGACAACAGCGTTGCTGAAGACGGCAATAGCCTTGTGAGCAAAGTCAACGGCGTTGTGAGGCGATCGCGCTGGGTTTGCGATCGCGACAATGCCGCTGCAAGGCCAAGCAACGGCTATAACTCCAGAACCACAGCTCTACAGACACCGCAGGCAAGGCCAAGCAAAGCGGAACCCAACCGCCGTGAGCCTGCCGGGTTCCGCTGGGTGCGCTGACTAACCTACAGCGTCAGCATTGGGGCCTAGTAACCCCTCGGCGACGAGTCATAACGCTGATATATTCGCCGCCGCGCCCGGTGGGAATGGGTTCTGACCAGGCAATGCGATTGCAGTAGCCCAGCGAGACCAGGTGATTAATGCCATCGATGAGCGCACCGTAGTCGCCAAGCAAAATGTGGCGCAGGGTCTCTTGTCGATAGGTTGGCAAAGCAAAGCTGTCGGGGCCAATGCCCTCGGGGGTGTTGTCTAAAAACATTCGGGTTGTCTCCATTTTCGATAAAGAAAACGGGGAACTATCCAGATCCCTCGTTTCGGCAAAGCGAGAGACCGGATCTAGAATGAACCCAGTCGTCGCAGCTTACCGCTATTAAGTTGGGACGATTAGGGAGCTTGAGGAGGTGCAACTCCCCAAGCTCCCGACTGAAATCATTCCCCGCAGTCTTACCCTGCTAGAAGTACGCTATAAGTTCAACCGTATTGGCAAACTGATATATCAAAGTTTTATGATGGCTCTCGCATATGGATAGTCTCGGTGTTGGTGACCGAGCTGCGATTGGCCCAGCTTTGTTGAAATATGCAGAAGAATTTTTGCAATCCCGCAGAATCAGAACATTATGCGGAAAGTTTCAGCCTATCTACCTTTACAGGGATAGTATGCCGAAGCTTTCTCTTTAATAATATTGTTATGCAGCATATCTTGAAGCTCTAGAAACTGTAGGTGGCGAAGGATTTGTTTACAGTGAGGATAAGGAAAGGGCTGCGAAGTTATAATTAGAGCTTGTAGATATGCAGTATGGCTATGCAGCTTTTATCGCCGAATGTAAATTTGGATTCATTTTTCGACAATCTTTCGAAAGCCCAAGAACGTATACTTTTGCTTGATTATGATGGAACCCTTGCTCCTTTCCATGTCGAACGAGATAAAGCATTTCCTTATCCCGGTGTTAAGGAGTTACTAGATGAGATTTGTCAAACTCAAACAACGCAGCTAATTATTATTAGTGGACGTGCAATTAAGGATCTGATCCCTCTCTTAAACTTAAACCCTTTGCCAGAAATCTTTGGTTCGCATGGGTGGGAGCATCTCACAAACAAAGGTAAATACACGCTGGAGCTTTCCGATAGTTATCTAGAAAAAGTACTTGCTCAAGCTAGGCAGCGTATTGAGGAGCTAGGTTTGACAGGGCTACTTGAACAGAAGCCTGTTAGTTTAGCTATTCATTGGCGAGGAAAAGATACTGAAACTATCAACTTCATACAAAGCCAAGTAAGACGAGTATGGGAGAACCTAGAAAGCATAGAAAACCTTGAACTCCACGATTTTGACGGAGGACTTGAGTTGCGTGTAACTGGTAAAAATAAAGGGACAGCAGTAGAATCAATCATCTCTAACTTAGATTTAAGGGAGATACCTATGATTACTTATCTTGGAGATGATAATACTGATGAAGATGCTTTTAAGTTCTTGAAAGATAAAGGCTTAAGTATTTTGGTTCGCGAGCATCTACGTCCAACGAATGCTGATTTATGGATAAAGCCACCTGAGGAACTGCTTCAATTTCTGAGAAAATGGAAGACAGCTTGCTTAGACAAATAACTCCAATTATCAAGGGCCTACTTATTGTATGAAAGATTTTTTGCTCAATGTGGCAGCTGAATTAACAGCAACACTGTTTTTCACCTTAATAATCGCTGCATTAAGCTATATTGTCTATGTGTATCTTTACTTAAAAAATAGAAAATATGCTTTACGTTTCTTCGGCATTGATAATGTAAAGCCAACAATTTGTATATATGTTTCGACATTAAATATAAAGCCAGGAGGAACGACAGGAATTGAGCCTATTAGGGAAGGCTACAGAGGGGCTGCAATTACAAAGTTAGAATACGACGGTGCACTAACAATTCAACGTGAGTTGAGAGCCAAACCATTAGCACTACTTCCAAGAAGTTTACAAGAATGGCTAGGTCAAGAAAGTATTGAGCTAAGAACACTTGATGTGCCAGTCAAACTAAGCCCTCCTAAGCTTAGCAATAGAGATTCAGTGTTCGATGATAACTTAATAGTCCTAGGAACTGGTGTTTACAATAGTTTGGCACATTATTATCTAGGAGAATATTTTGAAAAGCATTCTGACTCCTATCCTTGGTATTTTTATCACGACAAGGACAAGCTGGAAAATCGTATCATAGGCATTCGTCGTAAAGATTTTGAGGATTCACCTGTAGTTCCAGGTCGTAGTAGCCGTGTAGAACCTGCTTTTATTCAGCGAATTTACGACATAGATTGTAAAACTACTGTATTTATTTGTTCAGGTCTTGGTTCTAGTGCTACGTATGGTAGTGCTCGTTATTTATCTGAACACTGGAGAGATTTACAAAGGAAATTTGGGAACGAAGAGTTTGGAGTAATGCTCCTATTTTACAATCAAGAACCTGACGGAGAGTTTGTAGGGCAGCCTGAAATTAGATATGAGGGCTTTCTTAGACGTATTCCGTCTAATTTTGTCTAGGGGGGAGGTGTGATTTAATACGGTTTTGATTGCTGCACAACAACCTTGGTGCAGCGGATTGGCCCAAGCCTCTGTGGTGGTGCAAAGATCTCAGAAATCGCTGACCAGGAACGTTAGACTTAGTCTGCGAAGGTGCTTGAGGATAATTTCTTAGCAGTTCACGTTAAGCAGCCATGAAGATGTCTACTGGGCAACACTTTAGGATTGCTGATGGAGAGAGTTGAAGATAAATTAGGATTGTACATAGGTTTTTCTAGATAAAGATAAATTTGCGATTAAGTAAGAGTCGATATGCCGTACACCTTTAACAGAATTGGAACAAAATACTATGGAAAAAGAGACCTTTTAGAGGACGGATCGTATGTGACAACTGAATGGTTCGTCCTAATCGATATACCTATTATCCCTCTAGGTTCTTTCAGAGTAGCTCCTATCCGAAAGTCTTTAAATATCTTGGTCCTTAAGTCAGGCGAGTATCTCGTTACAAGAGTACCTCTAAATTGGCGGCAAGTGAGAAATGTTTATCTTGTTACCATTGCTCTTTGGGGTGGGTTGTTTGGCGTAGTTGAATTGCTTATAAGGACAGTTCCTAGTACAAGTTCCTCAGTATCAACACCATCTCAGACAGCTCCTTATTTATCAAGCTCATCTTATGTTCGCTCCGCTGTTGCAGATAATGGATCTCCTTTTCCGTCAACGTCAAATTATATAAACGGATATTCACAGGAATTTACAGACGGTTACTCGTCTGTAACCATCGATAATTCTAAAAATGACTCAGACGTATTTGTAAAGTTGTTCTCCCTTGATACTCTCTCTCCGACGCCAGTACGAGTCTTCTTTGTTCGTGCTAAGGATGTATTTACGGTTGAGAACATAAGGGCAGGGAATTTTGAAGTTCGATATCGTGATCTGAATTCAGGATCTTTGTTGCGTACTGATGCATTCAATCTTGAGGAGGTGCCAACGCAGAGGGGGATTCAATTTAGTAGATTAACGTTAGCTCTATATAAAGTGAGCAGTAGTAATGTGCAAATGAACACGATTTCAGAAGAAGACTTCTAAGTGCTTGCGGTCTAACAACCCGGCTAGAACGGACTATTCGGAGATCTCGGTGATATTGCAAAGATTACTCGCAGCCGTTCAGTCAGAACGCTATGCCGCAGTGCGATCGCTCGCCCATAGGTTGGATTGACAGAGGAACTCAACTAATCTTTAGCCACCTACTTCATACACTTGGCGATCGCCAGCCAACCCCATGTGCTCCAAAGTCTTTGTAGTCAAGGGGGCCACATGGGCATCTTTAAAGCAAATACAGCTATCTGTACTTCGTCATCTCAAGCTCCAGGTGCTATGAAAACCGTTCGCCCTGACTCCCAAACAGCCCAGTTCTACAACGATGGCCTTGTCATATTTTTGTATTACAATCAAAGCCAAGCAGCCATAAAAGCTGTTAGTCCCTCTATTCTTGGCGGGTACGGTAACAGCGACATCAATGCTGAGCTTTTTGAGGTCACAGAAAAAGGTTTGCTAGTCGCTCATGAACTGCGACAAGACGACGAGATAGCCCTTGAAGTGGCTATAGGAAACCCTTTAAGCGAGCAAGAGCGTAAGGCTGTGGAAATTTACCCCCCCGTACAGCGTGCCTACCTCAACCTACCCTCTGGCAAACTGGCGATCGAAGGCTATGGTAATCTCCGGCTTTCCCCCGATTTCGACCCTAACGAGGAACCGGGGGCGCTACTTGACGTTCCCCCCGGCGAATACATTGTGAGTATCCACAACATTGCCGGATGTACAGAAGAGGAGCTTAAAGGGGTGTCTCAACCCAACTACCTATTTGTGCTAACGCCCCTCAGCCAGGCTGAACCACTTCCAGAGCGAAAGCCACTGCTGCATAGTTATAGTTGAAATCTATTACGCCGCTTAGAGGTTTAGTGGCCAACGAAAAAGAGGGCACAGCTAAACTGCACCCTCAAAGTTAAGCGCTGACTTAACCGCTAGTATTAGTAGCCGCCTGCGTAGGTGGGCGACCCGGTAGCGCCGTAGACACCCCAGTCGCGAATGCCGTTTTCGTGAAGCACCGTTTCAGCCGCCTGAATGTCTTGCTCGCTGCCTTCTACCAGCACCAGATAATCGTCGTTCTTGTAGACGCGCTCGTTGTAATAGTTGGCCCGCTCTTCGGGAATGCCCCAGCCGATTAATGCGCCAAGCAACCCACCACTGGCAGCACCAATACCGCCACCGAGTAACGTGTTGGCTAGCAAGAACCCAACCTCTGCAACCGGCCCTACGCCAGGAATCGCCAATATGCCCAGGCTACCAATTAAGCCAATGGCACCACCGGTTATGGCACCGGCTTTTGCACCGGCACCGGCACCGCCTTTGGCTTGCTCAGACTTGGGTTTGTTGGGGTCGTAATTGTCATTGTCTGAGGTCAAATCTCTCAACCCATCTTCAGCTTTAGCCACGACCGAAACGCGGTCCATGTGAAAGCCTGTATCGCGCAGGCGGTGCATAGCTTGCTCAGCCTCTTGCCGAGTCGAAAACAGTCCAACCGCGCGACGGTTGTGGGTAGGTTTGATATCAGCCGTTCTCATTATTTTTTTCCTCCAATGAGGATTGCAACTGGCAAAGCCCGTGCCCTCAGGAGCGAGCCTGAAGCACTGTTTGCCTAGTTTTAGGATTACAAACAAACCAACTGGCGACCTCACCCGTTGGCCATATACGACCGTCCGCCAAAGGCTAGAACCTGGGTCTATCGATCGCCGTACTGCTGCAGCGCCAGACGTGCGGCCCCAGCAATGCCCGCCTGGTTGCCCAGTTTGGCCACCAGCACTTGCATGCCCTCGCGGGAGCTGGGCAGCACGCGACGCTCTAGCTCAGCCTGAGTCGTCGGCAAAAACAGCTCTGCCGCGGCGCTAATGCCGCCGCCAATAATCACCGCTTCGGGAGTGAGCACGTAGACCAGGCTGGCAATGCCCGCTCCCAGCCAGCGACCGTAGGTCTGCCAAAACGCGATCGCATCGCTATCCCCCGCCTTTGCCTGCTCAAACAGCGCCGCTGGGGTCAGCCCGGTCTCTCGTTTAATGGCCTGCACTGAACAGTGTTGTTCGAGCGATCCCTGATTGCCGCTGTTGCAGGGCGGCCCTTCGGGGTTGAGGGTAATCAACCCCAGTTCTCCGGCCGTGCCCTGGCGACCGACAAACAACCTGCCACCCAGAATGATCGCACCGCCCACTCCAGTTCCCAGCGTCAGCGTCAGCACATCCTTAAACGCCCGTCCGGCCCCGAGCCAGGCTTCGCCCAACCCGGCACAGTTAGCGTCGTTAGCGACGACCACGGGTCGACCCGTTGCAGCTTCTAGCTGGTCGGCAATGGGCACGTCGTTCCAGCCAGCCAGGTTGATGGCCACGCGGGCAATGCGACCAGCGGCATCGGCAGGGCCAGGGGTGCCCACCCCAATGGCGACGGCTTCGCGGTTGGGGTCAAGGGATGCGATCGCCTCCGCCATGGCGGCCATCACCGCCTTGGGGGTTGAGGGTTGAGGGGTTGGCACAGATACTTCGGCCAGGCACTGGCCCGACTGGGTAAAGCGCCCCAGTTTAATGGCTGAGCCGCCCAAATCGACGCCAATCACCTGCTGCTCTGCTGTCGCCATCGCCGCTCCCCAGTCTTTTGAATGAATTGCCAGGGTCATTGTCTCAGATTGTTTGAGCGTTAGGGCGTGCCATCGATTCCCGCTACAGGCCTTGTTCCATCAGCGTTGCCACGCCCAACGCAAAAACCAGGTTAGGGACAGTAACCGCTGCCTCTCAGGCTGTTAGCAGTTGATTGATGACAGCCCTTAGTGTCGCCTGGCCGCTGCGGTTTGAAAGGCCTGGCAGTACTGCCGGTAGCCCCCTGGAAACACCACGTTGAGCACCAGCGGATCGTCGCCGTCCCGAGCGTCGCCGGGGCCTTCAACGACGACACTGGTGCCGCCGCGATCGTCTAGCACTAAAGCTTTGCGGTTTTTGAGTTCGCCGCCGCTGCTGTCAACGTAGGTGACCAGGTTGCCAGTGTCGAAGTGCTGGCCAATCGCCTGAATGAGTTGCAGAAAATTGCGATCGCTGCCGCCCCGTTTTGCCACTGGCTGCCCGTCTTCCATCACCACCACGCTGGTCACCGTATCGCCCACGCCCACCAGGGTCGGCATCAGGGCCGGATCAAAGTTTTGGATTACTAAATCCAGCAGCTCTGCGTGGCTGTGGGGAGCCTGGCGCACGCTAAAGTTTTCGCCCAGGGGATAGTGTCCCGTTCTGGCGGCGTAGTAGCGGTTGAGCAACGCCAGCACCCCCGCCTCTTTGAGCGCCCCCCGCAGCATGAACTGAAAGTCGGTGGTGCCCGACTCATCGCCCTGGCTAAACCAGAGAATTTCTGTGCCATCGGGGCCACGCCCGTGGTTGGGGGCGTAGTGCACAAAGAATGAATCGGCCAGCCCCTGGCTAGCGGCATCGCGCAACAGATCTTCCATCAGCGTCTGTATGGCGTACTGCAGATCGATATAGAGCGATGGGTGGTCGCCCAGCAAACTGTAAAAGGTGTTGAGGTTGGCGGTGGGCGAAGCCATGTTGTCTAGCACCGCCGCCTGAATGGCTTGCTCTAGAACAGGGCCAGCCAAAACATCGGGGTGCGGCTCAAAAAACTGGCGCAGGCGATCGCCCATTGTTTCGGGTACCGATGCCAAAAAGGCTAGCTCCGCCTCGCTCACCCCTGGATGGGAAATGTCGCCCGCGCGGGTTTGCCACTGCACGCCCCCCGCCGCTAGCCCCGGCAGGTAGTAGCGCCCGAGCTGGGCTAGCTCAGCCCCCCCCAGCGATCGCTCGATGATGCCGTTCATGCCCCGCTTGCCGGTGTGCTCACCATTGGTCAGCACGTAGAAGTGGCCATCAAAGCGCTGGGTGGCCTCCAGGTAGCCAATCTCAACCACGCGATCGAGGGGGTCTTTAACCAGCCCCATGCACACCCCGTCTAAGTCTTGAATGATGAGCAAATTTTCGGTGGTGGCCAGCAAGTCAACCCAGGCGGCGTGGTCGAGGGAAAACATCTGCTGGTGGAGCAGGGGCGGAGCAACATAGGACATGAAGAAGGCCAAGATACTGGCTGAACAAACAGGCAAACCGTATCAGCCCAGACGGCATGCGGTACCCATCGAAAGGCAGAAATTAAGGAGCTAGAGCCAGCCTTTGAGCCAGTAAATGCCAATGCCCAGGTATTCCTTCAGGGCGCGGGTGAGGTAATGCAGGTTCTCGGTTTGGGGCATCAGGCGCAGGGCTTGGCCCTGCCAGGTGTTTTGGCCCGAGTCTTGAGGGTCTGGGGCAATATGAAAATCGGTCGGGGCTGGAATCACCTCAAACCCTTGTTTTTTAAAGATGGCCAGCGAACGGGGCATGTGCATCGCTGACGTGACCAGCAGAATGCGCTCAATTCCGCGATCGGCCAACAGAACCTGAGTATAGGCCGCATTCTCAAACGTGTTGAGCGAATCGGGTTCCATCAGCAGCGCGCTGGGGGGCACGCCCAAGGCTGCCGCCAATTCGGCCATATCCTCCGCCTCAGAGCGGGTTTGCCCCTGGCCCCAGGTAATGCGACCGCCGCTAAACACCAGCAGTGGCGCTTTGCCCGCCAGGTACAGCCGCGCCCCGTGCAGCACGCGATCGCCCTCCTCAGCCACATCAATCCACGGTCGAGGCGGAAACTGCGGCTTAATCGACCCACCCAGCACCACGATCGCCTCGGCCTCCGGCAAATCTAATGAGTTCTGGTAGCGCCACTCCAACGATCGCATTACCCCTGTCGATACCCAGCTATTGCTGCTCAGCAGCAGCAGGGCCAGAGCCAGGGCGATCGCCCCCGTTGCCCACCGGGGCCGCCGTTTGATCAAAACCAGCGCTGCCACCAGCAGCACACAGGCCAGCCCCAGCGGGTAAATCAGCAGCGGCAGCAGCTTAGACAGAAATAAAAACATTGACCCCGCCCTTCCTTACCTTGCCCCTACCCTTTAGGCAGACGCTCCATGATTACATTCCCGCTCGGGGCAAAGTGCAAAGTTGAAAATTCAAAAGGCAAAATTTTGAATTTCAACTTTGCACTCATCCACCTCCAACCCATAGGAAACCGCTCCGCAGCTACCGTCCATCCACACCCCTTCTCCCTACGGGAGACGCTAGCGTGTTGGCGAAGCCTGTCCACAGGACAAACGACTCCGCTCAGGGACCGTTCCCTCATCCCCTCCCTTTCTCCCTACGGGAGACGCTAGCGCGAACGGCTTCGCTCAGGGACCATCCCCTCATCCTCTCCCTTCGACTCCGCTCAGGGACCATCTCCTCATCCCGCACTCCCCCGCTTCCTCAACAGCTGCCGCATCTCCTCTAACAGCGTTTCCTGCTCGGTCTGCAGTGTTTCTAGGCGGGCGACAATTTCTCCTATGCGGTCATGCCCAGGCTCGAGCTGGGTTGGTTTGGCCCACCGTCGCACCAGCAGCCCCGATACAGCGCCAAAAATCCAGCCGCTCAGTCGAAAGGGCAGCTTGACCAAATTGAGCCAAAAGCCTTCGGTCAGGCGGGCGATCGCGCTCCACAGCCCCGCGAACAGCAGCAGCACTACCACCACTAGCCCCAGTGACCACAGCGGGTGCCCCACTAACCAGCCCATCACAGGGTGCTCCACCAGCCAGCTCTGCACTGGCCTCAGCAGCGCCGACTGTGCCGCGTCAGCCCAAGAATTGGTAAACGAAYMCKTCWNNAKCYYCRTCGSCASSKYCASMTRYSYATMARMNNGCCMRCCCATCCACTCTATCTAAGGAGCCGGGGCCGCGGGTGGTGCGGTCGGTGGCTCAGGTACCTCAGGCGATCGACTTGCCAGCCACCAGCCCAGGAGACCCACCAGCAGTAACGAGCCAGACACCGCCAGTATCCAGCGCGGTACGCCCTGTGGCGACGAGGGTGCCGCCGGAGCCGCCACAAACTCGTCTTGAGGCGAGCTTTCGCCGTAGAGCTTAGCCCCCGCTGGTGGCACCGTTTCTGGCTCAACCCCAGCCGGTATGCCCTGATCGCCCGGCCCGGCAGACGGGGTCAGGAGTTTGTGCTGCATCAGCACCACGGTGGTGTTGTCGTGGCCATTCTTTTGGTTGGCCAGCTCAATCCAAGAGGCCACCGCCGAGTCAAGGGTAACGATGTCTTTAATAATTAGGCCAATATAGTTGGCCCAGGCGTCTTCGATGCGGTAGTTGTCGCTGAGGCCGTCGGAACAGAGCAGCAAAATGCCCGTTTCGTCGAACACAAAGCGCTGGATGTGAGGCGTCAGGTGCTCGCCGCTGCGGGTGCCCAAGGCCTGGGTTAAGGCTCCGGCATCGCTGCGCTCTATCGCGTGAGGTAAGGTCTGGCGACAGGCCACCACCTCGCGTCCGGCAATGTCGTCATCTACCGTCAGCGGGTGGCAGTAGTCGGGGGTAATCCAGTAGGCGCGGCTGTCGCCCACATGGGCCAGATACACCTCGTTAACCCGCTCCCAACCCTGCTCAGTCTGCACTCGCTGGGAAATCACCACCGCCATTACCAGGGTGGTGCCCATACGCTGGCGACCCGCCCGACCCCGGTTGTCGTTTTGAAAGTTGATCAGCTCGTTGACAATGCGAATAACGGCCTCAAGCTGCTGAACGATGATCTGGGGCGGCAGCACCCGCAGCTCATTTTGAGCCTCGGCTAGCAGCGCCTGGAGCTGAATTTGCAGCGACTGTACCGCCAGCTGGCTGGCCACTTCGCCGCCGTCGTGGCCCCCGACCCCATCGCACACGATCGCCAGCTGTAGACCAGCGGCTTCGGCTTGAACGCCCTGGGGCCAGCAGGCGTCTTCGTTGCGGGGCTGGGTTGGTCCCTGGGCCGTGGCCCCCGCCAGGGCAATGCGGGTAGAAACCGCAGCCGCCTGGCGCAGCAAAATCTGGTTGAGTTCGAGGGAGAGGTTGGCCAGATCGGTATCGCCCGCGTCGATGCGGTTGACGATCGCGCGCAGCGGTTCTGAGACCGCCAGGTGCAGGGGGGAGAGCAGCGATCGCCACAGCTCCACCAGATCCGCTAGTGCTGGAGGCTCCATCTCCCCATCGGGTACCAGCTCCAGCAGCCGCAGCCGCCAGCCATCAACCCGCAGATTGCCGGGAATCAACAGACTGCGCGCCAGTCCCAGTTCGCCTAAAATTCCCCACAGTTCCCACAGCTGCCAGAGCCAGTTGGCCTGCCGCAGCGGTGGCGCACTAAACAACCCCGCCTCTAACTCCGGCAGCAGCGCCCCCGCCTGGGGGTGAATGGGGGCATTGTCTAGCAGCAAAATGGGGGGTGCCCCGGTGCGCTCTAGCACGCCGTAGAGCCCAGGCACGTGCAGCCGGTGGGGGTGAGCCCGCAGGTAGGGCATCGCCTCGGCAGGAAAAGTATCGGGGGCGCTGGGGCGCTGGTCGGGCTGGGTGTCGAGCCAAATGTACGGGGCCACGACGCGGTAGCGCTGGCCCACCAACTCATCTATCGGTAGGGTTTCGAGGTCTGTGCCTACAGCCCACAGGTAGGGCTTATAGCGAGAGGGACGGCGTTCTACACGGTTCATAGGGCGATCGGCACAAGTCAACGCCAGGATTCTCTTAAAACAACGTAATCAAGCCCCCATTAGGCTCGACCCTAAAGATAGATTAATCCTATGAGGATAGCGAAACTTTCTGACGGGCAATCTACCATCGGGCCGACCCGATTCGTTGCAGCCCTGCGCCAACGCCTCTGTTTCTCTACCGGGTTGCCATGAACTATCCCTTATTTTGGGCCATTCTGGGGGCTGTCTTTTGCCTGATGGAGCTGTTTTTGCCCACGGGTTTTGTCGAATCTACCCTGGGCATCAGCGCCTTTATTGTGGCCTTTTTTGCCCTGGCGGTACCAATCTTCAGCCTCCAAATTGTGCTCTGGGTGGCACTGTCGCTGGTGTTTATTTTTTTGCTGCGACGGTTTGTGCCCAAGCGCACCCCCTACAGTTTGCAAGAGTCTACCGAAGCCCGCACCCTGACTGCGATCGCCCCCGGCAAAACTGGCCGGGTCATCTACGAAGGCAACTCCTGGCAGGCCCGCTGCGACGACGAAACCATCACTGTTGGTGCCGATCAGCCGGTAGTAGTGGTGAGGCGCAAGGGCAATACGCTATACGTCATCCCCGAAAGCGCGCTGAGAGCTTAGACGGCGAGCCCAATTTCACCCAACCACTACCGCAAACCCTTTCATCGCAAACCAGTTAAGGATTTACCTCTATGGGCGGCTTTTTTAGTTTTTTAATCGTGCTGATTTTTGGCGGCTCGATCGCCGCTAGCTCCGTCAAAATCATCAACCAAAGTGACGAAGCCCTGGTCGAAACCCTGGGCAAGTACAACGGCAAAAAGCTCACCCCCGGCCTCAATTTTTTGGTGCCCTTTCTCGACAAGGTGGTGTTTAAGCAAACCATTCGCGAGCGAGTACTCGATATTCCCCCCCAGCAGTGCATCACCCGCGACAACGTGTCGATCACGGTAGACGCCGTTGTGTACTGGCGCATCGTCGATATGGAGAAAGCCTACTACAAGGTCGAAAACCTGCAGTCGGCGATGGTCAACCTGGTGCTGACTCAAATTCGCTCTGAGATGGGCCAGCTAGAGCTAGATAAAACCTTTACCGCCCGTTCCGAAATCAACGAACTGCTGCTGCGTGAGCTAGATATTTCCACCGACCCATGGGGCGTGAAGGTCACTCGCGTCGAGCTGCGCGACATTGTGCCTTCCAAAACGGTGCAAGAATCGATGGAGCTGCAGATGGCGGCTGAGCGCAAAAAGCGGGCCGCCGTGCTGACCTCTGAAGGCGAGCGTGAGTCGGCGGTAAATTCAGCCAGAGGTCGGGCCGAGTCGGCGGTACTCGACGCCGAGGCTCGCCAAAAAGCAGCCATTCTAGATGCTGAAGCCGAGCAAAAAGCGATTGTGCTGCGGGCTCAGGCGCTCCGCCAGGAGCAGCTGCTGCAGGCCCAGGGTACCGCCGAAGCCATGCAGGTGATCGCCAAAACCCTCGCCACTGACCCCGGTACCCGTGAAGCGCTACAGTTTCTGATTGCCCAGCACTATATGGAAATGGGGCTGAAAATTGGCAGCAGTGACAGCAGCAAGGTCATGTTTATGGACCCCCGCAGCATTCCAGGCACGCTAGAGGGCATGCGCGCGATTGTAGGTGAGGGGCAGTCTTAAGCCCTAGAGGTTTGAGTGCCGCTGCAAGGTCTTAGTCTTTAGCGATTGGACAGCCGGGGCGGCTATTTCCCAGAGTTTCCCACAGATAAACTCAAAGATCTGAACAGCAAACCTTCTGTCGGATAGGCCTCTGGCCCGTCCTGCCACAGTCAGCCCAGGATCACCAATAACCCAGATTCCCGCAGGTTGGGTAAAACGCAGTGGAACCTAACAGGAGTGAGCCTTGTTGGGTTCTGCTGGCGCACCACCAAACCTACACATTTAGGCTTGCCAGACCACTAGGATCATGAATAACCCAGCCTGCCCTAGTCTGTGCGAGGCCCTAACGTAGATTCATCTAGGGCGGCCACCACCTGATCGTAGATTTCGCGGGCGTGGTCGGGGCTGGTGCCAATACAGGTAAGGCCCACTTTGCCGTACTCCGACAGGCAGCCCATCAGGTGAAAGGCCGCTCCCACCCCGCTAATGGAGTTAAAGTGCAGCTGCTTGGTGACGATGATATCCATCAGGTCGCTGGGCAGCAGGCCTTGGTAGTGGGGCTTTTGCAGGTTGTCGGAGGCGCGGTAGTAGCGCACCTGCTCCTGCTTGGTGTAAAACAATCCGTCCGCCTGGTGAAACTGCCCCTCGGTGAGCATCTTCATCGCCATTAGCGGGTGGGTGGTGCCCCCTTTGCGTAGGTTGATTTCGATCGCCTGCAAATCCCAGTCGGGGGCCTGGGGGTCGCCTTTGGCCACAGCAATAAAGTCAACGCCATAGCGCTCTAGCGCCCCCTGGCGGGCTAGTTCTTCGCCGATCCGCTGGCCCATTTCCTGAATTTCTAGTCGGTAATCAGACCGGGAAGGGAAGGAGCAACCCAGAAAAATTTGGCCATCGGGACCGCCCAGCTCTTGATCGTGGGTAGAGAGAATCTCGACTTCGCCCAGGGGGGTAATGCGGCCCTGCACGCTGGGAGATTCTTTGTGGTCACCCTCGACAAAGGCTTCGGCGATCGCCCCCAGCACCGGAATCTTGGCCGCAAAATGCTCCCAGGTTTCGGTATCGCACTGAAAGCTGAGGCAGGAGAACGACTCGGCGATTGCCCGAACGCGATCGCCATGGCCTGCGTTACCAGGGGCAAAATCCTGCAGCTTACGCAAATCGAGCAAAGCGTTGCCCTCGCCCGAAAAACCCTCGTTGAGCTTGATCACAATGCGCTTGAGACTGGGGTCTTGCTCCCACACCTCGGCGGTGACGGTGGCCAACTCAGCCTCAGAAAACACCAGCTCGCTGCCGATGGGGTGAGGAACGCCGCAGCGCTTAAAGATCTCGCGGCTGCCGCTCTTGGTGCCCCAGTACAGCAGGTCGGGGTCGAGGGCCAGCAGCGGTAGCCCCAGGGCCAGGGAGAGTTCGCGCTCCCAGTGGGTGGAGTTGTAGCAGGTCATGTAGGCCCGCTCGGGGTCGACCGCCTTGCGAATGCGCTCTAGCAGACGGGGCCGCTCCAGCAGTTTTTGACTGAGGGGCTTGCGCGAGGCGTCGTAGGCAGCAAACAGCGTGAGGCGATCGCGGGCGTGGGAGCTAGGAATGCCCGGCAGCAGCTCCAGGTAGTAGTCGATAATGCTGGGGTGCAGCGGCTGCGAGGTGACATAGACCAGGCGCGTGTTGGGATTGCGCAGCCGAATCAGCGAAAACAACAGCCGCTCTTCGTAGTGGTTGACCCCCTCAATTTTTTGCAGCTCTTCCTGGTCGAGGCTGAGGGAGGGCACCACCACCACGTGGCGCTCCTGGGTGTCAAACTCATCAGTGGACTGCCAGCGATCACGCAGCAGCTTCTGAAACTGCTGAAACCTCAAGGAATCGTCAACCTGCAGTGTCGCCGGTTCCGCAGCCGTAGCCGCCTCTTTCGCCGTCATCATACCGACTACCTCCCGCGATCGCCAAATCGGTTCTGGAATGAAACGAGTATAGACGAAAGCTCTCACCAGCCCTGTATTTGCACAGGGCAAAGGCTGGCCCAGGGCAGTTGGCAGGAGGCAAAGGCAATCTCTACTCTAAAGATCCTATTTTCACATCGAATTTTGGCCCTGCTATCCCCACTAAGACAGAGGCCCAGCAGGGGTTGGCTAGCGCCAGGGGCAGTCCATAGGAACCACCTATAGCCATCGCCAGAACGGTTAAGACATAACTTGTATCCCCTAAAGCGGTGGCTATACGCCATGGCGCTGTCCCAGTTTTTGCCACAGGAAGAGGCCGATGTCCTAAGCGCGATGGCCATCGCTGTATTTACCAAATCCTTTTTGGTTACACCCGGTTTGTGGGGGCATTGCAGTGCAATGCCCCTACGAGATCCCTGTTTTGATCCGGTTTTTTTTCAAGGCAGACTTCGTATCAGCCTGCGCCTGACTCGCTCGCCCCATCAGCCTCCAATCAGCCTCAGCACCCGTCGCTCAGCTGCGCCACCAGCAGCAACAGCTCGTCAATTTGCTGCCGCAGCAGGCTGGCATGCTGGTTGGAGTGGTTGATCACAATGCTAAATACCAGCGGCTCGTAATTGGGCGGCTGCAGGTAGCCCGACAGTGCCACATTCCCCGTCAGCGCCCCCGACTTGCCCTGCAAGCGCCCCTCCAGCACCGTGCCCCGCAGCCGATTGCTGAGGGTGCCGCTCTGGCCCGCGATCGCCAGCGATTCGCGAAAAAATCGCCCCTGGGGGTGGGTGGTCATCACCTGCAACGTCTCCACCAGCGCGGCGGGCGACACCAGATTGTGGCGCGACAGCCCCGAGCCATCGGCTAACCGCAGGGCCGCTGCGTTCACCCCAATTTCCGCCAGGGCCGCCTTGACCACCTCGCCCCCGGCCCGGCTGGCCTCAGCCACGTTATCCCCCTCGGTGCTGTTGCCTGCCGCCGTCACCCCCATCGTTTTAAACAGGGCCTCGGCGTAGAGGTTATCGCTATCACGGTTGGCCACCCCCATCAGGTCTCGCACCTCGGGCGACTCCACCGCCGCCAGCTCTGGCTCTGCAATGGGAAGCGGATTTTGGCTAATCACCGTTTGCCCCACCGCAACCGACTGTCGCCGCAGCGCCTGCTCCATCGCCGCTGCAAACTGCTGAGCCGGGTTGAGCACCGCCAAGTTGTAGGTCTGCGCGCTGCTGCCCTGGGCCATCTGGCCCGTCACCCGCACCGTCGGGGTATCGCCCGTGCGCCATAGCGTTAGAGACTCAGCGGTGGCTCCAGCCGCCACGGTGGCGGTGGCATTCATTAAGGGCAGTGGGCCAGCGGGTAGCGGCTGGAGCCAGGTCAGGCTCAAGGGGCTACCCACCTGGGTTGGGGCCACCTGTAGGGCGATCGCATTGCGGTTCAGAATCAGGCTGTTGACCGGGGCGGCGTAGGCCCACTGGGCGTCTTCCCATTCCCAGGTGGGGTTGGTGGCAAAGCCGGGAAAATAGGAGTCGTCGATCACCAGGCGGCTGACCTGCCTTACCCCAGCCTGGGCCAGCTGCTGAGCGAGGCTGTCAATTTGCGCCGTGGTAAAACTCGGGTCGCCCCGCCCTACTACCCGCAGCGCGGTGATGCCCTCGGCATTGGGATTGCCGTAGACAGAGGTGCGCAGGCGGTAGTAGCCCCCTAGCTGATGCGCCGCCGCCGCTGTGGTCAGCAGCTTGATATTGGAAGCCGGGGTAAAGAGGCGATCGCCGTTGCGGCTGTAGATCGTACGTGGGGTTTGCCCCTGGGTTTGCAGCACCATGCCGGTGTAGGCCGTGTCTAGGGGGGCCTGGTTGAGGGCGGTGTCGAGCTGAGTGGTGAGCTGAGCGGGGCATAGGGCCGCAGCAGCGGGGGTGAGCGGCAGCAGGGCAGCAAAAACTCCAGCGGCGATCGCCCCAGATACAGATTTACCCCGTAGCGGTATCGGCATAGTTGAATCAGCAATGGGCCAACAATGGGCAATTCACCTGGGCAATTCCACGACCGGGCCTAGCCCCTAAACCCCCGGTGGCGTTTTTGCAGGGTTTCGACCTGCTGGGCGATCGCCGGATCGTAGAGTCGCAGATAGTTCCAGTAGCCGCCAAACACCGACTGCACGTAGCCCTTGGTCTCTGGATAGGGAATTTTCTCAGCAAAGTCGTCAGCATCGACGTAGCCTCCCCGTTTGATCCAGCTGGCCACCGCGCCAGGTCCGGCGTTGTAGCTGGCGACCGCAAACAGCGAGTGGTTGTCGTACTCAGCGTGGGTGTAGTCGAGGTACCAGGTGCCCAGCTTAACGTTGTCTTCGGGGTTGTTGAGGTCGTAGGTATCGAGTCCGGCCTGGCCCTTGATCCACTCGGCGGTGGCGGGCATCACCTGCATCAGGCCAGCGGCCCCTACCCCAGAACGGATTTTGGCTTCAAAGCGCGATTCCTGCCGCATCAGCGCCGCCACCAGCAGCGGGTTGAGCTGGCGCTGGGCCGACCAGGTGGTGATTAAGTCGGCGTAGGGCAGCGGATAGACCCCGTGCCAAAAGTCCGGGCGCTGCTTTAAGTCTTGCACCACTTTCCGATCCGCTGGGTCATCCGCTAGGCTCAGGCTCGACACCTGGTAGATACCGTTGATATTGTCGTTGGTGCCTAGGCGCATTAGCCCATCGACAAACTGCTCCTCCGGTGTGGGGTCTTGATAGTTGGTGTACTCTATCTGCCAGCGCTCCCAAGCCCGCTGGTCCTGCCCCAGCAGGTAGAGTTCTTGCAGCCTGTCAGACCCCGTTGGCAATGGCGTGCGCTGAGCCATCGGGGCTAGCGCTGGAACCTGCGATCGCACCGTCTTAAAGTCGCCTACATTCCAGCCTAGGGCCACGGCAGCTCGCCAGGCGTAGTACGACTCAGGGTGGCGGGCAATCACGCTCTCGAGGGCGTTTTGGGCTACATCGGCCTGCCCCAGCTGACGGCCCCACTTGCCCACCCAGTAGCCGGCATCGGCGGCTAGGTCGCTGTCGGGGCTGTGCTTGAGCACGTCGCCACCCCAGCTGAGGGCCATGGTCAAATCGCCCTGCTCAGCTGCACTGCGGGCATTTTTCAAACGAATATCCGCCGCCGCGTCGGACTCCTTGTACTCCTTAAGAATAAGTTCGCGGGTGGCCTGGGCCGACTCAGCACTGTTCAGCTTGTCCAAAACTTTGGCCCGTTCTAGCAGCGCCTCCGCCGCCCGGTCAGGGAAGCGGTTCACTACCTGATCGAGCACGCCCAGGGCCGATTGATCCGACACGCTCTGGGCCAGGCGCAGCAGCCCGGTGGCGGTTTCGGGCGCGTCGGGAAACTGCTGATCGAGCTGGTTGTAGAGGGCGATCGCGCGATCGCGCTTGCCGGTCACCTGGTGCCCTCGGGCCGCCCGGTACAGGTTGCGGGGCGACGGCGGCGCTTGGGCGTAGGCCACCGCTGCATCGCCATAGCTGTCGATGCGCCAGAGCCCAAAGCCCACGGTCTGCCAGTCCTCAGGGCTAAGCTGATTGGCAAACTCGGTCTTGAGCCGCAGCAGAGCCGCCCCGGCATTGGGATGGTGCAACCCCGATCGCGCCATAATCATCAGCATGGGCAGAGCGTCGGCCCTGCGGGGGGCAGCCGTAAGCCGCTGGTGGGCCACCTCCACCGCCTTGGGGTGATTTGGAAACCGCTGCACCAGCTGGTCCCAGTAGGCTGGATTTTGCTGGCCTAGATCAAACAGAAGCGGGGCGATCGCACTATCATCCCCATACTCATTCAAAATTCGCTGCTGGGTTTGTTCAGCCGCCGCTCCCTGTCCGGCCGCCCGCTGCGCCTGGGCCAGCGCCAGCGCCACGTAGGGAGCCATCGCCGGATACTCGGCCTCCAGCCCCTCCAGGAGGGGGATGGCTTGGCCGCCGCGATCGCTGTTGATTAGATCTAGCGCCAGCAAATACTTAGCTCGGCTGCGGCTTAAGGGTTCCCGGCCCTCAATGGCAGCCATCAGCGCCTCCTGCCGTTGTTCCGCCAGCTGCAGCGCCAGCGCCAGCACCGGATCGTCTGCATGGTTAGCCGTCAGATTTCCCAGTCCGGGCAGCAGTGACTCTTCTAATATCACCGAGGGGTCGCTGGTCGACGATACCGTATTGATGAGCGCAGCCCCCATACCTAGCGATAGGGCACTGATCCCCGCGATCGCCACTAGGGGCAGATTTGCCTTGAATCGTTTCACCATAGCGCGCCCATCAACTCTGCTGAGGTGTATTAGCCAAAAAATGAGACCCTAGCGCAGCCCACAACCTGGGGGGCAAATCGCTAACCCGTCCTATACTAGCGAACCTCCCAACGGCTGGTTTCATCTATGGCCAACTCGCCCTGGCCGCTTGTTCTAGGTTTCTTGCGGTAGGTTTATAGTAAACACAGAAAACTAGCCCCTAGGTTGAATGGAATTTCACGCATCTGGTACCCCCTGTCTAGACTGGTCTGGCGACGCCCTCATCCTTGGCCTCAGCGAAGACGCACTCCCCCTCTCGGGTCCCCTAGCCGAACTCAATAGTCACGTTTCTGGGCTGCTGCAAGAACTCATCGACGAGGTTGAATTTACCGGTAAAGCAGGCTCCACCGGCATCACCCGAGTCGGAGCCGGGGCTAAGCTTCGCAAGCTGGGGGTAGTAGGCCTGGGGGCTACCGATGCTATTAACGCCGACACCCTGCGCCGCGCCGCCGCCGCCGCCGCTCGCCTGGCCAAGAAAGAGAAATGTGCCACCCTCGGCCTCAGCGTTCCGACCCTCCACAGCGATGCCGCCCTCACAGCTCAGGCCCTAGCCGAAGGTGCCATGCTGGCTCTGCATCAGGACAACCGCTTTAAGTCGGAAGACAAAAACGGCAAACCCACCGTTGAACACATTCATCTACTCGATTTATCTGACCAAGATAGCAGCCTTCAAGCGGCTCAGGCCATCTGCGACGGCGTTATTTTGGCCCGCGAGCTGGTGTCGGCCCCGGCTAACATAGTCACCCCCGAAACTTTGGCCCAAACCGCCCAAGACATTGCCACCGCCCACGGCCTAGAGCTAGAAATTCTGGAGCGGGAGCAGTGCGAAGCCCTGGGCATGGGAGCCTATCTGGGGGTGGCTCGGGCCTCTGACCTACCGCCCAAATTCATCCACCTCACCTACCGGCCCGCCGGTACGCCCACCCGCAAGCTGGCAATCGTAGGCAAGGGCCTCACCTTTGACTCGGGCGGTCTCAATATTAAGGGGGCAGGCAGCGGTATCGAAATGATGAAAATCGATATGGGCGGAGCCGCCGCTACCCTGGGGGCCGCCAAGGCGATCGCCCAGCTTAAGCCCAGCGTCGAAGTCCACTTTATCAGCGCCGCTGCCGAAAACATGATCAGCGGCAACGCCATGCGTCCTGGCGATATTCTGACCGCCTCCAACGGCAAAACCATTGAGGTCAACAACACCGACGCCGAGGGCCGTCTCACCCTGGCCGATGCCCTGGTCTTTGCCGAAAAGCTGGGCGTCGATGCGATCGTCGATTTAGCAACCCTCACCGGAGCCTGCATCATCGCCCTGGGCGACGACATCGCCGGACTATTTAGCGAAAATGAGGAGCTGGCTGAGGCGATCGCCGCCGCCGCCGCCACCGCTGGCGAAAAATTCTGGCGCTTGCCTATGGAAGAGAAATACTTCGACGGGCTCAAATCCATTGTGGCCGACATGAAAAACACCGGCCCTCGCCCTGGCGGCTCAATTACCGCCGCCCTGTTTCTCAAGCAGTTTGTCACCTCTACCCCCTGGATACACCTAGATGTAGCCGGTCCCGTCTGGACGGAAAAAGAAAACGGCTACAACAATCCCGGCGGCACAGGGTTTGGAGTACGCACCCTCGTTCAGTGGGTGCTATCGCAAAGCACAGCATCCTGATTGGCCCAAGGCAGCGTTCAGGACATCGCTCGGCCCTAGCCTCAGCAAGAATCCTGTCTCTACGATTCCAGGTAGTAAGGGGGAAGGTTTAACGTTTGCACCTTTCCCCTGCTGATAAGCATGCAAACCTCTGCAGCCGCCTGACGTAGTAGGCCTGATTATCTATAGACACTGGGTCGGCCTTAGAAACGCAGGGCTTAGAGTAACCGTCCCATGAGCTAAGCTGCCCCAGAGGGGCTAGGGCACATATCGGAAGGGCTTTAGCTTTCTCCCTTTGAGAGACGTTCCACATTGACGAAGCCTGCCGAAAGGCTTGCGACTTCACTCAGTCAACCTAGGGGCTGTCATCAATTAGCTGATGATAGCGCAGAAATTAGTGGCTACAGCCCCTAGCCTATTTTTTAGGTCAGACGTGGCAGTGCCGATGGAATAAGAACCGTAGCGAGAATTGATGACACGCCTTAGGGCCAGGGACGCTTACGTCTTGGGCAGAGTTGTAGATCACCTGCCGTTTTGGTTTTAGTAGTTATTAACTGATCATGTCCCAATCGGTCTCGCCCGATCTATACGTAAGCACCGTTCCCAAAAACTCTCGCACCAAAAGCGGCCTTGGGCAGGCCGCTATCCCGCAGTTTTTATGGCGGTGAAATTGCAGCTGCTCTGAACAATTCGGCCAACAATATATTGAGCACTTGGAACAAAATTCCCTGTGTGCGGTCTTTATCTCTAGCACATGCGCGACAGCGGAAACATCCTACGGAGCTAGGACACCATGTCAAAAATCACTAACCAACTCAAGCAGGTACTGTGCTCGACAATACTTGGCGAAGTATATCCTTTGTGGTAGAAAATATGTCAAGCAGGTGTGTCTTGGCATTAATCCGCTTAGTCAAGCGAGACTATCCAGGCACAACCGAAGGATATTCCTGATCGCACTGATGCTGTATTTGGGTCGTTTCAGCATCTGCTCAGTCATTCGCAATTCTCAGTTATGCAAAACGAGCCTAACCCTTTAGTTTTCTGCTCATGCTGGTGTTGTTTGTCATAGCTTGAGTACTAATTAGCCTTCGCGGCATTTAGTCTTTCTCACAGAGATCTCTGATTCACTTAGTAGCTTTTTTACTAAGTGCGACTCAATGCGCCTTGAGAGAATATTTTTCCTCAAAGCACTCCAATGCAGGGTTTTAGCCATCCCTCTAAAGATAGTTCTCATTCCTCTTTCAGGCTTCTAGCTTTTAGTAAAGCTGGCTATCTTCCCGGCATAAGGGGCTAGGTTCATGGTTTCAGGAATGAGCACACTAGATCAGCTTGTCGTTCTTTGACAACTGCTTTCGACGGTCTATTGTCCTTACGTGTTATCTCATCGGGGTAAGTCAATGAACTTCGCAAATTATTTTGATCGCATTGCCATCGTGTACCTGCCCGAGCGCCAAAGACGCCTAAAAAGCATTCAGCGGCAGGTTCAACGGTTGGGCATAGATGACCATGTGCAGTGGTTCAAAGGCCTAAGATTTAATGAGGCCGGTCAATTTCCCAAAGCCAGCGTTAGGGGTTGTGTCATGAGCAACTACGAGATCCTGCGCCAGGCTGCCCAAGACAAGGTTGAAAGGTTACTGCTATTTCAAGAAGACTGTGTCTTGAGCCAACGACTTATTCGTCAGGAGCACAGCATTCTCGAGGAGCTAGCCAGCCGTAACTGGGATTTTGCCTACTTTGGCTGTCAACCCTTCGCTGGCGACGAAGCCAACAGTAAAAAGATATCTATAAACGCGACTCCAAATCGGTTCTTCTCTCAAGTGAATGTTCACCAAAACATTCGCGAAACTCACTTCTGGGCCTGTCAGGGTAAAGCCATTCCTAAACTAGTTGAGTTTATGGAAGCCTCTTTTGAGCGACCCAAGAACCATCCAGACTGCGGACCCACCTATTTTGACGGGTATATGAATGAGATCCGCTATCGTCATCCAGATCTCATTACTCTGGCTGCTGTACCCAATTTAGGCTGGCCTTTGAGCAGCGTCAGCAATCTCAATCCAGGTCGTCTGGATAGTATCCCTGCGGTCTCTCCAGCACTGCATATTGTTCGTGGAGCAAAAAATTTCTGCTTAGAAACAGCTGACTTTGTTCGGTACGGCCTAACGCTAAAAAATGAGCAACTCGGCTAAAAGTCCATCCAATCTACCTCGGTTGACCCGCCTGTTGACCTTATGGCACAAGCGTAGTCATTACGCTTCTCACTCTATAAGTCAGGCCAAGCGGCAGCGATTTCGCCTTAGTCCAATCATCAAATAGACCACAGCTAAGGAAAAGCGTTGCACAGTTGGGCTTAAGTGGTGCAGAGGTGTGAGATGCGCTACTACTGACCATAGGGCGATCGGCTATGATAGCAACAAATATTGTACCTGAGGGTTAAGGAATATCGCTTTTAGTGCCCTAGCCCCCAGGTACAATACGCAACACCCTGGTATTTTGGTTCGGAGAGACTCGTGACTATCTACATTGGGAACTTGTCCTTTCAGGCGTCTGAGGACGATATTAGAAGCGTTTTTGCTGAATACGGTGAGGTCACTCGTATTAGCTTACCCATCGATCGCGAAACCGGTCGAAAACGTGGTTTTGCTTTTGTCGACATGGCCGATGAAGCGAAGGAAGACCAGGCCATCTCCGAACTAGACGGAGCCGAGTGGCTGGGTCGTGAACTTCGTGTTAACAAAGCTCGTCCGCGCACTGATGACGGCGGCAGCAACGGTGAACGGCCTAACCGCAGCAATCGATTTTCCCATAATCCTCTCTAAGCCTGTATCTGCTGCACAAGCCCAGGCTTGGCCAGTTTTGGATAGGTCTTAGATAGGCCAAGTATTGCTTTGGCAGGGGTGTTCAGTGAATGCCCCTGCCATGCTGGTTTTTGGAGCTTAGTTTACGCTATTCTTCACGCACTGTCGTTGATGGAACAGGGTGAGTATGGCGCAGTGGCGATGGCTATTACTCCTGGTGGGGCTACTCGTGAGCTTGGGGGCAGTGCTGCTACTCGCCGATTCCTTGCTGCGCTTGTACAACACATTGGCGCTGATATCGCCCTTACTAGCTCAGGTAGTATTGGGGGTTATATTAGCGGTTGGAGTAGGCGCAGCAGGGTTTAGCCTTTACCGTCTGTGGCCATTTTTGCGTCCTCGCCGACGGCAAAGCTCCCTTCAGGCTCCTCGCTACCCTCAGGAGGCAGCCGCAGCTAATTTGTACGCTGTTCAAAACCAGGTCGAGCAAATTCAAGATCAGGTGGCTCGCCAGGCGCTACAAGAGAAAGCGCGGAGTTTGGAGTTCTCCAACCCCAGTCAAGCGCTTACTATTGCCGTGTTTGGAGTAGGGTCAGCGGGTAAAACTGCGCTAGTTAACGAACTTTTAGGGCAACCCGTTGGCCAGGTAGGCGCTGCCTTAGGGACTACTCAGACTCAGCAAACCTATCCTTGGCAAATCCCCAATGTATCTAAAGCACTGCAGCTCGTTGATACTCCAGGTATCGCAGAAGCAGGAATCGCCGGTACAGACAGAGAGCAAGCCGCTCGCACAGTAGCTGCTGGAGCAGACTTGATTCTGTTTGTCGTCGATGATGACCTGCGCCAGGCGGAATACACCGTGCTGCAGGCGCTGATCAGCATGGGTAAACGAGTTCTTTTGGTACTTAACAAGGCCGATCGCTATCCCGAAACCGATTTAGAAGCTTTGCTAGAACGGCTGCGATCGCGAGTCATCCCCCCCCTTAGCCCCGATGATATTGTTGCCGTTGCGGCTTTACCGCAACCCCTACCTCAGGTCGGCGGTGGCTGGTTACAAATGCAGCCAAACTTGCTGCCCTTGCGAGCACGCCTAGCCGACCTGCTGCGTCAGGAAGGTGAAACGCTCATAGCTGACAACCTACTTTTGCAAACTCAGCAGCTCGGAGAAACCGCCCGTCAGATTATCGATAGTCAGCGCCAGGCCCAGGCTGACGCTATCATTGAGCGGTATCAGTGGTTAAGCGCTGGGGCGATCGCCGTTACCCCCCTGCCCGGTCTCGACTTTTTAGCCACAGCGGCTATCAACGCTCAAATGGTTGTTGAGCTTAGTCAGGTTTACGGTTGTGAAGTCAGCATTGAGGAAGGCAAAGCCCTGGCTCTGTCCGTAGCCAAAACCCTCACGGGTTTAGGTCTAGTCAAAGGCACTGTAGATCTGTTGGCCTTGGGCCTTCAAACAAACTTAGCCACAGTACTAGCTGGCCGAGCACTAAAGGGCACAAGCGGTGCTTACCTCACCCGGATTGCCGGTAAAAGTTTTGTCGAATACTTCCGCCAAAATCAAAGCTGGGGCGATGGCGGTATGGGTGCTGTCATAGAACAACAGTTTCGCCTCAATCAACGCGACGCGGTTATTAAAGCCTTTATTAAAGAAGCTATTAATCGAGTTGTGCCCATTGCCCGAGAACAACCCTAAATCAACCTCAGAAGCGCACTTCGTCCTTTTCCAAACCAACTTTCAAATGCCACTGTGCTCCTGCCTCCATGCACCAGCCATAAATTCAATTGGGCATAGCAAAAGCAGCTTCAGAGTCGGTCAAAAAACTTTCACACAGGCTATATGAATCCTGCCTGTTCAAAATCAGCGCAGTCAATGGCAGATTCAGAAAGGGCAATTTTAGGATGAATAGGGCACTTAAGCCGATGGTCACCAGTAAAGTACCGACAATCAGCACAAGGAATCTTGTGCATCACCGTAGCGCGATTCACCCCATCTCGAATAGTCGTTACCAGATTCCAGGCTGTGATTCCTACTAGCCCCCAGGCCAATACAAAGCACACAGGCACCAGCAAAAACCGGACTAGTATTAACAGCTGCGTTGGTAAGGCCATGAGTTGTAGCGCCATAATCTAAACCGCAATGCTTTTCCTAACTTCCATCATGACCTTAAGCTTGTACTCACCATGACTCATAGATTATAGAATCGAGACATCTCACAACCCAGAGGCAAAAGGGTTAACTTTTCCACAGGTAGCGCCTACCTTAGGGCTGACTTCCTTCCGTTGCGATCGCTAATTGCACCCCAGGCAGCGATCGCAGTCGATCCATAACAGCCACCACCCTACCGTGGCTTACAGATTGGTCTGCTTGAATCACTATAAGGCCACCATCCTTTAAAGTTCCCAGCGTTCGAATTGCTTCTAAAAGCTGTTCATCAGTTACAGCCCTATTTCCTACAAATACCTCACCATTCGCGTTTAATGTCACAACAACCTGCCGTTGAGCCTGAGCTTCAGCCGTTTCAGCACTCGGCAAGGCCACTAGCAATCCCTCATTACGAGTTAGCAGCAAACTAGAAAGAATAAAAAACGCTAGTACCGCAAAGACCACATCGATCATCGGCACAATATTAATTTGAATAGGTAGTTCTGGGTCTTCGGGTAAATGCATCGTACAAGTTATGTCCAGATAAATTAAACGAGAGGAAAGGCTAAAGCTGAACCGTTTTAGCCATACGTAAAAGCTTTTGGGCCACTACCTCATCCACCGGCATCACCGACAATCGGTTGCCTCGCCGCACCACCCACAGTTCATCAGGGGTAAACTTCTCCTTCAGCTGGTCTAAAGTAATAACCTGGGCAAACGTCTCCAGATAGCCCACCGTCACCGTATACCAGCGGGGGCTATCCGGCGAGGACTTGGGGTCGTAGTACTTACTGAACGAGTCAAATTGGGTAGGATCAACGATGTTGGTTGCTACGATCTCCATAAGCCCCACAATCCCCGGTAGCTTAGTATTGGAATGGTAGAAGAAGGCTTTGTCGCCTAGGGCCATACTAGTGAGAAAGTTGCGGGCCTGGTAGTTGCGAACCCCGTCCCAAAGCTCAGTGCGATCGCGCTTCAGATCATCAATACTGTACACGTCAGGTTCAGACTTCATCAGCCAGTAAGCCATCGCAAATTACCTGCTCCAATAATGCAACTTGATCATCTGTAGCCGTCAGCACTGTAGCCCATCGCCCACCGCCGGGCTTGCTCCCCAGTTTCAGTCGAATCGCCGATTTAGGAGAATCTAGAATCCGCTCAGACCACTCAATCGCCAGCAACCCGGGCACACACCCCGTGGCATCCCAGTAGCTCTCCAGCTCTAAAGAGCCTACCTGCTCAGAGTCCAGCCTATACAAATCCACATGGTAGAGAGGCATTCGCCCCTCCAAATACTCATTGATCAGCGTAAATGTCGGGCTGCTAATCGGCTCAGCAATGCCTAAGCCCGCCCCTATCCCCTGCACTAGGGTTGTCTTGCCGCTGCCTAAATCCCCCAACAGCAGCAGCACCGTGCCCGGCGGGCAAAGCTGCCCCAAGCAAATACCCAGGTTGTAGGTCGCTCGAGCATTCGGCAGGTCAATCTTAAACACACCATCTCCCATCATTCGCCCCTACAACTTATAGGGTTCACGATTGAATCATAGATCAAAGGCAGTGCGTAGGTTTCAGTAGTGTCCAGAAACCGATCAACAGCCCGATAACATCAGGTTATTTGTGCTTAAGCCGACTATCAGACAAAACACCCCCATGACGATAACATCACGGGGGTATTAATTGAAGGACCTGGCATCGAGCTATTTTGACGAGGGGCAACCCCCTCACTATCTTCGCCGCAGCTGCGTTTCACGTCTGAGTTCGGGATGGGTCAGAGTGGGTCCACAGCGCCAAAGACACCAGGAAAGCTTTCATTGCTGAATACTGTGTTGGAGTTCCTTGAAGAACTGAACGTGAGAGAAATGGGGCTGTGCACACAGC
>NZ_JADEWR010000014.1 GCF_015207525.1 Nodosilinea sp. LEGE 06152
CACCCGCCTACCCGCCTACCCGCCTACCCTACCCCCAACCCCCTCCCCTCCCGCAGCAGCGTCGTCAGATTCTGCGCCGTCATCGGTCTGGAGAAGAGATAGCCCTGACCGTAGTTGTAGTTCAACTCCAGCATGAGGCGGCGCTGATCGGCATGCTCAATGCCTTCGGCCACCAGGTCAAAGTGGATGCCATCTGCCAGATTGGCGATCGCCCGACAGATCGCCACCTTCTCCAAATTCTGGGCATTGGTGGGAATAAAATAGCGATCGACTTTGACCTCATCAAAGCGAAACTGCAAGAGCTGGGCCAGGCCCGACTGCCCCATGCCAAAGTCGTCGACCTTGAGCCGCAGCGACATGTCGCGCATGCCCTGCAGGCTTTGCAGGTAGCGCTCCAAATTGCTGTAGATGCCCCGCTCGGTGATCTCAATGCCGAAGTGATGGCTGGCAATGCCCGCCCCCGAAACCCGCTGCAAAATGCGATCTAAGAAGTCGTCGTCTTCTAGCTCTAGGGGGCTGATGTTGACAGAGAGGTTGAACTGGGGCGAGATCTCCTGCCACTGGGCTAGCTGCTCCAGGGCGTGGCAGAGCACCCAGTCGCTGATGCGGTGCACCAGTCCGGTGGCCTCGGCCACTGGTATAAACTCCGACGGCGACACCCGACCCAAACGGGCCGAATCCCACCGGATCAGGGCTTCGGCTCCGACAATCGCGCCGGTTTCCATCTGGCAGATGGGCTGGTAGGCGAGCCAAAACTCTAGCTCGCTGCTGCGCTGCGCCAGGTAGGCCTCCAGGGTGATCTGGCGCAGTCGCCGTCGAGCCAGGTTGCTATTCCATACCTGAATGCGGTGCTGGGGCAGGTTCGATCGCCGGTTGCGTTTGGCCTCCCGCAGGGCAGTTTCGGCCGCCTGCTGCAGCCGGTTAATGGGCACATCTTCCTGAAAAGCGTCGATGGTGCCGCTGGCCACGCCAATGGAGGCGCTGATGCTGGCCCCCTCGACCTCAATGGCCAGAATTTCGTTCAGCACATCTTCGGCGATCGCAGCGGGGGTAGGGCAGGGTTCGGTAGCGTCGGCATCGGAGGCGGGCAGCAGCAGCAGAAATTCGTCCCCGCCATTGCGTACGGCAACACCGCTATAGCGTTGGGCAAAGTCTTGCAGCACCTCGGCGATCGCTTTCAGCAGCTCATCCCCCAAAAAGTGGCCTCGCTGGTCGTTGATCAGCTTAAAGCGATCGAGGTCAATAAACAGACAGACCTCCCAGTTACCCAGCTCCATCTCCAGCACTCGGCGGTTGTAAAGGCCTGTGAGCGGGTCGTGAATAACGCCGCTCACCTCCGTAAAAGTCATGTAGAGCAGCTCTGGGGAGAGCGGGGTAACCAGGGTCATGTACCAGCCAGAAATTTCGCCCTTGTACTGGTACTCCAAGCGCTTGGGCTCGCCGGAGTCGAGGGCCGCAAAGTAGAGGTCAATTAGAGGTACCTCATAGGGGTAAACCTGCTGCTGGTGAAAGGGCATTTTTTCGCAGAGGCGATCGCCCGGCCGGAGCAGATTTTTGGTGATGGCAGCGGCCGCAGGGTTGAGCTTGAGCACCTTGAGGTCGTCGCCCGTGCGCTCGCACAGCACCTTGCCGGTGAGGGCCTGGTCCCAGGTGGCCTCTAGCAAGCTAAAGGTCTCACCCAGGTAGCGGAGGCGCGTTTGGCTGCTGAGTAAGGCCGCTACCGCCGCCCACGATATACCCGCCGTTACCCAGTGCCAGAGGGCGCTGTGCATGTGCAAGGCACTCAGGGTATGCCCTATACCGCAGCTAAAAATAAACAAGATCAGCAACAGCAGGTTGAGCCAAAGGTCGCGCTTGGTCGTTCGCAGCAGCGGCAGCAGCGTTAGAGGAATGACAAAATACGCCGCTGCGATCGCGCCGTTAGCCGCAATCTCCATGCCTGACTCTCCCCTAGAACAGTGCTCCTTTCCCGTTTTCAGCCCATGGCCTGCCAGGCCAACGCATGCATAAACGTTCAATTATCACCTAGCGGAAAGCAAAATACTCACCGAGAAAACGCCGACCAGCCCAAACCAGCGTTGCAGCCCCAGACGGGCTCTATCAGTAAATCTTCGCTGGCGCTAAGTGCAACGTCCTATTGCGAAGCACAACAAACTTTATCGAGGCGTAAAGGTTCGGCCTGAACAGTAGCCGTTGAGGATAGGTTTTCGGAGAATAAGGTCATGCACCCGGACCCGGTGCCCCAAAACGGGTCTGGTTCCTTTTATGTATAAGGACTATTGCTATGAACAATCCCCAAGAAGTACTTGAGCACCTCAAGCAGCTCGAAAAAGTTGATACCGTACAAAGCGCCCTATATCGCGAAGAAGCCCAGGCCGTACTCGCGGACGACACCATTAGTCTCAAATGGCGACGGGCGATCGCCGATCGCCTCAACCGGGCCAACCACGACCTGGGCCTGCACACCGTCACTGGCGACGACAGCTACTAGGCCAATAAACCCGGCTTCTGAGCTGATAATCTGGCTTCGACTCCGCTCAGCCACCGGCGGCTGAGCGGAGTCGAAGCCCCCTATTCGAAGCCCTTGTTTAGGCCCACAACCCTGGGTTTGACTACATCCTTAAGTTTGCAACCTGTTAATTTGGCCTAGCTCAGATCGCCGCTCACCGCCAGCCAGTTGTCTGGGCTGGGCACCAAACTGTTCAACGGGGCGTTAGACAGAGAGGTTAGGGAAGCTAGACCGCTGCCTGCGCCCTGGGGTAGCCAGTCTGCCTCAGCTGCGGCACTCAAGGCCGGCAGTAGGGCATCGCCAGATTGCAAATATCCGGCCTCCACCAGCGCAACCTGAAAGACATCCGATAGCAGGTCGTGTACGCGGGTCGTGGGGTGCTGCTGATCCCACCAGAAGTAGCCGGGGTCGTCGAGCAGCCCCTGGTTAAGCAGCGCGTCGGTGACATTGGTAAAGCCAAACTCTGCCGGAGCGCCAATAATTTCATTGGTCAGCCCAAACAGATCGACCGGGATAATGTCGATGGGCAGAGTTTGCTCCAGCGCCGTCAACGCATTGGCCAAGCCCGTATTAAACCCCAGACTCAGAGCCGTAGCCTGTTGGCTAGTGCCGTCACCCAGGGTGCGAGGCGTCAGGCCCAGGTTGGGCAGGTTGGGCACCAAAAATGTATCGGCCCCCCGCGCCGCTAGGTTGCCGATCGCCGTGGCGATATTTTGCACTGAGTTGGCCAAAAAGGCTGGAATCGCGGCGGGATCGCTGGGCAAGTTAAACAAATCGTTGGCCCCAGCCCATACCACATAGAGACCATCGGGATTGGCAGAACCACTGCCCAAGCTGCTCAGATAGCTATCAACCTCGTCGAGCAACCCCGGCAGATTAACCTCTGTACCCGTGAGCGAGCTAATCAAGGGGTCGAGGCCGTTGTCGCGGCCGGTGGTAGCTCCCCCCACGGCAAAGTTTTGCACCTGGGCAGGCTCCAGACCGATATCGTCACTCAAGTAATCAACCCAGAGATCGCCATTAGAAAAGCGCCCCTGGGAATAGGGAAAGGGCGGGAAAAAGCCCGTCAGCCCAAACAGGTTGCCAGGGTCGGACAGGCTATCGCCGAAGACGGTCAGGCTGTTAAAGCTGGGCACCAGCGCCTGGGTTTGAAAACTTTCAGGCGTAAGGCTACTGGCCTGCACATTGAGAAGAATGACGCTGGGCTCTGCCTGGTTGAGATAGCGCAAGGTGGTATTGGCTCCCTGCTGAGCGATCGCAATCTGCCCCAGGCTCAAGCCGCCCTGAAGCAAAAACCGATCGACCCCAGGGGCAAAATCTACTACGGTATCGACTCGGCCATCGTTTCTTAGCACAAAAGTATCTTGCCCNNCGANCCCGCCGNCGAKKCSANNNTTTTKGSCCARCYCRSYGNCNAAMAYATCGYYRCSKSGMYCGSCAAMSWRGCGNKCGNKKSSSSCCGMTMCMWWWYWGSTGNNYSYWACCNSCCCARNCCGATCAAAATCTCGTTTTCGGCTCCTCCGCTGAGCCTGTCATCGCCAAAACCACCCAGCAAAACGGTGCTACCAAAAAGATTGATGGGGCCGACTAACGCAGAAATTGGGCTAAAAAAAGACGACATCAGCGATGCCATAGCGCCTCCCGGCAAAAAAATAATTTAAACAGAACTACGCCCAGAATAACCAACACCTGGTGACTCTCACTCACACCTTGGGCTGACTCAGCACCACGTTTACACCCAGTAAAATTAGCCCCATGCTAGCCAGCATAGTTGCCGTCAATGGCTCGCGAAAAAAGAGCCAGGCCAGTGCCGCCACAAAGATTGGCACCAAACTGTAGACCACGCTAGCCGTGCGAGTGGGGCCAACCTTTTGAATGCTGAGGTTAAACAGCAGGTAGGCCACCCCCGAGGCCGCTACGCCCATGTACACAATGGCCAAGAGCGAAGCCAGCGATAGGGTGGTGAGCTGCTGCCACCAGCGCTCTAGCGAGGCCAACACCAGCAGTTGCCCCACCCCCGCTACCGCCGCGTAAAACGTAATGGTCAGCCCCGAGTAGCGCTGGCTGAGCTGCTTAATAATTAAGGAATACACCACCCAACACAGCACGGCGCACAGCATGAGCCCGTCGCCCCGGTTGAGGTCGAGCCTGAGCAGGGCCGTCAGGTTGCCCCGAGTCAGCAGGGTAAGCACTCCGGCCAGCGCCAGCACAATGCCGCCGTACTGGCGGCGGCTCAGCCGTTCGCCAATGAACAGGGCCGCCATCACCCCGGTTACCACTGGGTTAAAGGCGTTGATAATGGCGGTGTTGGCGGTGGCGGTGTAGCGCAAGCTGCTAAAGAAAAAATAGTGATAACCTACCACCCCAAACAGCCCCAAGAGCGCCATCGCACCCCAGTCCGAACGGGCGACGGTCAGGGCTTTGGTGGGGCGATCGCTGCGGTAAACCAGCAGTCCTAGCACGCCCAGGGCAATGACGTAGCGCAGCAGTGAGGTGGTCAGTGGCCCCAGCTCAACGGTGGTGTATTTGCCTGCGATAAAGCTACCTGCAAACAAAAAGCTGGTGAGCACAGGCAGCAAAACCTTGAGGCTGGGCAAAGATGGCATAGCAATGATGATTTGAAAGGGTTTAAACGATTTATTAAATGAGGTCTTCTCCAGCCTGATTTTGACAGCGATCGCACCCACTCACCTACCCGCCCACACATCGACCCCTTTTTTCCTATGGGAGACGCTAGTGCGTTGGCGAAGCCTGTCCACAGGACAAACGACTCGGCTCAGGGACCATCACACATCCACCCTCCTACCCGCCCACTCATTCACTCATCCACCCAGTTCGGGAACCCGTACAGGTGTCGGCGTTGCGATCGCCCCCCTTTCCGCCGTAAATTAGCACTCGGAGCTTGCGAGTGCTAAGCTCTGAAAATCTGTGTAATGCGTCTGAGCGGGGTTAGGCCACATTCCCCCAGGCGCTGTCTTAATAGCAAATCCGGAGAAGCATTGTATGGCAGCTATCACTTTGGCGGCATCTAGCGTTAAGCCCCTAGCCGATCGAGTTTTGATTAAAGTAAGTGCGTCCGAAGAGACCACCGCTGGCGGCATTCTGCTACCTGACACCGCCAAGGAAAAGCCTCAGGTGGGTGAAATCACCGCTGTCGGCCCCGGTAAAACCGACGACAAAGGTTCCCGCCAGGCCATGGAAGTCAAGATCGGCGACAAGGTGCTCTATTCCAAGTATGCCGGTACCGACATCAAGCTGGGCGGCGACGAGTTTGTGCTGCTATCTGAGAAAGACATTCTGGCTGTGCTCGGCTAAACCAATTTTGGCTCGGTAGCTGAGCCTATCGAAGCTCGGTAGCTGAGCTTGTCGAAGCTCGGTAGCTGAGCTTGTCGAAGCTTAGATTCGGGATTTCGGCCTCGTAGGGTGGGCACTGCCCACCATTAGCTATGTCGGTTTGTTGGGTTCCGCTACCGCTTCACCCAACCTACTTAGCCGATGCCCTGAACTCTAGGTTCCTCAATTCCCCTCGCTTCACGTTTTCACATTCACTTCCTATCTTCTTCCCGGAGAACATCGATTCTATGGCTAAGCGCATTGTCTACAACGAAAACGCCCGTCGCGCCCTTGAAAAGGGTATGGACATTCTGACCGAGGCCGTGGCCGTCACCCTCGGCCCCAAAGGCCGCAACGTGGTGCTCGAAAAGAAGTTTGGGGCACCCCAGATCGTTAACGATGGTGTCACCATCGCCAAGGAAATTGAACTCGAAGACAACATCGAGAACACCGGCGTAGCCCTGATTCGCCAGGCCGCTTCTAAGACCAACGACGCCGCTGGCGACGGCACCACCACGGCTACCGTGCTGGCCCACGCCATGGTTAAAGAAGGGATGCGCAACGTTGCCGCTGGTGCCAATGCCATCTCCCTCAAGCGCGGCATTGACAAAGCCACCGCGTTTCTGGTTGAAAAGATTGCTGAGCACGCTCGCCCCGTTGGCGACTCCAAGTCGATCGCTCAGGTGGGTTCCATCTCCGCCGGCAACGACGAAGAAGTGGGTGCCATGATTGCCGAAGCCATGGAGAAAGTGGGCCGCGAAGGCGTCATCTCCCTGGAAGAAGGCAAATCCATGACCACCGAACTGGAGGTCACCGAAGGGATGCGCTTTGACAAGGGCTATGTCTCCCCCTACTTCGTCACCGACACCGAGCGCATGGAAGCGGTGCTGGATGAGCCCTACATTCTGATCACCGACAAGAAAATTGCCCTGGTGCAGGATCTGGTGCCCGTGCTCGAGCAGGTGGCTCGCTCCGGTCGTCCTCTGATCATCATCGCTGAAGATATTGAGAAGGAGGCCCTGGCTACCCTGGTGGTCAACCGTCTGCGCGGCGTGCTGAATGTGGCCGCTGTGAAAGCGCCTGGGTTCGGCGATCGCCGCAAAGCTATGCTCGAAGACATCGCCGTGCTCACCGGCGGCCAGGTGATCTCTGAAGACACCGGTCTCAAGCTCGACAACACCAAGCTTGACATGCTGGGTCAGGCTCGCCGCCTCACCATCACCAAAGACACCACCACCATCGTTGCCGAAGGCAACGAGCAGGATGTCAAGGCCCGCTGCGAGCAGATCCGTCGCCAGATCGACGAAACCGAGTCGACCTACGACAAAGAGAAGCTGCAAGAGCGTTTGGCTAAGCTCTCTGGCGGTGTGGCCGTAATCAAGGTCGGTGCCGCCACCGAAACCGAGATGAAGGACCGCAAGCTGCGCCTCGAAGACGCCATCAACGCCACCAAAGCGGCGGTTGAAGAGGGCATCGTCCCCGGCGGTGGTACCACCCTGGCTCACCTGGTGCCCGATCTGAGCGAGTGGCTGGAAGCAAACCTCACCGCTGAAGAGCACACTGGGGCTGCGATCGTGGCCCGTGCCCTGGCCGCTCCTCTGATGCGGATCGCTCAGAACGCTGGCCAAAATGGTGCTGTAATCGCCGAGCGTGTCAAAGAGAAGGACTTCAACGTTGGCTACAACGCCGCCAACGGTGAGTTCGTCGATATGTTTGACGCCGGTATCGTTGACCCCGCCAAAGTGACTCGCTCTGCCCTGCAGAATGCCGCTTCCATCGCAGGCATGGTGCTTACCACTGAGTGCATCGTGGTCGATATGCCCGAACCCAAAGAGGGTGCCCCCGCCGGTGCTGGCATGGGCGGCGACTTCGACTACTAAATCACGCCGACGTTTTCCAACGAAAGCTAGAGTGAATTAGCCAAAAGCCGCCCTGAATTAGGGCGGCTTTTTTATAGCTTTATAACCTTGGCCATTGCAACTAACCTAATTTATACGAAATCCGCATTGAGAAATCTTGATTCAAAACAGAGATCTCGTAGGGGCATTGCAGTGCAATGCCCCTACAAACCGGGTGCAACCCAATAGGATTCGGTATTAGACCAAATCCGAATCGCATAGCCCCGATCCCAAACAGGCGGTTCCCGTAGGGGCAAACGGTGTCTGCCCAGTCCAACCGGGGGTAGCCAAGGCAGATTCAGTATTAGACCAGCGGTAGATTGGGTGAAATAAAGTCTCACTCAACGCCAGAGCAGGTTTTGTTGGGTTTGCTAACGCGCCACCCACCCTACGCGATCGCAGGTGCTTCACAGGTTTTGTCAGCCAATCAGGCTCAACCTAGCAGGGCAAGCGGCGCTTGCCCCTACAACTTAAAAAAGGTCTGGGGCGTTCGTACCCGCAAAGCCCTTTTCTAGCGGAAGTTACAGACGGTTCCAGCCCACAAATTCTCAACGGTGGCATCGGATTCGGCAGAGCTGAGAATTCCAAACAAGTCGCCCGTCGAAAACTCTGTGCCCAGGGAACCCTCAGCCACCTCAATGGTGTAGGCGGATTCTAGTTCACCGCGCGTTGAGCCAATGCCCACCCCGGCTATGGTGGTCAGATTAGCATCGGTGTCGGGACGCGTCGACCAGCCGATGAACTCACCGTCGGCGGCATGCAAAACCAGGCCATTGGACCACTGGGTGATCATCTGCGGGCCTGAACCGCACTCGGTATTTTCGCCAGACTCTGCAGGTTCTCCCACCAGCTCGGTGACGGCGTCTTCGACAACAGCCATGTCGGTGCCAAAGGCGAGGGTATCGGTCGAGCCACTCTGGTCACCCACCAGCTGCAGTCCCTCACCCGAGAGCGCCAGCAAAGAGGCGGTATCTTCAGTCTGATCGCCAGCAACGGGGTCAACCGGGGCGGCCATGGGGTCTGTGCCGTTGATATCGGCGGAATCTGAGGTGCGGGTGCAGGCGGCTGTAGTAAGCAGCAGAGTTAGCCCTAGGGGCAGTAAGGCAGAAAGGCGAAATGTTGATTTAATCATGATCTATTAAAACGTTGTTTGCGATACAAAAGCGAGTTTGTTCGGCCTATGGCAGATTACCGCAATTGGGTAGGGTAAGCACACCCAAGCGCAGCTGGATGGCCCACTTGAACAAGTTTTAGCCCTTTTACCCAAGGCCAGCGTTACTCTTTCCAAGCAGCCAGCCTTCGCTTAAGACTCGGTTTAAGGGATACTGACAGGCCGTTAGAAACGCTGAATTTTCTAGCCTGGGCCGTGGAGCAATGCCACAACACACGTAGCGCGAAGCCCTAGATCCCCGGCCGCACACTGTGGGTAGCATCCTGATCCTCCTGGCTACCGAGACTGCAACACCCCCCTAAAGCGGGAGGCTACAATGCGGGGTTGCCCGTCCTGCATTTGCACGGTGAACGTACGCTCCTCGCGCTGGGTTGAGCCGTCGGGGTAAATGTAGGTGTTCTCGCCCACAAACTCGACGGTATCAGCGCTTTGGTTGGTCACCCGCAGGTTCTCGACCGAGACGCGATCGAACTGGGCGAAAAAGTTGGGGTCAAACTGCTGGGCCAGAGAACCGCCAAACTGCGATCGCGCCGCATCCCAAGATCGGTTAGATACATGGCTATACAAAGCGTTTACCGTTGCCTGGGCCGTCGCTGGGGTTAGCCCACTACTGGTCTCTGGTGGCGCTGGCTCGGCAACTGGATCGGCTGGCTCGGCAGGCGGTGTGGCGTCTGCCGCTGGGGGAGGCGGTTCTACCGGCTCGGCATCCGTTGGCTCTGTAGCATTTTCTGTAGCATCATCGGCGGGGCTGGGGGCGGTGTCCTCCCTGGGGGGTGCAGTGGTCGCCTCGGTCTCGGAACCAGCGTCGGTGGCCGTCTCGTCGGTGGTCGCCTCATCGGTGGTAGGGGCAATAACCTCCGGGGCAGCGGCCTCTTGAACGGAGTCATCTGAACGCCAGAGCTGCCAGCCCAGGAGAGCGGCGATCGCAACGCTAGCCCCCGCCGCCAGCGGTAGCCACAGCGGCAAAGAGGTTTTTTGCCGTCGTCGGGCCGGAGCTTGGGGGGCGGTCGCCTGGGGGACCGTCGCCCTGGGGGTCGTGAGCTGAGTTCGCTCGCGGCGACGCCCCACCGCGACGGTGGGAGCGGCCTGAGTAGCACCGGGAGCCTGGCCTGGGGAAGCGATCGCAGGCGGAACGTACCGACTTAGCTGAGGCGGCAGGCCTCTCAGCGCCGCCAAAGCCTCAGCGGCGGTGGTGTAGCGGGTGCGAAAGTCGTAGCACACCATGTTATCTAGCAGATCCAGCAGGGCCGGATTGGCCTTTGGCGCGTAATGCTGCCACTCCAGCTCGCCGCTGTGGGGGTCGGGGTGCAGCTCGGTCGGCGGGTACCCGGTCAGGGCCTGAATGCCCAAGATGCCGACCGCATAGATATCGCTGCTAAACTGGGGTCGCCCGGCCACCTGCTCGCTGGGCATATACCCCTGAGTGCCGATCGAAATGGTGTGGCTGAGATGCGATCGCAGGGCGGTAGCCTGGCTGCTGACCTGTTTGACCGCACCAAAATCAATCAGCACTATGCGGCGATCGCTGGCGCGGCGGATCAAGTTCGATGGTTTGATATCGCGATGAATGACGCCGTGGCTGTGCACAAAGGCCAAAATCCCCAGCAGATCGCCCAAAAATGTGACCACCTGGGCCTCATTCCATGGGCTGCCCAACTCATCGGCCAGCGAATGACCTTCGATATATTCCTGGGCCAGGTAAAACTCCTGGTCCTCCTCAAAGTGGGCCAGCAGCCCCGGAATCTGCGGGTGCGACCCCAGCTTGTAGAGGGTCTGGGCCTCGGTATCAAACAGCCGTCGCGCCGTTTGCAGTTCTTCAGCGCTGCTGACCTGGGGCTGAAGCTGCTTTACCACGCAGATCGGGTGCCCCGGCAGGTGCAGATCTTGGGCGCTAAAGGTTTGCCCAAAGCCCCCCGAACCCAGGGGCTGCACGATGCGATAGCGCCCCCCTAGCGGTCTCGACTCGGGTTGAGAGTTGGGAAACGAAGCAGTCATAGCCATCGGCAAGAGTAGTCAATATGTGTATTAGACGGTACTTAGCGGATGCCGTTAACCCCCTTAGGGTAGCGCTCAGCAGCATAACCCTAAATAGAGAGCAACTTGGCCAAGTTTCTGCTGACTCATTATGCCGCCGATAAGTTCCTGGGGCAGGGAATGTTCTGTCTAAGGTGCTTGGGGACAGATGCGATGACGCAATGAGCGATCGCGGGAGGCAGTTCAACTCCTAATTTTTGTTCTTACCTACAGTGTGCTGGTGGGCACTGCCCACCCTACGGGACGTCAGGGAATCTTTGCGACGATAGGGTGGGCCGAAACGGATGGACTATCTACACGACCTCCTTCAAATGCTCGGCCAGGCGAATCGCCAGGGCGGCCAGAGTCAGCGTCGGGTTTGCCGCTGGCGATGACGGAAACACCGACAGGTCGCAGGCATAGAGGTTGTCGTAGGCCAGAAACTTGAGATTCGTGTCCACTACGCCATCGTTGAGCGACTGGCCGTCGTCGGTTTCGCCGCTCATCCGCAGGCTGCCGACTTCGTGGGCCACGCCACCGAGACCTGCGCCTTTGAGGCTGAGGTCGTTGTTGACCAGGGGTTGCCCCCCCAGAGCGGCAATTAGCTGGTCTTTAATCGCGCTCATTTCGCCGTAGTACTGGCCGCCCAGGGGGCTGGGCTGCATTTGCACGACGGGTTTGACGTAGGCAGGACCAACCTGCTGCACGGTGTTGGCCTCAATCAGCGGGGCATCCATCAAAAACACGATTTCGCAGAGCATGAGGTTGCCTTTTTGGCGGCGGTGGCGATCGAGCAGGTCTAGATCGACGTAGCGACCCTGGTTAAAGTCGGCCCCAAACTCCAGCACAACGTTGTAAGGACGGGCCTTACCGTCGTTGGGCTGAAGCAGCACTTTGCTGGTGCTGTTGGGGTCGTAGAGGTCGGCGGTGACGGGCAGGGCAAAGTGGGTAAAGTAGATCGGGTGGTCGGTAATGCCAACGCCAATTTTGTTGGTGGGGTCGGCCAGCCCGCTGAGCTGAGCAATTTTGGCGCTCTCAACGGTGCCCGCCGCTAAGACAACCGCCTTGGCCTGGTAGCTGCGCTCCTGCTGGGCAATTAGGTCGTAGGCAACCACGCGGGTAACTCGGTTGCCCTGGGTCTCGACCCGGCTGACGGGATGGTTGAGGTTAATGAACAGGTGCTGGTTGCCCTGGGGGCCATTGGTGAGCATCGACTCGGTGAGCAGGTCGGCGGTAGAAAACATGCCGGTGGGCACCGTGCTGAGATCTTGGGGGTTGGAGTATTGCACCGCCATAGGGGCATCGAAGGCGGTGAACTCGGCCAGGTTTTGGCGCAAAAACTGCTTCACGCGGCGGCGGTAGGGGGTGGGGGGTAGGGGTACGCGGTTCATCAGGTCCTCGGCCTGCTGGTAGCCGCCGCCTTCGAGAAACCAGCGCAGGCTGCGGGGCCAGCGATCGAGTTCCCACCAGGCCATCCGGGGAATGAGGCCGCCCCAGAAGAGCGATTTGCCGCCCAGGTTAAAGGCCTGACCGCCATCGAAGGCGGAGCCAAAGCCGTTGGCAAAGTTCTGCACCTTAAAGCGTTCGTAGAGGTTCCAAACATGTTTGTCGAACTGGCCGACGCGGTGCTGCCGGGGCAGGTTGGCGGTGTGGGTGGGGAACAGGTAGCTGCCCGCTTCAAGGACCAAAACATCTAGGCCTAGGTCGGAGAGCTGGTCGGCCAATATGCCGCCGCCAATGCCGGAGCCGACCACAATTACGTCGTAGAGCCGGTTTTCGTTGAGGTTGGGCGGAAAGAACTCTTGCTGAAGGTTGGTGTTTTCGACCACCACTTCGGTCATGGGCGGAAAGGTGACGGCGGGGGCCTGGTAGAGGTAGTCGCCGCCAGAAACGGGCTGTAGGAACAGGTCGGGGCCGTTTTGCCAGTAGGTGCGCTCCAGCACAAACTTAAAGGTAAAGCCGCCGCCGTAGCGGGCGATGGGCAGCTCAAAGCGCCAGGCCCCGTTTTCGTAGAGGCCGGGAATATCTTTGGCCCAGTTGTCGAGGTTGGTGCGGAGGGTGATCTGGCGATCGGGGCGGTAGTCGGCGGTGGCGAAGCGAAGGGTAAACATGGTGGCTCTCCTGGGGTGTCGCTTTTACCTCCAACGGGGATCAGTTAGGCTCCGGATAGAGAATTGTGATCGTGATCAGCTGGTTGCGATCGCCTCCGCCTTTCCTATGCCAATTCATTTCTGTGCCCTGAGCGGAGTCGAAGGGCACAGAAATGAATTGACAGGGGCGAAGAAACCTCCATACTGAGAGTCATGGCACGTGCCGCCGTCCTCGTATTTCCCCCAGCCGCCATGATTGCCACCAGCGATACCCACGTTTACCCCGTGATTTGGCAAGACGACCACCTGGTGCTGATCGACCAGCGGCAGCTGCCGGAGCGCTACAACATTGTGTCGATTCACCGCTGCGATGATGTGGTGCGATCGCTGCGATCGGGCATTGTCCAGGGCGGCTCGGCCATGGGTATTGCGGCGGCCTACGGCCTGTATCTGGGGGCAACCGAAATTCACACCGACGACCCCACCGCCTTTTGGGAGCGAATTGAGGCGATCGGCGACCAGTTTAAGCAGACCCGGCCCGACAAAGCCCATTTGCAGTGGGCGGTAGACACCATGCTGCGGGTGGTGCACCACTCCGGTGCCTCCATCGAGGAGGTGAGGGCGCAGCTGATGGCCCAGGCCCAGACCATTCAGGCAGAAGATTTTCGCCTCTGCCACGCAATTGGTGACCACGGAGTTAACGTGCTGCCGGAGCACCCGGCCAAGCTCACGGTGCTAACCCACTGCAACCACGGGGCGCTGGCCACCTCGGGCTACGGTACGTCGCTGGGCATTATGCGATCGCTGTGGAAAGCGGGTCGATTGGAGCGGGTCTACGCCGCCGAAACCCGGCCCACCTTTCAGGGGTCGCGCCTCACCGCCTGGGAATGTGTGCAGGAGGGCATTCCGGTGACGGTGATTACCGACAGCATGGCGGCCCACTGTATGCAAAAAGGGCTAATTCACGCTGTGCTGGCGGGGGCCGATCGCATTGCCGCCAACGGTGACACAATGAGCAAAATTGGCACCTATAGCCTGGCCCTGGTGGCTCAGGCCCACGACATTCCCTTTGTGGTGGCGGCTCCCGTATCGACGGTTGATTTTGCGGTAGCAACGGGGGAGGGCATGGCGATCGCCGAGCATCCGCACGAGGAAATTTATCAGCTGGGTGACTCTCAAAGCGCTATTCAGGGGGGGCAACGGGTCACGTCTCCCAACGGGGCCGAATTCTATAACCCTGCCTCCGACGTCACTCCGGCTCGCTGTATTACCGCGATCGTGACCGAGCGAGGAGCCTTTTCTCCCTACCAGCTGGGTGAGCTGCAGGTGACGTGACACACCTCAGACCATTGACTTTTCTAGCGTAAATGCTGCTCCTTCGCTCCGCATCATTATGATTAGGAGGATTGTTGCTCCCGACCTCCTTCTCCAATTGCCCCAGCCATGCCTACCCTGCGCCCCCCAGCCCACGTTTCCAGGTATTTGCTGGCGGTTTTTGCCATAATCGCCGCTGTGATTGGGGTGAGGTTTTTAGTCACCTGGGCAGCCGAGCTATTTTTGCACCCCATTCCCATTTTGGGTGGCTGGCTCAAGAGCCTCGAAATTATTGAGCTGAGCGTAATTTTGTTGTTTGCGGTGCTGGGCTTTGGCTTGGGCAGTGCCACCCATCATCTGCCAGCTAAAACCTCGTTGGGGTTGAAGTCGATCGCCCTACTGGTGGCTTTACCGCTGGTTTTCTTTAGCAGCTACTGGCTGCGGCACCAGCTGTGGCTCAGCCAGCTCACTGCCGAGTCAACCCTGACCCGCCAAGAAATTACCGCCCTGGCTAACCAAGCCCTCAGCCGTGAGGGAGGCGGCCAGGGGTTTTGGGGTTACTACACCACCACGACCCGCATGCCGATTTTGCCCGCCACCGTAGACGAGCTAGAGCGCATGGCCGAAGACCAGAAGTGGTTTCGCTCTGAACTCACCCGCTTCAGCGGCATTGAACCTGGCGTGTTTTCGATGATTTTTGACGGGGCCGGGTGGGGCATTCGCCTGTTTTACATGGCCTTGGCCTTTCTGACCGGGGTGATCTACTTCTTTAAAGGGCTGGCCGAGGCCGACGCGGCCCGGCTCCGCAAGCTGGCCCAGGGTACAGCGGTCAAGCGATGACATCCCTGGCCGCTGCGGTGCTAGCCGGAGGCCGCAGCTCCCGTATGGGCCACGACAAGGCGCTGATTTCGCTGGGGGCCGAGACGCTGATTCAGCGCACCTGTCGGGTAGCGATCGCCTCTGCCGATGCGGTGTATGTGGTGACGCCCTGGGGCGATCGCTACCGCCCCTTGGTGCCCGCCTCGGTGCAGTTTATCGCAGAGCACAAGACCGATTCCCAGGGGCCGCTGGTGGCGCTGGTGCAGGCGCTAATTTGGCTACGGGAGCAGCCCGAGCATACCCCCGAATGGGTACTGCTCCTGGCCTGTGATATGCCCAACCTGTCAGCGACGGCCCTGAGTACCTGGCGCACCGAACTGGCCACCATTCCCCTGCCCTACCTGGCCTACCTGCCCCAGCGCCAGCAGCGTTGGGAGCCGCTGTGCGGGTTCTACCGGGCGGCGGCGCTGGAGTCGCTGCAACAGTACGCGATCGCATCCCCAACGCGATCGCTGCAGGGCTGGCTCAACCAGCATCCGGTGCAGCCAATACCGTCGGTGGATGACGCTCTGCTGGCCAACCTCAACACCCCTGCCGAGTTTCAGCAGTGGCAGCGGGCGGCAAAGCCCTAGGTAAACCCTATCGAAGTCTCTGCCCTTAACGACTATCGCCGTCCGGTAGGGTTGGGAATGCCGGAGTCTCCAACCCTGGTCAGCGGCTAGGTTGCCCGCCAAAGCAGCCCCGGTTCGTAGATCACATCTAGGACGTAGCCCCGAGCCCACAGCGTTGCCTGGAGGTGGGGCGATGGGTTGAACAAAAACAGGTCGCTGTAGCCCGTCGGGAGGGGCGGCACCGCTTGCGGCTCGCACACCAGCACCAGGGTAACCGTATTGGCCAGGGCATGGCTGAGGGATAGCAGTTCTCCGGTATTGGTTCCGTGGTTGCTGCTCACCAGCAGCGGTCGGGGGGAGCGATTAATCTGCTCGGCGATCGCGGGCTGGGCCTGGCTGCTGTATTTAGTCCACCAGGTATCGGCCTGCAGAATGACCCCATTGGACAGAACCGCCGCTGTCAACAGCAGGGCGATCGCTCCCCTCTGCCACCGCTTACCGACCCTATCGGCGGTAGTCAAAACCAGGCCCATCCAGTGGGCAACCGCCAGTTGCAGACTTAGCCAGGTAGGAATCAGGTAGCGGCTAATGCTCGATCGGTGCCCCCCCCACAGCACATCGGGCAGCATCATTCCCAGGGCGGTCACGCCCCCCAACAGCAGTACAAAGGCCCATACCGCAACGGGTGCCCGGCGCACCAAAACCACCAGCGCATAGCCAACCAGGCCCGCCAGCACCAGCACGATCGGCAGCGACAGCAGCAGCGGATCGTCAGATCCGAGGTTAAAGTCCACAAAAACGCGACCGACGTCGGCCAGCCACGATCGCGTCAGCTCCGGCAGCGATCGCGGCTGGCCCAGCCAGGCTGTAGACGCGACAATCCGTGCAGACTGGGATGCCACCTGCACCAGCCAGGGAACAATCAGCACCCCGCTGGCCGCTGTCGCCAGCAGGTACTGGCCCAGGGGGCGGGTCAGCCGCAAGCCCTGCATCGCCAGCACGTACAATCCGTGGGCGAGCATCACCAAAACCGTGAGAAGAAACGTGTATAACCCCAGGGTGAGACTGAGGGCGTAAATAGCCCACCAGCGGGGCGATGGGTGGCGCAAGGCCCGCAGCAGTGCCGCACTAGAAAACAGCACCATAGCCGTCCACAGGCCATATTCTCGGGCCTCCTGGGCATACAAGCTGTGGAACGGGGAAATGGCCACCAGCCCGGTCAGGAGGGCCGCATGGGGCGGCGATCGAAAAAGTTCCCAGCCCAGCCAGTGGGCAAAGGGCAGGGCCAGCAGGGCCAGCAGGGCCGAAACCGCACGGATGGCGGTGACGGAATCTCCCACCAGTCCGGCCCAGAGCCGCGCCAGAACGTAGTAAAGAGGCGGGTGCTGGGCGTCATAGGTAGCCAGCGCCGCCACGGTATCCGTCACGTTGCGTCCGGGACTGAGGCGCTGAAACCGCTGAAGATCTGCCACCGTGACGGGTTGCCCGGTAAACAGGGCCTGCTCCAGGTCAGGCACCGCATAGCCAGACAGGTGCAGGGAGGTGTAGGCCTCATCGTGCCAGTAGACCTGGCGATCCAAATGAGCAAAGCGGAAGACAATGCCCAGAGCGATCAGGGCCGCCAGCAGGAGCGTCAGACCAGAGGCCTTGGGAAACGCTGCAGGGGCCTGCGATCGCTGAGCAATCATTACCCTAGACCTTAGTTAATGCATTACGTTTTGGCAGTCCGAGTATATAGCATCAGGCCCAATCGCCACTGCTTCCACCAGCGTCTCCGCCGAGGTCATACCGCCTCTTTGAAATGCTGCTCTATGAATATCGCCAGATCGCTCAGAAAACTGAATCCTCCAGGCTAAACCGACAGGCGCAAGCCGCGCAGTGCTAACCCTCGTCGGCTGGTTGAGGCGCAGGCTCGACGGGGCTAGCTSKGTCNSKTRTWSRSRKCWGWNNCRGAGCCTGGGGGCACAGCATCGGAGGTTTGGGGCGCGGCACTGGGCCAGGGAATGCGGGGGTCAGCGGCCAGCAGACGGGCCACCTCGCGGGCACCGTAGCGGTTGACGTGGCTGGGGTCGGCAAACAGGTGCGACTGCCAGCGCCATTCCTCCAGCAAATCGACCAGGGTGAGGGTGCCCTGATTGGCCCAGCCCTGCAAAAATCGCTGAAACTGGCGCTCGTAACCCAGCCGCACCCCGTCTAGATAATCGTCGCTGAGCGGCAGGTTCACAAACACCAGGGGAATGTTTTGCCCCCTGAGAAACTGGGTTATGGCCTCAAAGGAGGCCGTCTGCACCCCCTCCAGGCGAAAGGGGCGATAGGCGTTGTCGTACAGCCCCCGCACTCGAGGAAAGCTGCGGTAATACACCGCCGGGTTGAACTGGTCGTTGACGGCAAGAAAGCCCTGGGCATTGATTGGGCTGGGGGGAATGGTGCCATGCTCGGCCGGGATCTCGGCTGGGGCGGTGGCCTCTGAGTCGGGTTCTGAATCGCGATCTGCGCTGGAACCTGAGCCTGGCTCAGCAGCCTCGGCTGGAGCAGGCGATTTTTCGAGGTTTTGCAGGGTCAGCACAGCACCAGCGCGGACGGCAGCATAGCCTGGGGAGGCGAGGATTTCGGCAAAGGTGCGATCGAAGCGCCCACTGTTAAAGGCGCGCGACCCCTCAGCCCAGATCACTAGCCGAGGGTGCAGGTCGGGGGCCAACAGCTGCCGGGTCAAAAAGCTCACCACCTGGGCAGTGGCCCCGTTGACGCTAAAGTTGTAAACCCGCAGACCGGGGTAGCCCTGCAGAGCCAGCGCCTGCTGCAGCACTTGGGGGTCTACTCCCTGCAGCGATCGCGAACTGCCCACGATCAGCACATCCGGCGGCCCTTGAGCTGCCACGTAGGCGCGATACAAACTCACCTGCTCGTCGAGCACATCGCTGCCCAGGGCCGGAAACGCTCGCGGCAACCCCTGCTGGGCCGCCTGCTGCTGGGCCAGGTAGAGATTGCGCTGGTACTCCTGCGCCTTGCGCTGGCTAAACACCTGGCGGGGGTCATCGGTAGGCAGGTCTTGAATCAGGGCGATCGCTCGACTCCAGGCCCCGGCCACCTGGTGCCACTGGGCAGCGGTAGAGGCGGTAGCGGCCAGCTGAGCGGCCTGGTTGGCTTCGCCCACTGCCTGGTACCAGGGGTCACTGGCGGCAGCGGGGGCCGCGATCGCCGTGCTGGTAGGACCAGGGCTGGTAGCCAGGGGGCTAGAACGTCCGGCGCAGCAGGTAAGCAAAACGCCCAACATCATCGATGCCGTTAGCCCGCCTCGGGAGGTGAGGAGATAAGTCATGGCAGTGATAGGGCGCAGGTAGTAAAAAGGTTTGGCTGAAGCCCGTAGGTCGGTGGCGATACACCCTAGCTACAGTTTAGAAAATTGCGCGACCAGGTTGGGGGTGCCGTGCCAACGGCATGGCCGATTGGAATTAGACCGAAAGGCAAGCCGATGTCCTACCGTCTCAGTCGGCTGCAAAAAACGAGTGCAGTGTGCTCTCCAATGGAGCGATCGCTCTACCTAAAGGCCCACCAGGGGAGGATTTTATTTCTTTAAACACTCTGCAATAGTGGGGCTGTCTCCCGTCATTGTCCCCAGTAATAGCGAGGTAACCGGTGGTACCCCTCAAAGACTACAACCCAGGTCAGCGTACACCCTACGTCACCTACGGGTTGATTGTGCTCAACATCGTCATTTTTATCTATGAACTCAGCCTGCCTACCTACGGCCTGAACGACTTTTTCCACGCCTGGGCGGTAGTGCCCTCAGAATTTTCAACCAGCCTGACTACCGGAGTTTCAGCCATTAATGCCGAAGAATGGCTGACGGTCGTGACCAGCCAGTTTCTCCACGGCGGCTTTTTACACCTGGCAGGCAACATGCTCTACCTTTGGATCTTTGGCAACAACGTCGAAGACCAGATGGGGCACCTGCGGTTTTTGGTGTTTTACCTGCTGTGCGGCACGCTGGCCAACCTGGCCCAGTGGTTTTTTGCCATGGGTTCTGGCATTCCATCACTGGGGGCCAGCGGCGCGATCGCAGGGGTAATGGGAGCCTACATCTTTCGCTTCCCAGACGTGCGTATTCTCACCATCGTGCCCCTGGGGCCATTTCCTCTGCCGCTGAGAATTCCAGCCCTGTTTTACCTGGGCATTTGGTTTGCGCAGCAGGCTGTCTACGGCGTCGCCAGCCTCGGTGCCCCCGCCATGATCGGCATGGAAGGCGGTGGCATTGCCTACTGGGCCCACGCTGGCGGCTTCGCCATCGGTGCCCTGCTGGGACCGCTGTTTGGCCTATTTAGTCAGACCGATGCGGAGATTGCTGCCGAGAGGTCGGGGGTGGAGTGAGTGGGCGGGTGGATGGGTAGGCGGGTGGATGGGTAGGCGGGTAGGCGGGTGGATGGGTGGATGGGTAGCTGCGATCTTGATTCTTGTAAGCAGCGGCCTGAAACCTAAGCACCAATAAGTTTCAGAACTCATTCCTCCCTCATCCCCTTGCCTCCTCGTCCCCTTCCCTCCTCATCCCCTTACCTCCCTCATCTATCCGCCCACTCACCCACCCACCTACTCACCCACTCGCCTACCCATCTACCCATCCACCCCCTCATCCCCTTGCGACGGGGATGAGTAATTGTTACATTAGTTTACAAATGCGCAATATTCCGCAATACACTGGTCACTGCCTCCGGAGGGGCGACAGGGGAGTTGCGAGCAGGCCACAGAGTCGGTTGGAGTAATGTCGGGTGGGTGAAGAAGGTTCTATGAGTAGTCAGTCTGTCACCATAACCATGGCCCAGGTATTAGATTTGTACGCCGCAGGGCGTCGCGATTTTAGCCACCTCGACTTCCACGAAGCCTGGATGCCGGGGTTGGATCTGCCCGGCATTAACCTGAGCCAGGCCAATCTGGTATCGGTCAACCTGCACCAGGCCAGACTGAGTGAGGCCAAGCTGAGCGGCTGCAACCTGTGGCGAGCTAACCTGCGGGGAGCCAATTTGGAGAAAGCCGACCTGGCCCGCACGGTCCTCATTCGGGCCGAGCTTAGCGACATCAACCTGGCGGGGGCCGACCTGCGCTGCAGCGATTTGCGCCTGGCTACGCTGCATCACAGCACATTGCACAACGCCGACCTGCGCAACGCAAACCTTAGCTACACCGACCTGCGCGGCGCGGATTTAACTGGGGCCGACCTGCGCGGCGCGGACTTGACCGGGGCCAACCTGCGCGGCGCAACGGTGACGTTCGCTCAGCTAGAGGGTGCCCGCCTCGATCGCGCCTGGATCGACGAAGTTGACCCCCAGCCCCCCGAGCTATCCTCCATCCGCTAGATTCCCCGCGTTCGCATCTTCTTCACCTCTCCATCCCCTTATCGCTCTGCCTCCAGCGCCCGCCGCAAATGCCCCCCGTGCTGGGCCAATCGCTGGGCTGCAGCCTCGGCCTCTAGCCCGCCCAGGTGCATCATCAGCGCTAGCTTGACCTGCTGGTGGCTGCGATCGAGCAGGTCGGCGGCGGCAGCGCGGTCTAAGTCAGTGAGGTCGCAGAGCATACGCAGGGCGCGATCGCGCAGCTTGGTGTTGGTGACCGCCACATCGACCATCCGGTTGCCGTAGACCTTGCCCAGGCGCACCATCGCCCCGGTGGAGAGAATATTGAGGGCCATTTTGGTCACCGTACCCGCCTTCAGCCGGGTTGACCCGGCCAGCAGCTCTGGCCCCACCAGCAGGCGAATGTCGATGTCGGCCTCGGTGGGCACCTGGTCAGCGGGCACACAGGCTACAAACACGGTGGTTGCGCCCCGCTGGCGGGCGGCGGCGATCGCCCCCTGCACGTAGGGCGTGGTGCCCCCGGCGGTAATACCCACCACCACATCCTGGGGCTGAAGGTTGCGATCGGCGATCGCAGCGGCTCCGTCTTCTGCTATATCCTCTAGCCCCTCAGAGCTTTTGACTAGCGCCCCCGCCCCGCCCGCAATAATGCCCTGCACCAGCTCCGGAGGTGTGCAAAACGTGGGCGGGCACTCCGCCGCATCAAGCACTCCCAGTCGGCCGCTGGTACCAGCCCCGACATAGAATAGCCGCCCGCCCTGGGCCAGGGCCGCCGTTACCGCGTCGATGGCGGCCGCCAGGGCCTCGCGCGCTCCCGCGATCGCCTCCAGGGTGCGCTGGTCTTCCTGGTTGAACAGGTCAACCAGTTCGATGGCACTGAGCCGATCGAGCTGGGCGCTGCGGGGGTTGGCCTGCTCGGTGAGCAAATGACCGCGATCGGCGGGGTCTGAGGATGGGTGAACAGAAGAATTAGCGGGCACAGGCAGCATCTCTTAGGCGACAAACACTCCCGCTAATGTATAGCGCTGGCGCACCTAGCGCACAAACCGAATCGCTGCGTAGCGCACGGGCTTGCCCTCTGACGCTCGCACAGCCGCCACAATGCAGCTGACGATTTCAAGCAGGGCCAGGGGCACCACCAGCAAAAAGCCCACCAAAACAAACATCAGCGCCAGGGTAACGACCCAGGCGATAAACATCGTGAGCTGAAAGTTGAGGGCGGCTTTGGCCTGGTGCTGTACGTAGGCCGCATTGGTAGCCGCGCTGGCCCCCGTTCCTTTGACCAAAAGCAGCACCAGAGGAGCCACCACCCGGCAGGGCAGCAAAAATGAACCGCCCCAGAACAGCGGCCACCCCCCCAGCCACTGGCTGCCCAGCACGAGATAGCTCAACACCGGCGCTAGATGGGCCAGGGCCACCAGGGTGGTGTCTGAAAGGGCTGTTTCTGGAACTGGGTCTGGGGGCGAGCGGTCGGTGGTGAATCCGTCGTCAAAGCGATCGGATGTGGTCAGGGCCGGTTCTGGCGCTGCTCCAGGGCCAGTCGCGGGGGATATTGGCCCCGCCGCATCGAGCGGGGTTGTCGCCATATCGGTCGGGGAAAATACCGCCCCATCGAGGCTAAAGCCCTCGCGCCAGGCGGCCTCGGCCCAGCCCACTCGGCGGGCCGTTACCCACACCGTATCGACCGGGCAGGTGAGCCCCAGTCGCAGCAGCCCGCGCCGAAGCTGAGGCACCACCTGGCGCTGGTCAATGGCGGCCTCTGACTCTAGGTCGAGGTAGAGCTGGGTGCCCTGCCACTGCCCCTGGGCCACAACGCCCTGGGCGGCTAGCGATCGCGTGATCAACCGGGCGATCGCGCGGGCATCACCCTGGCGGGCGCGGGCAATCAGGGTAGACAGGGGGTTGGTCATAGCGCGGCCAGCCTAAAGCAGTTTTTCAAGCTGCTGACGCATGCGATCGAGTTCGGCCTGGGAGATGCCACCCGCCGCTTCATCCGGGCGATCGCTGGGCCGATCGCCGGACTGGTCACGGGGCTGGAGGTCGGGGTCGGGCTGGTCGGGGTCCCAGAGGTGTTCCTCCAGGCTGTGCTCGGGGGGCACCGCCAGCGTCCCCTCTGGAATCAGGCGATAGCCGTAGCCAACCGATTCACAGAACTCTTCGATCTCAGTTTGCTCAAAGCCTTCAACCGTAGCCTCCGGAAAGTCTTGGGCTTCCAGCATGAGGGCATAGCGGGTGGCATCGTCCTCGTGCTCAAACATTAGAATCAAATTCTGCCCATTCATGGTTTCGGCGTGGATGCCCTCATTATCGGTGCGGGCATTGAACAACAGCACGTACACCACCATAGCCCTATCTCACATACAGCATTACCTTGTTTACTCTACCGGGCGATCGCAGCGCGAACAAAGTTACTCCGGCTGCCGTCTATGCTTTAGGAGTTAAATCACAGCACTAGAATTGGGCATCACCCGAAGAGAAGAAATCCATCAGTTCATTACGGATGGTGGGCAGAAGTTTCGGGAGTTCACTACTATGTTGGGTGTTCTGCGGTGGCGTAAACGGGTATGACCCCTTCTCAAGATTCGGAGTCTTCTCAGGAACCGGAGTCTGCTCGGGAGCCAGAGTCTTCCCAGGCACCAAAACCGGGCGGTGGCAAACCCTGGCTAACATCGGCGCTGGTGGTGGGATCTGGGTTGCTGGTGCTGGGGGGCAGCACGGTTCTGGGCGGCTGGTTATGGAGCCGCAACAACCTGATTCCCTGGGTGTCTGAGCAGCTTTCTGAGACCCTGAATCGGCCGGTAGAGCTGGGACCGCTAGAGCAAATTGGGCTGACTGGGATACGGGTGGGGCCGTCTACCATTCCACCAACATCCACCGACCCAGATTCTCTATCGCTGGAAGCGGTCGAGCTGCGGTTTAGCCTGCTAGATCTGTGGCGGCGCGAGCTGCCGCTCAGCCTCACCCTGGCGCAAGGTGAGCTTTACCTGGAGCAAAACGCCGAGGGCGAGTGGTTCAATCTCGACATCGACTTGCCGGAGCAAGATCCCGATCGCGATCCGTTTATTAACATCAACCTCGACACGATTAACGTTGAGGATAGCCAGCTCACCATGGTGCCCTACGTTGCAGGAGACGCAGAGCCCGTGCGGGTGGCGATCGCCGATCTTGAGGGTCAGCTAGAGTTTAGCGACGCGTTCATTGACGTTCCTGAGGATCCAAACTCTCCCTTAGAAACCCGACAGCTGGATTTAGCCCTGAGCGGCAACTCCATCCAGGGCGGCAGCATTGAGGTGAAAGGTGCCGTTCTGCTGCCCCCGCCCCAGGATTCCAGCGCCGTCGCCGATGCCACCGAGGTACCCGGCCCTGGTCTGCAGGCCAAGATTAACCTGCGCACCCAGGAGGCCAGAGCGACCGACATTCTGCCCCTGCTCGACTCTTTTCTAGAGAATCCGCTGCCGGTGCAGTTTCCTAGCGGCCAGATCAGCGGCCAGGTCGATATTGAAAGCGGCGGCGGTGTGCCAACCACCGTAGTGGGTACAGCGCGCGTCGAAGCCGCCTCTCTAATTACCCGCGGCTTACCCGAGCCCCTGCAAAATCTGCAGGGCGACGTGCGGTTTCAGGGCCGGGTGCTCGAGTTTGAGGGGGTAACGGCTAGCCTGGGCGAACTGACGGCCAGAGCGGGCGGCACCCTTGACCTAGACGAGGGCTACGACTTGAGCGGTCAGGTCAACCCCTTCAGGCCAGAGCAGCTGTTTGAGCTATACGAGGTGGCGCTGCCGGTAACCACGACAGGCACCTTTTTAGCCAATGTCACCATGACCGGACCGCTGCGGCAGCCCGTTATCGCCACCGATTTTATTTCCCGAGGCTCCGTCACCATTGACCGAGTTGCCTTCGCGGCGGTCGAGGCCAACACCACCCTGAGGGGACGCGACCTGGTAATCGACAGCTTTCAGGCGCTGCCCCAGGCAGGAGGCTCGCTGACCGGCAGCGGTCTTTACAGCTTTAGTCAACCGGGACAGCTGGCGCTCTCGATAACGGGCGATCGCCTGCCCGCCAATGCCCTGGGTCAGCCCTACGGCTTGCCCGACACCGTTGCCCTGGGGCCAGTGTTTCTAGAGGCCGAGGTCAGTGGGCCATTCAGCCAGCTCACGGGTACTGCTAGCTGGCGAGCCCCGGCGGGCGACTACCCGGCCCGTGGCGACATTCGCCTGGCAGGCAACACCCTGCGCTTTACCGATACCTTTGTGCAGGTGGCCGGGGGCACCCTCGTCGGCCAGGGCAGCCTGGGGCTAAACAGCCGTCAGTGGGAGTCCTCCATTCGCGCCGATGCCGTGCAGCTCGATCAGCTGGGGGCTGGTGTAGACGGGGTGCTAAACGGAGTTGCCCAGTTTTCTGGCACCCTGGCGGGTGGCCTGAGTGGCATTCAGGGGCAGGGGGTGGCCCAGGCGGTGCTGCCCGGAGGAGGTACGGTGAATACCCGCGCCAACCTCAGCGGCGGCCAGTGGGTGGCCGATCTGCGGGGCCAAAACCTGCGGCTCGCCGCCTTTGCCTCCGATCTCCAGGGCACCGCCGAGGGCCGCTTTCAGCTCAGGGGCAGCACCGATGCCCGCAGCCTGGCCGGAGTGCGGGGAGAGGGCCAGCTGATTCTATCCGACGGGTTGGCCACGGCGGCAAGCCGCGCCCCCCAGCTAGCTCAGGTGCGCCAGCCCCTCACCGCCGACCTAGCCTGGAACGGCCAGTCGATTCTGGTACAGCGGGCCAGCACGGCCGGGCTACAGGCCAATGGCGTAATCACCCCCCAGCTGAGCGGAGCCGGTGCGCCCGCGATCGCCAACCTCGATCTCAACCTCGATATCGATGGCTACAGTTTGGCGGCGCTGCCGCTGCCTGAGATCATTCCCCTGACGGGCAACGCGTTCTTTAACGGGCGGCTGCGGGGTCGCCCGGGGGCCCTAGCCCTGACTGGCAACGCCTCGCTAGTGGGCCTCACTGCCGGGGACTTGGCCTTTGCCTCGCCGCTGACGGGGCCGATCGCCTATACCCAGGGTGGCCCGCTAGCGGTTGATTTGACCGGCGGCGGCGATCGCGTCTATGCGGCCACTGCCCAGGGCGACCGCGACCTCGCCTTTGAGGTGCGCAGCGGCGAGGCCCTGGCAGAGGGCTATACCCAGGCGGGCATTCTCTATGCCACCGTCGAAAATCTGCCGATTGGCGACCTGCGGCTGCCCCAGGCGGGCACCAGCGGCATTGGCACCTTCGACGGTCTAATTACCTCCGCTGAGATCGTCGCCGACCTGCGCCAGTCTACGCTGCGGGCCAGCTTCGACGTGCAAGACCCCAGCATTAGCTACATTAGGCTGCCCTCAGAGACCACCCTGACGGCCATTGACCCAGCGGCTCCCGAGCAGCCGCTGGAGGTGACCCGCTACGGTCGCCTGCGGGGCAATGTTACCTTCGCCAACAACGTCATTGGCCTGGTGGGGGTCACCCTGGAGTCGGCAGGTGGCCTCAGTCGCTACCTGGCCAGCGGCACCTATACTCTGGGCGACAGGCCCCAAATCAATGGCGAACTGGTGGTTGAGAACGGCCAGATTCAAGAGCTGCTGCAGACCCTGCTGATTTTTGAATGGGCCGACTTTCGCCCTAACCTGCTCAACCCACCCGACTGGTACCGCCCCGCCGCCCCGGCTGAGGTGGCCTCTCTAGAGGAGGTGAACCCGGTGGGCGATCGCAACGCCAGCCTGCTCGACCAGCTGCGCCGCCTGGCCGAAGTGCAGGAGCTGCAAGACACGCTGGCGGCCCAGGCCGAATCTGCGCCGCTGCCCCCGCTCGAAGAGCTGACCGGCAACTTCTCAGGCACCGTCACCGCCAGCGGAGCCGTGCCCGACGACCTCAACGTTACTTTCGACCTGGCCGGGGCCAACTGGGTCTGGGGCGAACCCGACGGCAGCAACGGTGCTGTCTATCGCTTTGACGAAGTCATTGCCCAAGGCAGCTACGAAGACAGCATCGTTCGGCTCGACCCGGTCAGCCTGCGATCGAACTTTTCAAATTTCTCAGCGACAACCCAGCAGGGGATTGCCCTGGCCACCCTCAACGGCGAGTTTAGCCTCAACCCCGACGATGCTGAAAACCGCACCATGCGCCTGGAGGTCAGCAATGTGCCTCTCAACGCCCTGCGCCAGCCCCTGCGGCTGCCCGACAACCTAGACGGGCTGATGAACCTGGGCGCTACCCTCACCGGCAGCCTGGCCAACCCCCAGGTGCGGGGGCAGCTAGCAGTCAACGAAGCCACCATCAACCGCAACACCATCGACCTGGCCAGCGCCAACTTTAGCTACGAAAACGCTCGCCTCAATTTGATCAGCCGGGTGGCGGTTGATGAGGAAATTGAAGACCCGCTGCGGCTGGTGGCTAGCGTGCCGCTGACCCTGCCCGGACTCAGCCAGCAGCCAGAGACCGATACAGTCAACATCACGCTTAGAATGCGCGACGACGGCTTTGCCCTGATCAACCTGTTCACCCAGGCGATCGCCTGGGAGTCGGGGATGGGCAATCTCGACCTGGCGGTTCAGGGCCGCTGGCCCACCAATCAGTCCATTCAGGAGGCGCTGACTACGCTCAACGTCACTGGCCAGGCCGATTTTGAGGGCGTTACTATCAGCGCCCGCAGTCTGCCCGAGCCGCTAACCAACATTCAGGGCAGCATTCGCGTCGTCGAAAGCCCCGCCACCAGCCTGAGCAGCTCGGTTTATAGCAGCGGTCTAGTGCTCGATTTCCAAACCCTGCAGGGCGACTTTAGCGACGGCAAGGTGGTGGCTGAGGGCAATCTCAAGCTGCTGCCCTCGGTGCGCGATCTGGCCCCAGGGCTATTCGACAACAACAGAACTTTGTCCGCCGAAGCCCAGGGTCCAGGCGTCGATAACCCCTTTCGCGTCAGCCTTGACAACATCGCCCTTGACCTGCGCAACCCCGCCGGTACCTATCGGGGACAGGTGGATGGCAATGTTGTGGTCGACGGCAGCGTCTTTTTGCTGGCTCCCCTTGTCTATGGCGAGGTCATGCTCTCTGATGGGCTTATTACGCTGCCTGAGGTTGGCGAAGGGGGTGGTACGCCAGCAGGCTTTGCCCCCACCCGAGAACCCCGCATCTTTGACCCCATTCCACCCATCCTGGAGGACTTCCAGCTAATTTTGGCCGACAACGTTCGGCTTGCAATTCCTGGCATTGTCGATGTACGGGCCGAGGGCACCCTAGATTTAATCGGTACCGCCCCCAACATCAAGCCCGTCGGTCGCATTGACCTACCCTCCGGTCGCATCAACCTGCTAACCACTGAGTTTCGGCTGACCGGGGACGAAAATTACGCCGAGTTTAGTGAACTAGACGACACCATTGACCCCTACTTAGTGGCCACGCTGTCGGCGGCCGTTCCAGACAGCGCCGCCGCTGGCGCTTCTCTGTCCACCGCCTCCCCCTTCCCCCGCAACGAAATCAGCGAGTCTAGAATTGACCAGCTGGGCCTCACCCAGGCGGGGGTACAGACGGTTCGCATTCGCGCCAACGTCAACGGTCGCGCCAGTCGGGTAGTCAACCTGCAGGGGGTCGAGCTAGAGAGCACACCCCCCCGCTCGGAGGGCGAAATTGTCGCGCTGATTAGCGGCGGCTTTTTAGCTGCCCTAGAGTCGACGCTAGGGAGCGTGTCGGGCGGTGGCGACGGGTTTCAGGGGCTGCTGGCCTTTGCCGGTTCGGCCCTGCTCAACAACCTGCAAAATCTTTTGGGCTCGGGTCTAGAGCGTACCGACCTGCGTCTGTTTTCGGCCTCGCCGCCGGGCAACCCCCAGGGCGGTGCTGTCGATATCGGCGGCGAAATTGGATACAACTTCTCGCCCAGTATTTCGGTGTCGGTGCAAAAGGTGTTTACCAACGTCACTCCCGCTGTTTTTAGCGTGCGTTACCGCATCAACGACCAGATCACGCTGCGGGCCATTACTAGCTACGAGCAATTTAACGAAAATACGGGAGCGATTTTAGAATTTCGGTTTTAGAGCAGGGGGATGACGCTGCCTTTCGCCCTCCATTCCCTGTAAGGTAAAAGCCGTGGGGATAATGCCACCCGGCCCATCGTCGTTTGCATATCTATGGATCCTAAGCTAACTGACCAGGCTACACCGTCCCCTGCCAAGGACGATCGCACCACCCAAGCAAACTCTACAGAAAACGCTCCCCAGGGGCGGTGGCGATCGCTGTGGCAGGGCCAGTGGGGCAACCTGCGGGTGCTGGCGATCGCCCTGGCGATCGCCCTAACGGTGCGGGTGCTGATTGCTGAACCCCGCTATATTCCCTCCAACTCGATGGGCCCAACGCTGCACATTGGCGATCGCCTGCTGGTTGACAAAGTCAGCTATCGCTGGCAGCCCCCCCATCGGGGCGACATTGTGGTGTTTGCGCCGCCGCCTCAGCTCACTCGCCTGGGCTACGAAACCCGCCAGGCCTTCATCAAACGCATCATTGGCGAACCGGGCCAAACAGTCGAAGTGGTGCAGGGACAGGTCGTTGTCGATGGACACCCCCTGCAAGAGCCCTATATTCTTGAACCACCCGCCTACACCCTTGCTCCCGTAACGGTACCGACCGGGCAGGTGTTTGTTATGGGCGACAACCGCAACGACAGCAACGACTCCCACGTGTGGGGTGGGCTGCCCCAGCAAAACATTATTGGCCGCGCCCGGTTTCGGTTCTGGCCCCTCGATCGCCTCGGTCCAGTCAATTAAAGCTTGCCATCGCTTTCCCTCACCCGACGATGGCCCAACGGCGTACTGCATTACCACCCTAACTTGACGGGTTGTGTAAGATCAAAGCGGCTTGAGATAAAGCGGTTTTGAGGAAGGCCCCATGCTTGTACAGCTCGTTCGCCCCCTAGTGCGCACCCAGGTGCAAATGCTCACCCAGGCCCAGTCGGCCAGCAGCAAACTGGTGAGCATGGTTTCCCAGTGGCTGGGCTATCTGGGCGTTCATGCGGAGGTAACCCAGCTGCAAACCACCGGCAGCCGCATTCAGGTGTCGCTCTGCGTGGGCAAACCCGAGCAGTGCACCGAGGCCGAGTGGCAGCAGATTCTCAATAACCTCAACCAAGATCAAACCGTCACACCTGAAGAAGACTCCCTTACCTACGCGGCCATGTCCCCCGCCCAGCAGAGCAAGGTGCAGCGGCTGTTGGCCTCCATGCTCCACGCCAGTGGCCAAGACCCCCTCGAAGAATGGGCTAGCCTGCGGCCAAGGCTGGTGGCTTTGGGCATGGAAGAATCAATGCTGGCGGGCATTCAAAGCGCCCTCAAGGTGCCTATGCCCGTGGAGCTTTTGGCCGAGCAGCTAGAGCCTGACGTAGCCGCCTTTGTGCTGTCCAAAGCCATTCACATCGCCCTACTCGACCAGCAGATTAGCCAGGCCGAGGACACCGCCCTCAAAACCCTGCTCAACGCCGTCGATCACAAGGTAGTGGCCTAGGTTCGCCGCTTCATCTTCGTTCCCTTCGCCTCTCTCGGTATGGATTCTGTCGCCCTATTTCACCTGGCCTTTCCCGTGGCCGATATTCCTACCACAAAAAAGTTTTACGTGGATGGCCTCGGCTGCGAGCCAGGGCGAGAAACGCCTAACTCGCTCATCCTCAACCTGTACGGCCACCAGCTGGTAGCCCACACCACAACCGAGCTGATGCCCCAAAAGGGCATCTACCCCCGCCACTTCGGCCTGGTCTTTATGGCTGAGCCCGCTTGGGAATTGCTGCTCCATCGCGCTAAAGAGCATCAACTCACGTTCTACCAGAGCGAAAAGCACCGCTTTCCAGGCACAACGCTGGAGCACCGCACGTTCTTTTTGCAGGACCCGTTCTACAACCTGCTGGAGTTTAAGTACTACTGCCACCCCAGCGCCATCTTTGGCGAGGTAGAGCAAGGTCTAGTGGGCGATGCCAAGTAGAGGGCTAGAGGATTGATACTGAACTTGGGAATGTGGGCACTCGCATGGTCTTTATAGTGCGATCGCACCCACACCCTGAGACTGGCTTTTTGCGCTTCAGAAATGCCCGTCGCTCCGGCAATGTTCATGCCTTTATAGGGGCGATCGCACCAGGAACACTGTTCGTTTACCCTACCCGTAGCCAGCCAAACACCTGCCCCACCGTTAGCGCCAGAGCCGGAGCCAGACCCGTCATTGTCACCTCATTTTCTGCTTCTTCCAGAGAGGCAGGGAGTTGGTCAGGCAGATAAACCTGCACCAGATTCTCATTCGGGTCGATCAGCCAGCCTCCCAGCCCGCCGTGGTTGAGGCAGTGCAAAATGTTGCTCACCACCCGCGTTGACGACTGCTCAGGGCTAAGAATTTCGATCGTCCAGTCAGGGGCGGCGCTAAACGTATTGGCAATGGTGCCATCGTCATTCGTGGGCAACCGCTGCCAACGGAATACAGATACGTCTGGAATGATGGATCTGCCGCCAAACGTGCAGCGCAGTTCGGGTAGGGCCAGGGCGACGCGAGCATCTTCAGTCACTGCATTAACAGTACCAATCAGCTTTTGTTGAATACGGCTGTGCTGTCCCTGGGGCATGGGTTTTTGAATAATGTGGCCGTCGATATATTCGCGGGCGGGCTTGGTCTCTGGCTGTTGCAGAAACTCAGCCAGGGTAATGGTTTTGGCAGGGGTTTGTACCATGGGCCAGGGAGATCGCGTTGTGGCTATTGTAGACCGCCGTTATGACCAGGTGCCCTACGAAGCGTGATGGCTAATGCTTTTGCCCTCCGCCCCCGTGCTAGGTTGAGAGGCAGCAATTTTTCGGTGGGCTATGCACAAAATTCCAGTCACCATCATCACCGGCTTTCTTGGGGCGGGCAAAACCACCCTGATTCGTCAGCTGCTGCAAAATCCCCAGGGCCGGCGCATTGCCGTGCTGGTCAACGAGTTTGGCGAAGTTGGCATCGATGGCGACCTGCTGCGCAACTGCCAGGTGTGTGACGAAGACGAAGACCCTACTACCAACATTCTCGAACTCACCAACGGCTGCCTCTGCTGCACTGTGCAGGAGGAGTTTTTGCCCACCATGCAGCAGCTCATGACCCGCCGCGACCAGATCGACTGCATCGTCATCGAAACCTCCGGTCTCGCTCTGCCCAAGCCCCTAGTGCAGGCCTTTCGCTGGCCCGAAATTCGCACCGCCGCCACCGTCGATAGCGTCATTACCTTGGTTGACTGCGAAGCTCTGGCCGCAGGCGACCTGGTGGGCGACCTGCCCGCCCTGGAGGCCCAGCGCCAGGCCGACGACAGCCTCGACCACGAAACGCCCCTCGAAGAACTATTCGAAGACCAGCTTAACTGCGCCGATCTGGTGCTGCTGACCAAAGTAGATAAGGTCAGCGAAGGCGATCGCACCCGCATTGAAACCTGGCTCACCCAACAGCTGCCCCACCCCGTCAAAGTACTCGGTCTAGCCGGGGGTGAGGGCAGCAGCCCCATCAGCCCCGACCTGCTGCTGGGCTTCAACGCCGCCGTCGAAGACAACCTCGACAGCCGCCCCAGCCACCACGACCACGAGCATGATCACGACCACGACGATGACATTGTGGCCATCCCAGTTGTGCTCAACCAGGGCTTTGAACCCAAGGCACTAGTAAAACGGCTAGAACAACTGGCCGCCGCCCACGAAATCTACCGCATCAAGGGCTTTGTGGATGTACCCGGCAAAGCCATGCGCCTGGTAGTCCACGGCGTCGGCCAGCGATTTGACTCTTTTTTCGATCGCGCCTGGCAGCCCAGCGAACCCCGCCAAACCCGCCTAATAGTTATCGGCAAAGATCTAAATGAAGCGGTGATCCGGGCTGCGATCGCCGCTTAATACTAAGTCCTATTTAGATAACCCCCGGTACCTCTGGGCGAATGCCATAAAGCCTCCGGCTAGGCTGCGCCAACACCCCTACGATCTGGCCTTTTCAGAACCGGGGTTATGCCATGTCCAATTAGCTCACCCACTGACCCATCCACCCATCCACCCGCCTACTTGCCCACCCATCCACCCATCCACCCATCCACTCACCCATCCACCCGCCTACTCACCCACCTCACCTACCCATACAACCCCGCCACCCACTCCCCATAACCGTTGTAAATCACCGTCGGCTGCTCCTCCCAGCTAAACAAAGCCGTACTCTCTCCCACTAGCCGCTCCTTCTTCTGCGACCATCGGGGATGCGGCACGTCAGGCTCTACATTGGCCTCAAACTTATACTCATTGGGGGTCAGCGTGTTCCAGAAGGTAGCGGGTTGCTCGGCCACAAACTCAATTTTGACGATCGACTTGGCCCCCTTAAACCCATACTTCCAGGGCACCACCATGCGAATGGGGGCACCGTGCTGTTTGGGCAGGGTGCGCCCGTAGACCCCCACCGCAAAAAAGGCCAGCTCATTGGCCATTTCGTCTACAGTTAGGCCCTCGGTGTAGGGCCAGGGCAGGTTGCGGGCAAAGCCCAGATTCGGGCCAGGGGTGACGGCCGAATCATAGAACGAGGTAAACCGCACGTACTTTGCCGCCGCCGTCGGTTCTACTGCCGCCATCAAGGCCCGCATCGGAAAGCCAATCCACGGCACTACCATCGCCCAGGCTTCCACGCAGCGAAACCGATAGATGCGCTCCTCCAGGTCAAAGCGCCGGGTCAGGTCATCTAAGTCATAGGTGGTCGGGTTTTTGACCAGCCCCGTCACCTCTAACCGCCAGGGATCCACAGGCAGCGCCTGGGCACTGGCCCAGATATTTTTGCTGCCGCCAAACTCATAGAAATTGTTGTAGCTGCTAGCGTATTGCTGCAAGGTTGGTTCTCGTCCAGCATCGGCAAAAGCCCGATTGCGAGATACCCCCAGCAGCGGTTCCCCCAAGGTGCGCGCTAGATCAGCATCCATCGTTGTGGAGCGCTGGCACCCACCCGCCGAGGCCGCCGCCAAACCTACTCCCGCCCCTATCAGCGAGGTCATAAACCGTCGTCGCCGCCAAAACACTCCTTCGGAAGTGACCCGAGGGTGGGGTCGTTGCCAGTCGGGGGGAGCCTTAAAGAAAACCATGCTCAAGTCAAGGAATGAGGGGGAGGGCGATCGCCAGCTCACTTTATCCTTTCACAGCCAATTCCTAAGTGGATGAGGCCTGGGTGAGAAAGCCAGGGGCCAGACCGTCACCAAGCCAATCGCGCCTAATCTCGCGAAAACTTATGTAACGTTTCTGTCCCTAACCTGAGGAATATACGGATATTGACTTCAGTCACCTCCGAGAATTCCACAATTTCCCTAGGAGGAAAATAAAATTTCGGCGGCTAACCCGCCAGAAACCAGATCATTTAACTAAAAATTCACAGAGCTGTGGGCATTTCATGAATCAGGCTAGATCCTTTACGGCACAAGGGTTAGCCCCTACTCAAAACCGCTTTGGTCAGCCCTAGCGGCAGCTTTAAGCATCAATTTTTTGCTGCTGTCGCCACTGCTTTTGAGAATAGAATCAGCAGATTCTATACTGGGTAGGCGAGTCCAGGCTAATCCGTAGTTCCGCTATTGTGAGCTTTCTCCTCTAACCTTAGGCTGATATCACAAGCACATGATTTTCACTTGCTGTCTATGCGTTGCCCTGTAACCAGCCGCAATCGACAGGACTAGGGCAGCGGGCACTCGCCTGCGCCTGCCAGTCGTCCGCTCAGCTTGGGGCCAGGGTTACTCCGTTAGGGGCACAGTTCTCGATTATCCGATTGGATTTTGGACGTTTCCTGAAATCGCTATGGTCGCTACTTCTCGGTTTCAAGCTAAAGGCAATACCCTAGAGCTGCTGCGGCAGTATCAAAGCAGCCCTAATCTCAGCCTACGCAACCAGCTGGTACAGCTCAACATAGGTTTAGTGCGCCGGGAAGCCTACCGCTGGCTTCAGCAGTCCACAGAAACCTTTGACGACCTGATGCAGGTGGGCAGTCTGGGCCTAATTCGAGCCATCGAGCGGTTTGATATGGGCAAAGGCTATGCGTTTAGCTCCTTCGCCATTCCCTATATTCGGGGCGAAATTCAGCACTACCTGCGCGACAAAAGCACCTCCATGCGCATTCCGCGCCGATGGCAGGCGCTACAGAGCCAGTCAACTCGCGTGATTCGCCAGCTGCAAGTCGAGCTGGGCCGAGGCCCAACTGACGCGGAGATCGCCGTTGCTCTCGACATCTCAGTGGCCGAGTGGCAAGACGTTAAGCTGGCCAACCGCAACCGATCGCTGCTCAGCCTCGACGCCCCCGTACAGGACGAGGAGTCGGCCTGTCTGGGTGACCTGCTGCCCGATCTCAAGTACAAAAGTTTTCAGCTAGCCCAGGAAGATCAAATCCGCTTACAGCAGGCGCTGCACCAGCTTGAGCAGCGCACTCGCGAAGTGTTGGAGTTCGTCTTTCTGTACGATTTAACCCAAAAGGAAACCGCCGAGCGCATGGGCATCAGCGCTGTCACCGTATCGCGGCGGGTCAAGCAGGGGCTCAGTCACCTCCAGACCCTCATGGTTTCTAACGAAGACGAAATAGCTTAAATCACGCTGTATCGGTAGTAAATGAGCCGCATCGGCAGAAGTGAGCTATCGTTGAGGAACATCGGCTCAGGAAGCAAGGAGGCTTGGCCATGGGGGCGATCGCGTTTTTGGTATTGTTTGTGCTGGGCTTTTTGCTGGCTACCGTAGGCGGCATCATTGGCCTGGTAGACGCGTTTCGAGTCAGCCCAGTATGGGGCCTGCTCTCGCTGTTTGTGCCCTTTGTGCTGCTGGTTTACTGCATTAAGTTTTGGGGCCGCAAGTGGGCTCGCAACAGTCTCATCATGAGTCTGGGCGGCTTGGGGGTCATGCTGCTCTCCACACCCCTGATGGGCGCTTTTATTGCGCAGCGGGCGGGTCAGCTTGGCATATCCACTGAAGAAGAGGTTCCCGCCGAAGGTACCGTGATTGAGCCTGTGCCTGTGCCCGACGAGCAGGTAGCCACCGGTGAAGAATTTGCTGAACCTCTGGTACCCGTTGCGCCTCAGCTAGCGCCAATTGCTCGGGCCGATCTAATTCAATCTACCGACCCCAACGAGCGGCTCCAGCAAATCAATAACAGCCGCATCGATCCCTTTGCGGCTGTGCCCGTACCACCGCCGCCCCAGGTTGTGGCCCCGCCAGCTCCACCCGGGTCTCCTTTACCCGGTGCTGGCAGCCCAGTGGGTACTACCACTGCTGGTGGCGGCGCTGCTGGCGGCGGTGCCGCTGGCGGCGGTGGCGGCGGTGGCGGCGGTGCCGCTGGCTCACCTGTGGCGGCAGCCCCTGGCACTCCAGGCGGTGCGGGTACAGGGACCGGTACGACTCCTGGTGCAGCGGGTGGGGCTCGGCCCGGTACACCCTCTCTAGCACCTCTGCCAGCTCTACCCCAGCCTACGTTAGCCGAAGCAGTGCTTGTGACTGGGGTCATGACTATTGGCAACGAAAACTTTGCGGTGGTGGAGACCTCTGCTGGTAGCCAGTACGTCAGGGCTGGTCAGCGCGTCGCCAATGGGCAGGTGCTGGTCAAGCGCATTGATGTGCGTGGTAGCGACCCAGTGGTGGTGTTGGAACAGAACGGGATTGAAGTGTCCCGCCCAGTAGGAGCCGCTCCGGCAACCGCTGCCGACGAACAACCTGCCGCCTAGGCCCAACCCCTCCCGCACCTCAACATTTAAAGCAAGCCCAGGGCCTAGGCCCTGGGCTTTGCTATTGCTCCACGGCCCTGCACCCCGCATCAAGTCGTGTCAGAATGTGAATTGCTCGACTTGGTGTGAATTATCTATGCCGCTTGAAACGGTTGTTTGGCAGGGGTTGTGGGGCGCGATCGCCATTGTGATAGCAGAGGTCCTACGAGATGTGTACCACGTGGTCAGCCACTACTGGCCCCCTCTAATGCGGCTCCACAATTGGCACCACCGAGCTTACAAAAAAGATTTCACTCCCGTTAGCCCTACCCTCTATCGCCAGGCTCAGCTCTACAACGATGCCCCTGAAGCCATTGTTATGGCCGGGGCACTGGCGGGGTTAGCCATTTCCACTGGCGTGGTCGGACTGTGGATCGGTTCGCTCTACGGCCTGAGCTTTTTGGCGGCGGCGATCGCCCGCTCCCAGGGCTGGCTCCTCACCACCGATCTCACCCACGAGCCCGGCGAACTAACTACCATTCCCGGCAACTGGCGAGTCAACCGCACTTACCACTGGCGGCACCATTTTGACGATACCAACGCCTACTTTGCCGGCTACTTGACCTTTTTGGATAAGCTGATGGGCACCGCTGTTTCCCTCAAGGGCAAAACCGTCGCTGTTACGGGGGCTTCGGGCACAATGGGCCGCGCCCTGCTGCAGGAGCTGGCCCGTCAAAAGGCGCGCCCGATCGCCCTTACTACCTCTTCCCATGCCGTCTTTGAGGATGGCATTCCCTGCTGGCAGTGGCAGCCTGGGTCCGAGGCTGACCTGCAAGACGCGCTTAAAAAGGTGGACATTCTGATCATCAACCACGGGCTAAACGTGCACGGCGATCGCACCCCCGAGGCCATTCACACCTCCCTGGAGGCCAATGCTCTCTCGGGCTACCGGCTGATGGAAGTCTTCTTCAGCACCGTAGAAACCTCGCCCCAGCGGGCTACCAAGGAAGTGTGGGTGAATACCTCTGAAGCCGAGGTTAGTCCGGCCTTTAGCCCTCTGTATGAGGTGTCTAAGCGGCTGATGGGTGACCTGGTCAGCCTGCGGCGGCTCGATGCCCCCTGTGTGGTGCGTAAGGTGATTTTGGGGCCGTTTAAGAGCAATCTCAACCCGATTGGGGTGATGTCTGCTGACTGGGTGGCCTGGGCAGTGGTGGCGTTAGCCAAGCGCAACGTGCGCAACATCATCGTCACCATCAACCCGCTGACTTATCTAGCCTTTCCTCTAAAGGAGTTAGCCCAGGGCGTTTACTTTCGCCTTTTTACCCGCCGCAGGGGAAGCGAGGGCAGCTAATTAGGGGTGGCGCGGCACAGCCCTGACGCCTATACCTCGGGGATGGGCCAGGGCTGCTGTCTCCAGCCAAGCTGCCGTTTCGCCGCAGATGTATTGATCTGAGGCATGTGGTGTTCGACCAGCGCTACGGTGTCTTGCACGAGTGCTTCTAGCTGAAGAGCTGCGACGGAGGGCTCTTGGTGAAACAAGCCTTCCAGCCGAGCCGCCAGATTTGGCGGGGCTATAGCCATTTGCTCAATAAAGATGCCCATGCGCTTGAATTGAAAGGTTGAGAAGTAAAGGTGGTTCAGCCCAGACAGCACCCCGAGAATGTTTTGGGCCGACTCAACCAAAATTTGGTAGTACCAGAGGGTAGCATCCCGCCGAGACAGCTTATCCTGCACGCCCCAGAGGGCAAAAAATTTGAGATGGTGCTCTATTACGGCTTGGGCAAGCTGGTTGGGATAGGTGGCGATGTTGTCTTTCCAACGGTGAATGAGGGCTTCCCCATAAAGCGGAATGCTAATCAAGGTGCCGTGCAGCATTTTCATGATGCCGGGTTGAATCTCAAATTTCTCCAGTACGGTGCTCATTTCCGCTTCCCACTGGGCGATCGCGGTATGGGCAAACTGGCATTCAACCCCCTGTACCCGAAACGTTTCACCAAACGCACCCGCCTGGCGATCGCCCACAATTTCAATTAGTTCTGCGTCCCGATTTTGCTGTCGTGCCAGAGTTAACTCGTCTTCAGTGGGCAGCTCATCGTAGTACAGCATGACATCGCAATCTGAGTACTCATCGCACCGCCCCTCTGCCACTGAGCCTGTGACCATCACGGCTCTGGTCTTTGGGTTAGCAATGTACGGTTTGACGTTGCGATGGACTAATTCCAGCAGGTATTGCGTTCTATCCGTCATGGCTTAGCCACTGAGAGCAACAGCGTTTACCCCGCCGCGCTAGATTTTTTGCCACCTAGCTGCGGTTAAAGAACTCAACCTGGGGCAAACGGGGGTCGTTGACCATGCCCAAGCCCTGAAAATTCCAGCGGTTGATCAGGGGTTTGAGACTAGAGGCGGTGATAGTTTCGATCGCAAATTTGTCACTCAGCTCGGGGGCGTGGGCGTTGAGGTAGCTGAGGGCATCGTAGTCGGCGGTAAACACCAGCAGAAACCCCGTGGGCGGTGGCTGGTCAGGGCTACTGCCGTGGGGTCGGGCGACTAGGTAGCTGCCGTCGGCGCGCGATCGCAGCAAATAGTAGAGCTGAGACACCATAAGTTCTAACCGCCTCAGTTGATATCCGACAGGCGAATGCGCGGGTCTACAAAGCTCAGCAACAGATCGGCCAGCAGATTGCCAATAATCAGCAACACCGCTCCCATAATTAGGCTGGCCATCACCAGGTATAAATCCTGGGCCTGGACCGCTTCGAGAGTCAGTTTTCCTAGACCGGGCCAGTTAAAGTAGGTTTCGGTAATGAATGCACCGCCCAGCAGACCAGCAAACTCAAAGCCCAGGAGCGTGATCAGCGGGTTCACCGCATTGCGCAAAGCGTGGACATAGACCACCCGTTTTTCTGACAGCCCTTTGGCTCGGGCGGTTTGAATGTAGTTCTGGCGCAGTACGTCGAGCAACTGCCCTCGGGTAATGCGCTGAAGGCCAGCAAAGCTGGTGATGCTGAGGGCCAGGGTTGGTAAAATCAGGTGCCAGCCTACGTCGACAAGTTTGCCAAACCAGTTGAGGTCGTCGTGGATAATGCTGGTGCGCCCGCCAATGGGGAACAGCGGCGCTACGCTTTGGGCAAAAAACAGCAGCAGCAGGCCGGTCACAATGCTGGGCATGCCCTGGCCCAGATAACTCAGCACCCGCAACACCTTATCGACAGGACGATTTTGGTTGACGGCGCTGACAATGCCCATCGGGAGAGCGACTAGCCAGGTAACCAGAAAAGCCGCAAAGGATAGCAGCAGCGTGTTGGGCACCCGCTCCCACAGCAGATCGACCACCGGGCGCTGGTAGGCAAAACTGAGGCCAAAGTTACCGTGGAAAATCACCTGGTAGAGCCAGTTGAAGTACTGCCGCCACACCGGCTGGTCGAGCCCAAATTGGGTTTCAATCTGGGCTAGGGTCTCAGGAGAAAACTGGGGGCTTTGGCGGTACTGGTCGAGAAAATTGCCTGGGGCTAGCTGAATCACAAAAAAGCTGAGAGCCGAGGCCAGCAGCAGCGTTAGCGCCGCCTGCAGCAGACGTTTCACCACGTAGAGGACGGTTTCGCTGGTGGCAAAGGTCACCAGGCGGTCCCAGGGGCTGACCAACGGACGACGGGGCGTAGAGGACTGAGCCATTCCCAAACACAGAGAGTAAAAGGGCTATCTCTGGTGATTCTAAACCAATCGCGCCTGCCCCATCGGTGCAGGTTGCTTGCGCAGAGGCTGAAGTCTGGGCCTGCGGGCAGGGTTAGCCCTTTACAACATCAGATTTTGCAACATTAGATTGCTGATTTGAACTATTGAGCTGTCCATCATCTTTGATGTTTATATACCCAGTCCAGCTCAGGATTTGGAGTTTTCTCATCGGCAAAACTCTACGTCTGGACTTGGAGTTGGGTTATACCCCCGACGGCAGCGCTCAAATGTGGTGCCAAATGCAGTCTTGCAGCGGTTAATTTCAGCCCGACTGATTTGACCTAACTAATTTGAATCGATGGCTAATTTTGCGGCGTCAAATTAGCCACCAGCTCCTGATCAAGCCCCCATCGCAAACTTCTTCCCAATCGGGATTCTCCTATGACTGCCCTTGAAGCCTCCCCAACCAAACTCAGTACCCTGGTGCTAACGGCTCCCCTGTCGGGACAGATGGTGCCCCTCGAAACGGTGCCCGACCCGGTCTTTGCCCAAAAAATGGTGGGCGATGGCGTGTCTATAGACCCGCTCAGTCAGGTGCTGCTGGCCCCCTGCGATGGTGAGATTGTGCAGCTGCACAGTGCCCACCATGCGGTGACGATCAAAACCGCCGAGGGCGTTGAGGTGTTGATGCACATTGGCCTCGATACGGTGGCCCTGAGGGGAGAAGGATTTTTACCTAAGGTTAACGTGGGAGACAGGGTTAGAACCGGCGACATGCTGATTGAGTTTGACGCCGACTATGTAGCCCTGCACGCCCGCAGCCTGCTGACCCAGGTTGTGATCACCAACAGCGATCGCGTGGCCGAGTTTAAACCCGCCAGCGGTTTGGTCAACGCCGCTCGCGACTCGGTGCTGGAGCTGGTGCTGGCCACAGGCACGGCGGCTGGAGACGAGGCAACCGGCGGGGCAACGGTGACCTCTCAAGCCATCATTATTCCTAACCCGGTGGGTCTGCACGCGCGGCCTGCGGCGGTGCTAACTCAGCTGGCGAAAAAGTATCAGTCGAGGGTTCGCATTCATCGCGGCAGCGACAGCGCCAATGTGCGCAGCGTAGTGGCCATTTTGGGCCTAGAGATTGGCCGGGGCGACACGGTGACCCTAGAGGCCACGGGAACCGATGCCGGGGCCGCGATCGCCGAACTCGAAGCCGCCGTTCGCAATGGTTTGGGCGAAGCGGGCGCAGTGCCCATGACTACCGCCGCCGCCAGCATTGCCCAGGCCGAGATCTCGGCTCCAGCCCCTCGGCCCAAGAGCGATGACCCCAACATTATTTTGGGCGTAGCGGCTTCGCCTGGGGTGGCGGTTGGCAACACCTATCGTCAGCGGCGGCAGGAGATTCATGTAGAAGCAGCGGGCGACAGCCCCCGCGAGGAGCATCGCAAGCTCGACCAGGCCATCGACCAGGCCATGCTGGAGATCGAGAGTCTGCGGGCCAAGGTGCACGGTCAGGGCGACCCCAGCAAAGCCGCCATCTTCGCTGCCCACCAGGAGCTGCTGGAGGACCCGGAGCTGTTGGAAATGGCCGCTAGCGCGATCGACAAGGGCAAAAGTGCGGCCTTTGCCTGGCAGCAGACCTACACCGCCCAGGCCAACCAGCTAGCCCAGCTCAAGAGCGAGCTGCTGGCCCAGCGAGCGAATGATTTGCGGGACGTGGGCGATCGCGTACTGCGCCTGCTCACTGGGGTAACAGCAGAAACCCTGGTCTTGCCCGCCAACACCCTGCTGCTGGCCGAAGACCTCACACCTTCGGATATGGCCAACCTCGATCCAACACGGGTAGTGGGCTTTGCCACGGTGGCGGGTGGAGCGACCTCCCACGTGGCGATTTTGGCCCGGTCGATGGGCATACCGGCGATCGCAGGCGTCGAACCCCGCATCCTTGATTTAGCTGACGGCACTCCAGTCATTCTCGATGGCACCAGAGGACGCATGACGCTCAATGCCTCGGTGGCCGAGCTAGAGCAAACCCAGGCCCGCATTGCCCGCCAAAAGGCCAAGCAGGCGCAGGATCTAGAGCAGGCCTTTGAACTGGCAACCACCCAAGACGGGCGACAGGTTGAGGTAGTTGCCAACATCGGCAGCCAAAAAGATGCCGAAGAGTCGCTCAAGGTGGGCGGCGAGGGGGTGGGTCTGCTGCGGACAGAGTTTATCTTTATGGAGGCCAGTTCTGCCCCCACCGAAGCGGAGCAGGAAGTCATCTACGCCGATATTTTGCGGGTGCTGGGCCGCGATCGCCCCATGATTATTCGCACGCTAGATGTGGGCGGCGATAAGCCCCTGCCCTACCTGGCCATGGCCCACGAAGAAAATCCTTTCCTGGGCGAGCGAGGCATTCGCCTGGGCTTCGATCGCCCCGAGCTGCTGCGCACCCAGTTTCGCGCCATTCTCAAAGCCTCCGTCGCTGGCAAAGCGCGGGTGATGTTCCCCATGATTGCCCGTTTGGAGGAGCTAGAGATGGCCAAGGCGGTGATGGAAGAGGAGCGCCAAAAGCTGAGTGTACCCGCGATCGAAATTGGCATTATGGTCGAGGTGCCTGCGGCGGCCGTGTCTGCGGAGCGCTTTGCCCAGCACGTTGACTTCTTTTCCATTGGCACCAACGACCTCACCCAGTACACCCTGGCGATGGATCGCGGCCACCCCAAGCTGGCCCCCTACGTGGATGCCCTCAACCCCAGCGTGCTGCGGATGATCGACCTCACCGTGCAAGGGGCCGAGAAGCACGGTAAATGNSTGNSRSKTMTRCRSMKSYGWSGCKGSCGACNNMSCYAGNMRGTKMMSRTCNTGCTGGGGCTGGGGGTAAAAGAATTGAGCGTTAGCGTGCCGGTAATTCCGGCGGTGAAGGCCCAGGTGCGATCGCTGAGCTTTGCCCACTGTCAGGAACTAGCGCAACAGGCGCTAAACCTAGATTCGGCGGCTCAGGTGCGCGATCTGGTTCCCCTAGATGAGCTGTAGGGTGCGTTCGGCGGCAGGGGTTATGCCTGGTGTGGTTCCACCCCGCCCCGCCAATGCACCATCGAGAGTCCAGAGAGAGGACTCACACCGTAGGGTAGGCACTGCCCACCATGAACCATGCAGTATTCAAATCAATTGCTTGAGGGAAAGTGCGGCGCATAACTGGGGATGAAAGCCAAGTCTACTGCTGGGGCCATTTCGCTGGCCCCAGACCCCCGACTTCGTGCGTCCTTCGGCCTACGACCAGGGACGTCGCCCCTACTGGGGCGCAACAAACATTGGCCGCCCTGGACCCGACGTAAAGGATGTATTGCTCATCGGTTTAAACCTCTAGTTGGATCATGAGCCTGTTAGCAGCACGAGATCCTAAGGTTCTCAACCCCTCACCCCATCATCACTCCGCTAACTCCCTACCCATCTACCCCCTACCCATCCACCCCCTACCCATCTACCCCCCTATGAACATCAAAGAGACCTGGAACCACGCCTTCGGGCTGCTGCAAAAAATGGGGAAGTCGCTCATGCTTCCCGTGTCGGTGCTGCCGGTGGCGGGGCTGCTGCTGGGCCTGGGCAGTGCCCGCCTGATCGAGCTTCAGCAGATTGAGCAGGGCATTCTTAGCGACCCCAAGTTTTGGTGGCTGCCGGAGTGGTTGGCGGCCATTATGAAAAGCTCGGGGGACGCGATTTTTGCCAGTCTGCCGCTAATTTTTGCGATCGCCGTGGCGATCGGCTACACCGGCAACGATGGCGTTTCGGCCCTGGCCGCTACCGTGGGCCTGATGGTGTTTCTCGCCACCTTGGGTACCGTCGCCGTCGGTATGGGGTTAGAGACCAAGGCTGTACTCGGCATCCCAACGCTGGATACGGGGGTGTTTGGGGGTTTGATCATGGGCTGCATTGCGGCCTATATGTTCAACAAATTCTTTCGCATTAGCCTGCCACGCTACCTGGGGTTCTTTGCAGGCAAACGGTTTGTGCCCATCATCACAGCCTTTGCCGCCATCCTCACCGGGCTGGTGATGAGCGTGATCTGGCCGCCGATCGGGGCTGGCATCAATAGCTTTGCCCAGGCGGCGGCGGAGGGCGGCAACGTGCCCCTGACCGTGGCCCTCTACGGCTTTATCGAGCGCCTGCTGATTCCCTTTGGCCTGCACCACGTGTGGAACGTGCCCTTTTTCTTTGAAATTGGCTCATTTCAGGACCCAATTACGGGAGAAACCGTGCGGGGCGATATTGCTCGCTTCTTTGCAGGCGACCCAACGGCGGGCATTTTGGGCGGGGCGTACTGGTTTAAGATGTTTGGTCTGCCGGCAGCGGCGATCGCCATTTGGCACAGCGCCAAACCCAAAAACCGTAAGCAGGTTGGTGGCCTAATGATTTCGGCGGCCCTCACCTCGTTCCTAACCGGCATTACCGAACCGATCGAGTTTTCCTTCCTGTTTGTCGCCCCCCAGCTGTTCGCCATTCACGCCGTGCTGGCGGGGTTTGCCGACTGGCTGTTTGTCACCCTAGGCGGACGCATGGGCTTTACCTTCTCCCACGGGCTAATCGACTTTGTGCTGTTCAACGGTTTGGGCACGCGGGTGTGGCTCATCCCGGCCCTGGCTCCGGTGTTTGTGGCGCTGTACTACTTCATCTTTCGCTTTGCCATTCGGCAGTTCAACCTCATGACCCCAGGCCGCGAAGAGGATGTCGATGTTGATGAAACCACCGCTGCGATCACGGGAGACAAAGCCGAAATGGCCAAAGCCCTGGTGCTGGCCTTTGGCGGTCGCAGCAACATCAAAAACCTGGATGCCTGCATTACTCGCCTGCGGGTTACCGTCGACGACATTGCCAAGGTCAACGTGCCCCGGCTCAAGGCGCTGGGGGCTTCGGGCGTGCTGCAGATGGGCCAAAATGCCCAGGCCATTTTTGGCCCCCAGTCTGACAACCTTAAAACCGATATGGCCGACTACCTCAAAACCGCAGGCCCCGAAGCCGACGCGGTAGAGGTACCCGCCGAGGGCTTTGTGGATCAAACCTCTGCCGACCTGGCCAAAATTCCCCCCGATCCGCAGGCGGCTGAAAAAGCGACGGCGATGGTTGCGGCTCTGGGCGGTGCTGACAACATTCGTACCATTGATGCTGTGGCCCTCACCCGGCTGCGGGTCGAGGTCACTGACCCCGCGACAGTCGATGAAACTGCCCTTCAATCCGCTGGAGTGCAGGGCATGATGCGGCTACAGCAGGACGTTCTGCATCTGGTTACGGGTCTCAACGCCGAGCAGTACGCTGCTGAAATCGTCAAGCACTTGACCGCTCGGGTTTAGGGCGCGTCATCAATTCTGGCCAAAAGCCTCGTGTTACAAGCCTTGCCACGTTCGACCCCAAAAACAGGCTAGGGGCTGTAATCCCTAATTTGTCGGCATTCAGCAGCTAATCAGCTAATCAATATAGCCGTCGCCACAATGGTGAGGACGTTTTCGTAGGTAGCCTATGGGCGATGGCTATACGCTAGTTCGCTGTCCCAGGCTTGGCTACGGGCGATCAGCATTGTCCTAGCGAACTAGCCAGCGCTATAACAGCCACCTAGAATTGCGGCTTCAGAATGTGCCAAATAGCCACAAAAAACCCCAGCCGTCCAAAGCTGGGGTTGTAGGTTAAATGGCTAATTCAACGATTTGATTTAAGGTTTTGATTTAAAGGTTTGATTTATGAGAATGCGTTAGCGCTGGCTTTGCCCTAGCAACTTCTTTTACCCATCAGTTTTTGTCCACAGGGATCAGTCAGTGAACTGTGACATTGTCAACGCTGCATAAAGTGTATGTTAGCTCAACATAGCCTGCCGTTACAAAGACTACGGTTAAATAAATCAAAAAAACAGCTCCGTTAGGTTCTGGCTATCGTTGAAGTAGCAGGCAACAGCTATCGACATTTGGAGTTTACAGGGAAAGCTGCGGTAGCATTTGTGTACTGTTCGGTGGCCAATTGTTACAGCTCGATGTGAGCAAAACTCTTAGCGAATTTCGCGGGCGGCGTTGTAGTTTTTTTCGTTGGCCTGGACCGACTTGTACAAATTTACTATCGGATTTGGGTAGTCAACACCGATATTTACCCCAAAGCGCTTTTGCTCCACGGGCTGAAGTTTCCAGGGTTCATGCACTTTTGCGGCAGGAATATTCTTCAACTCAGGCAGCCAGTGTTTGACGTAGAGGCCCTCGGGGTCGTAATCCTTCGCCTGTTTTGGAATGTTGAAATAGCGAAACCCCCGCGCGTCATTGCCAACTCCGGCGGTATAGTTCCAGTTGCCGTAGTTGCTGCACACGTCGTGGTCAATTAGCAGTGACTCAAACCACTCGGCCCCCATGCGCCAGTCAATGCCCAAATTTTTGGTTAAAAAGCTGGCCACATTTTGGCGGCCCCGGTTTGACATAAACCCAGAGCAGGCTAGCTCGCGCATGTTGGCATCGACTAGGGGAAAACCTGTTTCGCCATTGCGCCAGGCGTCAAAGCGCGTCCAGTCCTGTTTCCAATCGATCTGTAATCCTCGCAGGCCAGAGGGATAAAACACGCGATCGCCGTGTTTGGCGCAGATAAAGCGAAAGTAGTCGCGCCACAGCAGCTCAAAGATTAGCCAGTAGGTGGAGTCGTTGCGAATGCGATCAGCTTCGTAGTCCTGCACGGTTTCGTACACCCGCCGGGGCGACAGGCAGCCCAGCGCCAGCCAGGCCGAGAGCTTGGCCGAATAGTTGGCCCCCACCATGCCGTTGCGGGTTTGCTTGTAGGTCTTGAGGCAGTCGGCTTCCCACACGTAGTGGTTGAGGCGAGCTAAGCCAGCGGTTTCACCCCCCGCGAAGCTCAGTACAGCGCGGCTATCGGGGGTCGGGGGCTCAAGGCCAAAATCGGCTAGCGTTGGCATGGGGCCGGGCTCGACTGGGGGCAGCGGCGGCAGTTTGGCAGGGGTAGGCAGGGATACATCTACAATGCTGTGCTGCTCTACTTTTTTGCGAAACTGAGTAAATACCTCGGGCAGACGAGCGATCGCAAAGGGCAGGTTGTCGGGATGGTAAAGAGTGGCCCCCCAGTACACCTCGCTCGAGCACCCCTGCGCCGCCAGCTTGCTCTCTAGGGCCTGCTCGACCCGCCGTTCTTCAGCGGTAACTTCCTCATGCCAGTAGACGGTTTCAACGCCGTGGGTCTTGACCAAATCTGGAATAATATCCTCGGGTTTGCCGACCCGGACGACGAGATCGCTGCCCAGCGATTGCAGCGATCGCCGCAAATCGGCCACACTCTCCAGCAAAAACTGCGCCCGGTAGGCTCCCGTTTTGGCAAAGCCAAAGGATGTCTGACCAAACTGGCGCGGGTCAAAGCAGTAGAGCGGCACAATCGGGCTTCCGGCCCGCAGAGCCTCGTCCAGGGGTTGATGGTCGTGGAGGCGGAGATCGTTGCGGAACCAGACGAGGGTGGACATAGACGGAGTAGGTGAGTGAAGAAGTAGCCAGAACCCCAGGCTTTAATGTAGACAGGCCCCAGGGAAACCCCGCAGTGGCCGATATCCGTTGAGCATGGGGTGCTTTATTAAGTATTCTAAAGAACTATTACCCCCCACGCAGGAGACTGGCATTTATGGCAATTCAGGTTGGCGATGCGGCCCCCGATTTTACGCTGCCTAACCAAGCGGGCGAACAGGTTACACTGAGCAGCTTTCGGGGCCAAAAGGCAGTGGTGCTATACTTCTATCCCAAAGACGACACCCCCGGCTGCACGGTAGAATCGTGCTCGTTTCGCGACAGCTACGAAGACTTTGTCGCGGCGGGCGCTGAGGTGATTGGCATTAGCAGCGACTCGCCCGACTCGCACCGGGCCTTTGCCAGCAAACACAACCTCCCCTTTACCCTGGTCAGCGATGCTGGGTCGACGGTGCGGAAGGCCTATGGGGTACCTGCTACCCTGGGGCTACTGCCGGGGCGAGTGACCTACGTGATCGATCAAGAGGGCACAGTGCGCCACATCTTTAATTCGCAGTTCAACCCCAAAGGCCATGTGGCCGAAGCTATGGGCATTTTGAAAACTTTACCAGCAGCTTGATATGGAACTTCAGCCCCACCACAGCGATTTTGTCACCTGCCTGACGGCCCTAGAGGAGGCGATCGCTGGCCTCTGGTACCCAAGTGAAACCGATGCCCCCCTGGCGATCGCCATCTATGCCGACCCTAACCTAGACGCCACAACCCTGGGCAAGCAGCTCGGCACCAATGCTGACACCTTCGAGCACCGGCCGGCTGACGAATTCTTTCGGCGTATATTTGACAATTTTTACTGGAGTACTCCCCAAGGAGGCAATCTAACCCAGCGGTATAAGCACCTGCAAGACGTGCTGCAGACGCACCTGCAGGATCTAAATTTTTACCGGGTGGGAACGGTAGACGTGAATCTGTACGTGCTGGGCCATCACCCCAGCGGCTGCTATGTCGGCGTCTACACCCACATGATCGAAACTTAGAAGACGGTCGCCGTGTTATGCCTTACCCGCTTAGATTGATAGCCTGGGTGGGTGAGGAAGAAGTAGGGCAATGAAGAACTCACTGAGGGGCGTAGCCCCAGGGTCGTAACCCTGCAATAGGGCAATCCAAAATCTAAAATCCCCAATCCAAAATCTTTTGCCTGAGATATTTTATCCTGGTCACTCCGCCCAGATGACGGTAGCCTATCGGTAGAAATCGAGGCAAAAATCCATGGCTTTTCAAACCCCGGACTGGGTGAAGCACGCTGTCTTCTACCAGATCTTTCCCGATCGGTTTGCCCGTACCCAGCGGCATCTCGATCACCCCGCCATGGCCGTAACCCTGGAACCCTGGGAAACCCTTCCGACCCCCTTTGGCTACAAGGGTGGTGACCTGTGGGGCATTGCTGAGCAGCTCGACTACCTAGTAGATCTAGGGGTGACTGCCATTTATATGACGCCGATTTTTCAGTCGGCCTGCAACCATCGTTACCACACCCACGACTACTACCAGGTCGATCCGCTGCTGGGGGGAAACCCAGCCTTCTTTGACCTGCTGGAGGCAGCCCACGCCAAAGACATTAAAGTGGTGCTTGACGGCGTGTTCAACCACTGCAGTCGCGGCTTTTTCTTCTTTAACGACATTCTTGAAAACGGCCCCAACTCCCCGTGGCTGGAGTGGTTTGAGGTCGAGGGCTGGCCCCTGTCGGCCTACGATGGGGCTCTGCCCGCCAACTACAGAAGCTGGGTCGACAACCGGGCGCTGCCCACCTTTAAGCACGACCACCCGGCGGTGCGCGAGTACCTGATGCGGGTGGGCGAGTACTGGGTGCGCCAGGGCATCGACGGCTGGCGGCTGGATGTGCCTTTTGAGGTGAAAACCGAAGGGTTTTGGCAGGAGTTTCGCGATCGCATCAAGGCGATCAACCCCGAGGCCTACATTGTGGGCGAGGTGTGGACCGACGCTCGCGAGTGGCTCGACGGCACCCAGTTTGACGGGGTGATGAACTACTTGTTCACCGGGCCAACCATCGCCTTTACGGCGGGCGATCGCGTTCGTATGGACCTGGTGGAAAAGCCCCACTACTACCCCTACCCCGCCCTGGATGCGGCTGGCTATGCCGACCAAATTCGGCACCTGCTGGAGCTTTACCCCTGGGAGATTCAGCTCACCCAGCTCAACCTGCTCTCTAGCCACGATGTCGCCCGTATTTACTCAGTTGTGGGTGAAGACGACGCCAGCATGGTGCTCTCAACCCTGCTGCTGTTTACCTTCCCAGGTGCGCCCAGCATCTACTACGGCGATGAAGTGGGCCTGCCGGGCGAGCTTGACCCCGACTGCCGCCGCACCTTTCCGCCCGAAAAAGAGTGGCACCAGGACATGCTCAAAATTCACCGCAAGCTGATTGCCCTGCGCCACCGCTACCCGGCCCTGCACACGGGCACCTACGAGGTGCTGCACGCCGAGGGCATGGGCTATGTCTTTAGCCGCAGCCTGGGGGGCGATCGCGTCATTGTGGCGTTGAATCCCGGCGATCAGGATACAGTTACCCTATCCGCCGATGCCCTCACCCCAGCGGTCAAGTCTGCCGAGCAGGTCTTCGCCTACCACGGCGCGACCTGGGGCAGCGACAGCCTGACGCTGCCCCCCCGCTCAGCTCTGGTCGTAACCGCAGCGTAACCAGGCAGGCTTAACCCGAAATGATGAGCTAGCGACATGAGAGGTACTAGCTTTGCCGCCTAGGGGATAGATCACCCACAGGTGCACTTTCCTATCCCCTTACCTTCCCCAGTGCCTACCCCTCAGAACGGCGCTGGCGAATTTTGGCGATAAAAAACTCCTCCAGGGTCGGACGGGTTTGCTGCAGCGCAATCAGGTTTGCCCCCGCCACCGGAATCTGCTTGGCAAAGTCGTAGGGGTCGCCTTTGATCTGGCCGCGCCAGAGGTCGCCCTGCACAGTCATCTGGTCGAGCCAGGGCTCAAGCTCAGCCGTGCGCCCGCCGCGCCCTTTGACGACGTATTGGTTGGCGGTGCCCAGCAGGTCGTCGAGGCTGCCTTTGGCAATCAGCTCGCCCTGGTCAAGAATGGCAATGCGATCGCAAATCACCTCCACATCTGACAAAATGTGGCTGTTGAAAAAGATCGTTTTGCCCTCCCGCTTCAGGGCCAAAATAATCTCGCGCACCTGAAACCGTCCGGTGGGGTCAAGCCCCGACATCGGTTCATCTAAAAACACCACGTCGGGGTCGTTGATGAGGGCCTGGGCCATGCCCACCCGCTGCACCATACCCTTTGAGTACTGGCGCAGCTGCTTCTTTTTGGCAGCGGCCTGCGATAGCCCCACCAGGTCGAGCAGTTCGGTAATGCGGCGCTGCTGGGCCGCCCGCGAGAGGCCAAATAGCCCAGCGGTGTACTGCAAAAACTCCCAGCCGGTCAAAAAATCGTAGAAGTAGGCATTTTCTGGCAGATAGCCAATCCGCTGCTTGACGGCGCTCTCGCCCAGGGGATGACCCAGCAGCGTGGCGCTACCGGCGGTGGGGCGAATGATGCCCAGCAAAATTTTCAGCAGGGTTGTTTTACCCGCTCCGTTGGGGCCGAGCAGCCCAAAGGTTTCGCCCTGGTAAACGTTGAGGGTGCAGTTTTGCAGCGAGGTGACCTTTTGGTTGAGCCAAAACCCGGTGCGATAGGCCTTGGTTAACCCCTGGGTCTGCACTACAGCGGAGCGATTGTCTGGCAGACGGTTGTCTAGCTGGGTAGGATCATTCGGCAACAATGGAGCGCTCATAGAAACCGTGCGAAGACCAAATAGACGACAATCATTAAAAGACTCATCCTTAGAATACCCTTCGAAAACCTCTCCCCTGCCAGGGGCCAATTTAGCTCCCGTTGTGCCAGGCTAAGTACATGAACCTGGTGCCTCCAGTCTGTAGCGTTAAGCGCCTGTAGCGTTAGGGCAGGTCTCGCAGGAACTACGCTGAGCTCAGGTCTCATTCACTCCTCAAATCGATAAGTTGCTCTATGGATCGCTTCAAGCTAGATCGTTCAAAACTGGTAGCGGTAATTACGGGGGTAATCTCTCTGCTGCTAGCGGTTGGTTATCTTGTGCTAGTTCAAATTCTGGACTTTCGCGGCGACATGGTGCCTGCCCCCCTGTCTACATTAGTAGGGTTACTGGATCCAGCCTTGGCCCTCATGACCTAAACCTTACCGAGGGCTTTGAAGAGGTGGCAGCAGGGGTTGAGTGGTCTGTCGGCCCTGGTCCTAAGAGTGGCAGGGGAAATGTCAGGGCAGCCGTTGCTGGGTTAAGCCTAGGTAATCGGATACCTCTATTGGTATTCTAGATTGCGCCTAGACAGTCCTCTTTAGGATTGGCCTCTTTTAGGATGAGGAGGTACTGCTGTCTGTTTCACCGTTGTTTTACTGCTGCAAAAGTTCTGGCTATGGTGCCGCTTGAGCCACGAGCAAGTCTGCTGCCCCCAATTTCTCTCTTCTCTGAGCTGAAAGTTTGGCGGTCATTCCTTAGTCAATGGATAGGTGGTGTCAGTATGGCCTTTGAGCCAGGGCAGTTCCTGGGGTCTATGTCTACCGCTGGTAGTGGCACTCCTCCTTTAAGTTTCTCAGGGCTGTGGATATGTTAAACCGAACTGCGAACCAGACGTCGCTACAGACCCTGACAACGATTGAAACCTTCGTGGAGCTGTTGGCCTGGCGGGCTGAGCAAACTCCCCAGGGCACAGCCTACCGGTTTTTGGCGGAGGGCACCCCCGAAACCGCCCAGACGATTACCTACAGCGCTTTGCAGCAGCAGGCCCAGGCCATTGCGGTACTGCTACAGGATCTCAACTGCCAAAACCAGCCGGTGCTGCTGCTCTACCCCGCTGGGTTAGACTACATTGCCGCCTTTTTTGGCTGCCTTTACGCTGGGGCGATCGCCGTTCCAGCCTACCCGCCGCGCCCCAACCGCTCGTTAGATCGCATTCAGGCCATGGTGCAGGATGCCGGAGCCGCCGTCGCCCTGACCGACAATGCCACCCTGCAAAAGCTGGAGCGGCGACTGGCCGAGACACCCCAGCTGCGATCGCTCTACTGCCTCAGCACCGACGGCCTGCAACCCGATCTGGCCCAGCAGTGGCGTCCCCCCGCGATCGATGCCAACACCCTGGCTCTGTTGCAGTACACCTCAGGGTCAACCGCCCTGCCCAAGGGGGTAATGATCAGCCACGACAACCTGCTGCACAACTCCGAGCTGATTGGCCGCTGCTTTGGCAATACCGCCGCCAGTCGGGGAGTTTCCTGGCTGCCGCCCTACCACGACATGGGGCTGGTGGGGGGTATTCTGCAGCCGCTGTATGTGGGGGCGGAGATGACGTTGATGGCCCCGGTGTCGTTTTTACAGCGCCCGGTGCGCTGGCTGGAGGCGATTTCCTACTACCGGGCCACCACCAGCGGCGGGCCGAACTTTGCCTACGACCTCTGCGTGCGCAAAACTACCCCCGAGCAGCGGCGCGCCCTCGACCTCAGCTCTTGGCAGCTGGCTTTTAGCGGGGCCGAACCGGTGCATCAGGCCACCCTGGCCCAGTTTGCCGCCGCCTTTGTCCCCAGCGGCTTTCGGCCCCAGGCTTTTTACCCCTGCTACGGCATGGCTGAAACCACCCTGCTGGTGACTGGCGAGGCGGTGCAGGCCGAGCCTAAGCACCTGATTCTCAAAGCGACCGACCTGCAGCAAAATCAGGTCACGTTGGTTTCTGCCGCCGATGCCGACGCAGCTCGCCCCATTGTCAGCTGTGGCCCCCCGGCCATTTCCAACCAGGTGTGCATTGTGGACCCCGACAGCCACCGCCCCTGCCCCCCCAACACCATTGGCGAAATCTGGGTGCGCTGGTCGCGCAGTATTGCCCAGGGCTACTGGCGGCGAGAGGCGGCTACCCAAGATGCTTTCCACGCCACCCTGGCCGATGGAGCCGAGGGGCCGTTTTTGCGCACGGGCGACCTGGGGTTTCTCTACGGCGACGACCTCTACGTCACCGGGCGACTCAAGGATCTAATCATCATTCGGGGCCGCAACCACTATCCCCAGGACATTGAGGCCACCGCAGAACAGGCCCATCGCGCCCTGCGCCAGGGTAGCGGAGCCGCTTTTTCAATAACGGAGCACGACACCGAACACCTGGTAATTGTCCACGAGCTGGAGCGCAGCGCCCTGCGCACCGCTGACCCCGAGGCGATTTTTGCCGCCCTGCGCCGCCGAGTAGCCGAAGACCACGACTTGCAGTTGGGGGCGATCGCCCTGCTCAAGCCCAACGCCATGCCAAAAACCTCCAGCGGCAAGGTGCAGCGGCACCTGTGTCGGTCGATGTTTTTAGACGGGCAGTTTGACGTGGTCCACGGCTGGCCTACGGCAGAGACCAGCCAAGCCCTAGCGACCGCTGAGGCCTGGGCTGACGGCGGCGAGGAGGTGATCGCTGCGGAAAACCTGAATCAGCCTGAGGTAGAGGCCCAATCGCTGGCGGTGGCCAGCCCGGCTAGCTCGGCATCGCCGCCTTTGACCAGCCCCGATGCGATCGCCGATTGGATGCTGAGCTGGCTGGCCAACGCCCTGCAGGTGCCCAAGCACACCCTAAACGTGCGCCAACCCCTAGCCGAGCACGGGATTGACTCCCTGGCGGCGGTGGAGCTGGCCGAAGCCCTAGAATCGACCCTGGGGGTGCCCCTCTCGCCCACCCTGGCCTACGAGTACCCCACCATTGAGGCACTATCGACCTATCTGGCCTCGGCGCGGGACCGTGCTACCGTCACCGTTTCCCCGGTAGAGGCCGTCGACCATAGGGAATTGGAGCAAATCGTAAGAGAATTAGAACTGCTGTCGGATGCAGAGGTGCAAACCCTGCTGGGCAGACAGCGTCATTAAATAATAATGGAGCGTGGGAGTTGCCCGTGGAGGATCTCGCAAGGCGAATTAGCAGCCTTTCCCCAGAGAAACGGCTGCTGTTAGAGCTACAGTTGCAGCGCAAGCGCGGGCTACCCGAACCCATTGCCATTGTCGGGATGGCCTGTCGATTGCCAGGGGCTCCCAATCTGCAGGCCTACTGGCAGCTGTTGACCGAGGGGCAAGACGCCATTCGTGAGGTGCCCGCCGATCGCTGGGATGTCGATGCCTTCTACGATGCTGACCCTCAGGCCACGGGTAAAACCTACTGCCGCTGGGGCGGATTTCTCAACGGGGTAGACCAGTTTGACCCGGCGTTTTTTGGCATTGCCCCCCGCGAAGCTCCCTACATTGACCCCCAGCAGCGGCTGTTTTTAGAGAGCGTTTGGGAGGCCCTAGAGGATGCTGGCATTGTGCCCCACGACCTGGGGGGACAGCCAGTGGGCGTGTTTGCCGCCGCCTCAACCTTGGACTACGGCCAGATGCTGCTCCAGGGGCCAGAGGTGGTGGGTACCTATACCGCCACGGGGCTAGCCTCAACGATGGTGGCCAATCGGGTATCCTACCTGCTCAACCTGCAGGGCCCGAGCCTGACGATAGACACGGCCTGCTCATCGTCTCTGGTGGCGGTGCATCTGGCCTGCCAGAGCCTGTGGACCGGCGACAGCAGCCTGGCCCTGGCCGGGGGCGTCAACCTGATGCTAACCCCCACTGTCACCGTGAGCTTTAGTAAGTTGACGGCACTCTCCCCCGAGGGGCGGTGCAAAGCCTTTGATGCGGCGGCCAACGGTTTTGTGCGCTCTGAGGGAGTGGGTACTGTGGTGCTCAAACGCCTCAGCCAGGCCCTAGCCGACGGCGATCGCATCTACGCCCTAATTCGGGGCAGTGCCACCAACCAGGACGGCCGCACCAACGGCCTCACCGCCCCCAACCCAGCCGCCCAGGAGGCGGTGGTCAAAGCTGCCTACGAGCAGGCGGGCATTCCCCTCCATCAGGTGGACTACATTGAGGCTCACGGCACCGGCACCCTACTGGGCGACCCTATTGAGGCCAAGGCCCTGGGGAATGTGTTCAGCCCCTTTCGGGAGCTAGATCAGCCGATCCGGATGGGGTCAGTGAAAAGCAACATTGGCCACACTGAGGCGGCGGCGGGCATCGCTAGCCTAATCAAGGTGGCCCTCTGCCTGCGGCACCGCACCCTGGTGCCCAGCCTGCATTTCCACACCCCCAACCCCTACATTCCCTTCGACCAGATTCCTCTACGGGTGCAGCAGCAGCGCGAACCCTGGGCCGAGGCCGAGAATATGGCGATCGCCGGGGTGAGTTCCTTTGGCTTTGGCGGCACCAACGCCCACGTTGCCCTCCAGGCCGTCCCGGTTTTTGCTGGTGCACCAGAGGCAGATCGGCCCCTGCACCTGTTTTGCCTGTCGGCGCGATCGCAACCTGCCCTGCAAACTTACGCCCACACCATGGCTACGGCCCTCAGCCAAATGCCCCAGGCCAACCTGGGCGACCTTTGCCACACCGTCAACGCCGGGCGCACCACCTTCGACCACCGCCTCGCCCTCCTCGCCCCCGACCTTCCCACCCTGATCGCCGCCCTCCAGCAGCCCGTCCCCCCGCCTCCTCACCCTCTCCATCCCTCCGCCTCACCCGGCGTTGTCTTCCTCTTCACCGGCCAGGGCTCTCAGTACGTCGGCATGGGGCGGCAACTCTACGACACCCAGCCCGTCTTTAAAGCCACCATCGATCGCTGCGACGAGCTGCTGCAGCCCTACCTAGACCGTTCCCTTCAGAGTTTGTTGTTTGGAGAGGACAGCACTGGGCAAGATTCACCTACGGCTCCCCTGCACCAGACAGGCTACACCCAGCCCGCTCTATTCGCCCTGGAATATGCTCTGGCTCAGCTGTGGATGGCCTGGGGCATTCGCCCGGCGGCGGTGATGGGGCACAGCGTCGGTGAATACGTGGCGGCCTGCGTGGCCGGGGTCTTTAGCCTGGAAGATGGTCTGCGGCTGATGGCTCTGCGCGGGCGGCTGATGCAGACCCTGCCCGCTAACGGCGGCATGGTAGCGGTGTTTGCCGATGCCGACACCGTAGCAGCGGCACTGCCCGATACCGTTTCCCTGGCCACCCTCAATGGGCCAGATAATACCGTCATCGCCGGTCCCCAGACCGATCTGGAGGCCGTGATCGACGACCTCCACAGCCAGGGCATTCGCACCAAACCCCTGCAGGTATCCCACGCTTTTCACTCGGCGCTGATGGATCCGATTCTCAATGTGTTTGAGCAGAGTGCTCAGGGCATTAACTTCCATGCCCCCACCCTGCCCCTGGTCTCGAACCTGACCGGGGAGTTCGTCGGCCCCGATCTGCCGATGGACGCCCGCTACTGGCGACGCCATGCTCGCCAGCCGGTGCGGTTTGCCGATGCGATCGCCACCCTGCACGCAGCAGGTCATACCCTGTTTCTTGAGGTCGGCCCCCATCCGGTGCTCAGCGCCATGGGCAAGCGCTGCGTGGCCCAAAGTAACCACACCTGGCTGCCCTCCCTCCGCCGGGGCCAGGCCGATTGGCAGACCCTGCTCACGACCCTAGGTCATCTTTACCAGGGGGGCCTCACCGTTGACTGGGCTAATTTTGATCGCCCCTACCAGCGTCAGTGGCTGAGCTTGCCCACCTATCCCTTTCAACGCCAGCGCTACTGGATTGACCTGGCATTGCCCGCCCGTCCGGCGGCGGTGCGTGAAAACGATAGCGCACCCGAACCTGTTCCCAGCAACGCTTACGGCATTGTCTGGCAACCCCAGGCGATCGCTCCGGCTACTGCTGTAGCGGGCGAACAATGGCTGATCTGGGGGGCCACCGATGCCCTTTGGGGGAGCCTGAGCCAGACTTTGCAAAAGCAGGGAATTGGGGCTATTCGGGTTTCGGCGGGCGATCGCTTTCAGGCCCTTCAGCCTGACCACTACCAGGTATCGCTAGCCCAGGATCGACCCTTCGAGGCGCTGATGGGGGCTCTCCAGCCCCAGCCGGTGGCCCACCTACTCGTGCTAGCTCCCGAGGCTAGCGACGCTAAGCCAGCTTCCCAAGCCGTGACCGAACCGATTCTGCAATGGGTGAAGGCACTGGCCCGTCAGCCCGACCCCTCTAAACCCTGGCCCAAACTGTGGCTAGTGACCCAGGGTGCCCAGTCGGTAGAGACCTCAGATGCCATTACGTCGTCCCAGCAGGCCGTGCTGTGGGGGCTGGGGCGCACCCTGCGCCTGGAGCATCCAGAACTTTGGGGTGGCCTGATCGATCTGCCGGGGACAGCGGCTGCTTCAGACCCGGTGATGGCTCCGTGGCTAGACAATCTGGTAGCCCATGTGACCAATTCCCAGGGTGAGGATGAGGTAGCCCTACGCCAGGCCCAGGGTTGGGTGCCCCGCCTACAGATCCTAGATTTCGCCGAGTCCCCTGAGGCACAGTCCATTCGGGCAGAGGCCACTTATTTGATTACCGGCGGTACCGGTGCTCTGGGCCAGCAGCTGGCTGGCTGGCTGGTCGAGCAGGGGGCGCGCCACCTGGTGTTGACAAGTCGCCGGGGCAGCAGCGCCGAGCTGGAGAAAACCCTGGAGCCTTTGCGTCAGGCCGGGGCCACGGTGTGGGTGGAGGCGGTGGATGGGGGCGATCGCGCTACCCTAGCTGCCCTGCTCGATCGCATTGCGCAGCAGCTACCGCCGCTGCGCGGGGTGTTTCACGCGGCGGGCGTTTTGGCCGATGGCTTTGTGGCCAATCAGTCGGTCGAGCAGTTCCACCGGGTGATGCCCGCCAAACTTGAGGGAGCCTGGCACCTGCACCAGCTCACTCAGTCCACGCCTTTGGACTGGTTTGTGCTGTTCTCGTCGATTACCTCGGTGTTGGGTTCTCCGGGTCAGGGCAATTACGGAGCGGCCAACGCAGGGCTAGACGCCCTGGCCCAGTACCGTCGCCAGCAAGGGCTACCGGCCCTCAGCATTAACTGGGGGCCTTGGCAGGGGGCAGGGATGGCCGCCCACCAGAACGCCACGGCCCTGGCTCAGCGAGGCATGCCCGCCTTAGCAGCGCCAGAAGGATTGCGGTGGCTGGGGCGACTGTTGACCACAGAAACACCGGCCGCAGTGGCGATCGCCCACCTAAACTGGCCCCGCCTGCTGCGTTACTTGCCCACCGATCGCCCCCCGGCGATCGTTTCAGCCTTTGTGGGGAACGAGCTGGCTGCAGCTCCGGTGGATACAGCCACTGTACCAGTGGTTAAGACTGCGGCGATCGCTCTTCCCCTGGAGCAAATTTTGGCCCAGCCCGAGGCCGAGCGGGTCGCCACCGTGCAAGCCTACTTGCAGGCCCAGGTGGCCAAGGTGATGGGGCTGACCGAGGCTGTGCCCGTGGATGCGCCCCTGATGGATTTGGGCATCGACTCGCTGATGACCATGGAGCTGCTGACCCTGTGCAAGCAGGACCTGGATTTGGTGCTATATCCGCGTGAGGTGCTGGCCCACCCCACCGTGGCGGCACTGGCGGCCTACGTCGCTCGGGAGCTGGTGCGGGTGCATCGCCCCGTCAGCGATCGGCCTGGGGCAGGTTTAGTGGCGGCAGAGTTATCAGAAGGGGAGGACACCGATCTACCCAAGAGCCCCTGGCAGGCCCCAGCCCCGCTGGAGCCACTGCCCGCCCGCCGCAACCCGCCTATGGTCTTTTTGCTGTCGGCCCCCCGCTCCGGGTCTACCCTGCTGCGGGTGATGCTGGCGGGCCATCCCGGTCTGTTCTGCCCCCCTGAGCTGCACCTGCTGCCCTTTAACACCCTGGAGGCCCAGGGTGCAGCCCTGGGCTACAGCTACCTGCAAGAGGGTCTCCAGCGGGCGGTGATGGAACTACTACAGGTAAAAGCAGACCAGGCCGAAGCCCTGCTGAGCGAATGGCGACAGCACCAGACCACCGTACCAGCGGTGTATGACAAACTCCAGCAAATGGCGGAGGGGCGGCTGTTAGTCGACAAATCGCCCACCTATAGTCTCAGCCTGGAGACGCTGGAGCGGGCCGAACAGATGTTTGAGGGAGCCAAATACATTCACCTGGTGCGCCACCCCTACGCGGTGATCGAGTCGTTTGTGCACAACCGCATGTACAAGATCTTTGATCTGGAGCCCGATGACCCCTATCGGCTGGCGGAGCAGGTGTGGCAGGCCTGCAACCAAAACATTCGCACCTTTGCCCAATCCTTAGATGCCGATCGCCACTACACCCTGCGCTACGAAGACCTGGTGGTCGACCCGGAACCGTCTATGCGAGACCTGTGTGCCTTTCTAGAGCTGCCCTTTGATCCGGCGGTGCTGACTCCCTACGAGGGGCGACGCATGACCGACGGCATCAGCGCCCAGTCTATGGCCGTGGATGACCCCAATTTTCGCCAGCGCAGCCGCATTGAGGCCCATCTAGCCAAAATCTGGCAGGGCATTCAGCTACCCCACCCCCTGGGGGCCACAAGCCAAACCCTGGCGGCGGAGTTTGACTACCCGCTGCCCCAGGAGCAGGCCATGGCCCTGGCCTCCCCCGCCCCCGGTCTGGCTGAAGCGGTAGATCTCTCCCCCAGCTACGTGCCCCTGGGGGCCGTGCGGGAAGAGGAGATACTGCTGCGGGAGCGTCCCTACCGCCTGTGCCACTGGGGACCAGAGAGTGGGCCACGAGTACTCTTGCTGCACGGCATTTTAGAGCACGGTGCCGTCTGGGATGGAGTGGCGACGGCCCTAGCCGACCAGGGCTACCATGCGATCGCCCCCGACCTGAGAGGTCACGGCCGCTCGGCCCATGCTGGCCCCGATGGCGGCTATCAACTGCTCGACTTTTTGGGCGATCTCGATCGCCTGACCGCCACCCTAGACACCCCCGTGGTGCTGGTAGGCCATTCCATGGGGGCGGTGCTGGGGGCGATTTTGACCAGCCTGCGGCCCGAGCGGGTGCAGCAGCTGGTGCTGGTCGAACCCGTGGTACCAGCCCCTGCGCCATCCCTAGAACCTGCGACTCAGCTAGTGGCCCATCTCGATGCCCTAACCCATGCCCCTCAGCCAACCGTGATGGCGTCGGTGGCGGTGGCGGCCCAGCGATTGCTGGCCCTAAAACCCTACCTGTCGCCGCCCATGGCCGAGGCGATGGCCCAGCGACTCACTCAGGTGGTCGAGGGGGGCGTGGTGTGGCGTAGCGATCCGCGATTGCAGACCCGTACAACCCTGGGCCTGAGCGGCGGCCTGCTCGATCGCCAGGGCTACGGCCAGATTCTCAAGGGGATTCAGCGGTCCACTACGGTAGTATTTGGCCAGAGCAGCCAGTTCAATCGACCTGAAGATTTGGCGTTTCTGCAAGCAAGTTTGCCTGATGCCAACCAGGTAACGCTAGCCGGAGGCCATGACCTGCCCCTTGAAACCCCTGGGGGTCTGGCTCAGGTCATTCGCGCTGCCCTGGCTCCCGAGAGCCCATCTACAACACCTCCAACGGAGCCCCGCCCATGCCCCTGACCCGCCAGCTTGCCATTCTGTGGGAAATTCCCCTGGGGCTATTGTCCTTTGGGTTTTCGCGGCTGGTGCGAGGCACCCTGACACTGATCAGCCGCTACTACAACCCCACCGACACCAAGGTAAAGGCCGACTGGCAGGTGGTTTCGGCAGACTTTTTGCAGTCGCCCCTCAAGCTGCTGTGGACCATGAGCCGGGCCCGGTGGAACCTGCACGCGCTGATTGCGATCGCAGGTCCCTTCACCGTGCAGTCTACGATCGCGCTAGATGTGCGATCGCTCTGGCAGTCGGCCCCCACCTGGACGGCGGTGGTCTACACCCTCAAGGGATACAAAACCCTGACCAGCATCAGCTCCCTCACGGTGCCCCCCGACCAAGACACCGCCACCATTACCCTGCCCCCAGGGCGCTATCTGGTGGGGTTGCGCCACTACGACTGGCGCAACCCCGTGCAGCTGCCCGCGATCGCCGTCGATGGCACCCCAGCCCTGGCCTCAGAAACGCGATCGGCCCCGCCCGACTTCAACCAGTTCTATCGCGGTCTGGCTCCCCGTCGGAGCCTGCTGTTTAGCGCCCTAAACTTCTACGTCTACCCCCTGCTGCGCTGGATGCAGTGGCTACCGCGATCGGTAGTCAAACCGATTTTTCTCCCCGTCCCTAACCCAGAAACCCACTTTTTCTACGGCGCACTGGATCGGGGAGAACAGCTCACCATCGACCTGCCCCCGACCCTGCGAGACACCCACAGCCTCTATTTCAGCCTCTACAGCCGCGACTGCTTCCCCATGGATTGGTACCCCCTTGTCACCGACCACCACACCACCAAGCCCCTGCCCGAACAGGGGGTCTACATCCTGCGGGTGCACCCGAAAACCCCAGCGGCCATGGCTATGGCCAAACCCGCCATTCAATTTTCAGTAACCTAGAATATGTTGGTGCTTGACTAAGCGGAAGCGTTTAGGCAAACCAGTCTGCCCTGCCAGAGCGGCAAACGCTGATTCTCTGAGCTAATCTGAGCCAGTCTGGGATCGAGGGAGCTCTCCCTCGGCTGCGCTCAGCCCGAATCTGGCTTGAGTCTGGCCAGCCGCCGATGGCAGAGCACGTGCTTTTCAAACGCCTGTCTTACCTAACAACCGACAGGACAAATACAGCTGGGATGCCCGACTATTTCAAGGTCGATTAAATGCTAGGGGCAAGCCTTTAGCAGAGGTTCGCGTTCACACTACTTCCCGGCTCCACAGTTTTGTCAACTACCCCTTTAGATAAAGGAAATAATGCGGCCATATTCTCAATTTACAGTTGCTTCTTATCTAATGGCTCCGACGCTAATCACAGTCAGCCATGTCGGTTCTTTACTCATTCTCATAACTGGTCTATCTTGGGCCTCTATCCTATGGATGGCGCTACTTTACATCAGTCGAGCAATGGCAACTACGGTGATTTACCACCGGCTAATTACCCATAAATCCTACCAAGCTCCTACTTGGGTGAAATGGGGAGGTAGTGTCGTGGCTGCGTCGGCAGGGCAGTTAGGCCCAAGCTGCTGGAAAGCTCACCACTTGGCCCATCACCAGCATACAGATCGAGCTTTAGATCCTCATTCTCCCTACGCCCCCCCTAAGGATAGCAGAGGCCTTTATTGGTCTCACATCGGTTGGTTGTTATCCCCACGTTTATTGCCCACCAAACTTCCATTAGACGTTGAAAGTGATCTGGTTTTAAGATTGATTGATCGCTTCCACTTCATCCCCCTTGTTGCACTTGGGATAATCTCTTACTTTATTGGAGGAGTGGAATATCTCGGAGCCTTCTTCCTCAGCACGACGCTCCTGTTTCATGGTGTGCAAACGGTAAACTCCTTGGCCCATATATTTGGTGCTCAACCCTTTGCTACTGACGATCAAAGCCGCAACAACAGTTTTGTGGCACTGCTCACTATGGGTGAAGGCTGGCACAATATGCACCATGCTTTTCAGGCCTCCAGTCGCCATGGCATTACTATTCGCGATGGCCAGGTCGTCTATCTGCCTGACCCCACCTTTAGGTTCGTAAAACTGATGGAGTTCTTTGGGTTGGCCTCAAAACTCAGGGTGCCAGCTGAAACCGATCTGCTGGCCCGTGCCAAACACCGAGAGCCTGCCTACGTCAGTTCGTCCCTCTGAGATTTGGTTAGGCCTCCCTTTGGCGGTGTCCAGGGCTTCGGCCCCAAACTTACGTAGCCTTGGCAGTGGTTCCACAGGTCGCCCAGGCCAGGACTGAGGCCGATGAGTTCCTGCACATAGTCTGATCAGGGGCTATCGTAGTTGTCGCTGATAAAAATTAATTCGAATTGCTATGCAAGTCCCTGGAGAGCTGGGAAGTAAAGAACTGCACAGCCATTCTCTCTCCAACCAGGGCGCGATTTAATCCGGCTGGGGGCAGTTTATCGTAGTGGAATTGTTGACCTGCACCCAGGTTTTCTAACCCACAACTTTTGTTAACTAAATCTGCAATGTTTGGCCTAATTGGACATTTGACCAGTCTTCAGCATGCCCAGGCGGTAGCCCGGGACCTGGGGTATCCCGAATATGCGACCCGAGGCTTAGACTTTTGGTGCAGCGCCCCACCCCAAATCTTTGACCCCATCCAGGTCACCAGCATCACCGGACAGCAGATCGAAGGCCGCTACGTCGAGTCGTGTTTTTTGCCCGAAATGCTTGCGGCTAAACGCATCAAAGCGGCTACCCGCAAGATCGTCAATGCTATGGCCCACGCTCAGAAGCACGGCATCGACATCACTGCGCTGGGCGGATTTTCGTCGATTGTGTTTGAGAATTTTCACCTTAGCCAAATTCAGCGGGTGCGCAATGTCACTCTGGAGTTTGAGCGGTTCACCACCGGCAATACCCACACGGCCTACGTTATTTGTCAGCAGGTTGTTGCGGCGGCTGAAACGCTCAGCATCAACCTGTCTGACGCCACCGTAGCCGTCTGCGGGGCCACGGGAGACATTGGCAGCGCCGTCTGCCGCTGGCTGAGTGCCCGCACCAATATCAAAGAATTGCTGCTCATTGCCCGCAACCGAGAGCGCCTTTGTCTCCTACAGGCAGAACTGGGCGGTGGCGTGCCCATGACCCTAGACCACGCCCTGCCCAAAGCTGACATTGTGGTGTGGGTAGCCAGCATGACTAAGGGCGTCGGGGTTGACCCCGCCCGGCTCAAGCGCCCCTGCCTGATGATCGATGGCGGCTACCCCAAGAACCTCGATCAGCACTTCAACTACGATGGTGTTCACATTCTGAAGGGCGGCATTGTCGAGCATTCCCTTGATATCGACTGGCGGATCATGAACATCGTGAATATGGATGTGCCCAACCGTCAAATCTTTGCCTGCTTTGCTGAGTCGATGCTGCTGGAGTTTGAGCAGTGGCACACCAACTTTTCCTGGGGTCGCAACCAAATCAGCCTCGAAAAGATGGATCTGATCGGTCAGTCGTCGCGGCGGCACGGGTTTCGCCCGCTGCTTGACCTCAACGCGGCTCCTCTGGTGGCTTGAGGCTTGTGAAAAGAGACTTTTCCCGCGGCTGGGTGGGGCTAACCTTAGGCGATCGGGTCGCCGTCTTGGTATCCTAGGATGCGAATGGATCAGGATTTTCCGCCCGATGGCTGGGAGATCTCTGGTTAACGCTGGCTGGTTTTTGTTTTTGTATCCCCCTGGCTATGGCCCCACCTGAGCGCAAGTCGATTTTGCTATCGTTTGAGAAGCCCCTGGTTGAACTGGAGGCCCGCATTGATCAAATTCGCGATCTGGCTGAGGAGAATGATGTTGATGTCTCGGCTCAGCTGCGCCAGCTAGAGGCCCGCGCCACCCACCTGCGCCAGGAAATTTTTTCCAACCTGACGCCAGCTCAGCGCCTGCAGGTGGCGCGCCACCCCCGTCGCCCCAGCACTCTCGACTATATTCAAGCGATTACCGACGAGTGGATTGAGCTGCACGGCGATCGCAGCTCGGGCAAAGATGACCCAGCTCTCGTGGGCGGCGTTGCCCGCCTAGACGGTCAACCCGTGGTCATTTTGGGCCATCAAAAGGGGCGCGATACCAAAGACAACGTGGCCCGCAATTTTGGCATGGCCTCGCCGGGGGGCTACCGCAAGGCAATGCGGCTAATGCGCCACGCCGATCGCTTTTCAATGCCAATCATTACCTTTATTGATACTCCAGGGGCCTACCCTGGCTACGAGGCCGAAGAAATGGGCCAGGGCGAAGCGATCGCCTACAACCTGCGAGAAATGTTTAGCCTTTCGGTGCCCATTGTTTGCACCATCATCGGTGAGGGGGGCTCTGGCGGTGCCCTGGGCATTGGGGTGGGCGATCGCCTGATGATGTTCGAGCACTCGGTCTACACTGTCGCCAGCCCCGAAGCCTGCGCCGCTATCCTGTGGAAGGATGCCGCTCGTTCGGGAGAAGCCGCCGAAGCCCTCAAGATTACCTCCTGGGACCTCAAGCAGCTGGGCCTTTTAGACGTGCTGCTGCCCGAGCCCGTCGGCGGAGCCCATGCCCACCCGATCGAGGCCGCAGATAGCCTCAAGCAAGCGCTAATCGAGCAGCTAGCCGAGTTATCTCAGCTCACCCCAGCGGCTCGGCAGCAGCTGCGCTACCAAAAATACCGTCAGATCGGCGTCTTTGCCGAGGCAGCTTAGGGGCACTCTAGGGTTAATCTACGCCGCGCCGTGGCAGCCACCTTCCGCCAACCACAGGAGAAAGAGTCAATCGTTTATGCATGGGCCAGACTGAGGCGAGCGCCAGGGTTAAAACAGCCCCAGGATGCTGGCCAGCGATAACAACGCTCATAAACCGTTTACATTTGTTAACATAGTCAATGGGTTAGACGAAGCCCTGAGCTGGGGCTGCCTGTCTCAACCCTGTGACCCTGGGTGTTAACAACCCACGTTCTTTGTTGATGGGTACTTTCTATTGCAGACTCCTACGTTTCCTGACCTGCCGCGCCGCGCCCTGGTAACTGGGGCTAGCCGCGGTATTGGTCGCGCGATCGCCCATGCCCTGGCCCAGTCGGGCTACGACGTTGCCCTGATCAGCCGCTCCCTAGACTCGCTCCAGCCGGTGCAGGAGGAATTGGCGATCTACGGAATCGTGGTTAAGGCCTACGCCGTTGACCTAGCTCAACTGGAGGCCCTGCAAGACCGCATGGCGGAGGTGCTGGCCGATTTCGGCCCCCTCAGCGTAGTGGTCAACAATGCTGGTATGGGCTACACCGGAGCACTTGCCACTACGCCTCTAGCCGACTGGCAGCGGGTGATGGACTTAAACCTGACCAGCGTGTTCCAGTGCATTCAGGCCGTTTTGCCCACGCTGCGGGCCGGGGGCGGAGGCACCATTGTCAACATTTCCTCCGTTGCGGCTAAGTCTGCCTTTCCAGACTGGGGGGCTTACAGCGTTAGCAAAGCCGCTTTGGCGGCGCTGTCGCGGGTGTTAGCAGTAGAAGAACGGGCCCACGGTATTCGCGTGGTTACCCTATCTCCAGGTGCTGTCAATACGCCTATTTGGGATACCGACACGGTGCAAGCCGACTTCGATCGGTCTTCTATGCTGTCTCCAGAGGTGGTGGCGCAAACCGTTCTGCACACCATTCTCTTGCCTTCCCAGGCGGTGATTGAAGACCTCACTCTCATGCCTGCTGGCGGAGCCCTGTAGCAAGTTTTTACCCGTAGCGCCCTGGCCAACTCAGCGAGTGGCCTCTATTTTGTTGAACCTCTAGAGTGTTTAAAACCCCTATGACTATTGCATCCTCAAACAGCCTTAACGACAAAGTTACCAGTGGTGTGCCCAAAATCGCCCAGCCCGAAATTCGCCCCGATCGCACCAGCAGCTACCGCGACGATGCTGACCAGTATCCCATTCCTGAGACCAGCCAGGAGGATATGACCGACGCCGTGCGCACCATGCTGCTGTCGGTGGGTGAAGACCCCGAGCGGGAGGGGCTGCTCAAAACGCCGAAGCGCGTAGCCGAAGCCATGCGGTTTCTCACCAGCGGTTACCAGCAGTCTCTAGAGGAACTGGTCAACGGGGCTATCTTTGACGAGGGCCACAACGAGATGGTGCTGGTGCGCGATATCAATTTGTTTAGCCTCTGCGAGCACCACATGCTGCCCTTTATGGGGCGCGCCCACGTTGCCTACATTCCCAATCAGCGAGTGGTGGGGCTGAGCAAGCTGGCCCGCATTGTTGAGATGTACTCGCGCCGTCTGCAGGTGCAGGAGCGTCTGAACCGCCAGATTGCCGAGGCCGTACAGGAAATTCTTGACCCCAAAGGCGTGGCTGTAGTGGTAGAAGCTAGCCACATGTGCATGGTCATGCGCGGCGTGCAAAAGCCCGGCTCCTGGACGGTGACCAGCGCCATGCTGGGGGTGTTTCAGGAAGATTCTAAAACTCGCGAAGAGTTTCTCAGCCTGATCCGTCACCAGCCGTCGTTCTTCTAAACCAGCATCCGGTTTAAAAAAACCTGTTCAAACAATGGCATCTGTAGGGGCAAACGGTTGTTTGCCTCTTTACCTGGTACGAAGGGTTATTGAGCTAGAGCCTCGAAGTATTAGCAGGGCTAAAACCCCGGTTTCCTTGTCGCAGCCCCAGTAGCCTGGGTCTGTTCGTCGAGAAACCGGGGTTTTTGATCGGCGCTCTAGTCTCGCCCGGTCAGGTAGCCCCAGGCGTAGGCGGCATCGGCCATGCTTTGCATAACGGTGAACTCGTTGATGTTGGGCACAAAGTAGATATCAAAATAGGTCTCAATGGAGGGCCACTCGCGGGCTGGAGGTACCGCCACCGACTCCAGCACGTCAAAGAACCACTCATCGCCGTACATGCCGGTGTCGATGGGGCCGTACAGCGTGATGCCCGGCAGCAGATCGCCAGTAATGCGCTGATCGACGATCAGAGGGTTTTGGGGCGATTTAGGGCCGAGGCCGGTGGTGTAGGTCATATTGTCGGGGTTGGCCCCGGCGGAGAACTGACAGGCCAGTAGGGCGGCCTTGAGGTAGCGATCGCGGCCCGTCAGCGCATGGGCTCGCAGCAGGGTACGGGCCTTGGGTGCGCCCAGCCCATCACCCCAGCCCACGGGGGTCGATGGAATGAGCTTTGTCCAGCCAAAGGCTGTAGTCTGGCCCGTTTTGACAGCGGCTTCGGCTTCGGCCAGCAGCTCGGCTCGCAGCTCGGCTTGCCGGTCGGTATCGACCTGGTCGACGGGCATGCGGGCGTAGAGAAAAGCGATTTCTCGCAGGGGGCTGGTAATGCGGTAGTCCTCTCGGGCCTCGGCGGGCAGGGCCGATTGCGCGGCGACAAAGCGATCGTGCCAGGCGCGATCGCCCGTCAGCCGGTAAATCTCCAGGGCCGCTAGCGCGCGATCGGCCTCAATGCGATAGCGAGCCCACTCCAGAGCCTCAATGCCTTCGCGGTGGCGAGCTTCGGCCCAGTTCATGGCGGCCAGGGCACTGTCGCGATAGCCCTGGACCTGGTCGGGGGCATAGGTAGCGATCAATCGGGCGGTGCGGGCGGCGACTCCTGCATAAATGTAGCTGCTCCAGGGATCTGGGGCATAGGCCATAACCGGCAGCGACTCCTGCCAGCTGGTTTCGCCCCGGCGAGGGTGCTCCGCCGACTCAATGCCGCCGCGAATGCCGCCTTCGGGAGTTTGCAAGCGGCGGAAGAAGTCAACGCCCCACAGCACCTCGTCGAGCACATCGGGTAAATCGTTATCAGATTCTGGAATATTGAGCGCCAGTTCCATCGGCTGAGGAAAAAGTTCTAGCAGCTCTAGCAGCCAGCGAGCGACATCCAGGTGCTGCACCCGGCGGTCCCAGTCGCCCGCATCGAAGTAGCCGCCCCAGGCGTTGGCCACGGTCGTATTCGTTTTGCCCCGCACCAGGTTGCCAAAGTTGCCGTCGTCCGTGCCCTGGGCGTTAAGGCCGTTGCCGGTGTCCATTAACCCCGTGCTCGATTGGTACACGACGACCCCATCGTCGGGGTGAAAGGGCCGGGGGCGCTCCACATCTGTGTAGGGAGGCCCTAGCTCAATGCCGCTGCGCTGGTGGTAAAACCCGCGAGCCGCTAGGTGAAAGGCCTGCTGCCAGGTATTGTCAGCGACGGCAAAGGGGTTAGAGCAGCCGACGGTGTCTACACAGAGCCGATAACGTCCGGGCTGATTGAGGTCGCTAAAGTCGAGCTGGTCAACATCGGCGAGGGTATAGGTGCGATCGCGGGCGTCTTCACTATCGCCGCTGCGGTAGCGGCGGCGCGCCTTCCCCGTAAATACTGTTTGCTGACTAGCCTCATCAATTACCTGAAACGACAGTCCTTCCGGGTAGCTGAGCCCGCCACCTGTGCCCATCCAGGTCGATAAAAAGCCCACTTTTACCGGGTCGTCGGGGCGAAAACCGACCGCAGAGATGTGCACCGCCTCACTGTACTGCCGCTCGGGCTGGTAAGTAAGGGTCAGTGGCGGCTTCTCTTGACCCGTCAGCTCAATTTTGTAGGTTTTCCCTGGGGTCAGAGGAGTTGGCAGCCGCAGGTAAAAGCGATGCTCCATGGCCCAGCGCAAATCGCCGCCGCGCCCCATACGGGCGAGGTCTATCGGCTTGCTTTTGCGGTAGACCTCCTCAGGGGCAGCCGACTGGCGGTAGCCGGGGTCATTCTGCGACTGAATGCGATAGCTGCGCGGCTGGCTGGCGCGATCGGCATTAAATGGGGTTTCAGTGTAGCGATCGAACCCGTAGAGAATGTCTTGGTCGGGGCCAACCAGCGTGCCCAGGGCTTGTCCTCGTCGAATCACCCAGGTGTCGTTGCCTGAGGTCTCTAAGCGATCTTGGGGTTCGGCCTGGTAGGGGGTCTGCCGGGCGTGGGTAACGCTGCCCTGGCGCACCGAAACCACAACAATTTCGGGGCTAATAACGCCCACGCTCAGATCGGGCTGCCCGGACTGGGCCGTAGGCAGACGGCCTAGGGTGCCTGTGGTACAGGCCACTGAAAAGGCCAGTATGCCAAACCAGAGTGCTGTTTTGCGAGGCCAGCGGTAGAGCGTTGACAACATTCCTATTAGACCCCCTTTAAGCCATTTACTGTGGCGCGATTCTGGCGCTACTGTGGCGCGATTTTGACGCTGTTCTGGTGCTGTTGGGTATGGCTAAAACCTGCAGTCTAAACGTTAGCCCAACGCCCTCGGGCCATAGTAGCGATTCTGGTAAGAGGTGTGGAGTCAGTTGCTCCCAGAGCTGTCAAAGTTTTACCGCAGCTAAATAATTGGGGTTTTACTTCATTAAAAGTGAGCTAATATCGAGCCAATTCAGCCCTTCAAAAACAGCTTAAAGAGCCATTTTGGCGTTTGAGAGCCAATTTCTAAAGCCAGGTGGACTTTTATAGGGAGCTGAAGCTGGCGTAGTTAGCGGCCTGCGATCGCCTGGCGATCGCGCTCAGGTCAGGCTAAATTCTGTGGTGTGTGGGGAGATTGGCCCAATTGCGGCTGAGGCAGTTTTTTTCTGGAGTGGTTGGCGTGGCTGGGGTGTGCCTGTTGGGAAGCCTCCCGGCCAGGGCCAGCGCGCGGCTGCAGACCTGGCAGTTTGACACCGGCCAAAACCGCCTTATCTTTACCACCGAGAGCGGGGTTCAACCCCAGGTTAGCCTGTTAACCAACCCCCACCAGCTGGTCATCGACCTGCCGGGTATTGCGTCGGATGAGACTTTAGGTAATCAAATTATCGGTGGGCCGGTGCAGGCGGTGCGGGTGACCCAGGCCAATGCCCGCACCACCCGGATGGTGCTGGACCTGAGCCCCGACTATACCCTCGACCCCAAACAGGTGAAGGTGTGGGGGATGACCAACCAGCAGTGGGTCGTGCAGCTGCCCAGCGCCACTCAGGCTGACGCCTCCAACAGTGCGTTTCCCAATAGCACCCTAACTATTCCCGATCTGTCTAAAGCGATCGCCTCGCGGCCTCTAACAGCGGTGGGTACCGAACCGATGCCGCCGCTGATTAGCCGCAACCAGGTGACTACGGCAGCAGTCAGGGCCACAGCTACGGTGCTGCGCGGCGTTCAGACTACGGCTGAAGGGTTTTTTATCCCCACCGCGGGTGCTGCCCCCCAGGTGCATGTGTACCGCACCCGCGATGCCAACCAGGCGCGGCAGATTGTGATTGATCTGCTGGATGCGGCCATTGCCCCTGGACTGGTTGCCGAGGCGTTGCCCCAGGGGCGCTACGGCATTTCCCGCTGGAGCCTGACTCAGTTTGCGACGGCCCCGCCCGCCATCCGCGTTACCCTAACGCTAGATGGGCACAGCCCCGACTGGCAAATTACGCCCCTGGCCAGCGGCGGCGTTTGGGTAACACCCATCGGCATGGCTCCCAGTCAGATTGCCGCGCCGGCGACCACGGTGGTGCTGCCGGTCATTAACGCGGTAGCCCCGCCGCCGGTCAATCAAACCGTAGCCCCCCCAGCGGTGGCTACCCCAGTACCGCAGCCCACGGTTACCCCCTACTCACCGAGCCGTGGCCAGGTACTGGTCATGCTCGACCCTGGCCACGGCGGGGTTGACCCCGGTGCGGTGGGCATTGGCGGCCTGCAGGAAAAGGGTGTGGTACTGGCAGTAGCGCAATACACAGCGGCGGCCCTACAGGCCCAGGGCATTGCGGTGCAGATGACCCGCCAAAGCGACCAAACGGTAGACCTACAGCCTCGGGCCACCATGGCTGAAACAGCGCGGGCGACGGTATTTGTCAGCATTCACGCCAACGCGGTTAATATGCAGCGCCCGGAGGTTAACGGCCTGGAAACCTACTACTACTCAGATTCGGGGCAGGTGCTGGCCACGGCCCTGCAGCGGCAGGTACTGAGTACTATGGCCATGAACGATCGCGGCGTCCGCCAGGCCCGGTTTTTGGTGCTACGCCGCACCTCGATGCCCGCTGCACTGATCGAAATCGGCTTTGTAACCGGAGCCACCGATGCGCCGAAGCTGCGCGACCCCCGCTGGCAGGCCCAGATGGGTCAGGCGATCGCCCAGGGCATTGTCAACTACCTGAGTGGTCGGCCCTAGGAAAATTCAATGGTTTTGGATTTTCGCTTTTGGATCAATTGTGAGTTAGGAGATGCAGGGACCCCGGCGATCGTGACACCATATCTGGTATTAGATGTGGTAGATGAGCCTGCGGAGGGTACCTTTTGCCTGAGCCAAGATTCAAAATCGCCAGTCTAAAATTCACATCAGGCGCGTTTTGTGGGTTTGGCTGGGAAGTGCAGCACCAGAATGTTGGTATCCCAGTTAGCTTTGGTAATGGCCTCGGGCTCTCGACCCAGGGCTGACTGGCCAACCATACGAGTGCTGGCGATCAGAACCAGCAGGGTGTTGGGCTGAACCGCCTCTGACACCTGTTTAACGGTGTTGCCCTGCACGGGCTGCACGACAATGTCTTCTTCCTGAAGCAGGGCGGTGAGCTTGCGATCGCGGGCCGAGCCCACGGTCATCTGCACCACGTGGAGAGGAGCCTTGAGCTCTTCAGCCAAACACTGGGTAATAGTTAGGGTCTGCTTAATTTGCCCCAGGTTGGCCTGCCTGCCGGTAACGGCCAGCACCACTTTTTCAGTGTTCTCAATTGGCTGTGGAAAGCGACTGATCAGCACTGGAATAGTTGCCGATCGCACAATGGTGTCGATAACGCTGCCAAAGAAATTCTCTCGATAGGTCGAAAAACCCTTCCAGCCGCAAATCAGCAGATCGGCATCGCGCTCTTGAATAGTGCGCAAGATGCCCCAGGCAATGGAGTCGTCGATGCGACCAATGGTTTCGACCGGAATCGTAGCGGCGTGGGCAATGGTTTCGGCGGTTTCGAGCAGACGATTTTGGCGGGTTTTGTCGGCCTCGGCAATGGGTTGGTTGCGATCGGGCAGCACGTGCAGGGGCAGCAGAGTACCCTCAACCCGCTTGGTCAGAATAATCGCCAGCTGCAGCAGGTTGTCTTCGGTACTGGGGTTGGCCACCGGAATGAGCACGCGCTTGCCCAAGGTTGGAACCATCGGTACATTCTGAGCGTCCACCGGGGCCGCTTCAGCCTCAGCGGGCTGAGTCTGGAGCTGAGCACCCCAGCGCGCTACGACCCACGGCGACAGTACGCAACTGACCAAAATCATCAGGATAATGGCATTGACCACCACTTCATCGACCAGGCCAATGTCGAAGGCGATGGTAATAGCGGCCAGGGTAGAGGCCGCCTGGGCCATCGACAGGCCAAACATCACCATCGTGCTGGGAAATTTCCACTTAAACCAGCGAGCCGCTACCCAGGCCGCCACAAACTTACTGACCAACTCCGCCAGCACAACAATGCTGACCAACAACAGCGACTGGGGGTTGCGAACCAAAATCAGCGGGTCGACCAGCATGCCCACAGAAATCAAGAAAATGGGCACAAACAGGGTGTTGCCAATAAACTGCACCCGGTTCATCAGCGGGCTCAGGCGGGGGATAATCTGAGTAATGGCCACCCCAGCCAAAAACGCCCCGACAATAGGTTCAATCTCAATCAGGCTGGCCAGGTATGAGGCCACAAACAGGGCCGCCAGCACAAACGTAAATTCAGCCCCTTCGTCGTGGCCAAATTTTTTAAAAAACCAGCGACCCAGCTTGGGCACGCCCCACAGTACGGCAAAAGTGTAGATTGTCAGGGCCGGAATTAAAAACAGCCAAAACCCAAGGGTGAGATCGCCCTGGTCGGCCTTGACCACCACGGCCAGCACCAGCAGCGCCAGCACGTTGGTAATCAGCGTTGCCCCCAGGGTGGCGGTAGAGGACGGGTGCCGCATGATGCCCAGCTTGTTGAGCACAGGCAGCGCCACCAGGGTATGAGAGGCCAGGCAGGAGGCCACCAGTACCGCCGCCCAAAAACTATAGCCCAGGGCCACCATGACCCCAGTGCCAATCACCATGGGCACCACAAAGGTGGCTAGGCCAAAAATAATCGGTTTGTCAGCGTTGCGCTTGAGGTCATCGAGGCTGGTTTCGAGACCGCCTAAAAACATCAGAAACAGCAGCCCTACCGTGCCCAGCAGCACAATGGTAGGGTCGCGATCCAAAATGCCCAACCCGTAGGGGCCTACTATAACGCCAGCCAAAATCAAACCAATGATGCCCGGCAGCCGCAGCCGTTCAACCAGCAGCGGGGCGACCAGCATAATGGCCAGAATCGTCAGAAAGATCGCTACCGGGTCAGTGATAGGCTCCTGTAAAAGCTGCCCCAGGGGTAGGGGTACTGCCCTAGCGAAAATCCCTGACGCGGCGATCGCCGCGCTAAATTCTAGCCCAAGGTGAATCATGGCCTTTATAGGTAGGGAGTTAGTTTACTGATTGCTTATCTATAACACCACGTCAGGCTGCGCCCCTCAACCCGACTGGGGAGATTAATGAAGCAAACGGCCAGGCCGCCAAAGCTTCAACCCAGTTAGATTACCGGAACCTGGGCCAATTCAGTACTATCAGTGCCCTCGTTGGCATCTCTACCCGAATCTGGCGCAGACTGAGCAGACAATTCTGCCAACAGCGCCAGCAGCTCGCGTTCAAAGGTCACCTGGGCGCGATTGGTTCTGCCGCCCACGTAAATGGTGCCATCCCGCTCTAGGGCCCACACCTGGGAGTGGGAGACATAGCTCATGATTACCCCCAGCATGAGCAGCCCAAAGCCGCCGTACACCATCGGAATACCAGGGTCGGCCTTAATTTGCAGGCCGGTGCTGCCCACCACATCCACCAGCGTCAGCCTGACCCCATTCACCTCCGCCACCATACCCTTGCGAACGGTGGAAATTAGCTGCCCTGCATTGTCATAGATCAGCACTGACCCTTGCAGGTCGCTAGCCAGCAGGGTAACGCCCTCGCTCATGTCGGGCTTGGTGGGTAGCCAGGTGCCCCAAAACCGGGGGCCGTCATTTTCTAGCGGCTGCATGGGCAGCTGCAGCACAGGGCTGTTGTTGAGCTTGATCTGCACCGCCGCAATTCCCCAGTCGGCCTGGTAAAGCGTCACGCCCCGGTAGCGCATGGGCTCATTGACGTGAATCGTCTTGCGATCGACTTCGCTGCCGGCCTGGTTGAGCACCGATAGGTCAGAGTAAAACTGGTCAATCTTGCCCTCAGGCGTGTAGTCAATCCAGAAGCGGTTTACCCGCACCGACCAGTCTTTAGGAATTTGGGGCTCAGCCCAGGGACCGGCATCAAAAATATTGCGAATTTGGAACGTCTCGCCGCTGGGCACCAGCTCTTGGGCAAAAAAGCCGGTCATGGCCCCCCAAATGGCTCCCAGCAAGATTAGGATCATGCTGGCGTGCACCACAATCGGGCCAATGCGGCCCACAATTCCCTTGCGCCCGTAGAGCTGAGAGCCATCCTGAAACACCCGATAGCGCCTTTTAGCTAGCCGAGCCGACAGAGCGGTGAGATTGGTTTCGCTGAGTTCGGCGCTTAGGGCCAGCTTTTGAAACTGACGCGGCTGGCTGTAGTACTTCCAGTTTTGTGCTGCGCCCAGGGCCGGGAACTGGCGGGTAAAGGTGCAGGCAATCAGGCTGGCTCCAAACACAATCAGCAGCGCTAGAAACCACCAGGTGCGGTAGACGTGATCTAGCCCGCTAATCAAAATCACCTTCCAGCTCAAAAAGCCAAACAGAGCCGGATCGTCGGGATAGTTGGTCTGATAAAACTCCAGGGTTTGGCCCTGCTCAATCACGGTACCGCTAACGCTAAACGCCGCGATCGCCAGCAGCAGCACGATCGCCAGCCGCAGATCCGCCAGCAGCGGCAGCAGGTCTTGCCGAAAGTAATCGCGCACTGCATTCCGCAGGGAGTCACGGGGAGCGTCAGATGGGGCCATAGTACCTTTAGTATCCGTTGAAACAGGTCAGTACACCTACACCAGTCAACCTTGCACTCGTCCTTACAACTTTAAATCTGGACGCCTAAACCAAGGCAGACGGCAGCAGCCGCGACAGCAGCGAAAAGACCCCGAACCCCAGCAGCAGCGCCCCGCTAGCCGGAGTGACCCAGCTTGACCACTGGCGCAGATCTAACAGCCGCTTGAGGCTGGCGGTAAAGGTGCCCGCCAGCACCAGGGGGGTCACGTAGCCCACAGCGTAGGCCAGCAGCAGCGCACCGCCCAAAACAGGATCTTGCGTCGTCGAGATCCAGGCCAGGAGGGTGGCCAACACCGGGGTACTGCAGGGCGATGCCACAATGCCAAAGGTAAGGCCAAGGGCATAGGCCCGCAGCCAGGGCGGCAAGTTCCAGCCTTCGAAGGTGGGGCCTACGCCAGCGGGTAACGCCAGGGGAACCACTCCCAACAGATTTAGCCCCATCACAATGGCTACCAGGCTCACCACCACCGGCAGCCCCCAGGCCACCTGGCCGTAGACGTAGCCAAAGAGCCCCGCAATCAGCCCCAGCACCGCCAGGGTGGTGGCCAGGCCCAGAGCAAAGGCGAGCGATCGCCCGACTGCATCACGGCGGCGATCGCTCTCGTAGCCCCCCATATAGCCCACCATGATGGGCAACATCGATAGCAAACAGGGCGACAAACTGGTCAGCAAGCCCGCCAGCCCCACCACCGACAGACTCACCCAAGATACCTGAGTCAACTGGTCGTTAACTAACTGGTTGGCCCACTGGGCAATGTCATACAAATAAAGCTGAAGGCTCTGGAGCATTGCCGAAGTAGTGAAGTGCAGAAGCACCCCCTATTGTAACAATCTCGCAACCGGCTCTCAGTTTTTTCAGCCCCGTTTTAAGGCAAAAGATTACCGCCATCTAAGACGCGTAGAGACAATCGTTTCCGAGCGTTAGCTTTTGACTTTCTCTCCAAAGGCACCGGTGCTTCCAGATTAATCTCCCGCGCGGCTCGTACTAGCAACGCCGCCGTCACCAGGCTAGCCACCATCGAGCTACCGCCATAGCTCAGTAGGGGAAAGGGCAGACCTGTCGTAGGCAGCACCCCGGTTGCCACGCCCATATTCAGCAGTGCTTGCCCCACCAATACCACCATAGCTCCCACCGCCACTAGCCGGTGTAGGGGCTGTTTTAACCGTAGCGCCACCAGCAAAGCTACAGAAGCATAGATTCCCAGTAGCGCCAGCAGCACCAGACAGCCCACAAAACCAAACTCTTCGGCAAATACCGCAAAAATAAAATCGGTGTACTGAATTGGCAGTGAATACAGCTTTTGCTGAGACAGCCCAAAACCCTGCCCCCAGAACCCGCCTGAGCCAATCGCCAGCAGACTCTGCACCAACTGGTAGCCCTGGTCGCCGGGGTCAGCCCAAGGATTTAAAAAGGAAGTAATACGCTGGCGCTGGTAGGCCTTGAGGCTAATACTCACCCCCGCCGTCAACAGTCCACCACCAGCAGTAAGCAGCAGGTAGCCGTAGGGAATTCCCGCCGCAAGGGCGATGAGCCAGAGGGTGAGGCCGCAAACGGCAGCCGTACTCAGGTTGGGCTGCAGCAAAACCAGACCCAAGATGGCAGCAAAAACGCCTAGCCAGGTAAGGCGGGTTGACCAGGTAAGCTGCGGCCAGCGGCCAAACAACCGCGCCCCCTGCAAGACCAGGCAGGGCTTAATAAGTTCCGAGGGCTGAATCATAAACGGCCCCAGCGGTAGCCACCGAGTCGCCCCATTCACCGTCACGCCAAGGGAAGGAATTAAGGTTAGTGCCACCAGCCCCACCAGCACCAGTAGCACAATGCCCGATCCCTGGAGCAGGCGATCAAGGGACATGTGAACAATGCGATTAAAGATGACCAACCCAATGACCACCCAAAGCAGCTGCACCAGGACGTAGTGCAGCCCATAGCCGTGCTCTACCACTGCCACCGCGTAGGAGGCCGAAAACAACACTAGCAGACCGCCTCCCAACCATAGAAAGGTTAGCCACCGCAACCAGCGCGCCTCCGCCGACCACTGACCTACCGTGGGGTCAATCCATGGAACCAATCGAGCAATGTTCACACCTACTACCCCGCGCGCCCAAGGGCCAACTCTTTTAAGGGCCAAGTATAGCGGAGGGGACTATTTTTGTGATTTTTGATCAGGCCAAATCACAAAATATCCCCTCAAAAAACAACGGCAGGGTTAGCCCTTTAGCCAACCCTGCGCGTATCGCAGCATTAGAAATAATGCAGTAAGAATTTTTATCGGATGCCTTTACGACCCCTGTGAGGGAACCGCTCGGAATCCAGCCATTAGAGCAAGCCAGTATTGGCCCCTTGTCGCCCCGTAGCCAGTTCGACCTTAACGATTTTGCCGCCCATTTTTTGAATCCGCTGCTGCTCTTTAAACCAGTTGTCGTAGGGCACTAGTTTAGTGAAAAAAGTATTTTGCAGTTCCCGCTGGGTACGGATCCTGGTTTGGCTAGGAACACAAGCGGTAATCTTAAACATGCGCATGGCCGAAAACTCTCCTGCTATCTCACGGGACAGATATAAAGCCAATCCAAGCCCGAATCTAAATTCAAGAGCGGAGCTTTGCCAGCGGCAAAAACACCGGATCCTGAGCTGGACTGGTTAGAAACACTGAAAAGCCAGAGTCGAAAGCCAATGCTATGGACAGCAGGAAGACAGTACAGCACAACCTAGTGTCCTCAACACTCGCCCCTGACTCTGGCCTAAGGTCACTTTAGCTACTAGCTAAAGCGCAATGGATGAGCTTGAACTAGCTCAAGCCAGAGCAGATGTAGTCAAAGTAAACGCCCATTTCCTTACCAGCGTCAGCGCCCACCAGGCTAGCGGTCACTTCTTTCATGGCTTGGATGGAGTTGACGGTAGCGCCGATGGGTACACCCAGGGAATTGTAGGTTTCCTTGAGGCCGTTGAGCACACGCTCATCCAGGATGGAGGGATCCCCAGCCAGCATGGCGTAGGTTGCGTAGCGCAGGTAGTAGTCGAGGTCGCGAATGCAGGCAGCATAGCGACGGGTGGTGTACATGTTGCCGCCGGGACGGGTGATATCGGAGTACAGCAGGGACTTAGCCACGGCTTCCTTCACGATTTCAGCGGCGTTGGCGCTGATGGTGCTGGCGGCACGAACCCGCAGTTCACCGGTTTGGAAGTAGGCTTTGAGCTTGTCGAGAGCAGACCCATCCAGGTACTTGCCCTGCACATCGGAGGAGTTGATAACAGAAGTAATTGCGTCTTGCATTGGTGAAGCTTCCTTAGAACTGACGTAATCTCAACAACGAATCGACGGAGTAGCGCAGCTGCGACTACTGCATAGCGCCGACAACATAGTCGAAGTAGGACGCGGCTTCAGCGGCATCATCGCTGGACAGCAGCCCGGTTGCAACAGCCTTCATGGAGCGGACAGCCTCAGCCACAGCGGGGATGGGGGTGCCCAGGGAGTTGTACATTTCACGCACGCCCACCAGACCAATCTCTTCGATGGGGGTGACATCACCAGCGACCACACCGTAGGTGATAAGGCGCAGATAGTAGTCCATGTCGCGCAGGCAGGTGGCGGTCATTTCTTCGCCGTAGGCATTGCCACCGGGAGAAACAACATCGGGGCGCTTCTGGAACAGCTGGTTGCCAGCTTCCTTAACGATGCGCTCGCGGGATTCGGTCAGCACCTGAGCAATCCGCAGACGGCGCTCGCCAGAAGTAACAAAGCCCTTGATGCGATCCAGTTCACCGGGGCTGAGGTAACGAGCCTCAGCATCGGCATTCACGATTGACTTCGTGACAATACTCATTGATGGATTCCTCCGAAAAATATGACCAGATTAGTATGAAACTGGCATTTAAGGGTGCAGGGCCAGAGCTAACTCTATACAGAACCTCGGTTCTGGCGGCCTTCCCGATTAATTGTCCGGTATCGTGTAAGCCTTCTTCAAAGCAGCGAAATATTTTGTAACAGTTTTCCTCAGGTTCTCGAAGAGTCGACGGCAACGCCATCCTAGAGGCCTAGAAAAACGCCTAAAGCCTCCAAAAAACTATAAACCGGATGCAATTTAGAACCCGGTTTTAATATTTCGCAACAAATTCGAGTAGCTTTACAGCTAGGACAATGCCTTAGCTTAAAAACCAGTTGACCTTAACTACTGAATAGTCATTGCACCAGCTTAAAGGGAATGGCCTAAACCATCCCCTTTAAGCTTTAGTGGCTACTAGGCACGGCGATAGGGTACGCCCTGTTCGCCAAAGTAACGCAGATACTCAGCAGAGTTGAGCATGGCCTCGGCAACAGCCATGGCTCCCTGCTGGGCTGCGATCGCCCCGTACTCAGCATCCTCCAGGCTGCGGCCCAGCAGCTGACGGCCCATGATAGCCACGAGCTTGGCAGCTGGGTAAGCAGCCACAAACCGTGCCTGGTAGGCAGGAGACTGCACAAGATGACGAATGAACTCGCGCAGGGTGATGCGATCGCTCTGTAACCCTGCCTCAACCTCGCTCAGTCGCCATTCAGCCGGAATTTCTCCCGTGGGCAGCACCATCACCTGGCGATAGACCGCTGCCAGTACCTGGTCGAGCTGCTCAGGGCTAGCCCCCGGCTGGTGACGATAGAACCGCGTCGTCGGTCCGGCGACGGGTACGTCAGCTTCAACCGAAGCCCGCCCCACCGTTGCTGCTAGCTCCGCAGAACTGGCCTCCTGAGAGGCTACTGCCCCTGCCATCAATGGCATATCGGCGGCATCCATACCGGTCTTGGCGCTGGCAAAGCTCGGCACGATGAGATCGCGATTTTGCTTTGTCAGACGGTTGTAGAGCTTTTCAGTGTTGGGGAAGTTAGCCGCTGGCAGCGTGGGATAGCGCCGGTAGGGCACCGTGTCTTCGCCGAAGTTTTCGGCGTATTCGGGAGTATTGAGCATCGCCCGAATAAACCCTCGAATCCCTTCGCTGGCCAACACCTGGTTGTACTTACGAATTTCCGCCTGATCCTGCGGGGCACGGCCCAAGAAGTGCTTGGTGCCAAACTCAATTACCTGAGTGTTGGGGTAGGGCGCGTAGAACTCTTTGATATAGAGCGTTGAACAACCCAGCCCTTCAATGAACTCCTTCAGGTTGATTTCACCGTTGCCCAGCTTGCTCTCAAGCGCCGTAAACTCGCTCTTAACAATGTAAGGGGCGATATCGCGCTCAAAAATTTGCCGATAGGCAGCGGCGGTAACCAGCTTGAGGTTTGGCTTGTCGACCAGGGAGGTGAGCTTAAACACCTTGGTCTGCTGGCGCTGGCGGTTAACCCCCTGGGTCAGGCGACGCTGAACCTCAGGAATGGCCCGCTCTTCGCTGACTGCACCGAGTTCTACAAAGCGAGGAACGCTGGTATCGACGGCAGGAACCATGCCTCTCTCAGCCAGGCTGCCAGCCCGCATGCTGCGCAGAGCCAGACCTTTGGGCGTCAGGTAGCGTTCGTAGGGAACGGTGTCTTCCCCAAAGGCCTCGTTGTACTCCTGGCTGTCGATAATTGAGTCGACCAGGGCATAGAACCCTTTTTTGGCACAGATGTCGAAGTAGGCGTTGGTTTCATTGCGGCCGTAGGTGGGCCGCCCTAATAGACGACGGTGGATGTATTCCACCGCCTTCATCACGTACAGCGATGACCAGTAGGTCTTGCGGAAGGCTTCGGACTTGGCGATCGCCCGAATAAACTCCTTCATCGAAATTTCGCCATTCTCCAGCTTGATCTCGGCGACCCTAGAGCGCTGCCCCGAGTACACTTCGCGACCGAATACCTGACGATAGGCGGCGCTAATGATGGCCTGGGTCGAGCTTTCAGAATAGCGGATGCTGTTCTGAGTGTTGCCGGTTCTAGGAATTTGATCCAGCTTGAACACCTTGGCTCCCAGCGAACCGGGATTCTCAGGCCGAGCCGCAGGGTTGCTCAACTGGTTGTTGATGCCAGGGCCACGGTGAATCAGAATGCGGCGGGTGTCTTTGTTGAAGAAGGCTGGAGTAGCACTGACATCGCGGGTTTCCTTGGGGAAGATAGCCCCGAACTGAATCTCCAGCGGGTCATTGCCCGAGCCGTAGGGGTGCTGGTCGGGCAGAGGCTGCTCGTAGGCCGCAAACAGCGTAATGAACTGCGGCTTTTTGCGGAAGGGGGCGCTGTAGTTGAACAGGTCAAACTGAGGTCCCCAGTTGCGGCACTCTTGGGCTTCTTGACCCAGACCGCGCAGGTAGGGTACGGTCTCTTCGCCAAAGTAGTCGGAATACTCTTTTGAATCGACCAGGGCATCGATTAGAGCCGCCAGACCACCGTTAGACACAATGGAGAAGTAGTCGCGCACTTCTTCGCGGGAACTGGGCGCGCGGCCGAGAATATGGCGAAAAGCCAGTTCTAGGGCACGGCTATTGATGTAGGGGTCGTAGAAATTTTTGCGGTACAGAGGCGACTTGGCCAGGCGACGCACGAACTCCTTCATGGAGATTTCGCCGTTCTTCACCTTCGACTCCAGGTCAGAGACCGACAGGGAGTAGGCTCGGGTAATGTCGCGCTCAAAGACCTGACGATAGGCAGCTTTTACCACGTCATTTTTCTCGACCGCCGACAGCCCTGGCTTCATCGCGTACTTGGGCCGACGCTCAGCAGCATTGTAGTAAATCTGAGGCAGTTCCAGACCCTGCAGGTCGTTGGAGGAACGCTGGCGCACTTTGTTTGACGGGGTTGGCGCTTTAAACTCGCTCAACAGCACGTCGAAGTACTGATCCACAATGCCTTGGGCCTCAGAGTCACCACTCAGATAGCGCAGAGCCCCTGCTTTCATGGTCTGAATGGCTACGATGGTCGCCGCTGAGGAGCAGGCACCCTCAATAATTTCTCGCAGACCGCGCACGTTGACCGCAATAATATTTGGGTCACCCGCCACAATGGCATAGGTTACGTAGCGCAGGAACCAGCTCATGTCGCGCAGCGACTTGGTCATGTTGCTGGGGCCGTAGCGAGACACGCTAATCGGGCGGAACCCAGGGGGAACCGGCCCCGAGGGCGTAGAACTAAACAGGTTCTGAAACAGGCCGCCGCCGCTTTCAATGAAAGTTGAGGTGCCCAACCGGGAAGCCTCGGATTCATTTAAAACGGTGCCAGCTCGAGTTTTTTCGACCGGCGACTCGCTTTCGACTCGCTCTAAATAAGCCAGGGGAGACCCACCGGTAAAGATGCGGTTGGCCGCCTGGGAGACAATCAACTCGGAGTAACGGGTCAAGATTTCAGCAATCTGCACCCGCTTCAGGCCGGAATCAAAAAAGCCTGATAGCTCTTCTAGCTCACCTCGGCCCATGTAGCGATCTTGCTGCTCGGCCTGGGAAATCGTGGCCACTGGCAGAGTTTGGTAGAGCTGGGGCCGCGCCGGTGCACTTCCACCACTTGCTTTAACACTCATGCGTTTTCAAAGGCTCCCTATGCGGACAATGACGGCATCAATTAAAGAATCTATCAATCGATTAGAGGTAGAGGGCGCAGAATCCTGCACTGGTCAGGGACATCGATCAGGAAGGCTCCCTGAGCGAGGGCAAAATCACTGAACCTGCTTGAAGGTAAAGCGTTGTTAACCTCACCTGCCGGGTACCCAAGGCCGGGCACCGAATGCGGTATCTATGGATGGCGGGCTGTTCGCTGACCTGGAATCAGATTAAACCGTTTCAGGACAGCAACACAGATTATTAAAAACTGTGTAACATCCGACTGATTAAATGCCTTTGGCCATCATAGATGATGGTCACTACACCCCTGAGAAGGCGGATAAGTTTTGTAACGTTTCGTGATAAAGCTGAGACTCCGACAGCTCTGAAAGCCGCTTTCAGAAAGGGTTTGCTTTGGCTGACCCACTGTAACGATAGGGAATAAGGGTGGCGGGGAAGTCGGCCCGTCAGGTTCTATACCAACGGTTGCGATCGCCCGGCAGCGACCGGCGCAAGTATTGTAGGGTCAGGCACAACATTGCTGGGGCCACCCCTCTCGATTGAGCATTTCCTTGATGTAACTGTTGTGTAACGTAAATTGACAAACTAGCCATGGACGACTTGACAACAACCCAGGTGGTCAGCGATGCGGTTGCTCGCCTGTACAACACCTACCCCTTTCCGCCGGAGCCAATTCTCGACGAGGCTCCGCCGGGGTACAACTGGCGCTGGTACTGGCCTACGGTGCACAGTTTTTGTACGGGGGCAGCCCCTGACGCAGCCTCCGTGCGCGTGCTAGACGCGGGCTGTGGTACTGGGGTCAGCACCGAATATATTAGTCATCTCAATCCAGAGGCAGAGGTACTGGGCATTGATTTGAGCGAGCGGGCGATCGCCACCGCCACCCAGCGCTGCCAGTCCTCCGGGGCCACCAACGTTCGATTTCGCCAGCTCAGCATCTACGACGTGGATCAAATCGAGGGCGAGTTTGATTGGATCAACTGTGTTGGCGTTATTCACCACATGCCCGATCCGCTCAAGGGGCTGCAGGCGCTGGCAACCAAGCTGGCCCCTGGCGGGTTTATTCATTTATTTGTATACGCCGCCATCGGTCGCTGGGAAATTTCGCTGATGCAGCGGGCGATCGCGTTAGTTCAGGGCAGCCAGCGGGGCGACTACCGCGACGGGGTACAGGTGGGCCGCCAAATTTTCGCTACTCTGCCCGAGGGCAACCGGCTCAAGCAGCGAGAGCGCGATCGATGGGCGATGGAAAACCATCGCGACGAGTGCTTCGCCGATATGTACGTCCATCCCCAGGAGGTTGACTACACCCTCGATAGTTTGTTTGAGCTGATTGAGGCATCGGGGCTGGAATTCGTAGACTTCTCAAACCCTCACATCTGGCAGATCGATCGCCTGCTAGCCTCAGATCCCGCCCTGCTGGCGCGTGCCCAGCAGCTTCCCGAAAAAGACCAGTACCGCCTGGTCGAACTGCTCGATCCAGAGATCACCCACTTTGAGTGGTTCCTGGCTCGCCCCCCCTACCCTCGTGTTACTTGGGAGAACGACACTGACCTGCTAGCGGCCATTCCCACCCGAAATCCCTGTATGGAGGGCTGGCCCAGCCAGAGCATCTTCGATCACAACTATCAAATCATTTCGCTAGACAAGAAGGAGTTTGAGTTTTTGCAGGCCTGCGATGGTCAAAGACCGGCCCAAGAGGGCGATCGCCAAAACAGCCCTCACAGTCAGCCCTCAGCCACCGTTGCAGACCTACTCAGCCAAAGCGAGTTAACCCTTGAGGACGTGCGCCAGCTGCACAAGCGTCAGCTGATCTTGTTGCATCTGCCACAGCACCGCCCGCAAAGTTAGGCTGAAGATAACAGATTTACTTTTGGGAAGCGTCTATTAAGTATTATTGCCGTGATATGATCTCCCATGGCCTGCGTGAGCAGGTAAAACCCTTTAACGGCTAAGGATTAGGCGCTTTCGTGGCCCCATTGCCCTCCGAACACCCCGACCCTACTGCTCCAGCAGAGGTAGACCAAGACCCAGGTCAAACCGACGGTCAAGATCTTCCTCCAGCTTCAGCAGATGCCATGGCAGAGTACTACCAGCTGCAGCAAAACTTGCTGCTGACCACCCTGTCATTCAGCGGCGTCATCTTTGTTTCCGTGTGGCTAGTCTACTCGCTGCCAATTGCTCTGAATTATTTAATAGGAGCGTGCGGCGGTGTGGTTTACTTGAGGATGTTGGCAAAAAGCGTGGCCAACATCGGGCGCGGAAGCGCCAGGCTAGGCAGTGGTCGATTGGCCCTCGTGGTTGGATTGGTTCTGGTAGCTACTCAGTGGCAGCAGCTTCAGGTCGTACCCGTTTTTCTGGGTTTTTTGACCTACAAGGGGGCGTTAATTGCTTACACCCTCTGGACTGCGGTGCTGCCAAAATCATCGTCAGAGTCATTCCAGGAACCTGGTTGACCTAGATCGGTGGTTCCCCAGCATAGCATGCTTTTTCCTGGTAGGTCTTAAGGAAAAGTTGATTTAAGAGATGGCGCTCAATATGTTAATGATTCATCCCTTAGTCCTGGCAGAGCTAGAGGTCGGCCAGCATTTGTACTGGCAGGTTGGTGGCCTCAAGCTCCACGGTCAAGTCTTTTTGACCTCGTGGTTTGTCATTGGCGTGCTGCTGCTGGTGTCATTTTTGGCCACCCGCAACATTCAGCGCATACCGTCCGGTCTGCAGAACTTCATGGAGTACGCCCTGGAGTTCATCCGTGACTTGGCCAAAAACCAGATTGGCGAAAAGGAATACCGGCCCTGGGTTCCGTTTGTCGGCACATTGTTTCTATTTATCTTTGTGTCCAACTGGTCTGGGGCGCTGATTCCGTGGAAGCTAATTCACCTGCCGGCAGGTGAGCTGGCCGCTCCCACTAACGACATCAACACCACTGTGGCCCTGGCCCTGTTGACATCGTTGGCCTATTTCTATGCGGGTTTCAGCAAGCGTGGGTTGGCGTACTTCGCCAAGTACATCGAACCAACGCCCATCTTGCTGCCCATCAACATTTTGGAAGATTTCACCAAGCCTCTCTCCCTCAGTTTCCGTCTGTTTGGAAACATCCTGGCCGATGAGCTTGTGGTCGCTGTGCTGGTCTTGCTGGTACCTCTCTTCGTACCGCTGCCGGTTATGGTCCTGGGTCTGTTCACCAGTGCTATTCAGGCGCTGATCTTTGCAACCCTGGCTGCGGCCTACATCGGCGAGGCCATTGAGGGGCATGGTGGTGAAGAGCATGGATGACCCCGAAGTGACTTTCTCTTAGGGGCATTCAGTTTGGTATTGGCTGGTAGGGCAGGTGCTGCCAGCCGACGTGGTCTTAGGGCCGCACTGACAAGAAACGCCTATCGAGCGTTGTCTACGACCTGATTAACGAGTTGTTGATTGTCCAAATCGAGGTAAGACATGGATTCTACTATTGCAGCCGCTTCCGTAATTGCAGCCGCTCTGGCCGTTGGTCTGGCAGCGATCGGCCCTGGTATTGGTCAAGGTAATGCAGCTGGTCAAGCGGTAGAGGGTATTGCTCGGCAGCCCGAAGCTGAAGGTAAGATTCGCGGCACCCTGCTGCTGAGCTTGGCTTTCATGGAAGCACTCACCATCTACGGTCTGGTAGTAGCCCTAGTGCTGCTGTTTGCCAACCCCTTCGCGTAGATAGTCATCGGCGGGCTAGGGAGAGGTTTTTGTACCTTTCCCTGCCTATTGATACTTGCGATTTCCTCTGTGGAATTTCACTCTGTAGTGCTGGCCCTGGGCCGGGTTAAAGGGCATACCCACAATGATGAATTTTGTTTGGTTACTAGCGGTTGAAGCCGCTGAAACGGTTGAAGAAGGCGGTGGTCTATTTGACCTTGACGCCACTCTGCCGCTGATGGCAGTGCAATTTGTGCTGCTGGCGGTGGCGCTCAACGCGCTGTTCTACAAGCCTCTGGGTAAAGTTTTAGACGAGCGTGACGGTTACATTAGTTCCAATCAGGTTGATGCGGCAGAGCGCCTGGCCAAGGCCGAGCAAATTGCTAAGCAGTATCAGCAGGAGCTAGCTGAGACCCGTCGCCAGGCCCAAGCGGTAATTGCCGAGGCCCAGGAAGAAGCGCAAAAAATTGCGTCTCAAACCGTTGCTGCTGCTCAGCAGGAGGCCCAGGCCCAGCGGGAGCAGGTGCAGCGCGAGCTAGACGAGCAAAAGAATCAGGCAATGGCCACCTTAGAGCAGCAGGTGGATGGTCTGAGTCAGCAAATTTTAGATAAGCTGCTGGGTTCTTTAGCGGCCTAGGCTATTGGTAACGGCGGGATGGTTTAGCCCTTCCGGAGTTGCCCGCGTCGTTGACGGAAAGTAGGGATATGACTATTGGTTGGTTACTGGCGGCGGAAGCAGGTGGTTTTGGTGTGGATTTCAACATCCTAGAAACCAACCTGATTAATTTGGTCATTATTATTGGCGTGCTGTATTACTTTGGCGGCAAGTTTTTAGGGAAAACCCTATCGACCCGCCAGTCGGCGATTAAAACAGCGATTGTTGAGGCCGAGCAGCGTAAGCAGGAGGCCGCCGCCGCGCTGGCAGAGCAGCAGCAGAAGCTGGCCCAGGCTCAAACAGAAGCTAAAAGGATTTTGGCCGAAGCCCAGACAACAGCAGAGCGCAGCCGTGAGGAGATCTTAAAGCAGTCTCAGATCGACGTAGAGCGCATGCGAGCTAATGCCGCTCAAGACCTCAGCTCTCAGGAAGCTCGGGTCATGCGAGAGTTGCAGCAGCGGATTGCAGCCCTGGCCATCGAGCGCAGCGAGGCCGCTCTGCCCGATCGGCTGAACGACGATTTGCAGCGGCGTCTGGTGGATTCCAGTATTGCCTCGCTTAAAGGAGAATAGCCATGAACGACACAACGCTGAGTTCTGAAATTGCTGGTCCCTACGCCAAGGCTCTGATGTCGGTGGCTGATGATAACAACGCTGCTGACCAGGTAGGTGACGAAGTCGCCAATCTGCTGGAGATACTGGCCAGTTCTGACGAGCTAATCGGGTTTCTGTCTAACCCACTGATGGCTCCCGATTCTAAAAAAGAGGTGCTGCGCCAGATTGCGGAAGGAAACGTGAGCGGCTTTTTGCTGAACTTTCTGATGCTGCTAGTTGACAGGGGTCGGATAGCCTTCCTGCAGCCCGTGCTTCAGCAGTACCGAGCTTTGCTGAGGGAGCGTAACCAGACTGTTTTGGCTGATGTAACCTCTGCAGTCGAGATCACCGACGATCAGCAGAACGCGATTCGCGATCGCGTCAAGGCCATGACCGGGGCCAACAGCGTCGAGCTGTCGATCCAGATTGACCCATCCCTGATTGGGGGACTGATCATTAAGGTTGGCTCTCAGGTGATCGACGCCAGCCTCAAAGGGCAGCTGCGTCGCATTGGCATGCAGCTAGCGGCTACCGCCTAGCCCATCGATCTAGTTTGCCCTTTGGTGGGGCATTTTCTCTGACGTCTCGTGTTTATGTAGGTTTATCCAGAGCAAGTCCTATGGTTAGTATCAGACCTGACGAAATTAGCAGCATTATTAAGCAGCAAATCGAGCAGTACAACCAGGAGGTCAAGGTCTCCAATGTGGGTACGGTGCTGCAGGTGGGTGACGGTATCGCCCGCATCTACGGCCTCGAGACCGCTATGTCCGGCGAACTGCTGGAGTTTGAAGACGGCACCGTAGGGATCGCCCTCAACCTGGAAGAAGACAACGTGGGCGCGGTGCTGATGGGCGACGGCATCAACATCAAGGAAGGCAGCGCCGTTACCGCCACCGGCAAAATTGCCTCGGTTCCCGTGGGTGAGGCCATGCTGGGCCGCGTTGTGGATGCTCTGGCCCGCCCGATTGACGGCAAGGGCGATATACAAACCACTGAAACCCGTCTGATTGAATCTCCTGCCCCCGGCATTATTGCCCGCAAGTCGGTTTATGAGCCCCTGCAGACCGGCATCACCGCTATCGACGCCATGATTCCCATCGGTCGTGGTCAGCGCGAGCTGATCATTGGTGACCGTCAGACGGGTAAGACTGCGATCGCGATCGACACTATCCTCAACCAAAAGTCTGAGGACGTGGTGTGCGTCTACGTGGCCATTGGTCAGAAAGCGGCTTCGGTGGCTCAAATTGTAGACGTGCTGCGCGAGCGCGGTGCCCTTGAATACACCATTGTGGTTGCGGCTAACGCCAACGACCCCGCACCGCTTCAGTATCTAGCGCCCTACACCGGTGCTAGCCTGGCTGAGTACTATATGTACAAAGGCAAGGCTACCCTGATCATCTACGATGACCTCACCAAGCAAGCCCAGGCGTACCGCCAGATGTCGCTGCTGCTGCGTCGTCCGCCCGGTCGTGAAGCTTACCCCGGCGACGTGTTCTACTTGCACTCTCGTCTGCTAGAGCGGGCGGCTAAGCTCAGCCCCGAGCTGGGCGAGGGCAGCATGACCGCCCTACCCGTGATTGAAACCCAGGCGGGTGACGTATCGGCCTACATTCCGACCAACGTAATTTCGATTACCGACGGTCAAATCTTCCTCTCCTCTGACCTGTTTAACTCGGGTCTACGCCCCGCTATTAACGCCGGCATTTCGGTATCGCGGGTAGGCTCTGCAGCCCAGATCAAGGCGATGAAGCAGGTGGCCGGTAAGGTGAAACTGGAGCTGGCTCAGTTCGACGAGCTGCAGGCGTTTTCGCAGTTTGCCTCTGACCTAGATGCGGCTACCCAGAAGCAGCTGGCTCGTGGTACTCGTCTGCGCGAACTGCTCAAGCAGCCCCAGTACTCTCCCCTGCCGGTGGAAGAGCAGGTGGCCATCATTTACGCAGGCATCAATGGCTACATGGATGAGGTGCCCGTAGATCAGGTGACGGCTTTTGCTAAGTCGCTGCGCGACTACCTCCGCAACAGCAAGCCCAAGTTTGGCGAACTGATTCGCAGCGAGAAGAAGCTCGGCGACGAGAGCGAAGCCATTCTCAAGGACGCGATCGCTGAAGCCAAGCAAGCCTTCATGGCAGCCGTCTAATCTCCTGTTTTAGTCGAGGTGCTGCCTAAGGCAGCACCTCGACTCTCGACGACCCCTTAGGGATCCACTATGCCTAACCTAAAAGCGATTCGAGACCGCATTAAGTCTGTTAAAAATACTCGCAAAATTACTGAAGCGATGCGTCTGGTAGCTGCGGCCAAGGTACGTCGCGCTCAGGAGCAGGTGATTGCCACCCGGCCCTTTGCCGATCGCCTGGCCCAGGTGCTTTACGGCCTGCAAAGCCGCCTGCGGTTTGAGGAGGCCGATCTGCCGCTGCTGAAGCAGCGCGACGTTCAAACCGTTGCTCTGCTGGTCATTTCTGGCGATCGCGGCCTCTGCGGCGGCTACAACACCAACGTCATTCGCCGAGCTGAAATCCGTGCGCAAGAGCTAGCGGCGGAGGGGTTAAACTATCGCTTCATTCTGGTGGGTCGCAAGGCTAACCAGTATTTTAAGCGTCGTGAACAGCCGATTGAGTCCAGCTTCATCGGTATGGAGCAAATTCCAACAGCTGCAGAGGCATCGACGATTGCCGACGAGCTGCTTTCGCTGTTTCTCTCCGACGAAGTCGATCGCGTTGAGCTGGTTTACACCCGGTTTGTGTCGCTAGTCAGCTCACGCCCGGTTATTCAAACGCTGCTGCCCCTCGATCCTCAGGGTCTAGAGGTATCGGATGACGAAATTTTCCGGCTTACTACCCGAGGTGGCGTCTTCCAGGTAGAGCGCGAGAAGGTGACTGGGCCGGCTCCAACCGAGTTTCCCCAGGACATGATCTTCGAGCAAGATCCGGTGCAAATTCTAGATGCGCTGCTGCCTCTGTACCTAAATAACCAAATTCTGCGGGCACTGCAGGAGTCGGCCGCAAGCGAACTGGCCGCCCGAATGACCGCTATGAACAACGCCAGCGACAACGCGAAGGAACTGGCTAAGACGCTTAACTTGACCTACAACAAGGCTCGTCAGGCGGCTATTACCCAGGAAATTCTGGAAGTGGTAGCAGGGGCTAACTCTCTGTAAACCTAGAACAACCTACATTCACGATTCAAAAGCCCGTCACAGGTGTGACGGGCTTTTCTTTTCTATAGGGTTTCAGGTGGCTGCGCCGATCGGTTCGCGCAGCGGTTGCCCAGGGGAGCGCTACCCAGGCCAAACTCTCTAGCCGTGGCGCTTTTGGTGCCAGGCCCAGGCGTGGGTCAAAATGGTGTCGATGTCGGCGTACTGTGGATTCCAGCCTAGAATACTGCGGGCGCGATCGCTGCCTCCCACCAGCGCCGGCGGATCGCCGGGGCGGCGTTCGACTTCCACCACCGGAATGGTCTTGCCGGTCACTCGAACCGCTGCGTCAATCACCTCTCGCACCGAGAAACCGCTGCCGTTACCCAGGTTAAAGACGTTGCTCTCGCCACCTTTGAGCAGGTATTCCAAGCCCAAAATATGGGCATCGGCCAGGTCGCACACGTGGATGTAGTCACGGACGCAGGTGCCGTCGGAGGTGGGGTAGTCGGTTCCAAAAACGCTAATCGACTCCCGCTTGCCCAAAGCCGTTTGCAGCACCAGGGGAATCAGGTGGGTTTCGGGGTTGTGGTCTTCGCCCAGCAAACCGTTGGGATGGGCACCCGCCGCATTGAAATAGCGAAAGCGCACCGATCGCAGATCGTAGGCTTTGTCGTAGTCGGTCAGAATGCGCTCCACCATTAGCTTGGTGGCACCGTAGGGGTTGATCGGGTTTTGGGGATGGGTCTCTGTGATCGGCATTTCCTGGGGCACGCCATAGGTGGCGCAAGTCGAAGAAAACACAAAGTTTTTAATGCCCGCATCTACCATCGCATCGAGCAGCGACAAGGTGCCCACCACGTTGTTTTCGTAGTATTTAGCAGGGTTGCTGACCGACTCGCCCACGTAGGCGTAGGCCGAAAAGTGCATGACTGCACTGATGTCGTAGCGCTTAAAGATCGACTTGAGCAGCTCTTTATCTAGGGTGCTGCCCTCAATCAGCTCGGTTTTTAGCACATTTTCTACTAGGTCACGATGGCCATAGACCAGGTTATCTAGAATCAAAACCCGATAGCCCGCCTGCTGGAGAGCCATCACGGCGTGGCTGCCGATATAACCGGCTCCCCCTGTCACCAGGATAGTTTTTACATCGGTTGTCATAGGAATTATCTCTAGGGTGTTCAGTACTAGCTAAGCCGCAGTCTCGGTTCAATGCGGTTGGTGCTGGCCGAGTGATGCCATTTTAGCTCTAGCCCCAGAGCCGCCCTGAGGTCTGGGGGTGAAGTTACTAACTTTTTATCTCTCGGCGAGATTGTCTTACAGAAAGAAAACGCTGGGGGATGGAACCGCTAGCGCCGCCCTGGGCGCACTTAAATAAGCTTTAACCAAAGCTTACCGCCCGCTTAGTTCTCCCATGAAGCTTTGCCGTGCGTAATGGCCGAAGATAGCTCCGTAGCAATAGCTACAAGACGTAACCCCTAAGTGTTATCTATGGCTGACTTCACACTCCAACTCTTTCACGCGGCCGATCAAGAGGGTAATATTTCTGCCCTGGATGATGCTCCTCGCTTTTCAGCTGTACTAAATGCTTTAAAGAACCAGGATATTGATGGCGATGGCGTCGCTGGCTTTGCCAACACGCTGGTTTTGTCCTCTGGAGATGCTTACATTCCTGGCGTGTTTTTCAGCGCTAGCAACCAGGCCTTTGGTGGCGCTGGGCGAGGCGATATCTTAATTCAGAATGCTCTGGGCTTTCAGGCGATCGCCTTTGGCAACCACGAGTTTGACCAGGGTACTGGCTTGGTGGCTAACTTAATCAGCCCCGGAGACGATGACCCTGCAACAGCGATCGATGAAGCTTTTCCGGGCACTGCATTCCCCTACCTCAGCAGCAACCTCGACTTCAGCACCGATGCCAACCTGGCCGGTCTAGTCGTAGCCGACGCCCAACCCCCTCAACCCAACAGCATTGCAGCCTCGACCGTGATTGAGGTCAATGGCGAGAGAATCGGCGTGGTAGGGGCTACAACCCCCACTATCAGCAACGTTAACGTGCGCATCTCTAGCCCTGGCGACGTGACGGTGCTGCCCCAACCCTTTGACGGCAGCCCCACCCCAGACCAGCTCGATGCCCTAGCGGCGGAAATTCAGGCCGACGTGGATGCACTGCTGGCAGCCAATCCCGACATTAACAAGGTCGTGCTGCTGGCCCATATGCAGCAGATTGCCATTGAGCAAGAGTTGGCCCAACGCCTGTCAAATGTAGACATCATTGTGGCGGGTGGCTCGAACACTCGCCTGTTTGACGAAAGCGATCGCCCCCGCACGGGCGACAGCAATCAGGGAATTTATCCCATTATCCAAACTGGAGCCGACGGCAACCCCATTGCCGTTGTCAACACCGACGGCAACTACAAGTATGTAGGCCGCTTGGTGATCGACTTTGACGAGAACGGCGTTCTGCTGCCAGAAAGCTACAACCCCGCTATCAGCGGTGCCTACGCCACCGATGAACAGGGCGTTGCCGATGTCGGTGGCGTAGGATTGGCCGATTCCCAAATTGTGGCCCTTACCGATGCCCTGCGCGAGGTCATCATTGCCACCGAGAGCAATGTGTTTGGCGTCAGCGAAGTTTTCCTGGAGGGTCGTCGCAGCCAGGTGCGCACCGAGGAAACCAACCTGGGCAACCTGACGGCCGACGCCAATCTGGCCGTAGCCAGAACCGTCGACGCCTCCACCGTTATTTCGCTTAAGAATGGCGGCGGCATTCGCAACCCGATTGGGCAGGTTGTGGTGCCCGCCGGCGGTACAGGAGAGGCTGAGCTGCTGCCCAACGAGGCGATTCCTGGGGTGAAGCCTGAGGGCGGCCTGTCCCAAACCGACATTGAAAACACCCTGCAGTTTAACAACGAGCTGTCGCTGATTACCGTCACCGCTGCAGAACTGGTAGCGCTCGTCGAGCACGGCGTGGCGGCTAGCAGCCTGGATGACAGCGTTACACCCGGTCAGTTCCCGCAAATTAGCGGCTTCTCCTTCAGTTTTGATGCCACCGCCGCTCCTGGCGATCGCGTTCAGTCGCTCGCCATTGAAGCTGAAGACGGCAGCGATCTAGACGTGGTCGTACAGAATGGTGAGATTGTGGGCGACCCCAGCCGCACCTTCCGCATGGTAACCCTCAGCTTTTTAGCGAACGGAGGCGACGGCTATCCCTTTCCAACTGGCGAAGCGACCAACCGCATCGACCTAGTAGATGAAACGGCAGCCGCTACGGGTAATGCCACCTTTGCCGCCGACTTCACCGAGCAGGATGCCCTGGCGGAGTATTTGTTCGAGAACTTTGGCGAAGAAACGCCTTTTACCGCTGCTGAAACCGGCCGCGAGCTAGACAGCCGCATTCAAAACCTGGCCTTCCGCAGCGATACCGTAATCGACGATCTGACCGGTACCCCTGGCCCCGCCGGACCGGGTCTATTTCTAGATCTGCGGGGGCTGAGTGGGGAGGTGACTACCTCCTTCGTAGTGAATCGAGAGGCCGCCTTCGACAATTTCATAGGCTTCTACCGCGTAGCCGACACCAACGGAGGCATCGACCTAGATGGCGACGGAACCGCCGATATTACTCCTGGCCAGACGGGCTATACCCAGGCGGCCTTGGATGCTCGCGCTGAGTCTGTGGCACTAACTACGGCCAACTTGACCGAGTCGGTATTTGAGGCAGACGTGGCTGGGGGCAGCCTTTACGCTCCCTTCCTGATTGTCAACGGCACTCCAGACAGCTTCAATGCTAGTCGGGTGTACTTTGCCTTTGGGGCCGCCAACGCCGATGGCGCTGAGCACGTGCGCGTTGCTGATGGGGTAATTGGGTTTGAAGACCAGTTTGGCGGCGGCGACAACGACTTCAATGACATGGTTATAGCGGTTACAACGTCGGCCTAAGCCCCGGCAAAATCGGCGAAAATGGCTGCCCCAGCGCCATTTTCGCCCCAGTATCGCTTTTTGTTGGTGTTGCGATCGCAGACGCAATCTCAGGTCTGCCTTTCTTAGGGACTAAACCTGCGATCGCAGGTTTAGTCCTACTCAAGAAATATTAGCTGCATCCAAAACAGCAAAACTCTCAAAAAATTAAAGATAACGTTATAAAAAGCAAGCAACTTTAGTCAGCTTAATTGAGTTTGAACGCATAACGGTTCGGCCCGAGATATGAATTACCCTGCTTAGGTGCTTAGGTTCAGCTTCACAGATTACTTAATACGTTTCTCTCAAGGTCAACTAAGTGGTACAAACAATTCCCAGAAGCCTACCCAATGACGAGTTGAGAACTCAGACCAGAGCTAAAGATTTACAACCAGGCAGGCTTCATCATGTGCCTAAGTTGCCTAATTAGGCAACCTTTTGAATTAGGCTCTTGATGACTTTTTGATCGCCAAAGGGCAATATTGTTGTAGAGGCTTTAGGCTCCCTTTGAAAGTCACCTTTAATGAAATCCTTGCATACTATTGGCGCGAGTCAACTGCTTGACTTCAATACCGCTGCACTAAGCGTTCTGACCTACCTCCACGGTCGACTCGGGTTTGACCTGTGGATGATTACCCGCACCGAGGGCAACGACTGGATTGTCTTGCAGGCCAACGATCAGGGCTATGGGGTAAAAGCAGGGGATGTTTTTAACTGGACCGATTCGTTTTGCTCGCGCATGATCCAGGGCGAAGGGCCCCGCATTGCCCCCTGCTCTGACGAAGTAGCCGCCTATATCCAAGCGCCCATTGGTCAGCAGGTCAAAATTGGGGCCTACGTAGGCGTTCCCCTCATCAATGAAGACGGCACTTTATTTGGCACTCTGTGCGCCATCGATCCAGCCCCGCAGCCACCCGCCATTCAGCAAGAATTACCCCTGATTGAGCTACTGGCCCAACTGCTCAGCCGCATTCTCCATGCCGACACCAAAGCCGCCGAGCAGGCTCGTCTCACCGAACGACTGCAAACGGAAGCCCTCACCGACGGGCTAACCGGGCTTTACAACCGCCGCGGTTGGGATCAGCTGCTCGATAGCGAAGAAGAGCGCTGCACCATCTACGGCTATCCAGCCTGCATTATCGTTATCGATATAGATAACCTAAAAACCATCAATGACAGCCAGGGCCACGCCGCTGGAGACCACCTCTTGCAGCAGACTGCCGCCGTGCTGCGGCAAATTACCCGCAAGCAGGATATCGTCGCTCGCATTGGCGGTGACGAGTTTGCCATGCTTTGTGTTGAATGCTCGCTAGACGAAGGCGAGCAGCTGAAAACCCGTCTAGAGCAGGTTCTAGCAGCAAGCCAGCTACAGGCTTCGGTGGGCATTGCCGGACGCCACCCCAGCCAGGGGCTGCGCTGGGCCTGGGCCAACGCCGATCGCGCCATGTACAGCTTCAAACGCCTTCGCCAAGCCATATCTCCTTAAATTGGTTTGCAGATTGTCCCCGTCGGTTTAGAATAGTCAAGGACCACAGCAATTCAGGGTTGGTCGCCGCAGGCACGTTAGCCTACAGCTCTTACCCAAAATTGATGGCCCAAAAAAACAAAACTTGGTTTGACAAGGGTTTCTCCTTTATCTATACTAAGGATCGTTGAAAAAACCAGGCCCCCATCGTCTAGAGGCCTAGGACACCTCCCTTTCACGGAGGCGACGGGGATTCGAATTCCCCTGGGGGTATAGTTAAAACCATTTAAAGCCCTGTAGCGATCGTTACAGGGCTTTAATGTTTAGGCCTACTGCCTAAGGTGCTAGCGGCTAGGCAGATGACAAGCTCAGGCGCTTCCGGTAGTGTAAGGGTTACCTGGAGCGTTCGGTGCAGCCCTTTGTAAGGGGAATTTATGGCCTTTATTACCTTGTTAGCAACCGCAGTGGGGATTGTCTCTGCCCTGGGGTTGGTGATAGTGGGGCTGGTAGAAGCCCCCTGGCAGGTGCTGTTGCTGGGCCTGCTGGCGGCTCTTTACGCGTTACAGCGGCAGATCCAGGCCAGTGAACTGGTAGCCCAAGCCAGCGATATTGTCCCGCCCGAAGCGATCGCTGCCGATGCACCCCTAGATAAGCCAAACCCGGCAGGAACTGCTGAGTCAACTCCAGGCGAAGAGGCTGAGGCGGCTGTAGAAGCAGGTGATGCTGGCTACGAGCTAACCTATCGAGGCATTCGCTACCGATCGTCTCACCCTTCCCCAGGTGCTTCTGCTACCGCTAAACCTGAGGGCGATGCCGCTGAGACGACAGAAGGTATTTATCGTGGGCAGCGATGGCAGCGGTAGATTTCGCCTGACCAGTACTGGCTTAGGCACCCAGGCTACTTAGAGTGGGCAAAAATGCTCTCGTCTTGGGCAAAGGCCTTAAACTCCAAAGCATTACCGCTGGGGTCAGTGATAAAGAGGGTAGCCTGTTCTCCCACCTGGCCCACAAAGCGCTGGTAGGGCTCAATGAGAAACTTTACCTGGGCCTGGCGCAGGCGATCGGCCAGGGTATGCCATTCCGTTGGGGTGAGAATAACTCCCCAATGGCTAACCGGAACCCCGTGTCCATCGACAGCGTTAGTGGGTACAACCGAACGGGCTTCATCCACTAAATGGGCCGTTATCTGATGACCAAACAGGTTAAAGTCAATCCAGCGATCGGAGGTACGCCCCACAGAGCAGCCCAGAACTGTTTCGTAGAAGTGACGGGTGCTAGACAGGTCGTACACTGGAAACGCCACATGAAAGGGACGAAGCATCACCATGTCCTCTAGGGTTACAACGGATGGGGTTACAACAAATGGGGTTACGCCAGAGCTAAACACCAGGGTTAGCCCTGCCACGGAGGCCCGCTATGCCCTTACCAACTGTACCCTCTATACCGGGCGTCAAGTTCTGGAAAACCATGCCCTCGTAGTAGAGGGGGCCAAAATTGTTGACCTGGTACCTGTCGCCCAACTGGCTCCAGAGTTGCCCCGGCTAGACGGTCGAGGTTGCGCGGTAGCGCCCGGATTTATCGATCTCCAACTCAACGGCTGTGGCGGTGTCATGTTTAATGATGCCATTACCGCTGACACCCTCGATACCATGCACCGTACCAATCTTCAAAGCGGTACGACCAGCTTTTTGCCTACGCTAATTACCACCTCCGATGCGGCGATGAAGGCTGCGATCGCGATCGTGACTGAGTACCGCCGTCGCCACCCCCAGCGGGTTCTAGGGCTGCACTTAGAAGGTCCTTATCTCAACCCAAACCGCAGCGGCATTCACAACAAAACCTATGTCCGCCCGGCCGATGGGGAGATGGTTAACTGCCTGGTCGAAGCGGGGCCAGAGGTGGTTAAGCTAGTCACGCTAGCGCCTGAGATGGTGCCCCCCGAGCACATTCAACAGCTAGCTCAGGCGGGCATTTTGGTCGCGGCTGGGCACACAGACGCTAGCTTTGAAGCCGCTTTGGCTGGCTTTGAGGCAGGCATTGGCATGGTGACGCATTTGTTTAATGCCATGTCGGCCTGGCAGGGGCGCAGCCCAGGGCTGGTAGGGGCCGTCTTTAGCCGTCCCGATATCTATGCGGGCATTATTGTGGATGGCCATCACGTTCACTACGGGTCGGTTGGCTTGGCCAAGACCATTAAGCAAGACCGTCTGGTGCTGGTCAGCGACGCCACACCGCCAGTAGGCACGACTCTAGAGTCGTTTGTGATTGGTGGCCAGCGGGTGTTTTATCGCAACGGCAAGTGTATATCGGCCGACGGCACCCTGGGAGGGGCGGCGCTAACGCTGATCGAAGCGGTGGGCAACTGCGTGAACCAGGTGGGCATTCCCCTCGCCGAAGCCCTGCGGATGGCGACTCTGTATCCGGCACGGGCAATTGGGTTAGAGGACCGCCTTGGGCTGCTGGCGGCCGGGTATTGGGCTAATCTAACGCTCTTCGACCCGGCTACTTTTGAAGTTAAAGGCTGCATTGACCAGGGCAAGCTGGCCTGGGCCAGCGCTGACGTTCAGCCGTGTTGCTAAAGTCGGGGGCGGGGCAGTCCGGCAACCCGCTGCTGAAGCAGTTGGGCCGCCATCATCTGGCTGCGGAGGCTAATCCAGAGGCTGCACTGTTCTTCAGCGACCGATACCAGCGCCCCGGCCCGCTGCTCTGAGAACTTGCAGGCTAAATGGTACAAACGGGTGCGTTTGTTTGCTTCAACGGTTAAAGCTCGGTAGTACAGCTCATTGGAGTGGTGAGTGCCATCCTGCAAAGCGCCATTGAACCAAAATTTAAACACCTGAACTCGATTTTCGGGCAAAACCTTGGGCAGCATGAAGGCTCTCTCTTAACCTAGTTTCAGCATACCCAGCTGATTTAGCAAATGCTGATGCCAGAGCAGATATAGTAATTGTTGGGTCAAAAATAACCGCCCTAAACACAGGTAATTTTAAGTTCGGTTAGTGGCAGATGCTGCGGGCAAAGGCAGACTCTACCAGCGATCGCAAAATGTCCATGCTGAGGGGTTGCACCAGCAGACCGTCTACCCCCGGTGTCTCTTCGCTGTAGTTCCACTGGGGACTGGCCGAATCGGTGAGAGCCACGATCGTCATGTCGGGCGAGTGGCTGTACCGCCGCAGCTGATTAACTAACGGCTGTGACCAGGCCTGGAAATTGTTACCCACCAAAATAACCAGGCAGGGAGGCCCTTGGCTAACCCGAGTTACCGCTTGCTCGGTAGAGCTGGCTACAAACACAGGGTATTGCAGGTTAGTTACCAGGGTATGAGCATCGTCATGGTGACAACGCTCTGGATCGAGCACAAGGATATAGCCTTGGGTCAAAGTCATGATTAAAAACGACGCAGTTGACCTCCATATTACCTAGGTCAAAAATTGTCTTTAGCCCCTGTATTACTGCTCTTTTGGCCTATATATTGGGGTTTCAAGGGTATTTTAGTGAATTGCCCAAAACTTGTTCTTTTGTTTTTTTTAGCCTCTCTAAAGGCTTTCCAAAGCCGCTTCCTTTCGAAAATCAAACTATATTTAAGTTATGCAAATTATTGATCTATAAATAGATAGTTGACTGCCACTAGTAACGTTTTGTCCCCACGATATAACTCTTGGGGCCCGCAGCCGACCTCAGAGTTGGGTAACCCTAGCTACAAAACCCCCTGAAGGGCTTTGCTATGTTTAGCAAATAAAAATTGCCGTTTATGACGAAATCCAGTGGGCTCTGTATCTGTACAGATTATTGAGGGAAACCCCCATTTGCGATCGCTCCTAGGCTGGCATCTTCAGCAAGCTGGCTACCGGGTTTTTCAGTCGTCAGATATAGTTCGCACCCGTGATGTCTTTCAGAGTCGCCAGCCCGACTTGGTGATTTTAGATTCGCAGCTGCCGGACGGGGATGGGGTAGAGCTGTGCAAGTGGCTCCACAGTCAGGGGCAGCCGCTGATCATGATCCTGTCTGCCTGCAGTACCGAAACCGACATTGTGACTGGGCTACGGGCCGGGGCCGACGACTACCTCACCAAACCCTTCGGTATGCAGGAGTTTTTGGCCCGGGTGGAGGCTTTAACCCGTCGAGTGCGGCTGATGAGCGCTCCTGCATCACTGACCTACGGCGATTTAAACATTGATTTGGTGCAGCGGCGGGTCAACTTTCGCGGCGACTATATCGATCTCACTCCCCAAGAATTTAGCCTGTTGTACGTGCTGACCCAGGCGGCGGGTGCGCCCCTTAGCCGCACCGACCTCCTGCGCCGCGCCTGGCCCGATGCGATCGACAATCCCAGAACCGTTGACACCCACATTCTTTCCCTACGCAAAAAAATTGAGGTCGATCCAAGACAGCCCAACATCATTCAAACGGTGCGCAATGTAGGCTATCGCTTCAACGTCGAGCGTGCCTCTGCTGAGTCTAACGGCCATAGCCCGCGGGTGAGCCCCAGTTTGGCTTCCTCCTCACTGATCTAGTTTCACCCCTGAGCCACTTTTACTAAGTCAACAGTAGTTCTCAAGGCGGCACCAGCGCTTAGCTTAGAGCCTAGACAGATTTGTGGCGGCTGGAGTTGCGCCTGGCTTCTAACTGCCGCAGGCGGAGTGTTGCCAGAGCCAATAGCGAGTTTTGGTGAATTGAACTATAATTCGAATTGCACTAGTCTTCGGCCTGTCTACTATCGTGTTCACCACCCTAACGCCTGCTGCCACGCTGCCAACTTACGACCTGGTTGAAGCCATTGAGACCCTCAAGCGCGAGCTCAATGCGGTTATTTTGGCCCACTATTACCAGGAATCTGACATTCAAGATGTCGCCGACTACATTGGCGATTCGCTGGGGCTGTCTCGGCAAGCCGCTGCTACCAGCGCCGACGTGATCGTCTTTGCGGGAGTGCACTTTATGGCCGAAACCGCTAAGATTCTCAACCCCGAGAAGCAGGTGCTGCTGCCCGACCTCGATGCAGGCTGTTCTCTAGCCGATAGCTGCCCCCCCGATGCCTTTGCGGCCTTCAAGGCCGCCCATCCCGACCACCTGGTAATTTCTTACATCAACTGCACGGCGGCGATTAAGGCCATGAGCGACATTATTTGCACCAGCTCCAACGCAGTTAGCATCGTACAGCAGCTACCCGCCGACCAAAAAATCATCTTCGCCCCCGATCGCAACCTGGGCCGCTACGTGATGCAGCAAACGGGTCGAGATATGGTGCTGTGGCAGGGCAGCTGCATGGTTCACGAAACCTTTTCTGAGAAGAAGCTGGTGCAGCTGCAAAGCGCCCACCCAGAGGCAGATGTCATTGCCCACCCAGAGTGTGAAGAAGCGGTGCTGCGCCATGCCCACTTTATTGGCTCGACCACAGCACTGCTTAAGCACGCTCAGCAAAGCGCAAAATCTGAGTTTATTGTCGTTACAGAATCTGGCATCATTCACCAGATGCAAAAACAGGCTCCAGACAAGGCGTTTATTCCTGCCCCGCCAGCGGCGACTTGCGCCTGCAATGAATGCCCTCACATGCGGCTCAACACGCTTGAGAAGCTTTACCTAGCTATGAAAAATCGCCAGCCTGAAATCATCCTTAGCCCCGAGCTACAGCAGCAGGCTCTCAAACCCATTCAGCGCATGCTGGAGATGAGTGCTTGACAGCCTAATGCTCATCCACGAAGGTCTTGAGTTCTGCCGTCAATTGCTCGATCAGGTTGTTGTTGTCGGCAGCGGGCTGGCCACTTTCCTGCTCTACCCGCTCTACCACATCGTCAGGCAGATTGAGCAACGACACCAGACGGCTGTAGGCATCTGCCTCTTCTGCGTTGATGGGGTCTTCACCGGGGGTGCGGGCACTGGAGCTAATCACCTGGTGGCCGAGCTTGAGCACTAGCTCTCGCTCATCAACACTCGTCAGCTTGGGCACTAGCTCTTCGAGAGGCAGGTTTTGCATTAAGTAGTCGCGCAGCTCGTCGCGCAAAGCGGCCTGTTGACCAGGATTACTGGCAAACAGGTGGCTAAACTGGTCTAGCATCACGCCGACTTCTTCATCGGCGAGGTGGCCGTCGCTCCAGGCCATAGTAGAGACAATGCGCAGCAGAGTCATCTGGCTGGGGCTAATGGACGGAGGAGAAGGAGGTTGTAGTGGCATAGCAGTCTCCGGGGTAGTGAACTACGTCGGGTAGCTGATGACAACCTACCACGCAGAACCGGAGGGGTCGGGTAACTTTAGCAATCTCTACAAATTCAGAGAAGCTTGGGAAACGTCTCACAGCCGCCCGGCCAGGTGCGCCAGCTGACGGGTATTTTTAAGCCGCAGCACCGATCGCGCCGTATCCTCCACAATCCAGCCCTTTTCGGCTAGCTTACCCATAATCTTTTCGGCTTCGTCGGGGGTAATATCGGCTAGGTCGGCCAGGTCTTTTCGAGGAATATTGAATAGTTCAACCCCATCCTCCACAGGTTCGCCGTAGGCCGTTTGAATAGCCGTCAGGGTATTGGCCAACTTGACAGCGGGAGGCTGGTGACGCAGCTGAAATCGCAGGTTGGTCTGGCGCAGTCGCTGCACCATTAGCTGCAGCAGTCGGTGGTGCAGCTGAGGATCTTTAAACAGGGTTTGAATAAACCGCTGAGCCGATATACTCATGAGCTTAACAGCGGTCATCGCCACCACGTCAGTGGAGCGAGGAGATTCGTCTAGAATGGCCATCTCGCCAAAGAAGTCGCCTTTGCCCAGTACCGCTAGGGTGATAGAGCTATCTTCGGCATGGCGGCGCACTTTTACCCAACCAGCCTCAATAAAGTAAACCGCATTGCCCCAGGCATCTTCCATCACCACCGCTCGATCGGCGGGGTAGTCGTGGTGGGTAGCCACAGATAGGAGCCAATCAACGGTTTCGGGACTAGCAGCCTGAAATAAGGGATACAGTTCGCTCAGCGTGTCGGCTTGCATAAAAGGCATAGTGAAAGGGTGACGCTCAGGGCTGGTGGAGCCAGACTAGCGATGACAAGGTACCCTCCCATGGTACCCAGAAACCTAGGGCAGACCGAATCAGCCGCCCTCTCCCGGCAGGCCGATTGCAGCCGCGATCTCGCTTAGGGGCGACAGCAGTGCCTCCACATAGCTGGGCCAGCCTACGACAATGGGCTGCTGGTGAATCAGCGTTTGGGGAGCCACATGGGGTTCTGTAAACCGTATGGGCCGCCCTGCTAGATCGCAGCACACCAATCCGGCCGCCTGCGCCAAGGCCAGGGGGCCAGTGGTATCCCACAGTTTGACCCGTCCGTTGAGGTAAATGTAAATGCCTGCCTGACCCGTAATGACTGCCAATACCTTAAGGCCAAAGCTACCCAGCGAGAGAAACTCGACCTTGGGGAAGCGCTGGGCGATCGCTGGGCCAAACCGCCGCTCATCCTTATCGCCAATTACCACGGCCCAGGCTCGGTCGGGGTCGAAGGCAGGCTGCTTAGGAATCAACGGGGTCGAATGACCGCCATTTGTCTGCTCAAACAAGCCCCAGCCAGGGCCACCCCAAACCAAATGCTGCCTGACTGGGGCATAGATCCAGCCCGCTTGGGGCAATCCCCCCACCACTCTCCCCACCATCACAGCGTAGTGGTCTCCGCCCTGAATAAAGTCATCGGTACCGTCGATAGGGTCGACAAACCACAGGGGGCGATCGCTGCCTGGCCCTGCTTGACTATCACTCTGCCGAAACTGCTCAGCGGTGGCCCGGTTTTCTTCTGTAATAATGCCGTCCGTTGGAAAGAGCGCCTGCATACCGACCAGCAGCTTTTGGTCTAGCAGTTGATCAACGGTAGTAACGTAGTCGTCAACGCCCTTCTCAAACACTTGAAACGACTGTTGAGACTGCTGGCTAGCATAGTCGCCACAGGCAATCAGCAGCTGATGCAGAGCCGACAAATCAGACGGACTGATGGGAGACATACCAGGCTAAACCACACGATCCCCAACTTGGGGCAATCATTTTAAGAGAGCACCTCGTACCAGGCACACCTGGCAGCTAAGGAATCTCGCCTCTCCGTCAGTGTAGTCTGGCTCTGTGGCAGAAAACCACTAACCAAACATAAAAGATGGGCAAGTATAAAAAATGGGGTGGCTAGCGTGTGCTAGCCACCCCACCTTAGGGAACGCGATACGGGCTTACTGAAGCACCAGCTTGACGTTGGCGTTCTGTAGACCAGGACGCTTGACTTCAGCCAGGGTCTTGTTGACCGCGTACTTTTGGTTGATGGAGTTAATCAACTCAGTCTGGTTGTGCTTTTTAGCCACACCCCAGAGGTCAGCAATCAGATCAAAGGAGCCATCGGCATTACGAGACCAACCCAGATCGTACTCACCATCGAGAACGGCAACAAGGTCGGCGCGAACACGCTGGCCGTTGTAACCGCGTACATCAGCTTCGGTCTTGGTAGCAATCCCCAAGTCAGCCAGAGACTGCTTGAGAATCTCAGCATCGGTCACTTTGGTGCGAAGGGTGCTGAAGTGAGACATGGTGTTTCCTCCTGTAGGGAAATTGAGAGAGACAACGAGGTTTGAGAGAGACAAACCAGCTAGCCACGGGCTATCTGGACACTAACTGCTAGCAAACGCTAGCCCTTCCCCCGGATACCGCCGGGAGGAAAGCCTGTTAAAACTCCATCCGCTGATATTCAGCGACGGAGGCTGCCGCCGGACGTGCCCGCTGGCGGGCCCAGTCCCGCAGGGCGGTGACCTGCTCACTCATGGTCTTCGACAGCGGCAGCGTAGCGCGAATGGCCGCAATAATATCGAGCTGAGTGAACTCACGTCCTTGGGCAAATGCTTCATACATGGCCGAAATCAGCCCTTGCTCGATTTCAGCTCCAGAAAACCCATCGCAGACCTTGGTCAGCTGATCTAGGTCAAAGCGCTCAATGTCGCGGCGGCGCTTTTGCAGATGGATTTGAAAAATATCCTTGCGCTCTTCGGCGTTGGGCAGGTCAACGAAGAAGATTTCATCGAAGCGACCCTTGCGCAGAAACTCGCTGGGCAGCTTTTCAACCCGGTTGGCCGTCGCCATTACAAATACCGGAGAAGTCTTCTCCTGCATCCAGGTCAAGAAGGTGCCGAAGATGCGGCTAGAGGTGCCACCGTCCGAGTCAGAGGAGCCGACCCCGCCAGCAAAGGCCTTATCAATTTCATCGATAAAGAGAATGCAGGGAGAAATCGACTCAGCCGTGCGCAGGGCATTGCGCAGATTGGCCTCCGATCGCCCCACCGTTGAGCCATCGTACACTCGACCTAGGTCGAGACGCAGCAGGGGCAGACCCCACAACCGGGATGTGGTCTTGGCAATCAGCGATTTTCCACAGCCTGGCACCCCCAGAATCAACATGCCCTTGGGCTGAGGCAAACCGTATTCCCGAGCCCGCTCAGTGAACGCATCAGAGCGCTGCTTGAGCCAGTGCTTCAGTTCCTCTAGTCCGCCCACAGAGTTGATGGTCTCATCGACATCCATAAATTCCAGAATGCCGTTGCGCCGAATGAGCTGCTTTTTCTCCGAGAGAACAATGTCTACTTCCTCAGCCGTCAGGCGCTTGGCCATTACCCGCGCCTTGCGATAGACCTTTTCAGCCTCATCACGGGTTAAACCCAGGGCGGCCTTCAGCAGCTTCTCGCGCTCTTCGGTGGAAATGCTGCTGCCGCGAGCCCGATTCATTTCGGTCGAGAGCACCTCGTCGAGCTCCGACATATTGGGCAGCGGAAAATCGAGAACCACCACCTCTTTCTCTAGCTCGATGGGAATCTCCTGCACAGGAGACATCAGCACAATGGTCTTGCGGGTGCCCTTGAGCGACACGATCGCATCTCGCAAGCAACGGGTAACGGCGGGAGAATCTTTGAAGGGGTGTAAATCTTTGAAGATAAAGATGCCGGGCTCACGCTGACGAATCACCCACTCTACGGCCGCTTCAGGAGAAACTGTGTTGTTGTTTTGGTTGCCCGCGCCCTGGCTGCCAAACTCGACCATGCCGCGAGTCATCGTCCAGGTGAAGAGCCGCATTGGCCCTTTGACATCCGGCTCTTTAGAGAGATGACGAGCCACCATAGCAATGGTTTGCTCCGCCCGTTCTTCCTCAAAAGTGACCAGGTAGATCAGAGGATATTGGGCTTGTACTAGTACGTTCAAATCCTCTCGCATGACCAAATCCCTTCTCAGGCTACGGGGCAGTTAAATTGCTGTCTGGGCGCTGTCTAAGCACTGTCTAAGTGAACTACAGCTAGGCCAGTCAAATCTGTACCTAGCAAACAACCAATTCCCCTTCTTCACGGGAACCAGTGCTGGCAGCAACCTCAGGAACAACGGCAGAACCTAATGCACTGCCCTGGGTAGCACCAACCATTTGAGCTATTTCAACGAGTTCGCCTTCTCGCAGCACCACCGACGACGCACAGCTTGGGCAACTGTGAACACGATGGGTCTGGCCAAAGGAAGACTCTAAACTTTCTGCGACTACATCACTGTGGGCCAGGTAAAAATCAATCGCACGCTTAGCAATGGAAGACATGGCCTCGCCCTCAACAGCAGAGCGAATCTTTAACTGACGGTGCAGGTCAGGGGGTAAATACAGCGTGACCTTAGTGGCTTTTTGCTCTTCCATAGCGCTTTTCTAAATAGGGATAACCCGGGTATGTAGATAACTTAAATGGGATATCGGCGACCGTCAAGCCAGTATGCTGTCATGACGTCATTCTTGTAACATTGCTTTACACGCCGCAAGGTTCCTTAAGCTTCCAGGCTGGGATGCATTTGTATACCGATGTAGCTCGCACCGGGTTAAATCACATCTAGAGCGCGCCCATTTCGGGAGCAGTTTGGGTCAGCCGCCGCCCTATCCGACACCAGGGAAGCTAGGCCTGGATTACTACCGTAGCGGGATCAGGGCGCGTTGGGGCCGACGTAAACTTATGCGACGGTCAGAGAATTCTTCTCAGGCAGACCGATTATGCTCTTGAGAATTGAGGTTAAGCGCAGCGGTGGCACCAGCGATAGCTTGTATCGGGCTGCCTCCTTGCACTGGTCTAGAGCATTTTTGAGGTTGGGTCATTGGACCAGCCAAAGGGAATGCTGTGGTTGTTCTGTGTGTAATTTGCCAACTATGAAACCTACCGTCACCCCGGTCACGCCCGCTGGCCTTAGCCCTCAGGTAGTAGCCCTGTCGTCTTTGCAAGATGGTTCGTTTCAGCGTTGGTACAGCGAAGGAGAAACGCTGGCCAATACTGGGGCCTACGAGCGGGCGCTGCGCTGCTTTCAAGAAGCCGCTATTGTTTGTCCGCAAGAGGTGTCGGTGCTGGTCTACCAGGCAGTGTGCCTGCTCCATTTGGGGCAGCCCGAGCAGGCGCTGGCGTTGACTGAGCAGGTATTGGCGATCGCACCCGATCATTCCCAAGGCTGGCTGTATCGGGGGGTAGCGCTGCATCGCCTGGGGCGTTACAAAGAGGCCTATGCCTGCTATGCCCAGGTTACGCCATCCTGAGTAATTCCTAAGTCACTTAGGGGCGACAGAATTCCCTAAAAGAGTACACTTGAACGCACCAAGATAATTTTCTGAGCGTTGGCTATGGTTGGGGTTGTATCATCACCCACGACGGCCTTTCCTTCTCTGGAAACGGCCCTTAAACATCATTTTGGCTACGACCAGTTTCGCCCCGGACAGCGAGCGGTCATTGAGGCGGTGCTCAAAAACCAAGACGCCCTGGTGATTATGCCCACCGGGGGCGGCAAGTCGCTGTGCTATCAGCTGCCTGCCCTGCTCAAGCTAGGGGTGATGGTGGTCGTATCGCCGCTGATTGCCCTCATGCAAGACCAGGTCGATAGCCTGATCGACAACGGTGTCGCCGCCACCTGCCTCAACAGTTCCCTGGACTACGACACCATTCGCCAGCGGGAGGCCGACCTGCTAGCGGGCAAGATTAAGCTGCTCTATGTGTCGCCCGAGCGATTGATGAGCCCAGGCTTTTTTGGGCTGCTGGGGCGGCTGATTCAGACCGTAGGGGTGAGTGGCTTTGCCATTGACGAGGCCCACTGCGTTTCGGAATGGGGCCATGACTTTCGCCCCGAGTACCGGCAGCTGTCGGTGCTGAGGGAGACCTTTCCTCAGATCGGGGTGATGGGTCTGACGGCTACCGCCACCGAGCGGGTGCGGCTCGACATCGCCCAGCAGCTGAGGCTGCGCGACCCCCTGATCCAGGTCTCGAGCTTTAATCGACCCAACTTATTTTACGAAGTGCGCCCCAAGAGCCGCGACGGCTACCAGGAGCTGCGGCGGCAGGTGAAGCAGCACCAGGGCTCGGGCATTATCTACTGCCTCAGCCGCAAGCGGGTCAACGAGCTAGCGGAGAAGCTGACCGCTGACGGCGAATCGGTGCTGCCCTACCACGCGGGGCTGACCGACGACACCCGCCGCGACAACCAAACCCGCTTTATTCGCGACGATGTGCGGCTGATGGTGGCCACGGTGGCCTTTGGCATGGGCATCAATAAGCCCGATGTGCGCTTTGTGATTCACTACGACATTCCCCGCAACATTGAAGGGTACTACCAGGAGAGCGGGCGGGCGGGCCGCGACGGTGAACCGGCCCACTGCACGCTGTACCTGGCCTACGGCGATGTGGCCACAGCAGACTATTTGATTGGCCAAAAACCTGACGAAGCGGAGCAGCGCATTGCCCGCCAGCAGCTCAGGCAGATGGTGGACTACGCCGAAACCACCGTGTGCCGTCGCCGGGTGCAGCTCAGCTATTTTGGTGAACCCCTAGAGGGGCTGTGCCACCAGTGCGACAATTGCACCAACCCAACTCCCATCGAAGACTGGACCGTTGAGGCGCAAAAGTTTCTCTCGTGCGTGGCCCGCTGCCAGGAGCGGTTTGGGATGGCCCACATTATTGACGTGCTGCGCGGCTCTAAAAAGCAAAAAATTCTAGACCTGCGCCACGACCAGCTCTCGACCCACGGCATTGGTAAGGATCGTTCCGTCGATGAGTGGCGGCTGCTGGGGCGATCGCTGCTGCACCAGCGCCTGGTAGACGAAACCACCGACGGATACCCGGTGCTCAAGCTCAACGCCGCCAGCTGGCAGGTGCTGCGCAAGCAAATTCCCGTCGAGGTAGCCGTCCCAAAAGACTTTGCCCCTGGCCCTGCCGAAGCGTCTACAATCGAGGACGCTCCTGAGGTGGCTCAGCTCTTAACGGTGCTGAAAGCCCTGCGCAAAAAGCTGGCCGACCAGCAGAGCATGTCACCTTACATGGTGTTTCCGGAGTCGTCCCTGCGGCAGATGGCCAAAACCCGCCCCCAAACTCTTGATGCCTTTGGCCAGGTGTCGGGGGTGGGTAGCCATAAACTTGATCAGTACGGCGAAGTGTTTACCGCTGCCATTCGCCAGTTTTGTGCCGACTATGGCCTGGAGTCTGACCCGGGGGCTGCGGCCCGGCGATCACGTCCGGTTCGAGAGCGTCGCCAAGCCGTGGGCGATACCCACCGGCAAACCCTAGAGCTGCACCGCCAGGGGCTATCACTCCAGGAGATCGCCGACCAGCGCGGCCTCAAGGCCACCACCATTGCTAGCCATCTGGAGCAGCTCATCCGTCAGGGTGAAGCGGTGGAGGTAGATCAGCTGGTGGATACGGACAGCCAGCGCACCATTGTGGCAGTGCTGGCAGAGCTAGAGAATGGGTCGCTGACGGAGATTCGCGATCGCCTCGGCTCCACCGTGAGCTACGAAGATATTCGCCTGGTGCGCGCCACCTGGCATAGAGATCAAGCGATCGGCTAATGCTAAGAACTAATCGATCGATCTGAGCCTGGATCTTCTGAGCCTAGATTCAAGGTGCTGAGCAACTCGACCAAACGGGCCGGGTTGGTTAAGTAGAGGTAGCCTACCAGCGCCTCAAAGCCGGTAGCCTGCTGGTAGATTTGGCTATCGACTCGCTTCGGGCCACGAGAGGAGGCATTGCGCCCCCGTCGCAGCAGATCCTGCTCGACTTCGGTGAGTAAAGGCATCAGCCGCTGCACCTGGTAGGCCTGCTGCTCGGCGCGCACCTGATTGACCACCTGCTGATGAAAGGCCTGGATGCGTTTGGGGGGCTGTAAAAAGGCGCTGCGCACAAACAGCTCATACACCGCATCGCCGATGTAGGCCAAGGCTACAGGCGACAGAGCCCGTGCCTGCTCGGGCGAAAGGGACAACGAACCATGAGCCCTAAACTGGAGCAGCCTCTGCAGGCCGGAAGGAAAAGGCTCAGGAGATAGCTCAGCCACGGCTACCTCTGGCTAAGCCAACGGCGCACAGGGTCTACTCACTGGGCGGGTTGTCGAGGTTGGCGATCGCATCATCCACTGAGGGTTGTAGCGACAGAAACTTCTCTAGCCGCACCAGCTTCACGGTTTGAGTCACGCGGGGATTGGTCACCACCTGTACGGTGCCGCCTTCGGTAGTGGCTTTTTTGACCAGCTGCACGAGCGCGCCCAAACCCGAGCTATCGACAAAGTCAATAGCCGCCAGGTCAAGGATGATATTGGTTGGCCCAGCCTCCACGTACTTGGTCATGGCCTTGCGAAAGGCAGGCTCTGAGAACGCGTCTAACAGGCCAGTGAGGCGGAAAAGTTGATAGGTTCCCCTGACATCGCGAGTGCCTCGTAAACTTACGGTCAGGGTTAGAGATTCAGCGATGGGAAACCTCCTCGGTGCTCCGGTTCGACGTTAAATATAGGTCAGGATACCGCTGCCTGCAAGGGGTGAAACCGTACGGGTAAACCGCCATGTTTAGAAACCCAACCAGACCCGAAACAAACCTAGAACTAGCGCTTTACTTTAGACAGACAGCATATAGCGGTTTGGCTAAATTTTGCTAGCTGCCGTCAAAAAGCGCCAGGGCATCTCAAAAAACCCTGCCTTTAGAGGGAGAAGAGCTAAAAACTAGAGGGGGAAAAGCTGCTGGCGGTGGCTGCGCATGGTGTCGACAAATTTAGCAAACAAATAGTCGGCGTCGTGGGGGCCGGGGCTAGCCTCGGGGTGGTACTGAACCGAAAACAACGGCAGGGTCTTGTGGGCCAGCCCCGCTACGGTCTGGTCGTTCAGGTTTAGGTGGGTGACCGTCACCGCATCTTCAGGAATGGACGTGGCATCGAGGGCGAAACCGTGGTTTTGGCTCGTAATTTCTACCTGGCGCTCTAAACCGCAGGGCTGGTTGAGCCCCCGGTGGCCAAACCGCAGCTTGAAGGTCGAAGCCCCCAGCGACAACCCCAAAATCTGGTGGCCCATGCAGATGCCAAAGGTGGGCAGCGAATAGTTCATCAGGGCCTGAACCAGCTCTGGGGCTTTGGTGACTGCGGCTGGGTCACCGGGGCCGTTGGAGAGAAAAATACCGTCGGGCTGATAGCTCATAATTTGCTCTGCCGTGGTGCTGGCGGGCACCACAATTACCCGGCAGCCGTAGCTGGCCAGACGGCGTAGAATGTTCCGCTTCACCCCAAAATCAACGGCAACAACCGTCAGCGGGGCCTGATCGCCGGGAGCCAGGTCAGCGGGGCCAAATTCCCAAACGGGGTCGGTACCCTCAGTCCACTCGTAAATCTGTTCGGTCGTGACCTGATCGACCAAGTTGAGGCCAGCCATGGGAGGGGCATCTTGAAGCTGGCGCAGCAGCTCTTGGGGGTCGAGCACGGCGGTCGAAATGGCCCCGTTCATGGCCCCGGCAGTGCGCAGTTTACGGGTGAGGGCGCGAGTGTCAATACCAAAAATGCCGGGAATTTTGTGGGTTTTGAGGTAGTTGGGCAACGACTGGGTAGAGCGCCAGTTGCTGGGAATTTCGCAAATGTTGCGGGCGATCGCACCGCTGATATGGGGCCGACTCGACTCTTCGTCGTCGGGGTTGACGCCGGTATTGCCCAACTCGGGGTAGGTGAAGGTGACAATTTGACCGCAGTAGCTGGGGTCGGTCATGACTTCTTGATATCCGGTCATGCCGGTGTTGAAGACGACCTCACCCATAACGGTGCCCGACGCCCCAAAAGACCAGCCTCGAAACACCGAACCATCGGCCAAAACCAGCACAGCAGGGGGGACATCGGGGAAAACCATGGCGATTTGCTCAGCGCTACGAATCGCTATTATCCTAAGGCGAAAGGACGGCTTTCAGCCATTTGATCGCTATTTCATTGAGAGGTCATTCTCCCCAAATTAATAGCTAGCTCAACGCGGTCTTGACCTTCCCCTGCGCGGGCTATGTCACCGACAGCGAGAGGATGGGGAATCCTGGTGTTTAGGTTGAGCAATTGGAACAGTGGAGCAACAGCCATGGGGAGTGCGGGGGCGATCGCAAGTAGGTTCATGCTGGCTACCGTGGCCTTGGGTTTGGCTGGCTGCGACCTGTTGGCCAGTACGTTGCTGCCGGTTACTCCCACCGAGGTATCTACCGAGGCCTCTGAGGCGGCGATCGCCCCTGAGCCCCTCGTTTTACCTATCGCTGCTGAGCCGGCCCCGGTGCCACCCTCCCCAGCCCCAGATTCCTTTCGCGAGGCGGTGAATCGGGCCACTAGCGCCGTCGCCATCGGTCAGTCGGCCCAGTCTCAGGCCGATTGGCAGCTGGCCGCCAGTCGCTGGCAGCAGGCGATCGCCCTGATGGAACAGGTGCCCAGCAGCAGCCCCAACCACGCCCAGGCCCAAACCAAGGCCCAGGAGTACAAGCAACACCTGACGGCGGCTCAGAACCGGGCCACGGGTTCGATCGTGCCAGCGGCCGCCCTTGCCCCTGCTCCCAAGGCGGTTTTACCGGCTGGGTTGGCAGCTCAAATCCCAATTCAGGGACGACAGGGGGGCACCCCGATCGTGTCCGTTACCCTGCGGGGCAGCAGCGGCACTCAGACCTTCCCCATGCTGTTTGATACCGGGGCGACCGGCACCCTAATTACCGCCGAGATGGCCCAAGCGGTCGGGGTCACCATTGTGGGCACAATCCAGGCCAGAATCGCCGACGGCAGCGTGGTGAGCCTGCCCGTTGGCTATGTGGATGCCGTGGAATTGGGCGGTCTGCGTCGCGAACAGGTGATAGTCGCTATCGGCGGCAGCTACGGTCTGCTAGGGCAAGATATCTACGGTGAGTATGGCATTGCCATTGGGTCTCACCAGATCAATTTGCACCAGTGAGAGCAAATCTCTGGGGTAGCCTGGCTTAGCGCCTAGGAATGCGTGAGAATAGGCAGCAGGTTTTGCACTATTCATCTATGGCTGTCTCTGTATTGCCCGCCGCCGCTGCGGGGCTAACTGAACCCACTTCGATTGCTATGGCGGCCCAGGTACAGGTGGCGGCCATCCACACGCCGCTGGTTGAGGGTGCCATTCCCACGGCCTACGTGGCAGGGGCAGATAGCGCTGTCACGCCGCCGCTGCTGCTGCTTCCCGGATTTGACAGCTCGCTGCTTGAGTTTCGTCGGCTGCTGCCACTGCTGGGACCCCAGGCCTGGGCGGTCGATTTGCTGGGGTTTGGGTTTAGCGATCGCACCCTTTATCCAAGCCTCTCCCCCGGAGCGATCAAGGTTCACCTGCACAGTTTTTGGCGACAGATGATCGACCGCCCGGCGGTGCTGGTGGGGGCATCAATGGGTGGGGCGGCCGCCATCGACTTTGCCCTCACCTACCCTGACGCGGTGGCCGGACTGGTGCTGCTCGACGCCGCAGGCTTTGCCGCTGGCCCCGCCATGGGCAATCTGATGGTGCCACCGCTGGATAGCTGGGCCACCGCCTTTTTGCGCAACCCCAGGGTGCGGCGCAGCATTAGCCGTCAGGCCTACTTCGACCCGGCGTTCGTAACATCCGATGCCGAACTGTGCGCCGCTTTGCACCTGCAGTGCCCCGGCTGGAAAGAGGCGCTGATCGCCTTTACCAAGAGCGGCGGCTACAATTTTTTGACGAGAAAAATTCCCCAAATTGCCTGCCCTACCCTGGTAATCTGGGGCGAGCAGGACAGAATTTTGGGCACCAAGGATGCGCCCCGGTTTGAAGCTGCGATCGCCAACTGTCAGCTGGTTTGGGTGCCCCAGTGCGGCCATGTGCCCCACTTAGAAAAACCCCAGCAGACCGCAGCGGCGATCGCCCCCTTTGTGGCCAGGCTGAGTTAGCGGCTCGCGCAACACCTGGTTGGGCCTAAACCCGGCAAGTTTGCTCCAGATGTTTCAAGATATGAAGGGTAAGTCGACCAGTATGCTGGTCTACGACAAATTCATGCTGTCGATTTGGAGCCATCTGCAGACGGGTATGACGCAATTTCCCCAGACCAGCCCTCTCGATGCCGCTGTTGCGGCCCCCAGCAACGGTGCAGTACCCACCTCTGCCTCCGAGTCCGTACCTGCCCTGAGCCCCTTTGTAGCCCGTCACATAGGGCCTGCAATGCACGATATAGAAGCTATGCTGGCGGCCTTGGGCTACACCTCTCTAGATGAGCTGATCACCGCCACCGTACCCGGCAGCATTCGCCAGCCGCAGCCCCTGGCACTGCCCCTGGGGCTAGATGAATCGCAAGCTTTGGCTAGGCTGCAGGCGATCGCCGCCCAAAACCAGGTGTGGCGATCGTACCTGGGCTTGGGCTACGCCAACACCCTCACCCCAGCGGTAATTCAGCGCAACGTGCTCGAAAACCCTGGCTGGTACACCCAGTACACCCCCTACCAGCCCGAAATTGCCCAGGGTAGGCTAGAGGCGCTGCTCAATTTTCAAACCCTGGTCACCGACTTGACCGGGATGGAAATTGCCAATGCCTCCCTGCTCGACGAAGGCACCGCCGCCGCCGAGGCCATGACCCTGGCCTTCAACGCCCGCAAGCAGAAAGCGGCTAAAACCTTCTGGGTCTCCGCCGCCTGCCATCCCCAAACCATCGACGTGGTCAAGACCCGCGCCCTGCCCCTGGGCATAGAGGTGGTGGTGGGCGACCACCGCTGCTTTAGCTTTGATATGCCGGTGTTTGGGGTGCTGCTGCAGTACCCGGCCACCGATGGCGCAATCTACGACTACGAAGACTTTGCGGCCCAGGCCCACGCCCACCAGGCCCTGGTCACCGTCGCCGCCGACCTGCTCAGCCTCACCCTGCTGCGTGCCCCCGGCGAATTTGGGGCCGATGTTGTCGTGGGCAACACCCAGCGCTTTGGCGTACCCCTGGGCTATGGTGGCCCCCACGCCGCCTTCTTTGCCACCCGCAACAGCTTTGCCCGCAAGCTGCCCGGTCGACTGGTGGGGGTTTCTAAAGACACCTACGGCAACCCGGCCCTGCGCCTGACCCTGCAAACCCGCGAACAGCACATTCGCCGCGACGCCGCCACCAGCAACATCTGCACGGCTCAGGTGCTGCTGGCGATTATGGCCAGCATGTACGCGGTCTACCACGGGCCGGAGGGGCTACGGGCGATCGCATCCCGCATTCACCACCACACTCAAACCCTGGCCCATGCCCTGACCGAAGCAGGTTTTGAGCTAGGTCAAGAGCCCGTGTTTGATACGCTGCGGGTAACCGTGGGCGATCGCCAACCTGCCATCCTCGCCCGCGCCGCCGCTCACCGCATCAATCTGCGCGTGCTCGATGCTGAAACCCTGGTCGTCGCCCTCGATGAAACCGTCACTGACTCCGATCTTCAGGACCTGCTCACTGTCTTTACCGGCAATTCAGTTCAAAATTCAAAATTCAAAGTTCAAAGCTCAAACCACTCCCTAGACCTGTCTAACCCGGCCGCAGAAAACGTCTCCCCATCCTCCCATCCACCCGCCCACCCATCTACTCCCCCACTCCCCCACCCCCTCCGCCGCACTACCCCCTACCTCACCCACCCCACCTTTAACCGCTACCACTCCGAAACCGAAATGCTGCGGTACCTGTATCGCCTGCAGACGAAGGATCTCTCCCTGGCGACGGCGATGATTCCGCTGGGGTCTTGCACCATGAAGCTCAACGCCACCGCCGAAATGTTGCCCGTTACCTGGGCTGAGTTTGGCCAAATTCATCCCTTTGCCCCCGCTGAGCAGGCCCAGGGGTACCGACAATTGTTCGACGAATTAGAAACCTGGCTGGCCGAAATTACCGGGTTTGACGGTATTTCGCTCCAGCCCAACGCCGGAGCCCAGGGAGAATACGCCGGGCTGCTGGTCATTCGTGAGTACCACCAACAGCGGGGCGATACCCACCGCCACGTCTGCCTGATTCCGCAGTCGGCCCACGGCACCAACCCCGCCAGCGCGGTGATGGCGGGCATGAGCGTGGTAGCTGTCGCCTGCGACGAGGAGGGCAACATCGACGTAGCCGACCTGAGGGCAAAAGCCGAGAAACACAGCGACAGCCTGGCCGCCCTGATGGTCACCTACCCCTCCACCCACGGGGTATTTGAGGCGGGCATTGCGGAGATCTGTGCGATCGTTCACGACCACGGCGGCCAGGTGTATATGGATGGGGCCAACATGAATGCCCAGGTGGGTCTCTGCCGCCCCGCCGACTTTGGGGCCGATGTCTGCCACCTCAACCTGCACAAGACCTTCTGTATTCCCCACGGCGGCGGCGGGCCAGGAGTGGGGCCAATTGGCGTGAAGGCTCACCTGGTGCCCTACCTGCCGGGGCACAGTTTGGTAAGTGGGGTTGGCGGCAGTCAGGGGATTGGCGCGGTAACCTCGGCCCCCTGGGGCAGCGCCAGCATTCTGCCGATTTCGTGGATGTACATCGCCATGATGGGCGGCGCAGGGCTAAAGCGGGCAACAGAGGTAGCCATTCTCAACGCCAACTACATCGCCCAGCGCCTGGCGGGGCACTACGACATTCTCTACACCGGGCAAAACGGACGGGTGGCCCACGAGTGCATTCTCGACCTGCGACCGTTTAAAAAATCTGCCGATATCGGCGTAGAGGATGTGGCCAAACGCCTGATTGACTACGGCTTTCACCCGCCTACCATGTCGTGGCCGGTGGCAGGCACGCTGATGGTAGAACCGACCGAGAGCGAGTCTAAAGCAGAACTCGATCGCTTCTGTGACGCCATGATTGCCATTCGCGAGGAAATTCGGGCGGTTGAGACGGGGGAGAGCGATCGCGACCACAACCTGCTCAAACATGCCCCCCACACCGCCGCAGATCTTGTCTCTGACTGGAACCGCCCCTACAGCCGCGAGCAGGCCGTTTTTCCGACCCCATTTACCCGCAGCGCCAAGTTCTGGCCCGCGGTGAATAGAATTGACCAAGCCTACGGCGATCGCAACTTGATCTGCTCCTGCGTTGGGATGGATGCCTACAGCGAATCCTAGTTCACGGGTTCGCTGAGGCCGGGTAGACGTTGTGCTCCGGTCGGGGAGCCACACCTGCGATCGGGTGAGGCTTTCATCCTGATCTAAAGTGGTTGAATGTTTTGTAGATCAATTAAACCCCTTGCCCATGGCTAATATTCCTCAGCCTCAGGTCATTTTTTTAGATGCGGTTGGCACCTTGTTTGGGGTGAAAGGCAGCGTTGGCGCAATTTATGCCGATCTGGCACAGCACCACGGCATTGAGGCCGACCCTGCGACCCTAAATCAGGCCTTTTTTCGAGCGTTTAAAGCGGCCCCGGAGATGGCCTTTCCCGGCAGCGATCTGGCTACGGTGCCAGAGCAGGAATATCGCTGGTGGCGGGTCATAGCCCAACAGACCTTTAGCAGTGCCGGGCTGCTCGATCGCTTTGTCGACTTCGACAGTTTTTTTGCCGACCTGTATGCCCACTTTGCCACCGCCGCACCCTGGGTACTCTACCCCGATGTACCTCCCGCCCTAGAGCGCTGGCGGCGGCGCGGCATCGCCCTGGGGGTAATTTCAAACTTCGATACCCGGCTGTACCAGGTGCTAGAAGAACTAAACCTGGCCACCTTCCTCAGTTCGGTTACCCTGTCGTCGGAGGCGGGGGCGGCCAAGCCCGACCCGCTCATTTTTGCCACCGCCCTGCAAAAGCACCGCTGCGACGCCAGCCAGGCCTGGCACGTTGGCGACAGCAAAATTGACGATCTGGAAGGGGCCAAAGCTGCCGGACTGCACGGAATTCTAATTCGTCGACCAATCGATCAGTAGGCTACGCTAGCCCCGATCGCCCCTAAAGGCCAGCTCCGCAGGGCCAGTCATGTAGACGCGGTTGTCGGTGGCTGACCACTCAATCTGGAGGGGGCCACCGGGCAGCTCTACAGTAGCGGCGCGATCGCACATCCCATTCAGCACTCCCGCCACCAGCGAGGCACAGGCCCCGGTGCCGCAGGCCAAGGTAATGCCAGCGCCCCGCTCCCACACCCGCATTTTGAGATAGTCGGGCCGCACCACCTGAATGAACTCGGTGTTGATGCGCTGGGGAAATACTTCATGGTGCTCAAACTGGGGGCCGATAGCCTCCAGCGCGGTCGCCGCCACGTCGTCTACAAAGGTAATGCAGTGGGGGTTACCCATGCTCACGCAGGTGACTGACCAGGTTTGGTCAGCCACCGTCAACGGTACAGCTACCACCTTTTCGTCGGCTGCCGCCAGCGTGGTCGGAATTTCCTGCGCCAGCAGGTAGGGCGGCCCCATGTCTACCGTCACCTGGCCATCAGGTTGCAGGGTAGGCGAAATTAGCCCCGCCAGGGTATGAATGCGGTAGGTGTGGGGTGCCTGGGGTGCTTTACCATCAGCGGTTTCCAGAGTTTCCAAAAACTTGGCCAGACAGCGAATGCCGTTGCCGCACATCTCGGGCTCAGAACCATCGGAGTTGTAGATGCGCATGGTGTAGTCGGTGCCCGCCTGACCCGGCAGCGCAAAAATGACCCCGTCAGCGCCAATGCCAAAGTGGCGATCGCACCACCGCACCGCATCCTCAGCGCTCAGCACCGGCTCTGGCTGGTGGCGGTTGTCCACCAGAATGAAGTCGTTGCCCAGGCCGTGGTACTTGCTGAATTCCATAGTTGCCGATGCTAAGTAGGTGAACCTTAATTATTAACCCAATTGGGGAGTTGGGAGGAGGTGAGGKGRWKGNNGGKGAAKTSWAAANTTCAAAATTKWGAATTCWMAATTTTGAAYTTTRMAYTSNCCCAYYCNCYTCACCYYRCSKCMWSCCGCTAAGGCGTCTAACCACCCATCCACCCCCTTTCTCCCTACGGGAGACGCTAGCGCGTTGGCGAAGCCTGTCCATAGGACAAACGACTCCGCTCAGGGACCGTCACCACCCATCCACCCATCCACGCTTTCCCTAACAAATTGCCAACCCCTGTCACCTCTATAGGGCAAACGGGGTACCGTAAGACCAGCATAAGTTCAGTGGCGTAGCACCATGTCTCAAGAGTTTGCCGCCGGGTTTCCAAGCGTGCGCCAGGTTCAAAACCTGATCCGCGATAAGACCTCTATTGAAGTCAAGCTCATTACCGGCGATGTCGTTTCTGGTCGTGTCCTGTGGCAAGACCCGCAATGCATTTGTGTAGAAACCGAAGACCAGAGCAAGCACCAAATTTGGAAGCAAGCCATTGGCTTCCTCAAATATTCTTAATTCGTCGCTCTGCCCCTAAGCAGTCTTCATGTGACCCTGTAGCCTGCCAAATTGATTGGGGCACAATAACCCCAGGTGGATGTCTACCCTCGCTGATGTGCTGGTCCCCTGATTGTAGTAAAGCCGTTAATCCACCCGTTTTATGGAGCTTTTGATCAAATGACTATCGAAAAAATTGTTGAGCAAGCCCTACAAGACGGCTACCTCACCCCCGCCATGGAAGCTGAAGTCGGTCGCATTTGCGATACTGCCGCCGAGCTTTCGATTGAAGAATACATGGCCCTCGATCGCCTGATGGGTGCCCTGCTAACCGGCGAAGTGGTGGCCGTACCCCGCAAGCAGTTCATCAACGTGATGGAAGAACTGGTGCTGACCGAGGCGATTTCACGGGTGGCCGAAATTGAGTCTACCTCTGACAAAACCCTTGACCTGGGCGATATTGCCGCCTATGCCCTCAACCGGCTGCCGCCTCTCTACGCGACGACCGAGGAGGGGGCCAACTTCCAGCGGGAAAATGCTCGCGGCGATCTGTCCGCCCTGATTGCTGAGCAGGTGCAGCAGGCCATTTCTCGCAACCTCGACCAGCCCGACTTCTACCCCGAGCGCCACACCATTCAGAAAAAGGGCGGCGACAGCGTGCTCAACCAGGTCAGCTCGCTGCTGCAAGACCATGCTCACAAGTTTGAGCCAGCCTCGAAAGCCTAGCGATCGCCCCAGAGCGGCTCAAGTGTGTACCATTCACAATGCTTTACCAGGGTCTTGATTTAGCCAGTTTGGCCGGATCAAGGCCCTGATTTTTATGCCGTTGACTAGAACGGGTATACCCGGGGGGCGATCAGCACCGTGAGCAGCCAAAAGGCCAGGTTAAAGGGAATGCCCACCCGCAAAAAGTCGGTGAACTTATAGCCACCGGGGCCGTAGACCATGAGGTTGGTCTGGTAGCCAATCGGGGTGCTAAAGCTGGCCGAAGCCGCAATCATGATGGATACAACAAAGGGAATAAAGCTCACCCCCAGATTTTGGGCCAGCGATAGGGCGATCGGAAACACCACCGCCGCCGCCGCGTTGTTGGTAATCACTTCGGTCAGCACGGTGGTGACGCCGTAGACAATGGCCAGGGCAATCCAGGGGTTGTCGCCCCCCAGACTGAGCATGCCGCCCGCCAGCACCGCCGCCGCCCCGGTGACCTCTAGCGCCTTGCCCAGGCCCAGGGCAGCGGCTACCACCAGCAGTACTGACCAATCGACGGTGCGAAAGCCCTGCTGAAACGAGCAGCAGCCCAGGATGACCATCAACAGGGCTGCCAGGGTGGCGGCGTTGAGCATATCCATCCAGCCGGAGGTGGCCAGGGCTACCATCAGCACCAGAATGGCCAGGGCCACAGGGGCGCGATCGTGGCGCAGGGGGTCTGAGTTGGGAACCTCACTGACCAGATAAAAATCGCGGGAGGCGCGGCGCTCTTCTAAAAACGAGTGATTGGTCTCTAGCAGCAGAGTGTCGCCAGTTTGCAGGCGAATGTCGCCAATTTTGCCGGGCAACCGCTCGCCGTTGCGGCCCACCGCCAGCACCACTGCCCCGTAGCGACTGCGAAACTTGCCCTGTCGAATCGTAATGCCCACCAGGGGACAGGTGTTTGAGACGACGGCCTCGATCAGGGTGCGCTCGGTGCGAGGGGTATCGAGCTTAAAAACCTGGTCGGTGGCAGGCTGAAGGCCACGAATTTGGTTGAGATCGACAATGGAGTCGACCATGCCCACAAACACAAGCTGGTCCTGCTCTTGCAGAGTCTCCTGGGGGCCAATGGCAGTCAGCAGTCGCTCCTGCCGCTGGATCTCGGTGAGATAGAGCCCTGGTAGATGGCGCAGCCCGGCTTGCTCAACGGTTTTACCCGCCAGGGGGCTGTGGTCTTCGACGACCATTTCCACGGTGTATTCGCGCGGGTCGTCGGCGTCGGTGATAGCGGGTTTGCGCACTGGCAGCAGCCAGCGCTGGGCCAACACCAGCATCAGGGTACCGGCGATCGCGCAGGGCACCCCCACCGGCACCAGGTCAAATAATTTGAGGCCGGGGTAGTCGGTTTCGGCCACCAGCAGACCATTGACTACCAGGTTGGTGCTGGTGCCAATCAGCGTACACATGCCTCCCATAATTGCCGCGTAGCTGAGCGGAATCATTAGCTTGGAGGGGCTAATGCGCAGCTTGCGGCACCAGTCGCTCACCACCGGAATAAACATGGCGACCAGCGGTGTGTTGTTGAGAAAGGCGCTCATCCCCAAGACTGGCAGAACCAGTCGCAGCAGGGCAGCTGTTTGCCCCTTGGGCAAGCCCAGCAGCGATCGCGAAATAATATCTAGACCGCCGGTCTGCTGCAGCCCTGCTACGACCACGTACAGCACGCCTACCGTAATCATGCCGGGGTTGCCAAACCCCGCCAGCGCGGTGGTGGCATCGAGCACCCCAGTCAGCAATAGCGTGGCCAGGGCCGCCAAAAAGATGGCCTCTGCTGGCAGAGGCGTTAGGGCGTTGAGCAAAAAAGCGAGCAGGATAACGGCTATCGTGAACCAGCCAGCCCAGGTGAGCTGCCCCGGCAGCGATACCAGCCCCAGGGACAAGGCACCCCCCATCAGAACCGCCAACCCTACTATTAGCGTCACCACCAAGGCACGCTTTCGGACTGCGTTCTGGGTTGAAAAGGTGCTGAAACGTTGCCTGTCCTGAAGCGGATCGTATTCCATAAAGATTCAACTGGGGCGCTGCCCTACTGTGCTGGGATTAAACTATTGCGTTGGCCCGTAGTAGGGCATTCGCGACTGGCTAAAAAGCTCAGGATGAGGACGCTACCGGGCGACGCTCACAAAGCCAACATTGGCGATCGGGTGCTGGCCCGCTAGTAGCGAATGACGTCAGCGGCGTTGAATCAACCAATGGCGCTTGCTTAGCCAGTTATCTCCGCCCTACTAGGCCCAGGCCAAAGGACAATCGCTGTGAGATGCATCTCTGTGCGCGGCAGGCTTTTAACCTCGCCCATTTTAACAGCGGGAGCAGTTTGAACGGAATTAGTTTGGCTTTTCATTCCACGGCGAATAGCTCTAGCTATGGGTAACGGCGAGGGGCGATCGCCCCCGCGGTCCTTTCCTCTATCCCCTATTTCCTGGGTTAGCTATCTCGCTGATCGGCAAAGGCAGGGCGCTGGTGGCTCCAGGGGTTAGCCTGCTCAAGCTGGGCGGCCAGCGCCAGGAGGGTAGCTTCATCAGCAGGGCGACCCACTAGCTGCACGCCCACGGGTACTCCGTTGGCATCAAACCCTTGCGGAATAGCTAGGGCTGGCTGGCCGCTGGCGTTGAACGGAGGGCAGGGGGCTACCCAGTTGATCACGTTTTTGAGAATTTGGGGCGATCGCAGATTTTTCCACTCCCCTACCCGAATAGCTGGGTGCATGTACACCGGCAGAATCAGCACATCGTAGGGCTGGCAGAACCGCACAACTTGGCGGGCTACCTGCTGTAGTTTTGCCACTGCCCGCAGGTAAGCGCCGCTGTTGATGCGCCAGGCTCGCCAGTAGAGCCAGCGGTTCATCTTTTCCATCACAATCCAGGGCACACCCACTTCGGCCAGCACGCACTCCCAAACCACCACAAAGGGCTCAATCAGGTCTTCCAGATTGGGAAACGTCACTTGTTCAGCGGTATGCCCCAGGTCTTCAACCTGCTGCACAGTTTCGTAAATGGCCTGGCGGCACACCGGATCCACCTCGCCGATGGGGTCAAGCCGGGTAGCATAGCCAATCCGCAGGGGTCGGGGCGGTGTCTTCAATCCCGTCAAAAACGACGGATTGGGATTCGGTAGCCAGTAGGGATCGCCCAGTTCATAGCCGCTGAGCACATCTAAAAGCGCCGCTGTGTCGGCCACAGTGCGCCCCAGCGGGCCATTGACAGCCAGCCCGTTCAGCCGCTCTCCCACAGGAGCAAAGCTCACTCGTCCGCGAGCGGCCTTCATCCCCACCAGACCGCAGCAAAAGGCCGGTCCCCTGAGCGACCCACCGCCATCAGAGCCTTGGGAAATAGCGCACAGCCCCGCCGCCAACGCCGCTGCTCCGCCACCGCTGGAGCCGCCCGGTGTGTAGTCCAAGTTCCACGGGTTGCGGGCGGGGGGAAAGCCTGGCGGCTCGGTGTAGGGCAGCGAGCCGAGTTGAGAGGTGGCGGTTTTGCCTAAAATTACCATCCCCGCCTGGCGCAGCTTGCCGACAATGTAGTCGTCGTGGCTAGCAATGCGATCGCACGCCGCTTTGATGCCATAGGCGCAGGCCACGCCCTCCACCGGGTTGAGGTCTTTGACCGACACCGTGACCCCAAACAGGGGAGGTAAATCGTCAGGATTACTGGCCAGGTGCTCAGTCTTGGCCTTGGCATCGGCTAGAGCCTGCTCTGCCATTACCGTTACATAGGCCCCCAGGGCTGAGTTGAGCCGTTCGATGCGGCTGAGGTAACCCTCGGTTAGCTCCAGGGGTGAAATTTCTTTAGCGCGAATCAGCCTAGCCTGTTCAAGGGCGGGCAGGAAGGCAAGATCGACTGAATTCATAGGCAGTCCGTACTGAGGGCAAGCTGCCTTCAGAATATCAAGCCCTGACTGGGCAGGGGCAGGTTTTCTGAAGGCAAGTACTTATCAGTGGCGATCGCCTGCGTATTTGCCCTAAAAAACCAAACTGGCCAGCCGAAAACAGCCGACCAGCTAAGCTCAGCAGCCCTTGGGCTATAGGGTCAGAGACTGGGGATTGTTCTCAATCACATTGGCCAGATCCTTGAGGAAAGCGGCGGCATCAGCGCCGTAGATGACGCGGTGATCGCAGGTGATATTGACCTGCATCTGCCGCTTGACACCCATCAAGCCATCGGCGGTGGCCACTACCGTGGGGCGCGAGGCCCCGATCGCCAAAATCGACCCCTGACCCGGTGGCAAAATGGCGTCAAAGCGATCGACCCCAAACATACCCAGGTTGGAGAGGGTGAAGGTGCCCGAGTTGTACTCATCGGGCTGAAGCTGCTTAGAGCGCGATCGCGCCACCAGATCGGCCCAGGTGCGCGAGAGCGAGTAAATGTCGTACTGGTCTGCGTTCTTGAGCACGGGGGTAATCAGGCCACCCCCTTCCATCGCCACGGCCACCGCGATATTGATGCCCGATCGATACTGAATACCCTGGTCGGTATAGCCTGCGTTGAGCAGCGGATGCTTTTGTAGGGTGACGGCTACGGCCTTAGCCAGCAGCCCGGTCATGGTCACGCCCTTAGACTTAATCTGCTTGTAGAGAGAATCCAGATTGTCGGTGGTAATGGTGTAGCCCACGTGGAAGGTTGGCACCGCCAGGCTGGCCACCATATTGCGAGTGACGGCCTGCTGCAGCGTGTTGAAAGGCACCACCTGACCCAGGGGCACTGGGCTAGGSACAGGCGCGGCGGGGGGTGGAGCAGGAACGGGGGCCGCAACCGGAGGTGCCACAGCGGCCATCGGCGTGGCCACTGGCCCAGTGGTGCTGGGGGTTTTACCCGCCGCCAGCTCAACATCTTGAGCCACAATGCGACCGTGGGGACCGCTGCCTTGGAGAGTCGTGAGGTCTACCTTGAGGTCTTTGGCCAGCTTGCGGGCGCGGGGAGAAATGACCACTCGATCACTGGGGCTGCCAGAGGAAGCACCATTTTGGGCGGCCGGAGCGGGTGCTTCAACCACGGCGACGGGGGCCGCGGCGGCCGGGGCTGCCTCACCGCCGATGGCACCGGCCTTAGCAGCGGCCTGCTGCTTCGCGGCGTCAACCTCGGCTTCGGTTTCGGCCAGCAGCGCGATCGCCTCGCCCACCGGAGCGGTGCCACCCGCCTCCACCACAATGGCCGCCAAAATGCCTTCGTGGAACGATTCCACATCCATATCGGCTTTGTCAGATTCGACAATCACCACAGTTTCGCCCTTTTCAATCCTGTCGCCAGGAGATTTAACCCAAGACACAATTTTGCCTTCGGTCATAGTCGAACTCAGGGCGGGCATGAAGACTTCGCGAATCATGGAGGTGGCTTCCGAAACAGGGTTAAAACGATAGAGCAGCGAACGGTACGGCGCTGGCCAGCGAATGAGGACAGGAGCAGGAGACCCAGCCCAGACGGGAACCCTGGCTAGCGCGCAACCGCCACGCTGGGTATCCCGCTGTTGCCATGTTCGAACCCGGTGGCAATCGCTATACCAAGGATTTATTCTATCCCCAAGGCTGAACCCTCAGGACGTTGATCAGAACGTTTAAACGCCAGAATGCTCCGGCGTTCAAACGGTGTGGGCCTACAGTTCGCCGCGAATCTCTTGAATCACGCCGTCTTTGATTAAAATTTCGACCTGGAGCTTGCGCACCAGATTGTCGCCGACCGACACGTTGAAAAAGCTCTCCACCTTGCCCTGCTCGACTTCGGCATCAACGGCCAGGGTTTGAACTTCCTGCAGCTGCTGTAGGCTCTGATTTTTTTGCTGCAGCAGCTTGCTCTTGTCCTGGTTGAGCTGGTTTTGAATATTGCCCATCTGCTGCTGAATTGCGGGGCTGTTGGGCTGGGTTTCGGCCTGCTTTTGCAGCTCGGCCACCATGCGCTGCCCCTGCATTTCGAGCTGCTGCAGACGACCGTCAACCTGGTTAATTTGGGCTTGCAGCTGCTTCTGGGCCTCTTCTTTCCAGAGGGGGGTCACGATCGCCTTAATGTTGACTACTCGCTTGAGCAGCAACGATTGATTCTCATCCATAATCTTTGACGCAATAAAGAAATCACCACTAACCGACTACGACCACAGGGGTCTGGGGCCGGACTATTTCGCCGGGCACAGCCGTAGGTTAGTGAAGTCTTTACACCACCCACAGCTACACAAACATCGCGTCAATCATATCGCGATACCGGGTCGTAACCACGGGGCGACGTACTTTAAGGGTTTGGGTGAGCAGGCCATTATCAATGGAAAACGGCTCCAAAATCAGGCGGAAGGGACCAATGCGATCGTCGGGCCGGTAGCCGGGGCGATCTTTGACCTCGCGGCTGAGCTCATCGCGAAACAGCTTTTGCACCCGCTCATCGTCGAGAGTAACGGCCGTACAGTCGGCGGGGGCTGGGGTGTCATCGCCAGGTGCGGCCACAAACAGAGCCTGAGTAGCCGCCCAGGCCTGCAGCGCCTCCAAATTGGGCACAATCAGCGCGCCCAGCGATCGCTGATCTTGGCCCACCAGCATAATCTGGTCGATGTACTTGCTGCGAATGCAGGCGTCTTCGATGGGCTGCGGCTCAATATTCTCGCCGTTGGTGAGCACGATAGTATCCTTAGCTCGTCCGGTCAGCACCACGTTGCCGTCGCGGCTAATCCAGCCCAGGTCGCCCGTGTCGAACCAGCCCTCGGGGTCGATCGCCTTCTGGGTGGCCTCGGGGTTGCGGTAGTAGCCCTCCATAATCTGTGGCCCCCGCGCCAGCACCACCCCCTGACTGCCCTGGGGCAGCTCCTGGCGGGTGTCGAGATCGACAATTTTGACCTCAGTAAAAGGAATTGGCTGGCCTGCCGCCCCGCGCAGGTTGTGCCAGGGCCGCCGGGCCGAGAGCACTGGAGCAGTTTCGGTCAGCCCGTAGCCCACGATCAGCTGTACGCCAATGATTTCAAAGAAAATGTCGATGTGGCGAGCCAGCGAACCGCCGCCGCTGATCAGCTGCTTGACCTGCCCCCCGGTGGCCTCGCTCACTTTGCCGTAGACCAGCTTTTTGCCCAGCTGGTGCAGGGGCCACAGGGCCAGAGCCACCAGCCCCGACCCCAACCGCCGAGGGCCAGAAACCTCGGGCTCGTCAATTTTCATATCCTGCCAGCGCCAGAGGTTTTCAACGTAGCGCTGACTGAGGCCAAAAAAGGTGAAGATCAGCTTTTGTTTGCCGGGGCTTTGCTCGCGAAACTGCTTTTGCGCCCCTTCGTAGATTGACTCCCACAGGCGGGGCACCCCCACCATGTACTGGGGTTTGGTGGCCTTGAGGTCGGCCTTGAGGTGGCGAATGCTGCTGTAGGTCTGGGTACAGCCCCGCGAGAAAAGAAAATACTCAGCGGTGCGCTCAAAGCTGTGCCAGGAGGGCAAAATGCCGACCACGCGATCGCCCGGTTTGGGCTGCACCACCGACTCTAGAGTATTGATCTGGTGCAGCAGGTTGCGGTGGCTGAGCATCACCCCCTTGGGCTGGCCGGTGGTGCCAGAGGTATAGATCAGCGTGGCCAGATCTTCGGGCTTAATGGTGACCGGAGTGTAGGGACGCTCCTGCCCTAGGGCCATCAGCTGACTAAAGTTGAGAATTTTGAGGCGCTCATCGGTGGGCGGTTCTTCGTCGGAGAGCAAAATCACCAGGGCGATCGGCAGAGCACTGAGGCGGTCTTGCAGGCGCGTCAGCAGCGCCAGGGTTTCTACGACTAGCACTGTGCTCTCGCTGTGCTCGGCAATATAGATCAGCTCTTCTTTTTCGGCGGTGGCGCTGCGCACGGCGTTCATGCCGCCAGCGGTCATAATGCCCTGGTCGGCAATAAACCAGCGGTGGCTGTTGTCGGCAAACAGAGCTACGTGGGCGCGATTCTCTACTCCTAGGGCCTGCAAACCGCTGGCAAAGGTGCGAATCGCCTCGGCCATTTGGCGATAGGTGAGCGTGGCGGCGGGCTTGTAGTGAGGGTCGTGGAGGGCCACGATGTCGCCGTATTTCTCAGCCACGATCGGCCAAATCTCGTGGAGAGCCTGAAGCTGCTGGTAGGGGTTGTGGGCTTCCAGACAGGCGCGATCGCGTTGTCGCACCTCTTGCAATGCAGTTGTGGATACGGGCATAGCGGCCACCAAGAAATCAGGAAAAGCTTGCGGTCATCGTACCGCAGCCTGACCTCAAGCTAGCCCTAATCCTGATGGGGCTTAACATTCACCCTTCCAGAAAATTAACTGGTTGCCAACAGAAGGGGTAACCATTCAACTATCAGCTATTGAGGCGAGCAGCCCTGCCGCTGACCTGAGGGATTTGGTTCACGGCAAGCAGCTTTTATGTTTGGCGAAGCAAAATATAGAAAGCCGGGCAACTAAACACTGGCCCGGCTGGTTCACGTTCTATCCTCGAGCCCATCAAGCTCAACGCTCCATGCTATGTACATCTTGCCGCAACAAACCCAACTGTCTGGCCGCCCAGCTCGCCGAGAGCGATGCCGTGGTCGATCAGCTGCTTCGGCAGCTTAAGCGCTGTAGCCTGCGTCCCCGCCGCACCGTCTGGCAGCGGATCAACGCCTTCGGGCGATCGCTTTGGGGTCGCTTGCGATGGGCGCTCACCCACTAGCGCGTCACCCCGCTTACTCGGCGGAGTCAAATACCGTTTCGTCTTCCTGCCGCCAGGCCGGATCAACCAGACAAATAAACACCAGCGGCTCCGCGCCCGTATTGCGAATGTACTGGCGGGCTCGGGGCGGAATGTAGACCGCATCGCCTGGCCCAACCGGGCTGGTTTCGTCGTCAATGTGCATCTCCCCCTGCCCGGCCAGAACGTAATACACCTCGGAGGTGGTCAGGGCATGGGGGGTAGACACCTGCCCCACCGGCACCACCGCGTGGGCCAAACTGTAGCGCAGGGCAATATCTTGTTTATCGGGGTGCAGCAGCTCTCGCAGCTGGGTGCCATCACCGGCCACAAATTCGGGGCAGTCGAGCAGTTTGCGAATCAGCATGGCGGGCAACCGTGGGGGCAGAGGCTTTTGGCCAACCAGCTGGCTACGGGGCAGGAGTTACCGTAGCCGGGCTAGAGGCCTGGGCAATTTTCTCCGCCATCATAGCTTCAATAGCCGTAGGGGCCAGCGGGCGCGAGAACAAATAGCCCTGGCCCAGCTCGCACCGCAGCGCTTTGAGCTGAGCGTGGTGGCGGTGGGTTTCTACCCCTTCGGCAACCACATCCAGGCCCAGGTTCCAGGCCAGGCGCACCACCGACTGCAAAATCTCTAGCTTTTCAAAATCCTGGTCGGCGTTCTCAATAAACGAGCGATCGATTTTTAAGCAGTCAAAGGGAAAGCGATGCAGGTAGCTGAGCGACGAATAGCCGGTGCCAAAGTCATCAACCAGCAGCTTAATGCCCAGCGCCTTAATCTGCTCCAGGGTGGCAATGATGCTGTCTGAATGGTCGATGAGCACACCCTCGGTAATTTCAATTTTGAGCCGGTTGGCCGCAAAGCCCGTTTCGGCCAAAATCTGCTGAATTTTCTCCACCAGGTTCTGCTGCGAGAACTGCTTGCTCGACATGTTGACGCTAACCGTAAAGTTGGCCATCGCCGGAAACTCCAGCGTCCAGGCCTGCATCTGGCGGCAGGCCTCGGCCAGCACCCACCAGCCCAGCGGAATGATCAGCCCGGTGGCCTCGGCGATATGGATGAACTCTCCCGGCATCAACAGGCCTCGGGTGGGGTGCTGCCACCGCACCAGCGCCTCAAAGCCGCATATTTCTTCGGTGTTAAGGGTAACGATGGGTTGGTAGTGCAGCCGCAGTTCGTTGTCTAGCAGGGCCTGACGCAGGTCTATTTCGGTGCGCAGACGCAGGTCTTGCTGCACCTGTAGCGAGCTGTCAAACACGTACCAGGCCCGGTTGGGGCTGTCTTTAGCCTGGTGCATGGCGGCGTTGGCGTCGTGCAGCCAGTCTTCTGCGCTCGCGTAGACGGCGGGGCCGAGGGCGATACCAATGCTGGCCTCAACCGATACCTGCTGCTGAACCAGGAGGGGTTGGGCAATGGCCGCCTGAATCTGCTCGGCCAGGTCAATGGCGGTGGAGCTGGTGGCAATGTCTTCGAGCAGGACGGCAAATCCGTCGCTCCCCAGGCGAGCGATAGTGGCGGCGGGGGATAGCTGCGATCGCAACCGAGCGGCTATTTCAACCAGCAGCTGGTCGCCCACCTGGTGACCCAGGCTGTCGCTGATAACCTGGAAGCGATCGAGGTCGATAACCAACAGCGCCATCAAAACCTGGGGCTGATCGTGGGTGCGGGCCAGGGCGTGGCCCAGGCGATCCATAAATAAATCTCGGCTGGGTAGCTCGGTTAGCGGATCGCGAAACGCCTGCTCAATCAGGCTGGCTTCCTGCTGTTTGGCGGCAGAAATATCTCGCAGCGTGAGCAGAGCCGCCGCCGTGCCGGGGCCTGCCAGTGGTCTGCCCGTGACCGCAACCCAGCGGGTAGAGAGGGGCGTATTGGCCACCAGCAAGAGTTCTTCGTCTTGTAGACACTGGCCGCCCAAAACCCGGTGGAGCGGCAGTTCAGCCATAGCTAGGGGGTGCTGATAGCGGTCGAGCAGCTGATACCCCGACGGGTTACCGCTGCCCCCCAGGCCCGCCAGTCCCCCTGGGAACAGGGCCTCAGCGGCAGCATTACCCAAGAGCAGCGCCCCCGCCGCGTCAACGACGACGACGGCATCGGGTAGATGGTTGAGCGCGGCCAGGTACATCTGGGCATCTGGGCAGGGGGGCTGTGACATAGGGCTTAGGGAGTAGCGAAGGGATCGAACCAGCCATACCCGTTATCAATGTGAGTCATTGACAACGGAATGAGTCGCATCGGGTGCGAATCGCGGTTGATAGCTCTAACATRCCCCAAATGCGGCTGAGTTGCGCCTCTAGCCGTCTCCTTGACCAGCCTCCTGAAGCTGACTGGGGAAAGAGACAGAGTTGGGAACAACACCAAGGTGCATCTGGTCAATCCTGACTTTAGAAACTTAAGATAAAGTGCTGTAAAGGATTTATGAACCGTCGAACGTTATCTATCACGGGCAGTTCAAGGTTACCGCTCAGGGCCTACACTAAGAGCTGTTATATCAGGGTCATCCGTTAATTCACATAGACTGACCTAGTAACCAGGGGCGGTACCCTGGGACGGTGGTAGTTTTGGCTTAGGCTCAGGAAGCCAGGCCGCAAACGAGCAGCCTCCACAGCGCTGCAGTGGGTTACGAGTCTGTGGTTGAACAGCCAGGCTGACGAAGGCATTTTGGGCAGCATGGAGCAAACACTACTAGGAGGTCGGTACCAGGTTGTCCGGCGGCTGGGGTCAGGGGGGTTCAGCCGTACCTTTTTGGTGATCGATATACACCTGCCCAACCATCCTCGCTGCGTGATCAAGCAGCTCAAGGTGCAGGATAAAGACACTGGCACCCTTGATATGGCCCGTCGCCTGTTCGACACCGAGGCGCAGGTGCTGTACCAGCTGGGCAACCATCCGCAAATTCCCGCCCTGATGGCCCACTTTGAGGAAGACCAGGAATTTTATCTGGCCCAGGAATATATAGAGGGCAGCCGCCTGAACCGCCAGATCGAGGAGGGCAAGCCCTGGTCAGAAACTCGGGTGGTGCTGCTGCTGCAAGAGGTGCTGGAGATTCTGTCGTTTGTGCATCGTCAGCAGGTGATTCACCGAGACATTAAACCGTCTAACCTAATTCGTCGCCACCGCGACGGCAAGCTGGTGCTGATCGACTTTGGGGCGGTTAAGCAGGTGACCTCGTCGCCGCTGCTCGATGCCGAAACCGGGGCCACCAACATCACGGTGGCCATTGGCACCCACGGCTACATGCCCAACGAACAGTATGCCGGTAAGCCCCGCTTTAGCAGCGATGTATATGCAGTCGGTATTCTGGGCATTCGGGCGCTGACGGGCCTGCACCCCCAGAAGCTGGAGGAAGACCCGATCACTAGCGAGATCGCCTGGCGGCAGCATGCGCCAACGGTGTCGTCGTCGCTGGCGGCAGTGCTCGACAAAATGGTGCGCTACGACTTTCGCGATCGCTACCCTACCGCCCAAGAAGCCCTAGAGGCGCTGCAAAACCTGCCTAACCCCTTGCACGGCCTCATGGGTACCCAGATCTACCAAACCTGGATGAAGGGGGCCAACGGACGGGGGCCGACCTTTCCTGGCGATGACAGCGATACCGCCGTTGGCCCCACCGAGACCTCAGAACCTACGGCCTTTGCTGACGACCAAGACCCAACCTCCCTCTTTCCGGTGGATATGGCCTACAGCAATGGCAATGGTGCGGCCCCGCCCGCTGCCGCTGTCGCCTCGGGCGTTTTAGACTTTCAGCCCGCCCCCCGCCGCCAGTCGCTGGTTGTCGGCAGTCTACTGGGGGTATTGGGTATTGGCCTGGTGCTCTGGCGCAGCGGCCTGACCATTGCCCTTGAGCTAAATGGGGCCGAGAATGCGATCCCCTTTCAAGCGGCGGCTGTGCCAATGCTGACCACCGATTTGGGCATGCTGCTGCCCCCTGAGGAAAAGGCGGCTTTTTTAACTCGCCAGGGCGATCGCCTGCGGCACCAGGGCCGCTACCCCGACGCCCTCGCCACCTATGACGAAGCCGTCGCAAGCCAGTCTGACTTCGCCGCCGCCTACCTGGGGCGGTGCAGAACGCTAATTGCGCTCAAGCGCCCCATTGAGGCCATTGCCGCCTGCGACGATGCCCTGGCCTACAGCACCTACTACCCCGAAGCGGTGCGCAGCAAGGGCAATGCCGAAGAGCAGCAGGGCAAGCTGCTGGCAGCCCTGGCCCTATACGAGAGCACCAACAATCTTATGCCCGCCATGTTTGAAGCCTGGCTCGACCGAGGGCGGGTGCTGCAAAAGCTGGGCCGCTCGGCGGAGGCCATTGCGGCTATTGATCAGGCGATCGCCCGCAACCGCGAGTCGGCAGAAGCCTGGACCGTGCGCGGCGAAGCCACTTGGACCCTAAAACGCTACGACCAGGCCATTATNTGSCKCYKAWAMASMTCTMCNGAKYMMMCSMRACWWCKNCNMGGMTMWMGWANTGCNGYCKWCAGGCTCGTCAGACGCTGGGGCGGTAGGCGGGTGGATAGGTGGGCGGGTAGGCGGGTGGGTGGGTGGGTGAGGACAGTGGCTTAGGTGGGCGGGCGGGTGAAGCGGGGATCAACGGGCTAGTATCTCGACGCTGATTTTGGTTTCTAGGCTAGAGCTGACCCGGCCGCCCTCCTGGGTACTGCCGTGAACCGGCAGGGTTTGGGCCGGGAAAGGGCTGGCGACCAGGGCAATGTGGCGATCGCTGACCGCCAGCCCGTGGGTCGGATCAAAGCCACGCCAGCCGCCACCAGGCACGTATACCTCGGCCCAGGCGTGCAGGTCGCGCTCAGCCACAGCAGGATCGCCCTCCTGGTAACCGCTGACAAAGCGGGCCGCCAACCCCACCGCTCGACAGGCCTCCATGAACAGCACCGCAAAATCGCGACAGCTGCCCAGCCTTTTGGTCCAGGTAGTGCCTCCGGGCCAGGGATGGCCTGTGGCTCGGGTGGTATAGTCGCAGGTTTCGTAAATATGGGACGCCAGCGCGGTTAAAAATAGCCCCACGTTGCCGTCGGTGCGGTGGGCGATCGCTTGAGCCAGATCAACTACACCAGCTGCGATCGGGTCGTGAGCCTGGCTGAGGTAGGGCAGCAGGGCCGTGCGCACAGTCGTCGGATAGTCGATGGGTAGGGTAGTGGCCCAGGGCTCGGCCAGATAATCGAAGGGATTTGAGCGATAGGTTTCAACGTCGGCAGTGGTTACTAGGGTAAACTGTGCGGTCGGGGTGGGCTCAAACCAGAGGCCCAGCGTAGTGTTGCCGTCCAGATCGGCGATCGCCGTCTGCTGACTGGGGTCAGGGGTTACCTCCAGGCCAAAGCTGAGCAGCTGCTGGGCACAATCGCTGCGGGGGCGCAGGCGTAGATTGTGGTGGCGCAGGGTGACTGGCTGCTGATAGCGGTACTGAGTAAGGTGATGAATTCGATAGCGCATGGCGAGCAGAAACCTGACATGGGAAATGGCGGTCAAGCCTTTATAGGCGATCTCGGCAGAGTTTTAGAGAAGACCATCAGAGAAATTAAAGGGTTGGAGAAGCTCAAAAAAGCCTCATTTTGAACCTTTACACTCAATTAACGGTAGCAGACCCCTAATTTAGCCCCTGTAGCTAAATTGTCATTGAGCTTAACAAACAGGAGCTTTTTGATTGCCCCTCCACCCCGATTTTTCTCCGTTTTTAATGCCTACCCGCCAATAAAACCGTTCTAGAACCGCCAACATCATCGCTATTTTTTAGCCTACGGCCCGACTATTGGTGATCCCCATTAACGTTAAAACCTGTTAAGAAGGATCCAGGCCTTTGGTTTTTTGCTGCCCCAAACAAGGCGCTTTCGCTGCTCCATCTGGGGAAGCAAACGGCCTAGCAATTGGGCTGCGATCGCTCTATCCAAAGGCGGGGATCGCCCGTCCTCACATGATCCCAAGGTTAAGCATTTATAAAATAAGGTTGCACCTCCTATAAAACAGCGTAATAATAAAACCTATAGGGAACGCAGTAATTTAACCTGCAACTTTATCAACAGTTCTCGCAGAAGATGGGCCATTGCGAGAATCTTTTTGGCTAAAACAGTCCACAGATAACATTTCTGATTTATTCATTAAAAAGCTGCCGGAGTCACAAAATGATTGGTCATTCTCAACAAGTTCATTGTCCTAACTGTGGGCAACTGGCCGAAAGGCACCACATTGACCCCGACCAGTTGGTGCGTACTCAGTGCGCGGCCTGCGACTACCTCATGATCACCTGTTCGCGTACGGGTAGAGTCATTGAGGCCTATGCCCCAGGGCTGTTTGCCGCCTCAGCCTGCTAGTAGCAACCCAGGGGCTGACCAGTCCCTGGCGCTCTCGGCACCCTGCTTATCGCCCAATGTCTCAGCTAAACCTCTTAATCTTCAGTATCCCCGACTGGCCGCTAGGGCAATGTCGGGGATATTTGTTTGTGTCCTTGGTTTAGACCCGCCCACCGTTTCAACGCCTGCCCGTAGCCCTGGCCAAGTTGGTATAGTCAGAGCCAGCACTACAGCACAGTACGGTTCGCCCTAGGACAACGCAAGTATGGATTTTATGCTTCGGGAATGTCGGCTACCCAGCGGCGAGGCGGTTGATATTGGTTTAGAACACGGGCTTATCAAGGCGATAGAACCTCGGCTTGAGGCCAAAGCGGACCAGGTCATTAGCATAGGTGGCAAGCTGGTGAGCCCGCCCTTTGTGGAGTCACACATTCACCTGGACTCAGCACTTACGGCGGGTCAACCTCGCTGGAACCAGAGCGGCACCCTGTTTGAGGGCATTGAAATCTGGCGCGATCGCAAGCAGTCGCTCACCCTGAAGGATGTGAAGGAACGCGCGATCGCCACCCTTAAGCTCCAGGCGCAGCAGGGGGTGCTGTTTGTGCGCACCCACGCCGATGTCAGCGAAACCAGTCTCACCGCCCTCAAAGCCCTGCTCGAAGTACGCGACATCGTCAAAGACTGGATCACCGTGCAGGTAGTCGCCTTTCCCCAGGATGGCCTCTACGGCAGCCCCGGCAATCTAGAGCTGATGACAGAATCCATAAAGTTGGGGGCCGATGCGGTAGGCGGCATTCCCCACTACGAAATGACTCGCGAAGACGGCGTGCAGTCGGTGCACCGCGCCTTTGAACTGGCCCAGCAGTACGATCGCCTGATCGACATCCACTGCGACGAAATCGACGACGACCAATCGCGGTTTTTAGAGGTTGTAGCGGCCTGCGCCGTGCGATCGGGCCTGGGATCGCGCGTCACCGCCAGCCACACCACCGCCTTCGCCAGCTACAACAACGCCTACGCCTTCAAGCTCATGGGTCTGCTGGCCCGCGCTAATCTCAACTTTATCGCCAACCCGCTGATCAACATCACCCTCCAGGGCCGCACCGACACCTACCCCAAGCGGCGCGGCGTCACCCGAGTCAAAGAACTCTGGCAGCAGGGGGTGAATGTCAGCCTCGGCCACGACTGCGTGCAGGACCCCTGGTACAACCTGGGCACCGGCAACATGCTCGATGTCGCCTCCATGGCCGTCCACGTTTGCCAAATGACCGGCCAAGACGAGATCGCCGCCTGCTACGCCATGATCACCACCAACGGCGCTAAAACCCTCGCCCTAGGTGAGTCCTACGGCCTTGAAGTCGGTAAACCCGCCAATCTGATCGTCCTCGACGCCGACAGCCCCTACGACGCCATCCGCCGCCGCGCCACCGTTACCCACGTTTTCTCTCGCGGCAAACTGCTGGTGCAGACGAAGCCAGCAGAGGTGACGTGGGAGTAGGGGGGATGGGTAGGCGGCTAGATGGGTAGATGGGTGAGTTTTGAGTTTTGATTTGCGGTGGGGAAGGTGCGGCAGGTTGCGGGGTTGAATACTCCCTACAGGTTCATTGGCAGAACAGAAGTTTAAACCGATGATCAGCCAGTCCTTTCCGTGAGGTGCAGGACGACGGAACGTCCTGCTCGTAGGCCGGAGGACGCGCGAAGCCGGGGGTCTGGGGCCAGCGAAATGGCCCCAGCAGCAGATCTGGCTTTGCCCCCAATTGTGCGCCGCAAGCTCAGATCTTTGGCTAAAAAAACTTAATCCTAGTGGTGGGCAGTGCCCACCCTTGTATCTTAAAAAGTGTGGCAGACCGTCCCACCCTAGGTTAAGCAAACCGCGTGTAGCTTGGGTCGCCGCACCTTTAAGGATAAAACTCGAAAAATCGCCAGGAGCCTGTGACTCCGTA
>NZ_JADEWR010000015.1 GCF_015207525.1 Nodosilinea sp. LEGE 06152
CATCCTCAATGCCATGGTGAGCCATGACACCCTCTGGCAGGCTCCAGCTTGCTCATTGCCGCCAGCTGCCACCCTCATGGCAGCTACTACATAGCAGGGTGAGCTTGACAATCAAGATAATCGCTACAGCGGCTAAGGTTGCTGACTCTAAACTGGTATCTTCTTTCCTAGAAGCCTCCTAATACTATGCTGGTTTTCTCCAATTCTACGAGGCCTGAGAGGGGGAATATGTGGTGCCCGATGAAGTTGTGCTCTCTCGAACTAGAGGGTGCAGTTTAGACCTTGGCATAGCAATGTCCCTTGGCGCAGTCAAAATTCTGTAATCTCCACGACTACTACCTGGCCAATTGCCCCTAGAGTGGGTTAAAAACCGTTTAACTCTCGTTCTTCTTCGTTATCACCACCGCCTATGTCTTCAGCCGCCCTTCAAGAGCAGCTCGATCGCTACTACCAGCAGGTCAAAGCCGTGATTTTGTCGCGGCAGCACCCGGTTAGCGGCCTCTTACCGGCCAGCACGGCGGTGAACGTACACGGCAACTACACCGATGCCTGGGTGCGCGACAACGTGTTCAGCATTTTGGCGGTGTGGGGGGTGGCCCTGGCCTACCGCCACCTCGACGACGACCGGGGCCGCACCGTCGAGCTAGAGCAGAGCGTGGTCAAGCTGATGCGCGGCCTGCTCCAGGCCATGCTGCGCCAGTCCAAAAAAGTCGAGCACTTTAAAGAACGGCAGGATCCGCTGCAAGCGCTCCACGCCAAGTACGACACTGGCACCGGGCTGCCCGTGGTGGGCGACGACGAGTGGGGCCACCTGCAAATTGATGCCACCTCGGTGTACCTGCTCATGCTGGCCCAGATGACCGCCTCGGGGCTGCAAATCATCTTCACCCAGGATGAAGTCAACTTTGTGCAAAACCTGGTCTACTACATTGGCCGGGCCTACCGCACCCCCGACTACGGCATCTGGGAGCGGGGCAACAAAATGAACCACGGCAAGCCCGAGCTCAACGCTAGCTCTGTGGGGCTGGCCAAGGCGGCCCTAGAGGCACTGCGGGGGTTCAACCTGTTTGGCATGCGCGGTGGGCAGGCCTCCACCATCCACGTGCTCACCGATGAGATTGCCCGCGCTCGCATCACCCTAGAGTCGCTGCTGCCGCGAGAATCTGGCTCTAAGGAGATCGATGCTGCCCTGCTCAACGTGATTGGCTATCCCGCCTTTGCGATCGACGACGCCGATTTGGCCCGCAAGACCCGGCAAAAGATTGTCGACAAGCTCCAGGGGCGCTACGGCTGCAAGCGGTTTTTGCGTGACGGCCACCAGGCGGTCATCGAAGACACCACCCGGCTGCACTACGAACCCGAAGAGCTGAAGCAGTTTGAGCACATTGAGTGTGAGTGGCCGCTGTTTTTTACCTACCTGTGGCTCGACAGCCTGTTTGCGGGCGACAAAGACCAGATTGAGTTTTACCAAGAGCGGCTGGCGGCTCTAGAGGTCGAGCGCGACGGGGTGGGCCTGCTGCCCGAGCTGTACTACGTACCCGAAGAGAAAATCGAGGCCGAGCGGGTTAAACCCGGCAGCCAAACCCGTCTACCCAACGACAACCTGCCCCTGGTGTGGGCTCAGAGCCTCTACCTGCTGGGGCAACTGCTCCACGACGGGCTGCTCAAGCCCAGCGACATTGACCCTCTGGGGCGGTACCGCGCCCTGGGCGACCACCGCTACCCGGTGGTGCAGGTAGCCCTGCTAGCTGAAGACAAGGCCCTGCAAGCGGAGCTGGCCACCTACGGTCTGCCCACCGAAACTCTTGAAGAGATCGCCCCGGTGCAGGTGTTTCCGGCTACCGAGCTGTCGTCGATCTACGCCGAAATCGGCAAGAACGACAAGCTGGGCCTCAGCGGTCGCCCGGTTCGGCGGCTGCGCAGCCTCACCACCTCGCGAATTTTCCGCATCAAGGGCACGTCGGTGGTGTTTCTGCCGTCGTTCTTAGACCAGCAGCGGTTTTACCTCACCCTCGACTACCACTTTTTGGTGGCCCAAATGCGCAGCGAGCTGGCCTACATCTACGACCACTGGCGCGAGCCGGGGCGACCCACGGTGACGCTGCTGCTCACCCACGCCATGTTTCAGCTGGGGCGCAAGCCCATCTACGAGTCGCCGCTGATGGCGCTGATGCACGAGTTGCAGGACGATCGCTGCGACCATGTGCCGGTCAAGCTCGGTTCTCTGCACCAGCTGATGATGACTACCAGTTTGGAGCGCATCGACAATGTCAACGGCTACCAGCTGGGCAGCACCTCCGTAGGCTATACCCCCCTGTGGACGGCCTACCTGGGCTTTGAGCCCGATCGCGACGGCCCCCTGTCGCTGCTCGAAGAGTACGACCTGGAAAACGAAACCGACCTCGACAACCTGCTTAACCAGCTGCGCCAGTCAAACAATATCTACGAGCAAATTGAGCTGCTGGCCACCCTCAAGCACCTGCACGGCGGCGACTTTAACACCGGCTTTGGTGGCCCCAGCCATACCATTACTGTTGAGGACCTGCTCGATGAGGTCTACGCCAAGGCCAGCCAGCTAGAGCAGTGGGGCATTTTGCGCCGGGCGGCTGGGCTGCTGGGCAAGGCTGACATCACCCTGTCGGATGCGGTGACAGAGCTGCTGGTGCGCCAGAAGCAGATCTCCGTGGGCAAGTCCTACAGTGAGGAGTCGCTGATTACCGAACCCATGGGCCACAGCGAAATTGTCGAGAAAATTCGCACCTTCTGCGGCGACGACGTGCGCGACCACGTACTCACCCAGGAGGTGCTGATCGACCTCAGCATTTTGATTAAAGCTGAGCCTTCCCTATTCAAGGGGCTGATGACCCTGCGGGTGGGCTACCTGCTGCTGCTGATCACCAGCGAGCTGGCCCGCGAGCGCGACATTACCCAAGACGAAGCCTACGGCCAGCTGGTCGACCTCAGCCCCTTTGAACTCAAGACCCGTCTGCGCCAGGTGCTGGCCGGGTTCGACGGGTTAAACCAGTCGATCTTTCGCCGCGAGTCGCTGCACGTTAAGCCCCACAACCCGATCAACTGGCAGGTGGTGCCCACCGGCATCGAACCTGTCGCTGAGGCCACCGAGGCCCCCAATGCCCAGGACTGGTGGCGTAAGCGGGTGATCGATGGCGAAATTGCCCGCATCTCGGAGGAGTTTTATACCCAGGTGTGGGAGGTGCTGAAGCACTCCAGGGGCATTGTGATCGGCAACAAGTTCGATCGCAAGAACCGGCTGGACAGCGATCGCATCCTTTCCGAAATGACCCCCGGTGAGCAAAACTTCGAGCGCCGCATCACCCACCTGCTGAACAAAATCCAGGCCCCCGAGTATCGCCACGTCAACTTAGAGGCACTGCGCGAAATGGGCGAAATCTTCAAGGTCAACCCCGACCTCTATTTCGAAGACCACATCTACCTCGATGTACTGATCGGCCACGCCGTGCGCTTGGGCTGGCTCGACCAGCAGCCCGATCGCGCCGCCTTCTACGAATCGGAGAAAGCCGCCGCCTGGCAGTCGTTCTATCGGCTACCGCCGACCCAGTGCGCCACCTACATCGCCATGGGGCTACAGTTTCTCACGGTGCTGGGCGAAACCGAGTCGGGGGGAGAAGCGCTGGAAGAGGTGGCGTAGGTGTTTAGAAACCGGGGTTCTAGCTATCAACGTTGACTAGCACTGAGATTGATCGCAGAACCCCGGTTTCTGCTGATTAAAGTCACACCTTTGCCGTGCCGCGCCCCAACACTAAACCCTAGGATTCTGACTTTAAGTCTTAAAACCATTGGGGATAACCAAGGTCTTCTTTGCGTAAGCGCTTTTGAAAGGTCAAGGGAAAAGGATCGTAAACCCTTCTTGGGCAAAATGTCGATCATGGCTGAGCACTTCTCTGATGCCTAGGGATTGCACAGTTTGCATAGAGATACAGTCGGTCAGGCTGTAGCCTTTATCCAACCGTTGCCCATAAAGATTGAGCCCTGCTAAGAAGGTATCCCGATTTTGGGGAACGACCCGAACCGTTGGACTTTTCAGCAGCAAGCTGACTCGCTGAGCCGATCCTTGCTTCACAATCGGCTCAAAGCTCGAGAAGAAATTTAAGAACTCCGTTAGCACTTCGTCGGTGGTGACTAGTTGAACCGCACCTAAGGTTCGATTGAAGCGCCTTACCTCTTGATGCCACTGATCTCTGGGATTGAGCATTGCTGCCCAGTAAAAGGTATCGGCAAAGAGAGTTCTCATGGGTCGCTCTTGGGTGAGCCGTAGAGGTAGTGATCGAGTTGGGCTGCACCATCGGTTGGTAGGGCTGCCGCTGTGGCCTTGGGCAGGGTGTCGGCGAATTCTTCAAAAGCTTCCCAGATTGGTGTTTGGGATTGATCTATGGCTTGGTCTGCTACCGTATCAACCTCGATTAGATCGGCAGGCTGCTGTCGCCGCATTTTGGCAAACAGCAAAAAGTCAAGCACTTCTTCGAGCAAAAAATCGGGAGCATTGCTAATTTCTAGCAGGAGTTGTTCGCGGGTAGTCACCGAGGTTTTCTCCATGATCTGTCAACTTAAGGATAGCGAGTTGTTATGGCCAAGCGCCTCCTCACACCTTAGCGATGCCGCGCCCCGAGAGCGTCTTTGCAAACCAGGCAGTCAGTAGCGTCAGCGCTCCGGCAATCCAAAACGGGAAGCTGTAGCTGACGCTGACCAGCAGCCCCGCCGTGGCCGGACCGATCGCATTGGAAATGCTCAAGTACGAGGCATTTAGCCCCATTACTTCGCCCTGCTCGCGGGGGCCGCTGTTGAGCGACAGTAGGGCATCGATCAGCGGCATGGGGAACGAGTTGACGGCGCTAAAGACGACCGCGATCGCCGCAAACGCCACAATATTTGGGAACGCGGGCATCAGCAAAAACAAAATTTCCCGCGCTGCCAGCGCCCCCACCAAAATCTGCACCAGGGCAAACCGCCGCCGCAAAGGCTCCAGAGCAAACACCTGGGTGACAAAGCCGATAATGCCCACCGCCGCAAACATGATCGCCAGGTTGCGGGCATCTTGCCCCAGCACCCGCAGAAAGAAGGGCTGAAAGGCAAAGGTGAAGATTGTAAAGGTAAAGCCGCTGAAGAAGGTGAGCCAGAAAATGCGGCCAAAGCGACTGTCGGTGGCTGATCGGGCCAAGCGATCGAAGCCAAAGTCGCTCCAGGAGATCTGAAACCGGTCGGAGCCAGTCGCCAGGGTTTCGGGCAGCAGTACCAGGCAGACGACGGTGGCAAAGAGGGCGATCGCCGCCGAAAACAAAAACCCCATGCCCAGGCTGGTAAACCCCGGCAGCGGTGGCACCAGCTGCGCCACGTAGCTCAGGGGTGGCCCCACCACAAACCCCAGCCGAAACACCGCCCCAAAAATGCCGTAGGCCCGCGCCCGCTGCTCGGGCGAAGTGATGTCGCTGACGATCGCCTGGGCGATCGAGGTATTGCCCCCCGTGATACCATCCAGCAGCCGCGCCACAAACAGCACCCAGGCCACCGGGGCCAGCCCCGCCATTAGATTAGCCGCCACCGTGCCCAGCAGGCTGACAATCAGCAGCGGCTTGCGGCCCATGCGATCGGAGAGTCGCCCCAGAATGGGGGTGGCCACGAACTGCGCTGCCGCGTAGGCCGTGGTCAGCAAACTGGCCTGAAAGTCGCTGAGGCCAAACTCCACCGCGTAGGGGTAAATCAGCGGAATAATCAGCGTGAACCCCACCGCATTGATGAACGCCACCAGGGCGGCAATCCAAAACCGCAGCGGCAGTCGCGAGGGGTCAGCGGAGGCCATAAAATTAGTCCATGAAAAACATTATTTTGGGGGTGGCGATCGCCCTGGGGCTGCCGGTCGTGGCTCTAGTTGGCACCTTCGCCTACATCAGCTCGCCCAACGGTCATGAGGCTGACTACGACAACCTGGTTACCTACGAGGAGTATTCCTCTGGCACCGCCAACCCTGAGCAGCTTAACGTAGTCAGCTACAACATTGGCTACCTGTCGGGGTTAACCAACCAGCAGGCTGTGGAGCGAGACAAAGCGCTCTTTGATGCAAATCAGGCCACGGCGATCGCCGCCCTGGACGCCCGCGAACCCGACATTTTGGCGCTGCAAGAAATTGACTTCGACGCCTACCGATCATTCAACCGCAACCAGCAGTACGCCCTTTCGGCAGCGCTGGAGATGGCTTTTGGGGCGATCGCCATCAACTGGGACAAACGCTACGTCCCTTTCCCCTACTGGCCTCCCAGTGCCCACTATAAGCAGGTGATTTCAGGGCAGGCGGTGCTCAGCCGCTACCCCATTCGCCGCAACGAACGGCTGGTGCTGGAGAAAGTGCCAACGAATCCGTTTTACTACAATGCGCTGTACCTCGATCGCGTTGCCCAAGTTACCGAAATTGACGTATCGGGCCAAACCCTGATCGTGATCAACGTTCACCTCGAAGCGTTTGACGCCCCTACCCGAATCCGCCAAACCCAGGTAGTGCGCGAGTTAGCCGAAGGCTACGCCAAAGAATACCCCGTTCTACTGGTCGGCGACTTTAATAGCAGCCTCAACCGCGACGAGGGCAACGATCCGCGCTCAATTGGCATTCTGCTCGACTCCCCGGTGCTGGCCTCGGCGCTGCCCACAGCCCCGTCGTCGTTTACCTTCCCGTCTAACCAACCCCAGTACGTTCTCGACTACATCTTCTACACCCCAGAAACCCTAGAGTTGGTAGCCGCCGAGGTCTTTGCCGAAGCGGCTCAGGCGTCAGACCATCTGCCCGTGCAGGCTCAGGTTAGGCTGCGTTAAGCTCAGCTTAATTAGAGAGGCCCGTTTACTTTAGAGTGAATGGGTTAGTTAAACGTGCATAAAGATTAGAGCTTTCCCGCATCAGGGAGTTAATAATGTGCTCAGCATTGAGGTCTCAAGCATGCGAGGGCGATTCAAGCAGCGGCAGCCAAAGACAAGGATCAACAAGTGGTGGGTGGTTGGAGCGATCGCTACTCCAGTTCTTATCGGGCTGGTGTGGTGGCTGTGGTTACTCCCCGATCGTAGACTTCAGCCGGATGGCGGTGGCCTATCCCACAGCGAGAGAGCGACCCTTGCTCACCCACACCGTGAAACCTTCATCAACGGTATGGGGATGATTGTGATGGTTGTCGGTGGAGCCCTTCTGGTGCTCAATCTTCGCATGGCCAACAGAAACACAGAAATAGCCAGCCTCAGCGGTACCGACCTCATCAATGCCGACCTCAACGGTGCTGACCTCATCAGTGCCGACCTCAGCGGGGCCAACCTTAGCGGTGCTGACCTCAGCGGGGCCAACCTTAATGGTGCCGACCTCATCGATGCCGACCTTAGCGGTGCCGACCTCAGCGGTGCCAGCCTTAGATATGCCAATCTCAGCGGTGCCAACCTTAGATACGCCAATCTCAGCGGTGCTAACCTTAGACATGCCAATCTCAGCGGTGCCGACCTCAACTGCACCTTACTTATAGGTGCCAACCTCAGCGATGCCGACCTCAGCGGTGCCCTGCTATTTTTTGTGAACTCACGAGACGTTCAGAATCTTGAACCGCTTCAACTGGAGGCGAAATCTTCGCCTTTTTTATGTAATGTTGCGCTGCCTTCCTACTCCCATCAACCAGAAGTGAATCCCAATCGCGACTGCGATCGCATTCCCAAACTTTTGAGCGCTCGCTACAACATTTCACTCGAAGAGGCTCAAGGCATAGTCAATGAAGCTCGACAACACCGATGGGACTAACCAAAACTGGCACAATCGATCCGATTTATCAAAAGGCCAAACTTTTGGCAATTGGGCCAACCTACTTGCCTTGTTCGCTGTACCTCTCTAGTCCACGCATCACCACGTCCAAGGTGATGCCTGACACCGCCAATGTACCGAAACAAGGTGAGGCAACCGGTGATTTGAAAGCGTTATTGTGTCCGGTAATTAAGGACGTTAGACAGCCGCAGCGACGCCAACCTGGGCGCACATATCAGCCAGGGGGCAACGCCCACACTTAGGCCGATTACCCGTGCAGATGTGCTTGCCAAAGGGCACCAGCAGCCGATTGATCTCAACCCAGTATTGCTGGGGTAGTTTGGCTTCTAGGGCGGCCATGGTCTTTTCGGGAGACTTGGTTTGCACATAGCCCCAGCGGTTGGTGACGCGGTGCACATGCACATCCACGCTGATGCAGGGGTAGCCCAGCGCCACCCCCATCGCCAGATGGGCGCACTTTGGCCCCACCCCTTTGAACTGCATCAGTACCTCAGGGTCGGCGGGCAGGTTGCCGCCATACTCATCCAAAATTTGCTCAGAAATCTGGCGAATCTGGGGGGCTTTGTTCTCGGCAAAGGTAGTTCCCCGAATCAGGGCCAGGATATCCTCCATGTCGAGCTGGGCCATTTGTTCGGGCGAGCGCGCCCGAGCAAACAGCCGCTGCGACACCGGCACGCTCACCTCATCGTAGGTACGAATCGAGATAATACAGGCGACAAGCTGCTCGTAGAGCGTGTCGAAGCCCTCTTCCGCCAGTTGAAACATGGCGGCTTTCGGGAAAGGGGCCACCGCCTCACGCAGCAGCGCGATCGCCCGGTCGATATCAAATTCCTTGGTAGTCACTGCGCTAGCTCATGACCAGCGGAGCCATCAGCTCGGGGTCTTGAAACAGCGGCGTGCTCAGGTAGCGCTCGCCAAAGCTGGGCTGAATGATCACAATCAGCTTGCCCTCGTTTTCGGGACGACAACCCACATCGATCGCGGCCTTGACAGCGGCCCCGGTGGAAATGCCCGAGAGCAGGCCCTCCTCGCGGGCCAGGCGGCGGCCGTAGGCGATCGCATCTTCATCGGCCACTAGCACCACCTCGTCAATCAGGGCCACATTCAGCACCTCAGGCACGAACCCCGCCCCAATGCCCTGAATCTTGTGGGAGCCGGGTCGACCGCCAGAGAGTACCGGGCTGTTGACGGGTTCGACGGCGATCGCTTTAAACTCTGGCTTGCGCTGTTTCAGCACATCGGCTACGCCGGTAATGGTGCCGCCCGTACCCACGCCTGCCACCAAAATATCCACCTGGCCATCGGTGTCGGCCCAGATTTCTTCGGCGGTGGTGCGGCGGTGAATGTCGGGGTTGGCCGGGTTGCGAAACTGTTGCAGCATGTAGGCATCGGGCAGGGTGTCAAGAATATCCTGCGCCCGCTGAATGCAGCCCGACATGCCCGCCACGCCGGGGGTGAGCTCTAGCTCGGCCCCGTAGGCCCGCAGCATGGCCCGCCGCTCCGAACTCATAGTCTCGGGCATGGTGAGAATTAGGCGGTAGCCCTTGGCCGCCGCCGCCATGGCCAGGGCAATGCCCGTATTGCCCGAAGTCGGCTCGACCAGGGTAGTTTTGCCGGGGGTAATCAGCCCTTCGGCTTCGGCGGCCTCAATCATGTTGATGCCGATGCGGTCCTTAACCGAGGCGGAGGGGTTCATGCCCTCTAGCTTGATCACGAGCCGGGCCAAACAGCCCGCCTCCTGGGGAATGCGGTTGAGCTGCACCAGGGGGGTGCGGCCAATTAGTTGGGTTACGTTTTCGGCAATTCGCATGGGGCCTGAATGTAGTAATGGGCCTAGATGTAATACATAATGTCGTGCTGCTGCTGGGCGTTGCGCTTTTCGACTAGGTCTTGCAGGGTGCACTTTTGCAGCACATCTTCGGCTGCCTGGCGCACCTCTCCCCACACCTCTTGAATCACTAGCGCTTCGGGAGTGGCAGACCCCTGGGCTGGGTCTGTCTGGGCCTCAAACCCTTCAATGCAGCTCACCACATCATAAAGGGTAATCTTCCACGGATCACGGGCCAGCAGGTAGCCACCCCGCGCCCCCCGCAGGCTTTTGACTAACCCCGCCCGGCGTAGGGTGGCCAGCAGCTGCTCTAGGTAGCGATCGGGAATGTTTTGCTGGCTGGCAATCTGGCGAATTTGCAGCGGTTCGCCGCTGGCATAGTGGGGGCTAAGCTCTAGCAGAGCCAGCAGCGCGTATTCACTTTTGGCAGACAAATCCACAGGGCAGGCAGGGTAAAGAGCGATACCTTTAGTATACTCCGGTTCTCCACTGGGGTTTGCAGGATTGCGCGATCGCGACAAACACCGTCTAAAAGACCAGCTCCTTTTGTATTGGGATTCACTAAACGTCACGGGGCTTCAGGGTACTGTGCTGAGATGCGAACAGTGTTCTGGGATACATAGGTATAGCGGCGATCGCGCTTACCTCAGGCGAGGCAGTTCTTGCCTATCGCCCCAGTGTCCTCCTCCCAGTCACGGTTGCAGCACCACAGGCAAATTTCTGGCAGGCCCTTGTCCTATGAGCCCACTGAACCTGGTTGTCGATCAACTCGTTGGCCCCGCTGTCGCCGATCAAGCCGCTGCCGCCGCCGACCCCGTCATCCTCGAAGGGCTGGCCGACTTTCTAGAAATTCTCCAGTTTTTGATTCGTGAACCCTCGGTGGTGGGCAGCGAAGACTCGTTTTTTCGGGTGCTGCGCCGCGAACTAGACGAGGTAGGGGCCGAGGTTAGCTATTACCACGGCGTTTTGGTCGCCCAAGGTCGCCGCCCCCACGACCTGATGCTGTCGGCCCACATCGATCGCCACGGCCTGCTGTGCACCGGCCCCAACGAGTTTCAGTACGCCGCCTTTATCGCGGGCAACCAGGGTGAACTGACCGGCGACTCGGTGTCTGAGCAAATGCTGCACACCATTGAGAACCGCTTTCAAGGGCAGCGGGTGCAGGCCCACCTGCCCTACACCGGCACCTACATCGGCCAGGGCATCATCACCAACTCCTATATTTGCCCGGAGCGCAAGAATCTGATCTTCGAGGTCGACGGGCTCGACTACCTGCAACCGGGCACCCCCGTCGCGTTTCTCGATCGCCTGCAGTTCAACGACGGCTACATCTCAGCCCAGCTCGACAATGTGATCAGCGCCGCCATCATCATTTTTCTCTTTCGCTGCGGGTTTGAGGGCACCGCTCTCTTTACCGCCCAAGAAGAGTCGGGCCGCAGCTGGCGCTACGCCCTATCGTGGTTTCAGCGCCAGCGTCTGGGCACCGATCGCCTGATTGCCCTCGACACCAGCCCCTACCACAGTCGCGAGGCCGCCGACCAGCAGCTTGTCACCCTGCGCCGCAAAGATGCCAGCGCCGATTTTGCCCCCGGCATCACCCAGGAGCTGGGCGATCGCTGCACCCAGCTTGGCATTGCCTACAGCTACAAAGACGACTACATCGCCGCCCAAAACCTCACCCGCCCCAAGCCCTACTCCCTGGGTCGCACCGAGATGGGTCGCCTGACGGCGGCTACTGACGGGGTGGTGACGGGCACCACGCTGCAAATTCCCACCACCGAATACCACACCGCCACAGAAACGGCATCGCTGGCCTCGGTGGCGGCGGTGATCCGGCTGTTGCAAACCTATATCGACTAGCCCATCTGCGTTGAGGGCAGCACAGTAACCCAGTTCTGAGGCCGAAAGCTGCTTTTAGCCTTAGCAAGTGCGGTAGGGTGCATTAGCGCAGCAATGCACCACAAGGAGGCCATGCTTCCACCACCCGGGATCAGTGATCTAGGGTGAGTGACAGCTGGTAAATCGCTTTTTTGGGTTGCCCGGTTGCCTGAGCCAATTGGCGACTGGCCTCGGCCCTGGAAACCCCCTGGCTGAGGAGACGCTCCAGCTCAGCTTTGATAGCTTGTTCAGACAGCACGGGTGCGTCGCGGGTCGCGCCCTGAATGACGACGGTGAACTCGCCCTTGGGGGCTTCGCGCTGGTAGTGCGCCAGGGCGAAGCCCAGGGTGCCGCGCCAAAATTCTTCGAAGCGTTTGGTCAGTTCGCGGCCCAGGGTGACGGGGCGATCGCCACCCAAAGTCGCCACCAAATCCTCCAAGGTTTTGATCAGCTTGTGGGGCGCTTCGTAGAGCACAATGGTGCGTTCTTCGCGGGCGATCGCCTCCAACCGCTCGGTACGCTCTTTGCCCTTGAGCGGCAAAAAGCCCTCGAAGACAAAGCGATCGCTGGCCAACCCCGCCACGCACAGCGCCGTAATCGCCGCCGTTGGTCCTGGAATGGGCACCACGGGAATGTCAGCCTCTACGCAGGCCGCAATCAGTTCATAGCCGGGGTCAGAAATGCCTGGCATTCCCGCATCGCTGACCAGCGCTACGGCATGTTGGCGAGTTTGCAGGTGGTGTAGCACCTCCCCGATGCGGCTGTGGCGGTTGTGCTCGTGATAGCTAATCTGCGGCGTGGCGATTTGAAAATGCTGGAGCAGCTTGCCCGTGTGGCGGGTGTCTTCGGCGGCAATTAGATCCACCGACTGCAACATTCGCACCGCCCGAAAGGTCATATCTTCGAGGTTGCCTAGCGGAGTGCCCACCACATAGAGATGGCCGGGTTTGGGATCAGAGTCGGGGGCGGGGGACATGGACGGGCGATCGCGGTAGAGGTTTTCTCCCAGGCTAGCGTACCGTCCGTCTATTCAAGCGGTTACCCCGCAACCTTGCCGGGTTTAGAAAGTGGCCCTAAAGGCAGTGGTCAACGCCCCGCCCCAGGTGATACTAAACAACAGTGCTTGAGCCAGCGACAAGGAGAATCGTTATGAAGCAGCTTACGATTGCGGGATTAATGCTAGGGACGGTGCTTACCGCTGGTGTACCCGCCGCTTTAGCCCAGGCTCCCGATGCCTTGGTGGCCGCCGAGGCTGCACCAGCAGCTCCCGCCCTACCAGAGTTAGAAACTACCCGCTACGAAGATGTATTCTCCATTGCGTTTCCGGCGGGTTGGCAGGTTAGCGCCCAGCCCGATGCGCCCCAGGTGGTTGCCGAGAGCGCAGGGGCAACAGGCAGCCTGCCCGCCATGCGCACCGAGATCACCTGGCAAGAGGCACCGCCCCAAACCGTAGTAGGCCAGTCGCTTGAAGCTATTCGGGCTAAGGGTTACACCGTTAGCCGCTACGATGCCATTACCATCGACAGCGTAACTGCCGTGCGCCTGTGGCTGAGCGAAATTCCAGACGGGTTGCCCAACGCCTTTGTCACCTATGTGGGCTATCCCACCGCCACCGCCACCATTACCAGCTACTACGACGACACCAGCGCCAACATCGACCCGGTGCTAACGGCCATTCACCAATCCTTTGCGCGGGCCAATACACCCCCCGCAGAAGACGCAGCCCCCATAGAAAACTAATCGGCGGCCGCCAATCGATGACAGCCCCTAGATCACAATGCTTAATGCCGCAGGGGCACGCCAACCCTTACCCTGATTGAGGGTTGCACCCTGTAGCGAGGTAGCCTGTGCGGCTAGTCAGACTGTGCCATGCAAATTGATTTTCACCACGGGGTCACCTATGTGTGTGCTCGCCTGGCTGGGTTTGAGCATGCCGAGGCTAGCATCGTGGCCCACAGTGCCCAGTATGTGGACGATTCGACTCAGGCGGGCCTAATTCGCTTTGACAATGGCGCGATGTTCGATCGCATCAGTTCGGCCCACAAAATGCTTGACTACCGCAACTTCAAGGAGTTGGCCAACTGCAAGGTGTGGATCCCGTTTCACTTTTTGCCGGGCAATGGTGGCCTGCCCGCCGGGCAAGATCCACCGGGCACGTTTATTGAAAAACTCATCTGTCGGCCCAATAGCCCCGTGGCCCAGGCGATGGTGCGCGAATGCATTGAGCAGCGCTACCGCAGCTACGGGCTGCACCGGCTGGGCATTACCCTGCACGTGTTTGCCGATACCTGGGCGCACCAGGGCTTTGCGGGGGTCAGCCACGAGATTAACAGCGCCCGCGACCTGGTAGACGGCAACAACAAGCCCGACCAGAGTTTGATGAACCGGCTGAAGGGCTTTTTTATCGGTGGAGCGCTGCCCCTGGGCCACGGCACGGTGCTGAGCAACCCTGACAGACCCTACTTACGCTGGGGCTACACCAATGGCCGAGGCGAAAAAATTAGCCGCGACAACCCCAAAGACTATTTAGAAGCCGCCGATGAAATGTGCAAAGCCATGCAGCGGTATTTAGCGGGCGACGCCGATGCCCCCGCTTCCGGTTTGCCCGAGGTTGACCGGGCCAGAATTGCGGCGCTGTTTGAAACCACCTATGGCGAAGGCGACAGCCGCCATCAGCAGTGGCTCGCCCACATTGCCCAGGGGAGCTTTAGCTTTGGCCCCGCCGAGGTTAGCTACATTGCCCGCGGCTACGGCTCTTGGAAGCATCGAGCACTAGGGGTAGCGGGGGAAAGCGATCGCAAGGAAACCCGCATTGCTTACTCGCCCCAGTTCTTAAACAGCCACTGGAAGCTATTTCACGACGCGCTACAAGCCCATCATTTTTATATCATTCACGACCTGCTGCCCCAGTACGGAATTTGCGTCGCGTAACTCCCAATCCCATGCCAAAGTTTTCCTGCAAAAAGGAGCCTAAGATAGGGGGGCAGGCTATGCTAAGCCTTGGTTCACGCTGCTTATCTGTAACGAGTCCCCGTGGTTTCCCCTGTCATTTCCCGTCCTGCTCTGGATGTTTCACCAGCGCCGCCGTCGCGCTCTACAGCGGCACTTCTGAGGCCAAAATGGCGGCGATCGCTGCCGCCGCTCAAGCATCCTCAGATGTGGGCCTTGGGCCTGGGTAGCTTAGCCCTGGGCCTGGTCAACGGTGCCCTGGTGATCTCGGCGGGAATTGGGCTGGTGGCCTATCAACAGATTTTGCAGCTCTCGCCGCGCCAGCGCAAAGGGCTAATGCAGCGGCTTCAGCAGGGTTTGCCGCTGCCCACTTCGCCCCAGCAGCAGGCGCTGATCTTGGCGGCGGTGGCGGGGGCGAGCACCTACACGTTTACCGCTCTGTGGCACAGCACCCACTCGCTGCTGATGGCGCTGCTGCTCACCGGGCAGGGAGCGCTGGCGCTGTTTGCGGTGGGGGCGCTGCTGCGATCGTCCCGCTCGGCAGACCCCAGCGACGACCTGTGGAATGCTGCCCCGGTGGCGCAGGTGGAGCACAATCTGGGCTTGCTGAGCCATCCCGACCCGTTGAAGCGGCTGGTGGCGGTGCGGCGGCTAGTGCGACTAGCCCAAACCGACGAAGAGTACTTGGTGGGGATGTCGGTGCGATCGCACCTGGTTGACTGCTTTCAACTGCGGCTCAGCCAGGAAACCGATGCGATCGTGCGATCGGCTTTAGAAGAAGGGCTGGCCCTACTGCAACCGACCCAGTCTCTATCGCCTAGTCTGGCGGCCCCGGTTGTCGCCGAGCGGTTTGCCCCAGAGCCGTTCGCCCAGGCAGTGGCCGACGAGGTGGTTTTAGAGCCAGAGGCGTCTGCCCCAGTCCCCGAATTGAGAGCATCTACCGAGGTTGCTGCCCCTGCTTCCCAGGGACGGCGCACCGTTGAATATGTTGAGTACCTGGATATCTAAACGTCTGACCTATGGATCGCTTCACCGTTGAGGTTATTTCTCAAACCCCCAACCCTCAACAGACCATGTACGCTGCCATGCACCAGGACTACGCCGAGGGCTTTGTGGCGCACGATCGCAGCACCTGGCCCAGTGAAGAGCGCTGCGGCGAAATCTTAGTCACCAGTTTGCTCAAGGGCGGGCGCGGCCACTACGGCCCCCTAGAGCATCCGCAGATTGTGTTTAACGTGGGCTGGTTTCCCCACAGCACCATGCAGCAGATTCGCACTCACAGGGTGGGTATTTCTTTCGATGTCCAATCATTTCGGTACACGGGCCAGCGCATTCTCGATGTGGTGGAGGGCAAGCGCGAGGTCGAAGAGGTGTTTTACCTGCGGCCTTTGGGCTTCTACAGCGATCGCCAGGGCAAGAAGTACGAGTACACCGCCGAGGCCCGCCAGCAGGATCTCGACTGGTGCTTGGAGGCCAGCCGTCGCTACAAAACCCGCATCGACCAGGGCTTTGCCGAAGAGCACGCGCGGGGGCTAATTCCCTTTGATATTCGTCAGCACTGGGTAATGTCGGCCAACGTGCGATCGGTGATGCACCTGCTCGACCTGCGCTGGAAGGCCGACGCCCAGCTCGAAGCCCAGAAGATGTGCGAGGCAATTTGGCCCCACTTTGTCGCCTGGGTACCGGCGATCGCCGCCTGGTACGAAGACAACCGGCTCAAAAAGGCCCGCCTGGCTCCTTAATCTGAGGCTTTAGTTGCTGGAGATTCTGGAGAGTGGACAGCCGAAACGGTTATTCCACAAGAATTCGCCAAAGCCTCCTTGGGCTCGACTGACCACATTCTTGTGAGATCGGCATCTGGCCCGTCTTGCTATGCTTGACCTAGGATCATGAACAATCCGGACTAGCCTAGACCAGAGGCCACCGGCTCTGGCAACCCCGTAGCTACCCATGGGTCAGGCCTAAATAGGTCGGCCTCACCGGGTGGGGCCACCCCGATCGAGTCAGTGGTGCTGCCCAATCCATCCGGGGCTAGATCGCTGGGGGCCAGGTCATCGGCACTGGCTAGGGCCGCCGATGGTTGGGCAAACTGCACCCGCACTCGCTCCTCTGCCGGAGCCAAAAAGTAGTCTCTGAGCGTAATTGATCGCCCAGTCCCCAAGTCTAAAAAGCGGTCATTACCGCGCTGGCTCTGAGTGACATTGGCGGACGAAAAAGCGGTGAGGTTAACTAGATCTCGACTGGTTGCCCCCACGATTACATCGTTGCCGGTGGGGGTAACCAGATCGTAGCCGCCAAATACATTGGCCGCCCCGTTGGCAATGATCAAGTCATCACTCGATGAGTTGATCACATTTTCGATGGTGGTATCAAGGCTGAGCCAGGTGCCTCGGCTGGCCAATCCAGTCGCGCTGTCGAAGTCTGCCCGAGTGGAAAGGCTGCCGCCGGGCTGCAGATCAAACCGATAGCCCGACTCGCTAAACGGCAGGGCTGAGAAAACCAGCTGGTCTACCCCACCGCTGTCGGCCAGGGTAATGCGCTGGGAAGCTGCCCCTCCAATAGCAGTCTGAGGGCTACCGTCAGCGGTGTAGGCGTGGGTGTTGGTAAATCGATAGACCGTGTCGTCGGCGTTAAAGGCTTTAGAGCCATACATCGATCGCAGCGCCGCAATATCTAAGGGCATCAGCGTGGCTGGGGCAAACCCGCCAAAGTTGTAGGTCATCACCGTGTTGCCCAGATGGTCTGTGCTTGTGGGCAGATAAGGCCCTTCCTCCCCGCTGCTGTCGGCGTTGTAGTTGCCGGGGTGCTTTAACCCCAGGGCGTGGCCAATTTCGTGAATTAGGGTGGTATAGCCGTGGCTACCGGGGCCAGAGGCAAAGTTGTTGTAGGGGTCGAAGGTAGGGTCGAGGTAGCGATCGCTCAAATGCACGTCGCTACCGAAGCTGTAGAAGCCTGTAGTATCGGGGTAGTAGGCGTAGGCATACCCCCCCGAACCGCCCAGGTTAGAAAACATTAGCCGCATTTGGCCAAAACTGCCTGGCGACTCCGCCACCTCGGTAAAGGTGAGATTGATTAATGGCTCAATATAGCTCTTTAAAATGGTGCGAACGCTGGTTTTAATCGGGTCGCTGACCTCAGACACCCGCTCGTTGCTGAGGCTGTTGTAGCTCGGGGCCGTGAGGCTGTTGACAAAGCTAAAGGTGATATTGCTGCCGGCGGCAAACCGATAGTCGCTCAGCAGGGCATCAACGCCGCTCTGGCTAGAAGATGGCTCAGCACTATCAACTGCTACCACCCCTTCACTGACCGCAGACTGGCACTGGCGGCAGGCACAGGCCCGCAGGTGGGTGGCATCTCCCCAGTCGGTCAGCCGATCGCCCTCTCCGCTGAGCTCTATCCCGGCTGTCGTGGGGGAGAATGAACCAGCGGTGAAATCAAGCGTTTTGAGCAAGGAACCCAGCGTTGGGCCCCAGGTCTGCAGGCGGGGCCTAGGGCTTAGCTCAGTGGGCCAATCTGGCCGCTCCAATAGCTTCAGAACAGCATCGATCGCTGGGCCGTTTGATTCAGCAATCGCGGTCGAGCTGGCGATCGCCCCCACCCAGCCCTCTGCCATAGCAATCCATGCATCTGGGTCGCCACGGCCTGCCTCCATTAGCTCATCGAACTCGGGTAGCTCTGCCGCTAACACTCCCCAGTCCGCAGCCCACAGCGGGTTAGTCCCCATCGGTGATCCCTCTCAAGCCAGGAATAACATCTCGACGCAAGGCCCAGAGCCGTGGTTTAAAGGGGTGCACCTGGGGTACGATCGCACGCTTAACCCAACCCTGTGATCAAAATCAGCAGAATTAGAGGACGCGATCGCTACCGTGCGCCTGAATCCCTAGAAACAAGCCCTTAGGGCGACAGTATGAGGTGATTGCCGTCTCTGCTATAGCCTATCTGCGTCGCCAACCCCTGGGGATATATGGCCACAGCTATACAGAAACATCACCATTGCGTAGAAAACACCTAAACCCACATTACAACAGAATTGCCCCAGTGGGAGGATGTGTAAGTTTCACCAGAACCTCAAAAAAAACTGGGGCCGCGATCGCAGCCCCAGGTCAAACCAGACGTTGTTGAGTTAGCGCCCCGGCTCTAGCGGTACCTAAAGTTGCGGTAGACCAGACGCGAGTTCAGCCCGCGCCCTCTCAAGAAGTTGACTACCGCAGAGGCATCGTTGCGATCGGTGCATTCAGCCGCGTTGATAAAACGACCCTGAGGAGCGTTCTCAAACTGAGGATTAATTACGCAGGTTAGACCGCCAACCCCTCTGCTACCGCTAGGTAACACTTGGCGAACCTGTTGCAGCTCGTTGTCACCACCAAATACTGCTGCCACATAGGGAGCCAGCGAACCACTACTCACCGTGCCGCTATCGCCAAAGCACTGGGGGCGATCGGCCTGGGGAATGTTGGTTACCAGCGGCGAGGACGTGATCCTGGGTTCGGTGAGCAGCACCCCGCCGTTAGAGGCAATTACCTCCAGGAGCGCCTGGCCATCACCGCTGACCCGAACGAAGTAGCGGGCTGCCGTACCGGCATAGCTTTGGCCCCCAAAGTAGTTGACCCAGCAGGTGTAGGGAGCGACCTCGGCGGCCTCGGCGGTAGCAGTCAGGCCATTCACCAGCGGCTGTCCAGAAACTCTGTTGTAAACATTCATCTTGGTCACGCCGTTGTCGTTAAACACCCGAACCGAGTGATTTTGGGTATCAAAGCTCACAAACGTGCGGTTGAACAGGTCGCCCTGTCCAGGGTTGGGGTTGGGGTTAGGGTTAGGGTTGGCTCCAGGAAGGAAAAAGTCTCGAACGCTAGTGCTGTTTTGGCTAAGCAATATGGAACTGGTGGAGACCTCAACAATTTCGAGGCGGGCCTGGTTGTTACGTAGGTTGCCACTAGCTCGGTAGACGACGTTGCGGCCTGCACGCGAGCCAAAGCTGTCGTAGCTGATCCAGTCGCTACTGATAATTCCGTCGCGGCGGGTAACAGGAGCGTTGAGTTGTTCAGCCTGCCGAGTTTCTTTGTTGTAGACATTCATCCGCAGGGTTTGAGAATTCCTGGGAAAGACGCTAATGGTAAAGGTAGCGGTTTCAAAGTAGAGGGTAGCGTTGCCCGCGGTGTTGGGTTCCTGAGCCAACAACCCTTCTAAGCCGGCCTCGGCAGCAGCGTTGGGTGTCAGCACCGTGGGCTGAACCGCACCGTACCCTGGCACCGATAGGCCTGTGACCAGAAAAACCGAGGTAACAAACAGCGCAAGCGACTTAAACAGCCGCTTTGACCAGCGGCTAAGGGGGACGTTGGGCCAGACTGGTTTCATGGAAATTAGCTCCCTATACTCCTCACTCGAGAAACCCGTAGGCGACCAATTCGGGAACGTGTGGGTGTAGAACCCTGGTTTCTCTGCAAATACGGCTGTAATTTTAGCTAACTTTCCTTAAAGCGCTCTTTTTTTTGTTGTTTAGCTTTTGCTCCAGCAAAATCTTGAGCCAGGGAAATGCAGAGTTTTAAGAAAGATGGAGCTAGGTTTTGTCGGAGGGGTCGCTCAGTCGTCGTAAAAGCTGCTGGGCCTCAGGCGAGAGGTCAATAGGCACATGACCTGAGCGAATGTGCAGATCGCGCTGGGGAAAGGGTACTTCTATGCCGTGGTGGCGCAGACTGGCCTCGATCGCAAAGTACAGGTCGCTCTTGATTACAAGCTGGCGGCTGGGTTGAGCTATCCACACCAGCAGCTCAAAATTGAGGGCGCTATCGCCAAAGCCCAGAAAAAACACCTGGGGTGCGGGGGCCGAGAGAATTTCCTGATTTTTGTGGCAGGCATCGAGCAGGGCCACCTTAACGGTCTGAGGGTCGGCGCTGTAAGCAATACCTACCGGCAGGCGAATGCGCGACACCGGGTTGCCGTGGCTCCAGTTGATCACCTCCGACTCTAGAAAACGGGAGTTGGGCACAATAATTGACACCTGATCGAGGGTGCGAATTTCGGTACTGCGCGAGCCAATTTGGGTGACGGTGCCCTTGACCTGGCCAAAGTCGACAAAGTCGCCCACCTGCACCGGACGCTCAAACACCAGCACCAAACCGCTGACAAAGTCTTTGACCAGGCCCTGCAAACCCAGACCAACCCCAATACCCAGACCGCTGGCGATCAGCGCGATCGAGCTAAGGTCAATGCCCCAGAGCTGGAGAATAACTACGGTGCCCAGCAAAATCAGGGTGTATTTCGAGAGCACCGCGATCGCCTCTTGGGCGGCAATGCTAATACCCGTGGCCCGCAATACCCGCGATCGCATTACGTTGGTCAGAGCGCTGGCCATAATCACCATGGCCAGCAGCACCGCCAGCAGCAGCAGCAGGCCCAGCAGCGAGTACGACCGATTGCCCAACAGCAAGCTGCGGTCAAATAGCCCCTCGCGCAGGCTCTGGGTCACTCGATAGCTAATTCGGCGGGTGATTGGAAAGAGGTTGGCGATGTAGGCCAACGCCGCAAACGCAACGGCGCAGCGTACCAAAAACAGGGTGAGCCGAAAGAGTAGGTTCAGCCCGGTGGGCTCGTGGTCGGGGTTGTCGGGGTCGATGGGCGAGAAGGCAAATCGGTCTAGGACAGGCCGCAGCCAGCGGTGCCAGATTCGTCCGGCGAGCCAGTGCAGCGCCAGTGCAGCGGCCAGGGCGGCCAGAGCTTTGGCCAACGCCTGCACCAAAAAACCGTCCTGGCGATCGCTGCGGGCCTGGCTGAGGGCGGTGGCGATCGCACCGACCCACCGATCAGCCTGGGCCTGAAGGGTTTCGGCCCGGCCCACCCGCACATCGGCATTGGTCACCGTCATGATGTAGCGGTCGCCCGCCAAAATCACCGGATTGCTGTCCTGGGTTATTCCACTGCTGCCCTCCACGGCCCGCATTTCGGCCCGCACGTCTACCGGCGCACCGCTTTCGACTAGCGGCTCCAGGTTGGTTTCAATGGCCAAGGCGCGCTCAACCGCCGTCAGGTCTCCGGCGGCGGGCACGTTAAACAAAAACAGTCCGTCGAGAAATACAGGCTCGGTTTCGATCGCCTGAGCTAGCCCCGGAGCAGATCCCAACCCGTGCAACACCACGGCCAGCACCAGACCGCAGACAATGCGGACCAGCCGGCGAGGGAAGGAAACTCCTGTAGGCATGAATCGATGGGCCTAGACATCGAGATCAGCATGGSGTKKGGGGRGSGGGRGGGGGGGRGGKGRGGGGGKGGGGKGGRKGGGKGGGSGRGKGGGRGGGKGGAKGGGTGGGCGRGTGGGAGGGGGGTGATGGTCCCTGAGCGGAGTCGAAGGGGTGGTGGTGCCTGAGCGGAGCCGTTCGCGCTAGCGTCTCCCGTAGGGAGAAAGGGGTGATGGCCCCTGAGCGGAGTCGAAGGGGTGGTGGTGCCTGAGCGGAGCCGTTCGCGCTAGCGTCTCCCGTAGAGAGAAAGGAGGGACGGTCCCTGAGCGGAGTCGAAGGGGTGATGGTCCCTGAGCGGAGCCGTTCGCGCTAGCGTCTCCCGTAGGTAGAAAGGGGGAGGTGTAGGCGTGGAGCGGCTTCCTAGTCGCGAAGCGTTCCGCAGGAAAGGGTGTGAGTTGGAGATGAGGGAAGGGGTTAGCCGATGAGCGCAGCCACTAGCAGCACTGCCCCGACCCCAAGACAGGCCACCATTGACCAAAAGGCGATTTGAGCGCTCTGGCTAACGCTTTTAGTCAGGGCCTCGTGGGACTTGAGCGTAATGATGTAGGGCTGGTCGGCCTGGGTGGGCTTTTCAATGGCTACATTGCCAGTACTGTCGCTGGCGGTGCCGACGACGAGCACGGGGCGATCGAGCGGCAGCACGGTTTCCTTGTAGCGGTAGCCCAGGGTGCGGCGTGGGCCACCGCCGCCCTCGCCGCCCAGCACTAGCGAAAATGGGCCGTAGGAGAGCATTCCCCCAGCGGGAGTGCCGGGTTGAAAGTCGTTCAGCACCTCAACCGATTCAATATTGGCTCCTTCAGGATCCACCCGCACTTGCCCAGCATCGTCTACCAAATCAAAGGGAATCCGCTGCTGGTGTTCGCTGACGGTTTCTGAACCGCGCTGGGTGCGGGTGGTAACGTTGCCGTTGCTGTCTTTTTCGCGCACGGTTTCTTCGTATTCGCGCACCACGGTGCTGGTGTAGCTAACGCAGGGCACCTGTTTAAACTCTGAGGTCAGCGGCGTTGAGGTTTGGGGGGTGCCCCGCAGCCACACGTAGTCGCGCCAGTCGCCGCCGCCAATCTCTTTGGAGACGGCAGTGGCCATAGCCTCCAGATCGGCACTCTTAGACGGCCGGGCTAGCTTGAGCTGGTTGCAGCGGCGCTGCTGGCGGTTTTGCACCCACCAGAGCACGGCCCCAGCGACAATAAAAATAACTCCTGCGATCGCCATCTGTAATTCTTCCGCCAGTGCTGACCAAATCTGGCTCTCAGCGTGCCCAAGTCGGCGGTGACAACAGCCCTCGCTTTACGAATTCGAACGAAAGCCCCCGACCCTGGCGTTACCCACCGAAAGGTTTTGTTGCAAAACTTAAAGCGCCGCCGACAGTCTTAAAAGCCCTGATACACTGACATTTAGCGATTTGGTTAGGCAGGCGCATTTTCTCCATTCTCAGGATATGAATTGGTCCTGAGGTTTGGTAGTGCCCCTGCTGCACCATCTCCACCGGGAGATAGCCCGGCCCACGTTCACCGCGCCATCCAAGGACTCATGGTAGATTCCCTTAAAAAGCCTGAATTTCAAGAAATTCGACCAGGGGTAAAGGCTCCGGCCAAAGACACCATTCTCACCCCTCGGTTCTACACCACCGACTTTGACGAGATGGCCGCCATGGACATCTCGGTCAACGAAGAGGAGCTGCTCGCCATCCTTGACGAGTTTCGGGCTGACTACAACCGCCACCACTTCGTCCGCAGCGATGTCTTTGCCAAATCCTGGGACTCGATCAGCGGCGAAACTCGGCAGCTGTTTGTGGAATTTCTAGAGCGCTCCTGCACCGCTGAGTTCTCTGGCTTTTTGCTCTACAAAGAACTGGGCCGCCGCCTCAAGGGCAAAAACCCGGTGCTGGCCGAGTGCTTTGAGCTGATGTCACGCGACGAAGCCCGTCACGCTGGCTTTCTCAACAAAGCCATGTCTGACTTCAACCTGCAGCTCGACCTGGGCTTTTTGACCAAGAGCAAAGACTATACCTTCTTTAAGCCCAAGTTCATCTTCTACGCCACCTACCTCTCCGAGAAGATTGGCTACTGGCGCTACATCACCATCTTCCGCCACCTTGAGTCTCACCCTGAGAACGAAATCTACCCGATCTTCCGCTTCTTTGAGAACTGGTGCCAAGACGAAAACCGCCACGGCGACTTCTTCTCGGCTCTGATGAAGGCCCAGCCCGAAATTCTCAACGACTGGAAGGCTAAGCTGTGGTGCCGCTTCTTTCTGCTGTCGGTGTTTGCCACCATGTACCTCAACGACCTCCAGCGCAGCGGCTTCTACGCCTCGCTGGGGCTCAATGCTCGCGACTACGACATTGAGGTAATTGAGAAAACCAACGAGACCGCTGGTCGCGTCTTCCCGGTGACGCTGAATGTCGATCACCCCAGCTTCTTTAAGCGGCTAGACGTGGCGGCTGCGGCCAACGATAAGATTGCTAAGGTGTCGGCTTCTAACCAGCCTAAGCCGTTGAAAACGCTGCAAAAACTGCCCCACATTGCCACCATTGGCTGGCAGCTAGTACAGCTCTACTTCCTCAAGCCTATCGATACCGTCGCCGTCCGCGGGCAGGTGCGCTAGAGGTCGTCGGCCATTTCCCGGAACGCTATCCTCGTTTCCCCCAGCGGCTTTACTGTTTGGTAAGGCCGCTTTTTTTGTTGGCTACCTGGGGGCTGCGCCACTGGGCTAACGCTGTAAGATGCATAGGAATTTGTTGTTGTGTGGACTGGGGGCCGCTAAGTGGTGTCATTGACAACCCAATGGTTGCAAGTGGGTGGATGCCTGGTGGTTTTGGGGCTCGGGCAGCGGGCGCAGGCTCTACCCAACCAGCCCGGCTTGGCAGACCCTTCTGCAAGGATTGCGGCGATCGCCCCCACCGATTCAACCACTAGCCTTATCCCCTGCCCTTCATCATCCCCGGCACCGACGGCCTCTTGCACCATCTCCTGGCCAGAAGCACCGCTAGAAGCACCGCCAGAAACGTCCACAGCGGATATCGTTCCAGCGACGACCCCGCCCGAGACACTGGCCCTTGACCCAGAGGCGATCGCTCCTACCCTCGACCTCGACCCTGCTGTGATTGAGGGTAGCCCCACCCTCCAGCGCTGGCTGGAGGAAATTCCCGATGTAGCCAGCGACATTCGCCGCCAGCCCAGCTTTCGCACCCGGCTGCGGGCGAGCTATGCCCAGTTTCCCTCCAACGGGCAGATTGGTGGCTTTGGGGCTGCGGTAGAGGATGTGTTTGTGGTGCCGGGCACAGGGCTCACCGCCAGCGCCGACTACAACCGCAGCTGGAACGGCGATCGCGAATCCTACGGCGGTGAGGCACGCTACTACCTGCTGCCCCTGGGTGGCTATGTGAATATCGCCCCCACCGTGGGCTACCGCTCTCTCAGCACCCCCGCTTACCAAACCGACGGGCTGGATGTGGGCCTGCGCCTGCTGCTGGTACCCTCGCGCGGCGGCGGGGCCGACCTAGCCCTGAGCCAGCGGTGGGTGGCCCCCGGCAGCGAGAATGAGGTGGGAATCACCAGTTTGGCGATCGGCTACGCCGTCACCCGCCAGCTGCGGCTGGGTACCGACTTTCAGCTACAAAACTCCCGCTTTGGCCAAGACAGCCGCGTGGGGCTTTCCCTAGAGCTGCTGTTGTAGACAATACAGCAGCAGCTAGTTTGCTCAACTGAGCATTGGATAGGTTGCTTGGAGTGTAATCGTCTTGCAAAAGGCAATAGCGATATTGGTGTCCGCGATCGCGCTGGACAAGCTCTGTCACCAGCACCGTTTATCTGCCTCAAAGAAGTTGGCCAGGGCAGATGCTACGCTATAGGCTGAATTTGCCTAAATGACCGTATTCCCCCTGCGCCCCTATGTTAGAACCTTCGCTGCTGCGCGCCCTCGTCTGGACTGACTATCGCCTCGCCGTGTTGTTTACGGTGTTTTTGCCGCTGGCGCTGCTGATTTGGGCCTTTGTGCAAAAAAACGAGGCCATTCAGCACCTGCTGACGATTTACTGGAGAGTGGCGAGCCTGCTGATGATCACCGTCTATCTAATGATTGGCGGCTTTGGCATCAGCTTTTTGGCAGGGCTGATGGCGCGGGTGTTGATTCCGGTGTCGCTGTGGTTTTGGGTCGACCTCAATGAAGAAATTCGCGAGCAGCCGGGTTCGCCGCTCAAGCTTCTCTTTAGCGCCTGGCGCTGGGCGGTGACGCTGTACAACATCATTGGCGGGGCCATTTTACTGGGCTTTTTGCCCTGCGCTTTCTCGGCGGCGAGGTTTGGGGCGGCCGATTGCCAGGTGTGGCTAGAGCCCCCGCTGCTCTATAAGGAGTACTTCCACGCTGGCTACACCAACGGCTTTTTGGGCTTCTTTGGCATTTTGGGCCTGGTTATCTACGTGGCATCGCTGGCCTGGTTTGTGTTTGTGCGCCTGGGCAAGCAGGGTCGCCAGGCGATTAACTAGAAGAGCCGTCTATGACACCGGGTTTTCGCCTAGAACAATTCACGCTCAGGCGGCCTCAGCTGGTGCTGCTGGTTAAGGCCGTTATCGACGGTCAGGAAGACGAGGTGCTGATTTTTCGCGGCTTCTCTAGCTCGCTGATGCACCCCACCGCCGCCGACCCTGACGTGCCGGTGCTGCCCGAAGCCGCCGAGATTGAGGCTATTGACATTATGGTTGGACCCTACAACCCTACGGCACCCCAATACCTGCAGCGGGGGCTGTCTTGGGACGACATGCTGCCTTTGTTGGAGGATATGGGGGTTTAGAGCTTAGACCCTCAATGGTGCATTGCTGCGCTAATGCACCCTACATTTAGACTCATCCACTCATCCACCCCCCTCTCATCCACTCCCCTACTTCTCCCCTTCCCGCAGGTGCTTGGGCTGCCAGCCTTCATGGTTTTTTTGCGGGGCGCGGGAGACGACGAGGCAGTTGTCGGGGGCGTCTTTGCGCACCACGGAGCCAGCGGCGATGGTGACATCGCTGCCAATGGTGACGGGGGCAACTAGCACGCTGTTGGAGCCGGTTTTGGTGCGATCGCCGATCACGGTCGGGTGCTTCTTAAACCCGTCGTAGTTGGCCGTAATGGTGCCCGCACCCACGTTTACCTTGGTGCCTAGAGTGGCGTCGCCCAGGTACGACAGATGAGCCGCATTGGTGCCCGCCCCCAGGGTCGATTTCTTGATTTCGACAAAGTTACCAATGCGGCAGCCGTCACCCACGATCGCTTCACCCCGCAGATGGGCGTAGGGGCCAACCCGCGCGCCGTTGCCCACGCTGCTATCGCTCACCACCGAGAAAGCCACGGTGGCGTTGGCCCCAATCTGGCTGTCTTCGATCAGGCTGCCGGGGCCAATGCGGCTGCCGGTGCCGATGGTGGTTTTGCCGCGCAGGTGGGTCTGGGGCTCGATCACCACGTCGGGTTCGAGCTGTACGGTGGTGTCGATGGTGGTGCTGTCGGGGTCGATTAGGGTAACGCCAGCGGCCATCCAGTGGTCTTTGATGCGGTCTTGCAGAATGGCGTAGGCCTCGGCCAGCTGCTTGCGGCTGTTGATGCCAAAGATTTCTTGACCATCGGCTACATCTACAGCCATAGCGGGGCTGAGGTCCTTGACCACGTCGGTGAGGTAGTACTCCTGCTGGTCGTTGTCGGCGGTGAGGTGAGGCAGCACCGTCATCAGCTTGGCCCAGTTAAAGCAGTAGACCCCGGCGTTGATGCGAGGGTTTTGGCGCTGGGCGGGGCTGCAGTCGCGGTGCTCCACGATCTCGGTAATCAGGTTTTGGTCGGTGCAGAAGACCCGCCCGTAGCCGGTTGGGTCTTTGAACTGTGCGGTGAGCAGGGTGGCAGCGTTGCCGTTTTGCTGGTGGGTAGTAACCAACTTTTGAATGGTTTCGGCCCGCAGCAGGGGCACATCGCCGTTGAGCACCAGCAGGTCGCCGTCGAACCCCTCCAGATGGGGAATCACCTGCTGCACGGCATGGCCGGTGCCAAGCTGCTCCTTTTGTTCCACAAAGGTGAGGCCGGGCAGGTGAGCCAGGGCCGTTTTAACCTGATCTTGACCAAAGCCGACCACAATCAGCGTGTGGCTCGGGTTTAGCTCAGTCAGTCCATCTATAACCCGTTCTACCATCGATTTGCCCCCCACGGAGTGCAACACCTTGGGCAGGCTCGACTTCATGCGGGTGCCGCGCCCAGCGGCAAGAATGGCGACAGCGACCATGGATGTATCCTTCGTGGGTAGTGTGGGCCGAAGGGAGTATATCGCGGTTTGGGGAGGGAAGGGGAGGGGAGGGGTGGATGGGTGGGCGGGTGGATGGGTAGATGGGTGGGCGAGTGGGCGAGTAGGTGGGTGGATGGGTGATGGTCCCTGAGCGGAGTCGAAGGGGGTGGATGCGTAGGTGAGGAGGTGGGTGGGTGGGGGTACCGAATCTGGATCGCATTGCCTTGATGCCGAACGGGTGGCTTGCGTAGGGGCAAACGGTGTTTGCTCAGCTCCACTGGGTATAGTCAAGGCGGTTTTGGTATGACCTGGACAGCCGAGACGGTTAACTCACAGAATGGGAGACTTGAGCTTGCGACCCTAGGACTGGCTGGGGGCGGCTTTTTGGGTAGTGGAAGCGGGGAGATTGAGGCTGCGGAAGTAGCTGGTGCCGACGAGGACGAGAAAGCCGAGGTAAGCCAAAATTTGCACCAGGTACAGATGATCGCGGTAGCCCAGCAGGGTTTTGAGCAGAATGCCGGGGAACTGGCGATCGCTCAAAACCCTGCTGCCATCCCACAGCAGCGGGCCGAGAACGCAGGAATCTTGGGCAAAGCAGAGGTCGGCGGTGGGGTTAATTTGGCTGATGGCCGCCAGGGCGGCATCTAGGTTTTTGCACACTGAAATCACCAGGCCACCGACGATTAGCAGCAGCAGCACGCCCATGATTTGAAAGAAGCGCTTGAGGTTAATGCGCAGTCCCCAGCCAAACAGAGCCAGGCCAATGAGAACCGCGCCCAGGAGACCCGCGATCGCCCCTACCCCAGCCGCCACGCTAGTTTCGACGTTGGTAAAGACAAACAGAACCGTCTCAAACCCTTCGCGCAGCACGGCAATGCAAACCAGGCTAAAGATGCTCCAGCCGGCGGTTTGGGTATCGTCTAGGGCCGATTGCACGGTCCCCTCTAGCTCGCCCTTGAGGCTGCGGGACTGGCGGGTCATCCACAGCAGCATCCAGCTGAGGAGAATCACGGCGATCGCCCCAAACAGCACGTTTAGCAGCGGTTTGATCACCATTTGCAGCCCCGGTAGCCCCTGCTGCAGCTGCTGTAGCCCCATGCCAAGCGCAATCCCCAGCATTATGCTGCCCGCCAAACCTGCCCCCACCCCAGCGTAGGCCCAGGGATTGAGCACCTGACGGTTGGCCTTGGCCAAGCAAGCCAGCACAATGCCGACGACCAAAGCCGCTTCTACCCCCTCGCGCAGGGTAATCAAAAACGTCGGTAGAGCAGCGGTGAAATCCATGCTTGGCCGGGGTTAGAGAATAGTTGATATAGGTATTGTGTCAAACAACCCCACCCTTTGCAGCCCCACTCTTACAGGATTGAGTCCCCCTCACCATTTCTGAAAGCAATAAACTCACCCCCTGACATCCTCATCTACTCCCTTTCTCCCTACAGGAGACGCTAGCGCGAACGACTCCGCTCAGGGACCATCACCACCCATCCACCCACCTACCCGCCCACTCGCCTACTTACCCACCCGCCTACTCATCCAACCCTCCCACCCATCCACCCGCCTACCCATCCACCCACCTACCCGCCCACTCACCCACCATCCACTCCTCACGACCGACTCTGCAACACCAAATCCCCGGCTGGAATCGGTGGATCGGCAGCCCGTTCAGCGGTGACGAGCATCTGCACCGAGCCATCGCTACAGGCGGCATTGGGCAAAATCCACTGGTTCGTGTTCTGCCCAGCCTTGGGGTTAAACTGACCGCAAAAAACTGGGTCGCTGTCGGCCAGCGCCCACAGGCGGTAAACCTGGTCTGGGCTGAGGGGAGGCAGGTCGGTGGTGACAATCAGGGCGGTTTGAGCGTCAGGGTTGACCACGAGGCGACCGCTGGCCTGGGGTTCAGCATCAGTGCCAGAGAGAGTGTAAAGCGGGTTGCCGGGTTGGCTAAAGCTAGCCACGACCGCTTCCTGCTGAGTTAGGGCCAGGCGCAAACGCTGGTTTTCTTGTAGGGCGAGCACCAGAGCCAGCCCGGTGGCCGCCCAGCCTAGGGCTAAGACCAGTTTGCCTAAGGGCAGGCGGCGGCGGACGATCGCAGGTGCTGGTATAGGTTCTAAAGCCAGGTCTGGGGTTTGCGCAGCAGCGTTCTGCACAGCGGTATTCTGCACGGCGGCCATTACGCGATCGCGTACTCCAGGCGATGGAGCCACGGGCGGCAGCAGCGTGGGCAGGCTCTCCCAGGTAGACTGCAAAGCCTCTAGCTCGCTAGCCACCTCGGGGTACTGGTCGAGCCACTGTTCGACCAGGGTGGCTTCATGGTCGGTCAGATCGTTGAGCACGTACCCGGCCAGTAGCGATCGCCAGTTTTCGGGGAGAGGGGTTGAGTTCATCGGGCGGGGGAGTGGGTGGATGAGTAGGCGGGTGGGTAAGTAGGCGAGTGGGCGGGTAGTTATGAAGCGTTGCAGCGGAGGCGTTGGTGCAGCTTTGGTGTAGGGGAAAGGGTTAGCTGCGCTGGTGCTCGAGCAGGCTGCGCAGGCGGAGCAGGCCCTGGCGGCAGCGAGACTTGACGGTGCCGAGGGGAATGCCCAGCTGGGCGGCAATTTCGGACTGGCTCAATCCTTGAAAATAGGCGATCTCTAGCACCTCGCGTTCGGCGGGGGGAATTTGGTCGAGGGCGGCGCGCAGGTGCTGGCGCTGTTCTTGCTGGGTGGCGTGGTCAACGGGGTTGGCGGATCGGCTAGAGGCGGCGGTAATGCGCTGAAACCGCTGCAAAATGGTGGCCCGTCCCCGGCTGACCCGCAGGCGATCGATGGCGCGGGAGCGGGTGTAGGTGGCCAGGTAGCTGCCGATGCTGCCCCGGTCGGGGTTGTACTGCCGCCGCTGCCAAAAGTTGACAAACACCTCCTGGGTGAGGTCTTCGGCTTCGGCAGGGTTGGCCAACATTTTGAGCGCCAGGGTATAGACCATGGAGGAGTAGCGGTCGTAGAGGGTGGCGAGGGCAGCCGTATCACCGGCCCACAGGCTGTTGACCAGGTCGCGATCGCTCACTGGTTCAGACGCCATAGGGTCGGGGGGCGAGAATGGGGGCATTGATGATCTGCTAGTAAGTACGACTCAAGCAGGTCTACCGGATGAGTCAGGAATCAACCGCAAAAACCAGGGCAGCCAAAACCTCAAAGTCTGCTGTCATCATCCGAAGGGTAGAGCTAATCGTATTGTGCCGGGTCTTACAGCATTCTTCATAGAGAAAAAATTAGGCCCGCCCAAAACGTTAGCGCAAAGGACACTGCTATGAATCACGATTTGATGTCTGCCAACCCGGACCACCCCAAAGCGGGGGTTTCTCGTCGCCGGGTAATGGTGGGTGGTGCGATCGCAGGGCTGGCCGGCAGCCTCGGCTTTTCTGCTCTGACCCAGAGCCCGGCCCAGGCGCAGAACCGCTCTGGTTCGCTTCTGCGCAACCGAGCGGCCGCTAACGACATTGCCATTCTCAACGGTGCTCTCTACTACGAACATCAGGCGATTTGGGCCTACGGGGCTGCTGCCGGTGGCCTCAGCGATACTGATGTGGGTAAAGCGGTGCTGGCCATTGCCCTGGCCAATCAGGCCGACCACATGGCCCACCGCGACCTGCTCAGCCAGGTGATTACCGATTTGGGTGGCCGCCCGGTGATGGCTGTAGACAGCTACGACCTCTCGGCCTACCTGGAGCGCGGCGACGGTGGCCTCGACTCCGATGTGAATATCGCCAAGCTGGCCCTAGCCCTGGAGACCGATGCGGCGATCGCCTACGCCAGCGAAGTCGCCCGACTCAGAACCCCGGAGCTGATTACCGCTGGGGCCACGATTGCCGCTGCCGAGGCCTCCCACGCTACCACCATTCGGGCTGCGTTTATCTCGCTGGGAGTCGACATTCCCTTTGTGCCCGCCCCCTTTGTCAGCGCCGATACCCGCGACCAGTGGGTGCTCAAGGTGTAGACCCACCGCTGAGCCACCGCTACTCGATTACTCCTGAAATCGTCTCTAGATCGTCACGGTCACTCCTGACCCCAGCCCGGAGCTAGGCTCCGGGCTTTTTTGTGGCGATGTGTCTTGTGCACGCCACATCAACTTCCTAGGGGCACATTTGTAGGGGCACAGCACTGCTGTGCCCCTACAAACAGGGGTAACCAAACAGGATGTGGTTGAAATTAGGCGGTAATGGCGGCTACCTCAGCCGACTGCGCGATCGTCTGCCAATCGCCCGTGGCGCTGAGGTAGCCCACCTCGACCACGTAAATGCGATCCCATTGGGGAATGGGCAGGTACCAGTCTTGGGCAAAGTCGTCGCGACAGCGCTGCTCGGCCACTGCTGGAGGCAGCGCAGACTGGGTGGCTCGGCCCGTAACGTCGTAGAGGCGCAGGGTCATGGTTTCGCCGCCGCTGTCTTTGGCCCGAGTGCGATCGCTGGCGTCAATGTGCCACACCGCATAGAAGCGATCGCTCTGGCGATCGATCGATAGCCGAATCCAGCTTTTGGTAACAGTGGCGGAGGGGGGCGCAGCCTCGGCCTCGGCGCTGGTGGGCACGACGCCAAAACTATCTGGCGAGCTGGGCGGAATGCTGGCTAGCGCGGCCACCACGTCCGGCGGCAGACCCTCTAGCCCCGAGCTGTCGCCCGCGATCGCCGCTTCGGGCGGTGGCGGCACGTAGTCGCCCGGTTCCACAGGCACCGGGGGTGGCACGGGTACGGGGGCAGGGCGCAGGGGCGGCTCAGCGATCGCGGTAGCTCCAGCGCTCTCAACAGGCCCGGTGTCAGTGGGTAGCCCCTGTGGCACCCGCTCTGGGCCGGGGGTGATGCCCAGGCGCACCTGGCTGAGCAGTTCCTCCTCCAGCGTGCTGGGGGGCAGTGGCCCAGGGCCAATAGCCCCAGACGGCACTGGGTCTGGGCTAATGGCCTCAGATGGTACTGGCCCAGGGCTAATGGCCTCAGACGGCACTGGCCCTGGGGTGATGGACAGCGGCCCAACGGTCACTGCTCCACTGCCAACGGTCGCAGCCGTCTCGGCCTGGCCAGGCAGATTGGCCACCTCCGACTCTAGCTCCGGCGGCACGTCTGCACTGCTGAAGCGGTTATCGCTGCTAATTTCCACATCGGCGGAGGGCAGACCCAGCACCATTTGCTGTAGTTCTAGGGGCACATCGGGGTCGTAGCCTGCCGAGGGCGACGGCTCTGGCAATACCGCCTCCGGTAGCGGCCCTGGTGTGCCGCCAGCCCCAGGGGCAACCGGCTCTGGCATAACGCCAGGATAGAGTGCAGGGGCAAAGCCCATCCCTGGCAACCCTTCACCGTTACCCAGGTCAGCCGCTTTAGCCAAACAGGCCTGGCCCTCGCTCTGGCGACCCATTTGCATTAGAGCCTGGCCTTTACCCATCCAGGCCGCCGCCGATGTCTGGTCTAGCTCTAGCGCCGTGTCAAAGCAAAAAAGAGCTTCGTCATAGCGACCCATCGTGCTGAGCAATCGGCCCTTGCCAACCCAGGCGTCGATTACGCTGCTATCGAGCTGAAGGGCGGCGTTGTAGCTGTCCATGGCTTCGTTGGCCTGCCCCAGGAGGGCTAGCGCATGGCCTCGCTCAGCCTGGGCCAGGGCGGCGGTGGCATTAAGGCCCTGGGCTGGTACACCCGTGGCTTCGGCTTTGCTGCGCTCTACCTCGGTAGCCTCCACGGCCTGGTTGAAGTAGATCAAGGCCGTGTCGCAGTGGCCCTCACCCATGAGTCGACGGCCCTCGGCCAGGTCTAGGCGGGCCTGCTCTAGTTTGCTGGGGGCCGCACTCGAATATTCACCAGGCCCAGGCACCAGCTCGGCCTCGGGGGGCAGCGGTCTTCCTGCTGGCGGTGCAGCGTCGGGAGGCAACGGGCCAGCGGTGACCGGTAGCTTGTTGCCCATCTTAGAAAAATCAATACTTAGTTCAGAGCCGGGGACAAGGTCGGCCTCTAAAGTATCGTCTTCATCGTCGGAATCTCGGCGGCCCAGCAGCGCCCCGGCGATACCGGCTAGCAGCAACAGGGCCGGTATCGCCGCCAGCATCCACCAGGCGCTGGGGGGTAGGTTGCGAATGCGATCCCAAATGCTGCCTACCTCAGTGGCTGAATCATCGTCCTCGGCTTCGGTTTCGACATTGGAGACGGACTGCCCCTGGTCATCAAGAAGCGCTACCTGCTCGCTGCTGCCCACGACTAGCTGCCCCTCAGGGGTGTAGCCCAAGGAAGCCGCTGGTGCCTCTAGCTCCACAGGTTCCGATAGGCGGGGCGTGCCGTCGGGCGACCACAGTTGCAGAGTGCCATTGGCCCCGGCGGTGGCTAGGGTCGCGCCATCGGGGCTGTAGGCCACGGCGCTAACCGCTGCCTCGTGGGCTTCAATGGTGCCGCCTCTGGGTTGTAGTGTCGAGCGATCCCAGTTACGCAGGCTGCCGTCGCCGCCAGCGGTGGTAAGCACCTGGCCATCGGGGCTGCTGGTAATGCTGGTGACACCGCCTGGGTGGGCATCGGGCGATTCACCGGCAGCGGTACCATCGGCATTCCAAAAGCCCAGGCTGCCGTCGCTGCTGCCGGTGATAAAGGCCTGACCCCCAGCGGGAAAGTGAAGGGCCTGCACCGGCCCGTCATGGGCAACAACGGGATTGCCTAGAGGCTTACCGTCGGCGATCGCCCAGCGTTGTACGGTGCCGTCGGCGTTGCCGCTGGCAATGGTTTGACCGTCGGGGCTGAGGGCCAGCGATAGAATGGGGCCGCCCTGACCCGCCATCGGCTCACCCAAGGAATTGCCGCTGCGATCCCAGCGGCGCAGGGTGCCATCGGCCCCGCCAGAGACGACGGTTTGGTCATCAGGGCTAATCACGACTGCCGACACGGCTCCTCGGTGGGCATCGGCAATTACGGTTTCGGTGGGGTTGCCTGTGGCATCCAGCCATTGCAGCTGGCCGTCTTCGGTGCCGCGCACCATAAAGCGCCCGTCGGGGGCCAGGGCCACGCCACCGGGTAGCCTGCTGGCTCCGACCGTCACGTTGGCGCTAGCGGTTTGTTTGGCCTCGGCCACGGCGGCCTGGCCTTCATCGCTGGTGGCAAAGCCCAAAAAGGCTTCTACAGGCAGGCTTGGCTCACCCAGGTAGATATAGTTGCGGGGCTGAGAATAGGGGTAGCGGGGGTCGTCGGGCAGGGTGCTGTCTAAGCTCACCGGGCGCACGGCATTTTGCTCTAGCACTTCGGAGGCGATCGCATAGCTAATGCCGTCTCGGCCCAGTTCACGCACCACTGCAGCGGTATCATCCTCCTCGACCTGCACAGCGTTGTCGCCGGTTTCGAAGGGCTGTCCGCTAAAGATTTCGTAGTCGCCTAGGGCTAGTCGGGTAGCGCTCTCGGCCGGGCGATCGACAAACCGGATCGGCAGGTTGGGACCCCCCACCTCCGACCAGTTGGTGATTTCGCCGCGAAAGATGGCGGCAAAGTCGTCAAAGGATAGGTCGCCTCGAAATGGATTGTCGCGCCCCACAATGACGGCAATTTTCTCTCGCGTGACCGGAATTGAGGTGAGGCTGGGGTCTTCCTCGGCCTCGCTGAGCGATCGCCCCAGGGCCGCCAGGTCAATACTGCCGCTCCGCAGCTCCTGCAGCGCCTGCTCATCGCCATTGGCCTCGTGCCTGACATCGGTGTCGGGGTAACGCTGCTCAAAGCCCTCCTCCAGGTTCTGGTTGATACCGGCCATGGACGGCGACCCGTTAATTGAGAGCGTTGTACCGGGGGGCACGCTCTCCTGCAGGTTAAAGGTGGGCGTGGGTTCCGCCGTAACCTGGGCCAGCAGCTGCGGATGCGACCTGAGCACATTCATCGGCAGCGCAGCCAGGGCGCTGAACAGTGCCAGCATGGCCAGAGACGGCTTAAAAAGCTGATTCATGGCGGTACCCAGAGGACAGTAAAAGGTCTGCTAAAGGATACACGCTGAGGCGATCGTTGAACGGTTTTTTTAACGATCCCCACCCCCTCAACCCCTTGCCCCCTCACATCCACCCCGCAGGAAACCGCTCCGCATCCACCCATCCCCCCTCCTACCCATCCCCCCTCCTACCCATCCCCCCCCTCACCCATTCCCCCCCCTTCTCCTCCCCCCGACCCTCCCCCTCCCCCCCAGGCAATCGTTAGAGTAGAATCACCCCGATCTCTATGAGAGCTATGAGCGTTACCGCCTTTTTGATTGCTGGCCTGGTAGCCTTTGGTCTGTCGTTTTGGCTAACCCTGCGGCTGCAGCGATCGCGACAGCTAACCAAATCAAAGCGAGGGGCCAGGGGCGGCGGGTCGAGAACTCGTCCTTGGGGTCAAACGCCGCCGCGATCGCGTCCTGCCCTGCCCTCATTGACCCTAAGCCAGTTCAAGGGGGTAGACCTCGATCGCCAGGTGCGCGACCTCTTAAACCAGGGCAAGCTGATCGACGCCGTCAAGCGGGTCAGGGAGACCAACGGCTGCAGCCTGCGCGATGCCAAAGCCTACGTCAACGAGCGGTTGCCCTAGGCGGGCCGAGCGATTCTAGCCAAAAGCCCAAGGCACCAGCGTTGCCATGCCCAACCCAAAAACTACCCAGCCCCCCGCTCGAGCAAATCGCGATAAGCTGAAAAAGCTAACGTTTGCTTATCCCCTAGCGACCTATGGCCCTACGCCGCATCTTCACAGCTCTTTTAATCGCTGGCCTCTGGCTGCTAAGTGGCGCAGGGTTAACCGCCCAGGCGCTGACTCCTATCGATCTCGCCGATATTACCTACAGCCCTTGCCCACCCGAGTACGCCGATGGCATGGTGGCGGCTGGTTCTATTCAAGAGGCCAACTGCTTCTTGATTACGGGCAAAGCAATCAACCGCACCGGCAAGCCCGTGATTGATGCCGATATCTTTGGCCGCATCTATGACGCCAACGATAACCCCGTGATGCAAAACCGGGGGCGACTGGGCGGTATTTCAGAAGTGCCACCGGGGGAAAGCGACTTTGAGCTACGTATTTCGGTGGCGGCCAACCAGCCTGAACCGCTGAAGCTAAAACAGTTTAAGGCCTCTGGCTTTAGTGCCACCGTGCGCCAGTTCTCCCAAACGCCCTCGGCTCGACAGTAGCCCTGGTGGCCTGTCAAGCCTGAATTGGTAGGTTGGGTGGCGCGACAGCAGAACCCAACTAGGCTCACTGCTGTTGAGTTCCACTCAACCTACTGGGACTGAGTGTCTGTAAAGGAATCAATCTAGTGATGCAGGGTTTACCCAACACCAGAAGCGAATGGTTTCGTCGGCGCTGGTGCTGACGATCATGCGGCTGTCGGGGGTAAAAGCGATCGCGCGTACGGTCCAGGCGTGGCGAAGCTGAATGGTCTGGCCCTGACCCTGCAAATTGATTAGGGTGAGGTGGCCGTTGTCAGCACCGATCGCTAGCCAGTGGCCGTTAGGGCTAATGGTGATTGCGGTAACGGGACTGGGAGATTTGTGGATCACTAGCCCCTGGTCGGGGTTCTCGGCACTCCAAACCTGGACTTGGCCCATTTGGTCACCGCTGACAATGCGGCCATCGTGGGGATGGCAGGCCAAAGCCGTAATGTTGTGCTTGGGCGCAGTGAGGGTGCGCACCAGACGGCCCGTGGGCAGCGACCAGAGGCGAAGGGTGCGATCGCACCCCCCGCTGACCAGCAAATTTCCTACAAAATCTACCGCCAGCGCTGTCACCTGGTCCTGGTGGTGTACCAGAGTTTTTGGGGCATGGCTACCCTCTAGCGGCCACAGGTGAATGCGACCATCGCCGCTGCCCACCGCCAGCGTGCCCGTCTGCGGAATGATCAATAGCGCAGAAATTTGCCAGCCCGACAGCGGCAGTTTTTGACCGCTGTAGTCAACCAAACGCCACTGAATCAGCTGGCCGTCTTCCCCACCGCTGACGATCGCGTCTCCCTGGGAGGTGAACACCAGGGCTCGAACCGGACCGCGATGGCCCAGCCCCAGCAACCCCAGCGATTTGCCGAAGGTGTGGATGGCCTGGCCGTTGGTGCAGTCCCACAGGCGCACCGTGCCGTCGGAGCAGGCCGCGGCGATCGCCCGTCCACTCGGGCTCATGGCCAGCCCGTTGGCTACAGTCCCCGGCAAGTTCAGCGCAAACCGCTGCTCCCAGGCCACTTCTAAAGACTCTGTACCCCTGGGTAAGGCGGGGGCAAACGGTGCCGCGGCGCTCAGGGCCAGGCCGCTCCAGCGCAGGTCGGCCAGCACCTCCTGGGCCGTGCTGTAGCGCTCGCTCAGGCGGCGGTTGACCATGCGATCGAGCACGCGCCCCAGGGCTGGGCTAACCGAAGCAGGGGCGTAGGGCCGCCACACCCAAGCATCGTCGCTGACCGAGTACAGATCAAAGGGGTGCAGCCCGGTAAGCAGGTGCAGACAGGTGACGCCCAGGCTAAAAATGTCGCTGGCGAAGACGGCCTTGCCCAAGGCTTGCTCGGGGGCGGCATAGCCCGCGCTGCCGATCACCGTGGCGGTGTGCTTGAGTTGTTCAGGATCTAAAATTGCTTTTGCCGCGCCAAAATCAACCAGGGCCAAGGGCTGCGGCGATGGCGGCGCAATGATGTTGGCGGGCTTGATGTCGCGGTGAATGACGCTGTGGTCGTGAATGTAGGCCAGCACCGGCAGCAGCTCGTAGAGCACTCGCTGCACCAACGCCTCACCGCCATCGGGAGGTTGCGGCACGAACTCGTCAAGGCTGGAGCCGGGGATGTGTTCCTGCACCAAAAACTGGCCCTGGGCATTGTCAATCACATCCAGCAGTGCCGGAATTTGAGGATGCTGCCCCAGGGTGGCGAGGCGGTCGGCCTCGCGGTGAAAGCGCTGGCTGGCGTCAGAACGGTTGTTTTTCACCGCCGGAGCCATCTGCTTGACGACGCAGTGCAGGGGTGGATTGTGGCCCTTCGCGATCGCCAGGTAGGTGCGTCCAAAGCCGCCCTGGCCCAGCACTCGCTGACAGCGGTAGCGATCGTCCACCAGTAGCGGCTGACCACAGGCCGCACAGGCGATCGCACTGTCCTCATTAGTAGGCTGTGGACAAGCAGGATTGACGCAAACAGTGGTCAAAGGATGGCTCTATTCACTATCCAACGATCTGCGACGGTATAGATTTATGCCGGTGGGCATTGCCCACCCTACGTAGGGGTGGTAAATGGGCTCTAACCCGCCTACCCATCCACCCCTTTACCCATCTACTCCCTAGGTCGGCACCAGCTCACCGGGGCGCAGCTTGGCCCACTTGCCCTGTTCCTGAACAAAGCTGTCGCAGCCGACGACGTCAAACTCTTTCTCGACTACGTCATCCACGACGCGCAGGTTGGCATTAATCGTCGGATTCACCGCCTCAAAGCTGGGGGAATCGGTCAAATGGAGTTGTTCGTGCAGCTCCTCCACGGCGTGGTAGGTGGTGCAGCGATCGACGTAGTGACAGTTTACACAAATGCACATGGCACGCCCCCGGCAGGAACACGGTAGGATTTAAAGTCGGCTCACCCTCAGTCTAACCAGCCCTCAGCCGATTGACCGTCGGCCTCTAGCAGGAGAAAGCTCTGGCAGCAGAAGGCTTTGGCGATAGGGATGCGTTTTCTGGTAGTCTAGCTCAAGTTTTTTGAATGTCCTGGGCGGGCCAGCCCAGATGTTGCAAAATGAAAACCTCCGGTGAGGTTTCAGGCGTTCTCTGCGTGGCCAGGCTGTCAAGACTAAAAAACCCTGTTGTAATGAAAGGAATGAGGGTTCATTGAATCCAACGCTATCACCCATTTCCCTTGCAGTGGCTACTGAACAATCGGCGCTTTCGCCAAAAACCTGGCCCTTCAGCGTATCGCTACTGCCACAGCAAGCCTACCTGGTGGGGGGAAGTGTCAGAGACGCTCTGCTGCGCCGTCAGGCCGATTATTTAGACCTCGACTTTGTGCTACCAGAACGGGCGATCGCCACGGCCCAGGGTATTGCCAAACACTACGGCGCAGGCTTTGTGGTGCTCGATGCCGACCACCAGATCGCGCGGGTGGTGTTCGCCAACGCGACGGTCGATTTCGCCCAGCAGGTGGGGCCAACCATCTACTCAGACCTGCATCGGCGCGACTTTACCATCAACGCGATCGCCTACAGCCCCCACAGCGAAACCCTGCTCGATCCCCTCGATGGCTGCGCCGACCTGCAGCGCAAAACCCTCTGCATGGTCGCCGCCGAAAACTTAGAAGACGACCCCCTGCGCCTGCTGCGGGCCTATCGTCAGGCGGCCCAGCTAGGCTTTAGCCTTGACCCCACTACCCAGCAGACCATTCGCGACCTGGCCCCGGCCCTGGGGCAGATGGCGGCTGAGCGGGTGCGCGGCGAACTCGACTGCCTGCTGAGCCTGCCCGAGGGGTCGATTTTGCTGGGGCTGGCCTGGCAAGATGGCCTGCTGCAAACCTGGCTGCCCGAGGTCGATCGCTCTCACCTGGAGCGCCTGGCCACCCTCGATCAGCTAGCGGCCCAGTACCACGAGCGCTGGCCCGAGTTTTCGCAGCTGCTGCACAGCTGGGTGAAAGAGCAAACTACCCCAGGCTTACACCGCAGCTGGCTCAAAGCAACCAAGCTCAGCCAGCTGTTGCCGCCCGACGTGGCCAGCGCCGAGGCTACCCTATCCCGCCTTAAGTACAGCCGGGCTGAGCAGCAGGCGGTGCTGAGCATTCTCAAGGGTTGGCAGTACTGGCAGCAGCACCAGGGCGATGCCCCGCTGCCCCCAAGGCAGCAGTACCAGCTATTTAAAGTGGCGGGGGCCGGATTTGGCGGAGTCGCCCTGCTGAGTTTGGCCTGCGGTGTGCCCGAGGCGCTGGTGCTGCCGCTGATGCAGCGATACTTTACCCCCAACGACCCTGTGGCCCATCCTCAGCCCCTGGTTACAGGCAAAGACCTGGTGCAAGGGCTTGCCCTCAAACCAGGTCCTAAAATTGGTGAACTCCTAGAGGCGGTTCATTTGGCTCAAGCCGAGGGGCTAGTGAGCTGCCGCGAAGAGGCCCTGGAGTGGGTCAAGCAGCAGCTCTAGCCCCGGATGTCTGGCTTAGCTGCCGGGGGTGGTTTCGACGGTGGGCTCTAGGGCCTCTTCAACGGTATCGATGTCGGTAGCTTCGGCTTCAGTGGCTTCAGCTTCAGTGGCATCGACGGCATCGGAGGTCTCTTCAACTGTCTCCTCGACATTGACTGCTTCGGGGGCGGTCTCGTCAACGGTGGTTTCGTTAACGGTGGTCTCGTCAGCGGGGGCTTCGGCCTCGGCGTCAACGTTGGTGGTTTCCTCGGTTACTGTGTCCGAGTTGGCTTCCTCAGCAGCGGCCTCGGTTTCGTCTACGGTTTCTTCAGCGGCGGCTTCGGTGGCAGCGTCAGGGGTGGCATCTTCAATGGCGGCTTCGCGCTCGGCGTCGAGTTCAGCTTCGATCGCCTCAACGTCTACAACGGGTGCAACGTCGGGGGTGGCGGCTTCAATGCCGGCTTCGCGCTCGGCGTCGAGTTCGGCCTCGATCGCCTCAACGTCTACGGTGGGGGTAATGGCTTCGGTTTCAGCTTCGGGGGCAACGGCTTCAACGCCTTCGCTCATCGATTCCATTTTGCTGTCTTCGGCTTGGGCGGGTAGGCCAAGGGTGAGACCAGCGAGGGTGAGGCTACCGGCAGCGAGGGCAAGCTTACGGTAAATCGTCATGATTTTTCTCCTGAAAAAGCGTCTTCCGATGGCGTTGGAGGTTGAGCACTACAACTGTGCTACAAAAAATACCGCCAACGTTTGGTGAACTTATCATGAGGTTTGGGGCAGAGCCAGGGGTGTTAAGCAAGAAGTATGAAGTTTTAGTTAAGCGATTGGAATAACTTTGGTTAAGGTGGATTTGGGGAACTTTCCCTTAGCTCAAGGCATCTATAGGCGATCTGCCCTGTTTACTTAAGTTAAGAAACTCTGAAAAACGCTACATTACCGAAGGCGGCTATTGAGCTGCTCTCGGTGCTAATGACCTTGGCCTTTCTCTATCTTTTCCCTACCGATGACCACTGCTCCAGCTTCTTCTACTCAGTACGGCGATCGCGCTATTTTCCAGGCCAGTGTAGAGCCTTTGGAGAAGTGGCCCAATCCGTCGCAAAATGTCTACACCATTCACCTGGAGCACCCGGAGTTTACGGCGCTGTGCCCGCGGTCGGGCTACCCGGATTTTGGCACCATTGTGGTGGACTACTGCCCTGGGCCGTGGGTGGTGGAGCTGAAGGCGTTTAAGCTCTACGTCAATAGCTTTCGCGATCAGCGAGTAAGCCATGAGATGGCGGCCAACGCGATCGCCGATCGTCTGTGGGAGGAGTTGCAGCCGCAGGGATTGCGGGTAATTGGGGATTACACTCGGCGGGGCGGGGTGAAGACAGTGATTACGGTGAAGAAGGGTGATTGTTCTACGTTTGAGCCCTATACCGCCAACGTTTTGTAGGGGCAAACGGCGTTTGCCCAATGCAGCCTCTCCCGCTTTGCAGACCTACCGTAGGGTGCATTCGCGCAGCAATGCACCATTGGAGAGGCTTTCTTCACAAGCAAACTTTAAGCAGCGGCGCACAATTGGGGTCAAAAGCCAGACCTGTCGCTGGGGCCATTTCGCAGGCCCCAGACCCCCGGCTGCGCGCGTCCTGCGGCCTACGAGAAGGACGTTCCGTCGTCCTTCACCTCACGGAAAGGACCGATTGATCATCGGTTTAAACCCCTGTTCTGCAAATGGATCTGTAGGCAACACTCAACCCCGAGGTTCCTAACCCCGATCTCACCCTTCCTCACTCCCTTACCTTTCTCATCCACCCATCCACCCTCCCACTCRYCYACCCWYCCACCMYSTACTCCCCATGATGCGACTCCACATGAGGGATCAGCGAATGCGGCTTCTCCAGGCCGTGGGCTTCCATGAGGGCTTGGTCGCCCATAATCTGGCGGGGATCGCCTTCGGCGATGATGCGGCCTTCGTCGATGAGGATGACGCGATCGCATACCTCCAAGACAAACTCTAGGTCGTGGGAGGAGATCAGCACGGTTTCGGTGGAGTTTTGCAGAAAGCGGATTAGGCGGCGGCGGGTGCGGAGGTCGAGGCTGGCTGTGGGTTCGTCGTAGAGAATGATCTGGGGGGTCATGGCGAGGAGGCCTGCGATCGCGACCATTTGCTTTTCGCCGCCGGAGAGGTGGTGGGGCAGGCGATCGAGCAGGTGGGTAATACCGGCCATATCGGCGGCGTAGGTGACGCGGGTGGCGACTTCGGCGGGGTCGAAGCCCATGTTTTGGGGGCCAAAGGCGATATCGTCGCGCACCGAGGCGGAGAAGAGCTGGTCGTCGGGATCCTGAAAGAGGAGACCGACTTCGGGGCGAAACTGGCCGGGGGTGAGGGGTTCGCCAAACAGCTGGATTTCGCCCGCGGTGGGGGTGAGCACGCCGCAGAGCAACATAAACAGGGTGGTTTTGCCGCAGCCGTTGTGGCCGATGATGCCGACGCGATCGCCCTCCTGCACCGTCAGGGTGACTTCACTCAGCACCTCGGGCTGGCCGGGGTAGCCAAAGGAGAGGGCGTTGGCGGCGATCGCTATGGACTGCGGCCCCTGAGCGATCGCTACCGGGTTCAGGCCGGTCGAAACAGATTCCATCATCATGCCAATCTCATCTCTGCAAGGACTAACCCCACCGCTGCCACCAGTACGGCTCCGGTCAAGACCCAGTTCTGGGCCGAGAGGGGGCTGGCCGCCCTGGGAACCGGGGCGGCCTGACGGCGCTGACCGTAGCCCCGCAGCCGCATGGCTTTGTACACCCGCTCCGACTGCTCGTAGCTGCGAATCAGCAGGTTTCCGGCCAGCATGGCCAGCTGCTGCATGGTCTGGCGATTGACCCGCAGCCAGCGCTGGCGATTGTGGCCAAAGCCTCGCAGCCGCATGGCCTGCTGCATGGTGGCCAGCATGGCGGCAATCTCAAACAGGTAGCGGTACGACAGCAGGGTCATGTCGGCGAGCAGGGTGGGCAGACCGAGCGATCGCATTGCCCCCAGCAGGGTCAAAAACGGCGTCGTGCCCAGCAAAATAAAACCCAGGGTCAAAATTGACAAAAACCGGCCCACAATTAGCCCTGTGGCCCGCAGCCCTTCTTCGCGCAGGGTCAGCCAGCCCCACTGGACCAGCACCGTTTCCCCCACCGTCAGCGGCAGCAGCACCACGACCGCCAAAATAAACAGACCCGGATAGCTCAGCCGCTGCCGCAAAAACGATACTGGCAGCCGCGACAGCCCGTAGAGCAGTGCCGCTAGCCCCAGCATCCACGGCACCAGGGCCAGCTGCTGCACCGTAGCGAAGGCAAACATCAGCAGCCCCAGACTAACCAGCTTGAGCTGGGGCGACCAGCGGTGAATCACTGACTCACGGTGGATATAGGTATCGTGGCTAGCGGCTCCCATGGGCTCTACCCCTCCAGCAGCTCAGGCTTGGCCCGGCGCAGAAACAGCACCAGCATGGCCGTAAAAATACCTTCTACAATCGCCAGCGGAATGTGACCGATTGACAGCGTCAGCACTGCCGTCTGCTCAGCCCCAGCGTTGAGTTCTGCGGGAATATTAAAGATAATCAGCGCCAAAAAAATCAACGCCGCTATCCCCAGCCCTAAGGCACCGCCCAAAAAAGCAAACACCCCCGTGCGGGTGGGCTCCTTTAGCCGCTGGCCGACGGTATGGCGGGCCTGAAAGATGTGGTAGGCCAGCAGCGCCGGTACACCCATCATGGTGGCATTTACTCCCAGGGTGGTAAGGCCGCCGTGGCCAATCACCAGCGCCTGAAAAAACAGACCAATCAAAATGGCCGGAAAGGCAAAATACCCCAGCACCACCCCCAGCAGCCCGTTCAAAATCAGGTGCACGCTGGCTGGCGGCACTGGAATATAAATCGACGACGCCACAAAGAACGCCGCCGTCAATAGCGAAGCCTTGGGTACCTCAGCCGCCGGGTCGGGTTTGCGGTTAATCTGCCGCAGCGAATACCAGGTGGCTACCCCAGTTATGGCATACCCCGCCGCGCAAACCTGGGCCGGTAAAATTCCATCGGGGATATGCACTAGCGCTTGCCTCGAGCAAAAAATAAAGCGGTGCCAATAAAGCCCCAGATTACAGAGCCAATAGTAATGCCCCGCTGCACTGGAGACAGGGTAGTACTAGGAGAGATTAAAGAATTGGGGGATGCCTCCGCCTCTGTCGCTGGGGTGGCGGCAGGTTCACCCCCAGAGGTAGACTCCGCCACCGGAATTGTAGTCAACACGCCGTGGCCTGCCTGGCGGACCATCACCTCCCAGCTGCCGGGCTGGGAGGTGTCGGGGGTAAAGCTAAAGCGCCCCTGGTCGTCGGTGGTGCCCTCCTGCCAGACGTCGGTGGGGTTGTCGGGGGCATAGACCAGCACCTGGGCATTGGCCATCGGCTCACCGGTCTCAAACCGGGCCTCTAGCTCGACGCTGTTGACCCGGCGGTGCTCTACCGTCACGCCGTGGGCCAGCACGGGCAATGCCTCGGTGGCCAGTGCTAGCGCCAATAACCAGGCAAAATTGAGTCTCAGTCTCATGAGGTTGTCAACGTCACTTCTTCGCAGTGGCCCTCGCCCACGTGGCCCAAGCTCGGCAAGATGCCCAAAAACATTCTGTAGTCAGCCTCAGATAGCCCGGCCTGCAGCGCCGCACTATCAACATCGACGACGCCGTTTTCAGCCAGGGCAGCCAGCGGCTCAAAGCCCAGGGCACCGGTGTTGATGCCGTCATCAGCGGGGGCATCGCCATCGCCAAACAGGTGGTCAAAGTGGAAGGTGGCTTCCATGTCGGCCTCGTCACCAGCCGTCAAAATGCCTTTGCGCTCGTCGCCAACAAAATCGCCGCAGGTAAAGGCCAGCTCTTCATTCACCTTGATAGTAAAAGGCACGGTTTCGCCGTCTTTGGTGGCGGTGCCCTGCATCCAAATGGAGTAGCCTTCGGACGGGCCCGACTCGGCAGGCACCATGCGCCAGGCCAGCGCGTTAAACCGACCAGCTGGGGCCTCGACCTCCGTCACCACGATCGGCTCGGCAGAGGCATCGCCCTCGGCCAGGTCAACCACCTGGGCTTCCTCGACCTTGACTTCGGCCTTGGCCTGGAGTTCGGTACCCGCCTCGGGGTCAAAGGGAGGGTCGGTTTGGGCGGCGGTAATGTCGGCTAGCGACACGTAGAGGTTGTCAAACTCCATCTCCCAGCCGTCTTTGGTGGTAAAACCTTGCCGCACAAAATCTTCGCCATTAGCCCGAATCAGCAGGGTGCCGGTTTCGCCTTCAGCACTGGCGGTTTCGGTAGTTTCGGGGGCGGTTTCGGGGGCAGTGGCGGTGGGGCTTTCGCTACCGCAGCCGGTCAGCACGCCTAGGGCTATAGCCCCCAGCACGCCCATTGCTAGCTTTGAAGTGTTGCGTTGCATAGTACCTGAGCCAATAAAATCGTCTCGAGCAGAGCTGAGTTACTTAATCTACTAATCTTTTTTGGTTTTTGAAGGCCGTAACCCAATCTATTTACTTAACCCTGGGCATCCCTAAACTTCAATGCCCAGGGGGGGCAACTAAGGATAGATTCTGCTGTTTGCTAACCATTGAAGCGATACGATAAGGGCACAAAATGCTGTGATCTACCATGTACGACGTCATTGTGGTGGGGGCTGGCCCCGCCGGAGCATCTGCTGCCTATCACCTCGCCAAGCAGGGGCACTCGGTGCTGATGGTCGAGAAGGATTCTCTGCCGCGCTATAAGCCCTGTAGCGGAGCGGTCTCGCCCAGTGTGGCCGATTTTTTTGATTTTGACTTTGCCCCAGCGATCGATCGCACAATGCGCCGCGTGCGGTACACCTACAAACTGGGCGACCCCGTCGAGGCCGAACTTACTACTACCGACCCAATTTGGATGGTAAAGCGGGAGGTTTTCGATCAGTTTCTCGTGCAGCAGGCGCAGACGCTGGGGGCACAGCTGAAGGATGGTACGGCAGTGACAGCGATCGCCAACAAAGGCGACTACTGGCAGGTCAGCACTGCCGCCGGTACCCTAGATGCGGCTTACCTGGTGGCCGCCGACGGGGCGACAGGACCGATGGCGAAGTGGCTGGGCTTTCCGGATTTGACGCTGCGCACCGCCAGCATTCTTGAAGTAAATGCCCCCGTGGGGGATAGCTGCGCCATCAACTTTGAGTTTGGCGTGGTGAAGCAGGGCTGCGCTTGGAGCTTCCCGAAGGCCGAGGGCTACTCGATAGGGGTGGCGACCTTTTTGGGGCAGGCCCCGGCCGACTACCGCAAGCCACTGGAAAAATACAGCCAGTCTTTTGGAATCAGCCCCGATGCGGGCACCATCTACAGCCACCCGCTAAAGCTGTGGGACGGCAACCACCCCCTGCACACTCACCGAGCGGTGCTGGTAGGTGAAGCCGCCGCTATTGTCGATCCGCTTAGTGCCGAAGGCATTCGCCCCGGCATGATTAGCGGGGTGCGAGCGGCCGAGGCGATTCACGCGGCACTGGCGGGGGACTCAGAGGCGCTGGCCCACTACACCGCCACGATGCACAGCACCTGGGGCGAGGATATGCCCTGGGCCAAGCGCATCGCCGGACTGTTCTTTCGGGTGCCGGGGATTGGCTACCGGGTAGGCATTAAGCGACCCACCGCGACCCAGCGACTGGGGCAGATTTTAGCCGGAGAAGTACGCTACGCCGATATCGCCGGTCGGGTGATGAAGCGCATGAGCGGGGGGCTGTTGTCGGGGTGAGTTGGGTCTAAACTGCCAGCTTCCCCAGGTGCATAGCAAAATGGTGGAATACCGATCGCAGGAGTTGGCATGATTGTCGAGGTCGCAAAGCGACACTACAGCTAGCGAGGCTTTCCCAGGTTCCGATACCATCGCGCTAGCCTGTGGGGATCGAAGCCGAGCAGGTAGCCGATGATCATGGCCTGGTTAGCCAGGGTGGTGCGCAGGATACCGAGGCTGCGCCAGCGGCGATCGCTCGTCACCACGGCACTAGGGGCGATCGCCACTCTCCCTAGCCTTCTTAGCCGCCGCACTAGCTCAAAGTCTTCCATCATTGGCAGGTCGGGAAAGCCGCCGAGCTGGTGAAAGACCTCGGCCTTGAGAAAAATGGCCTGGTCGCCGTAGGGCATTTGCAGGTAGCGCGATCGCAGGTTCACCCCCCATTCCACCCAGCGCAGCCCCTGCCTGGGGCTATCGATCGCCAGCGTAAAGGCTCCGGCGACAACGCCGGGCTGGGCCAGGGTTTGACGAATCGTCTGGTCAAATCCCTGGGGCAGACAGGTGTCGGCGTGGAGAAAGAGCAAAATTGAACCTTTGGCGACCCTGGCCCCCTGGTTTTGCTGGCGCGATCGCCCCCGCGCCGATTCCACCMCCCTGGCCCCCATCGTCCTGGCCACATTGGCCGTACCGTCGGTGCTGCCTCCWTCCACCACGMCTACCTCTACCCCGGCGGCAGCGTAGATAGCCTCTAGCACTAGGGGCAGGTTCTTCGCCTCATTCAGCGCGGGGATGACGATGGAAATGGTGGGCCGCGGCAAGGTCTGATCGGCCCTGGGGGTTACAGTCGTGCTGGGGGCTGTCTCCGCCCGTTGCCAAGGCAGGGGTTGAGCGGTTGGGCCAGGCGAAGGGGTGAACCACCGCGCCGCCCGAAACTTGGCTATGGCCCAGAGACCTTCAATCGAGAGGGGCATACCGTAACACCAGCGAGCGTTTCGATAATTTACCCAACCTGCTCCCAGCGCGAATGAGGGGCGACTGAATGTTCACTGAGAGATGGTTGACTGAGAGTGGGGGCCAAAGTGATGCTCAAACGGGTCAAAAATATAGTTGTCGGCGTGTTGAGCAGCCCGCTCTAGATCGGCCTGACTGCGCACCGTCCAAGCCAGCAGGGGGCGGTTGAAGTGGTGGCGGGCCAGGGTGGTGGGCAGCGTGGGCAACGCTTTAACATTGTAGGCAATAAAGTGCGGCGCACTGGCCCAGGCCAGCAGCAGGTTGCTGCGCAAAAACTTTTGCGGCTTGCTGGCTAGCTGCCCGCGCCGCACTTCAGGGGCGTAGCGCTTAAACCACTGGAGCGATCGCGGGTTAAACGACTGCACCGCAAACTCGCCCCGGTAGCCCGCCAGGGTTTTGATCAGCGCCTGCTCGGGGGGGCCAACTTTCTTTTCGTTTTTGATTTCAATTAGCAGCGGCACCCGCCCATCGACACAGGCCAGGGTTTGGGCCAGCGAAGGAATGGTCTGGTCGGTGCCAAACAGGCGAAACTGCCCCAGGGTGTCGAGGGTTTGCTCGGCAATGCGGCCTTTGTGGCCCGTCAACCGCTTCAGGTCGCGATCGTGAAAGACCGCCAGGAGGCCGTCGGCAAGCAGCTGTACGTCTAGCTCAATGGGGTGATTAGCCGCGATCGCCGCCTCAAACGCCGCCAGCGAATTTTCTGGCACCGCCGTACCCTGGTGCAGGCCCCGGTGGGCAATGGGTCGGGTCGTAATCCACTCCATCACTGGCCTCATCTACCCTGCTAAGCTGAGTTCAGTCCTGGGCCGCTCGTCAAGTCGCATCAGTACTTCACAGTACGGCCTAGCACCTCCCCTCGCCAACCCCGCCTGGTTTAGCCTCGGTTAACGTTTCATCTATGCCTCTCGATACCTGGTTTCCCCTTGCTATCTACTACAGCGACCTGCCCGCCGCGGCCCAGCACAAAGCTGCCCTCACCGAGGCCATTCTAGAGTTAGAGGCCAGCGGCAGTGCCCCCCGCAACTTTCCTGAAATGGCTTGGACGGGCGACCTGCACGGGGTCGAAAAAGTGCACACCGACCCTCGCTTCAGCTGGGTGGTGGCCCAGGTCGAAACCCACGTGAGAATCTACCTCAAAGAGCTGGGGCTAGATCTCAGCCAGGTCGATCTCTACATTCAGCGGGCCTGGCCGGTAGTGTCGCGCCCCCAGCAGGAGGTGGGTGCCCACTGCCACAACACCGCCCACGTCAGCGCCGTGTACTACGTCGCCGTGCCCGAGTCGGGTACCGATGCGGCGGGTTGCCTCACCTTTTTAGATGACGCCCGCCCTAACGAGGTCAGCCCCGGCCTGGGCAGCGAAAACACCGACATCATCGCCGACTGGAACTACCTGAACCAGGATCAGGCCCTGTATTTGCCCACCGAGGGCCGACTGATTATCTTCCCGGCCAAGCAGCGCCACGGGGTCACCCCCAACCACACCGACGACCTGCGCCTGTCGCTCTCGTTTGATATTGTGCTCACCGCTGCGCCGGGCCAGGCGGCTGGGGCCTACGAATTTCTGATGCCGCCCCCCACCCAGTGGCAGCGGTTTGGCCAAACGCCCTAGCGCCAGTCAACAGAATGAAGGTTGTGCCACTGATGGGCTGAAATAGGGGTTGGAACTGAAACTGTCTTTGCACTGTAATCGCCTATGACCTCGCTTACCCATCACCTGCTGACTATGGCCTACAACAATGCCTGGGCCAACCACCGCCTGCTAAAAGCCTGCTGCCACCTGAGCCAGGCCGAGTTTGTTGCCACCAGAACGAGTTTTTTCCCCTCGATCAAAGCGACCCTAAACCATTCGCTCACCGTTGACTGGTACTACATCGACGCCCTGGAGCGCAGCATCAATCAGCAGCCACCCAATGCTCAAGCTTGGGCGTTTTTTGAACCAGAAGAGCCTTTTGATACCTGTGCAGAGTTGCAGCGGGAGCAGCGCCAGGTGGATCAACGGTTAATCGCCCTTTGTCGCTTCTTGACTGATGAACTGCTAGAGCAGCCCGTCAGCATTCCCCGCTCCCAGGGCATTAAACATGAGTTAACATCGCGGCTACTGGCGCACTTGTTTCAGCACCAAATTCACCATCGCGGTCAGGCTCACGCCATGCTGGCGGGCACAGCGGTTGAACCGCCCCAGCTAGATGAGTTTTTTTGTGCCGATGAGGCAGCATTGAGAGAACGCGATTTTCAGGAGCTGGGGTTTTCGGAACAAGAGATATGGGGCCATTAACCAGAGGCGATCGCATGAAAATCCGTGAAGATGATCTGACGGGCGAGCCGATTACTGCTCTGCTGCGCGAGCACCTGGAGAACATGCATGAAATTACGCCCCCCGGCAGCGTTCACGCGCTGGATGTGGAGCGGCTGAGGGCACCCAACATTACCTTCTGGACGGCCTGGAATGGCGACGACCTGCTAGGCTGCGGCGCACTGAAGGAACTCGACCCCACCAGCGGCGAAATTAAGTCGATGCGTACCCCCGCTGCCCACCGCCGCCAGGGCATTGCCTCCAGAATTTTGGAGCACATTATCGAAGTCGCCCGGCAGCGGGGCTACACTCACCTGTATTTAGAAACGGGCGCGTTCCCCGCCTTTGCTCCGGCCCGCGCCCTGTACGAGCGCTACGGCTTTGCGTATCGCGACCCCTTTGGCGACTACACTAACGATCCCAACAGCTCCTTTATGGAGAAGAGTCTTTAATGGCAGCGCTCAAGGACATCCCTCATCGGCGTAGAGTTGAGCCATGCTCAGGCTGCTGCTTGCTGTTGCAGGGCAGCTTCAATTTCGGCTTGGTGGGTGCTGGCATAGAGCCAGGCATTGGTTAGGTCTGCGGCGGTGAGGTCGGGATAGTCTTCTAATAGAAAAGCTTCGGTTGCGCCCTGCTGGCGAAGGCTGACTAGCAACCACACAGGGATGTGGGTTTGGCGAATGCAGGCATCGCCGCCCATAACGCCGGAAGTTTTCTCAATGCCAACCCAGGTGCCGCTGAGGCTAGAGACCAACACTGGAATACATCTTCGCTAAGTTTGGGTGATGGGCAAAAGTTGCTCTGCCCTTCCTACGATTTAACTCCAGCCTGAGGTGGGGTGACGATCGCGGCCCCAGTCCTAGCCCTCCATTAGGCGAGCGGTGCCCGACACCCGAATTGAGCTGCTAGGGGTGGGCGGAATTTCGGCCCGCAGGCGCGATCGCATCCCCATATCTTCGCCCTGAGTAATTTCGATCGTGCCGCCGTGGGGCCAGCCAATATCGCGCAGGTAGCCAGCCAGCGCTGCCGTTGCCGCCCCGGTCGCCGGGTCTTCGTACACGCCGCCCGACGCGAATGGGTTGCGGGTGTGAAACTGCTGCGCTGTTTCGGCATAGACCCAGCAAATGGTGACTAGGCCAGCGCGGTTCATCAGGTCGCGGCCAGCGGCCAGGTCGTAGCGCATGGCGCTGAGGGCGGCGCGGGTTTTGAGCCCCAAAACCAGGTGGTCGGCACCGCCGTGGGCCAAAGCAGGCGGCAGCTCGGGGTCGAGGTCGGCCTCGCTATAGCCAAACAGGTCGAGCACATCGGCCACCAGGGGCGACGGGGCGGTGGCACTATGGGTGGGCGGCGACTGCAGCGCGGCAGACATACCGCTGCCATCGCGGCGACCTTCTACCGTAATCCCGGCTTCGTTAAGGCTTAAAGCAAAAACGCCATCGCCCTGCTGAAGGGCCAGAGCCGCCCCCAGCGCGATCGTGGCATGGCCGCAGAAGGGCACCTCAGACTCGGGCGAAAAGTAGCGCACCCGCCAGCCGGAGCCAGCCGGGGCCGCAAACGCCGTTTCTGAAAAGCCGACTTCTGCCGCAATGCGCCGCATCTCGGCTTCGCTGGGGTGGGCTTCAGCAATCAGCACTCCCGCCGGATTGCCGCCGGTATCGCCATCGGAAAACGCCGCAATTTTGAGCAGATTCATACGCGTACCCCTGAGCCTACAGTCCTGATTTTGCCACGACTGCTCCCAAGACAGAGCGGCGCGAGGGATTACGGCAGCCGGTAGATATCTACCTCGGAACCATAGAGAGTCGTTGTTCTGCTGCACATCATGCCCAGTTTTTTGAGGATACTGACTGATGCTGTGTTGGCGGGTTCAACGATGCCGAGAATGTACGGTAGATGCAGTTGATCTAACCCGTACTGAATAGTAGCTCTGGCCGCTTCCGTGGCTAATTCCTGACCCCAAAAGGCGGGAGCAAGGCGGTAGCCAACCTCAGGTTTATCCACGCCGTCGCTGTGTAAACCATCTGTCTATTACCCCTGCTTAAGGCGATACCGCTTCTGGGGTTGAGCATCGCGAGGTGTCACTACCCAGGTGTTTTCTCCGTTGAGGTAATCGTAGATGGCGACTATCGCGATCGAGTTTTTTAGAGTTACATAAACGGGCAAAAAAAGCACATGCTTAAGGTAGTAAGCCAGCGGGTAACGCCTGGAGGCAATCTTGGCAGCCGCCAAAATCTGGTAAATTCCGCTGAAGATGGACAGGCCACCCGCAACTAAAAAATAAACGCGCATCTGCTCAGATACCGCACCGGGCACCAGCAAGAAAGCCAGCAGCACCGGCAAGAGCTGTAGAGAGATTAAGGCAAAGGATTCGCAGTAGTAGAGTAGATAGGTCCAGTAGAGTTTTTGCCAGCTGTTGAAGTAGGGCGATCGCCACAGGCGGCGTTGGTAGAGTAGAGACACCTCTAGCCAGCCGTGGGCCCAGCGTTTGCGTTGAAACCAGAATGTTTTGAGCGAGGTTGGTGCTAACTCACTGGTCACAATGCTGCGATCGTGCAGAATTTTGTAGCCGTTGAGCAGCGTTCGCAACGACGCATCGATATCCTCAGTCAAGCGGCTGGGGTTAAAGCGAATTTGCTTTAGCACCGACATCCGCCAGTAGCCGTTTGAGCCGCCAAAGATACTGGAGTCGGTTAGAAATGATTTGGCGGCGTGGCTGATGCCGTAGAGCTGTTCAAACTCGATCGCAATATTTTGACTCAAGAAATTTTCGCCGTGGTTGCGAATGACATTGCGCCCCTGTACAACGTCGTACCCCTGGGCAATCCAGTGCCACGCTCGCCTAAAACAGTCTGAGCCAGGGTGGTGGTCGGCGTCGAGTACGCAGGCTATTTCTCCAGTGGCAATATCGAGGGCGGCGTTGATGTTTTCAGCCTTAGATCGGCTGCCCTCGACCCGCAAAATGGTTAGCTCAGCGTGGTGCTGGGCCAGCTGATGCAGCTCGGCTTCGATCGGCAGATCTACAGGGGTGTTGTAGGCCAAAATAATTTCTAAACCGCCCGCCGGTCGCTCAATGTGCGATAGCAAATGCCGCAGCGTTTCAACAATAATGCTCTGCTCATTGGGCAAGTAGGCCGCCACCAAAAACGAGCAGCGGGGCACTGGCTCAAGGGGGTAGGGGTACTCAGCCCCACCCACGCCCATCCAGGCCTTGACCTGATTTAGGGTCTGCTCTGAGGGCCGGTTAAACTGACGGCGGTGGGCCGCAAAGCGGCGAAACATTGCGTTGCTCGACTCGATGATAATCATCACCGCGTTGAGCAAAAACAGCGTCAGAACAAAGGCTCGTGGACCCACTAAAGCCCAGCCGCTGAGCAGCAAATACCCGTAGAAAATGGCAGGCAGGCCAATCAGCAGCACGTGGGTAAAGATAACCTTCTGAATTTCGCTAGACCATGACTTCGCCACTTTCTTAACCACTAGAGGGTAACTCCTGGCTTCAAACAACGGTTTTGATCGGGGCGTAGGGGCTGGTTCGGGCAATTGGCTGGGCCTCGACCAGGCTCAGGCTGTTGGCACTGACCCAAACTGTCTGTCGTCCCTGGGCAATTTGGCAAAGGTACGTTTCGCCCTCGTCGAGCAGGGTTTCGATCTTGTGTACAATCCAGTCTCGACTGCCCTGGTAGCTAACGCGATCGCCCACCAGCGGCTTCCAGCTAGTCGTCTCGGTAGCTGGGTTTTGCATTAGCAAATAGTCAATGTCGCGCCACAGCTGCAGAGCGCTGCGCTGCATAAACGGGCGCACTGCATCGGCAATCATGGCCAACACTAAGGTGCCAACCACCATCAACGGCAGCGACACCCAGTAGCGCCACAGGCTATCTTGAACCCATAGGTTAATCGTGCGATCGATCACAAAGCCGTGGATTAAGAAATAGCTGTAGCTGTGGGCACCTAGCCGCCCCATCGCGGCCGCCAGCATGGGGATGTTGCTAAGCGATCGCAGCAGCACAGCAGCCACCATGACCAACCCAATGGGCAGCAGCAGGTCGCAAACCACCCAGCCCACGCGGTAGAACTGGGCCACAAAGCCCAGGGCATACACCAGCAGCCCCACCCCCACGAGCCGCTGAGGCCGCCAAAACAAGGGGCCACGATGGTTGCAGTAGGCCGTTGCGATCGCCATACCGACGACAAACGTGCTCAGCTTGGCTAAAAACGAAACGAAGGGCAACCAGTTATTTGGCGTTTCTAGCATCGAGTAGGTCAAATGCCCGCCGAAGTAGTAGACCGCGCCGTAGCGATAGAGCAGCGTGATGACTGTGCTAACCACTAGCAAATTGCGGGTGCCCCAGCGGTCTAGCAGGTACCAAAGCCCTGGAGAAATTAGCGCAAAGCTGATCACCAGGGGAATAAACCACCAGGGGCCACTGGTTGCCAACAACCGTTCGCCGTCAAAGCCAAACAGCAGCGGAAACGTGGCCCCCGCAAAGACATCCCACGGAGCTGGCCGGTAGCTGTTAGAGGCAATGCCAATTAGCCAGAGAATGGGATAGGCCAACCAGGCTACCGTCCAAAATGGCCAGAGAATGCGCAGCAAACGACTGCGAATAAACTCGCCTGCGCTGATTGGGTAGGCCTTGCTGCGCAGCGATAGCACCAGCACAAAGCCCGCCAGCAGAATAAAGACATCCACCGCCTGAAAGCCAAACCAGATTGGCACAGAAACCGCCGCCGCCAGCGCGTTTTGACCAAGTAGGGGGCTCGCGGCGGCGATGGCTGCCGCGTTGGGGCGTACCCCAGTAGGCAAAGGGGTATAGGCATAATCAGTAAAGAGTAGCTGGGCGTGGTAGAGCAAAATACCAACTGCCGCCAATATTCGAACCCCCTCTAACCAACTAAGCCGCTGCTTTGAAGGGTGAAAATGCGTAGACTTTGGTTGAGACATAGGCTAGCGATCTCAAGGAACATGGTCTCGAAGGACTCCAAAACCCTGTCTAAGCAATGGCTGCTAGATTGGGTGAACTAGTAAACATCGCCAGACCCCAGGCGCAACCTGTAGAAAGGTGTAGCCCAGGAACTTAGACATTTATTTGAGAAAAACCTACTTCTCAAGCAAGAAGCAGCAAGCGCGATATTCAGCTCAGAATACATGTAACAAAAGTTGATCAAAATCAATCCTAAGTAATATTTATGGCGCTTAGAGAGGTTCACTCAACAGTCGCTAGTACGACGTCTTTCGCCTCAATTTAGTTCCTCTGCGATCGCTCAGAGCTAGCTAATAGAGTGAGAAATAGGCCGGGCTTCAGGGCAATCGGCATTGAAATACAGCGCTGACGGTGCGCCAAGATCAAGGCCGCTATTCTGGATAAAACTGGGACAGCACACAAGCGCATAAGGCGAATTTTGTTCAAGAAAAGTACCTCATGAACATTTTCCTATCCGTCTTATTCAGGGCTAGAAACAGGGCGCTTAAATAACCCGAAACTAAGGGAATCTAGAACGTAACCAGACTGGGCCTTACTACATTGGGAGCTGTGACACCGCTCATCTAGGCTTTGCAAAGCAGCCCTCCGTTGAGTACCGTGGCAGACGAAGACATCTAGGACGAGGTCATGGTCTACGCATTTCCGGCAGGGTTTCAGTGGGGAGTTGCCACCTCGTCGTACCAAATTGAGGGCGCTGCCAGCGATCGCGGCCCCAGCGTGTGGGATACCTTTAGCCAGACCCCAGGCCGCGTGCTGAATGGCGATACGGGGGCCGTTGCCTGCGATCACCTTCACCGCTTTCGCGACGACATTGCGCTGATGGCCGAGTTGGGGGTGCGCCACTACCGCTTCAGCATTTCCTGGCCTCGCATTTTGCCCCAGGGGCGCGGCGCGGTGAATGACGCTGGTTTGGCCTTCTACAGCGAGCTGGTCGATACCCTGCTGGAGTTTGGCCTTACCCCCCACGCCACCCTGTTCCACTGGGATAGCCCCCAGGCCCTCGAAGACGAGTACGGCTCGTGGCGCAGTCGCCAGATGGCGCAGGACTTTGCCGACTATGCGGCGGTAGTGGTGAAAAAGCTGGGCGATCGCGTTACCCACTGGATGACCCTCAACGAAATCTTTTGCTTTACCCACATCGGCTACGGCGTTGGCCACGTTCCCGAAATGGCCCCCGGCACCGTGGTCAAAACCAGTAAGGAAGTCTGGCAAACCTCCCACCACGCCCTGCTGGCCCACGGTCTGGGCTGCCAGGTTATTCGCGCCGCCTCGCCCCAGCCCTGCCAGGTAGCGCTAGTCGATAACTACCTGGCTACTGTCCCCCTCACCGATACGCCGGGCGATATCGCTGCGGCCCAGGCTGCTTTCCCGCTGGCGGGCACCAACGGCGGCATTCTCTACCCGGCGCTAACGGGCCAGTACAGCCCTCAATTGCTAGCGGACCTGGGCAAGAATGCCCCCGACATCCAACCCGGCGACCTGGAGGTGATTCATCAACCGCTCGATTCCCTGGGCTTTAATGTCTATACCGGGGCGTATGTGCGGGCCGCCGACAACCCCAAAGGTTTTGAGCTAATGCCCTTTCCCCAGGGCTATCCGCGCATGCACATGCCCTGGCTGCACGTCATGCCCGACAGCCTCTACTGGGGCGTGCGCCACATCAGCGATACCCTTCAACGACCCGACCTGCGCGTCTTTATCAGCGAAAACGGCTGCGCTGCCCAGGATGAGCTGAAGCCAAACGGCGAAGTGCTCGACCTCGATCGCATTCAGTACCTGCAACAGTACCTGCGGGCCACTCACCGGGCCGTGCAGGAGGGCTACCCGCTGATGGGCTACTTTCTGTGGAGCTTTTTGGATAATTTTGAATGGGCTTACGGGCGCGATCGCCGCTTTGGCATCACCTACGTAGACTTCGCCACCCAGCAGCGCATTCCTAAAGCCAGCTACCACTGGTACGCCCGCTGCGTGCAAGAAAATCGGGTGGTGTAGCTCAAAGAGAGAACGTACAATTATTGGTACATGTACTTTTTTGGGGTACTAGGCCAATGGACACCATTACCTACACCGCTCTGCGCAGCAATCTAGCCAAAACTATGGAGCAGGTCTGCGACGACCATGCCCCGGTCACTATTACCCGCAGCAATGCTCGGTCTGTGGTGATGCTGTCGCTCGAAGACTACCAAGCCCTCGCCGAAACCGCCTATTTGCTCCGCAGCCCCAAAAATGCCAAGCGCTTGCTAGAGTCTGTGGTTGAGCTGGAATCTGGCGGTGGGCAAGAGCGGGAGCTGCTGGAGTGAGGCTAATTTTCGCAGCTAACGCCTGGGAAGATTACCTCTACTGGCAAAAGAGTGACCGCAAGGTCCTCAGCCGCATCAACACCTTGATCAAAGACATTCAGCGCCAGCCTTTTGAGGGCATTGGCAAGCCAGAACCGCTCAAGCACGGGCTCTCCGGCTACTGGTCGAGGCGCATTACCGACGAACACCGCATGGTTTACAAGGTTGAAGACGACTCAATTCTGATCGCTCAACTGCGATACCACTACTAAATAAGACAATAACTCCCGATCGCAGCGGGGAAATCTGAAAGCATTAACAGTCACGATTGCCTTAGGTCCCCCATGCGCGAGTTCTACAATATTGTCCAGACCGCGACAAATGAGCAACGGCATGAACTGGGCAAACTGATCGGCTCGGGGTTTGGCAGCCAGCCTGGTACCCTCTGCGACCACATCAAATATCTTCATCGTTGAGCCTATTCAGCCCACGTCCTTGCTGGCACTACTTTCTACCCTAGAAGATATTCTTGATGAGTTCCCAAGCATCGACGACCAGGTGATGCCCCTAGATAGCATTACCTGGTAGCCATCACACGGCACTGTCCTGTGGCCAACTAGAATTGAGACAGGACAGTTGATGGGAACGGCCCTGTCTGTTGTTACCGTTGGGGGTGCTGCGCTAGCGGCATAGACGATTAGGGTTAGAAGTGCTGCAGGATGTTAGAGCGATTCTGTAACCTCAATTGCTTGCTCTAGCACCGCAGCGACTTTTTCCCGCTTCGAGTCTCCAAATAGCCCTGTCGTGAAGTCGATCAGGTTTGCAAAGATGCTTCGAAGCCTGCCTTGCTCTGCTGAATCTTTTGTGGTGTAGCCTTGAGCGACTGCAATGAATGCCTGAGCCTTGTAAATCTTGTCGTTAATAGACTCTGCTACCTGCAGCGCCGTTTCGAGCTGCCCTTGTTCGGCAAACCCGCGTGCGATCGCAGGCAGTAACCAGTCCAGTTGCTGGGTCTCGGCTGGCTGAGTTTCGGCAATTTGAAGGGCCTGGTCGGTCTGACCCGCTGCTGGCATCGAACTTACTAATGAGTCGCTTTGAACCAGTTGCAGCGCCTGCTCGGGCTGGCCTGCCTCTACATAGCCAAGCGCGACCTCAGCTAAAATGCCTTCTACCTCATAAGTCTGGACAAAGTTCCAGGCTTGGTCGGGCTGTTTTTCTGTGAGATAGTGCCTGGTAATTTCAACTAGCGTTGCGTTGCCGCGGCTGCCACCCATCTGCGCCAGTTCTACAGCTGCTTCTACGTTGCCTGCCCTAGCCTGGGCAAGTGCAATCTGCTGGAAGACCGACCCCCGCTCTGCCACAGCTTTAATCGTCTCAGCAATCTGCAGCGCCCGCTCAAAGTCGCCCATTTGGGCATGGGCCTCTGCAACTCTGGTCACGGCATTTTCCAGGTAGCGGTTTGTGTCATCAACCGGCAGGGACTTGGCCTCGGCCAGGGCGTCAGCCAAAATGGCTTTGGCTTTGGCTTCCTGGGCCAGCTCACCGTACTGAACAGCTACATCAACCTGATACTGAATCCTATCAAGCGGATAAGGTTGGTTTGAGAGTACCTGAATTTTGGCCATAGCTTGATCGAGCACGGCGATCGCCTGTGACTCTGCCCCATTGGCAGCCAACTCTCTAGCAATCCAAAGCAGAGAGGAAACCTGCAGCGAGGCTGCTTCCCTAGATTGAGCTAGATCAAAGGCGCTGTTGCTCTCCAGTGCCTGCTCTAATACCGGCGGCACCAGCTCCGTATGCCCCTCTGTTCGGAGCTGATAAGCCATATAACTCAACGTTTGGGTTCTGTAATATTGATCATCTATGCCCTGGGCCAGGGTGATTGCCTGATTCAGCAGCTCAGTGGCACGCTCAGACTGCCCCGCCTCGGCCAAATGACCTGCCACCTCTGCCAAAGTGAGGGGATCGCCCAATCCACGGCCTAGCTCAATTGCCAGGTCAAGGTGTCCGTCTTCTGCGTACTCCTTGGCTCGGTTGCCTAAAGATTCTGTAGGAGACGTGCCGCTGCCGCTGCAGCCAGTTGCTTCTTGGCGTTGGGCAGTTTCAATCGCCTCTGTTAATAGCGGCTTTCCTTGCTCGTCCTGCCCTATTAGAAGGTAGCTGCCTGCAATTCTTGCTAAAGGGTTGCCCTGAAAACACTGAAATTCCATCGCTCTAGTTGAGCGAAGCGCCTGATCTAAAACCTCGTCCAACCGCTCAGAATTTCCCAATTCGGCATATTCAAAGGCAATATCGGCCAGTAATCTTGCTTTTGTATCTTGAGGGTTGTTGGCGCTTGCCTCACCCGCTAAACCCATCGTAGCCATGACAGCGATCGCTGCAATTTTCGCAAGTTGCTTGACGTGCTGAGCCATCGTAAAAACCTCGAAATCGACTTTCAGGTAGGGTTGAGTTGCAATTCTTACAGACGAACTCGCAGGGCACCGATGGACGCTGATAGGTTTAGTTTCACCCAGCTAGTCAGTAAAGACAGCCGGGTTGGAAAAATTGAGCCTTAACTTCATAAACGTTTGTCTGTTGTGTTGGCTCAAGCTATTCGGTAGCCTGTTGCTGAATGTGTGCGATCGCGCAAGATCAGTAGTATGAAACGCCGCCCCTTTCTGCGCTACACCACGACCACGGCCCTGGCGGCTTCAGGCCTAGGCCGTGTTTCAGGCAGCCTTCTCGCCAGCCCGCCGCCGCTGGTCCTGCGCGCCTACCTGCCCAACGGCGGCCCCCTACCCACCTTTGAACTCAACCGCCTCTACTTTCTCGATTTAGACGACGAACCCATTCCCCATCCCGATCGCACCGTAGAGGACGGCATTCTCACCTCCCAACCGCCAGCCGTGCCTTTTGCGATCGCTCTTCAGCTCCCCGTCGAGGGCTTTGGTGATGTCACCCTCTACGCCGACAACCAGGGGCGCGGGTTCACGCCGAGCGATTTTCCGCTGGTGCTGAATGGGGCCTTTGCGCGCGATCGCATTCACCGGGTTACTGTCGCCTGCGATCGCTGGCAGCGACAGGGTTTTGGCATTCCTCAGCGGGTGCGCGATCGCCTCGATCGCGCCCAGGCCCACCTAACCCAGGCCGACCAGGCCCTCGATCTACAAACCCAAATTCCCCTGTGGAACAACACCCTAGTAAACGCTCTCTGGGCTGGAGAAGAAGCTGCCCTCAGCCGCGCCCGTCAGCGAATTGCCCGCACCCCACCGCGCCAGGGTTTTAAGCTGGGCTGCAATGCCTTTGGTCACCCTGGTCTGGGGGCGGAGTACGATCGCTACTTTGAGACTCTTTTCAACACTGCCACCGTACCCTTCTACTGGAAACCCTTTGAGCCTGAGCGCGGCCAACCCAACTACACCGAAGTCGATACCCAGGTGGCGTGGCTACGGCAGGCGGGCATTGCCTCCAAGGGTCATCCGCTGGTTTGGTTCCACGAGGTCAGCGTGCCCGACTGGGTGCGCCCCCTACCCTACGAGCACGTTAAAGCGGCCCTGCATCAGCGCATTGTAGAAATTACGCAGCGGTACGGTAGCCGAATCCCCACCTACGACGTGATCAATGAGGCCCATATTGTCCCCTGGGGCAACGAACTGGGCTACGACCAAGACCAGTTTCTCGACCTCACCCGCATGGCCTGCAATGCTGCCAAGGAAGGCTACCCCGCCGTGCAGCGCGTAGTCAACAGCTGCTGCCTGTGGGCGCGCAACGTGGCCATTTACGGCCCGCCCCAGCGCAGCCCTCTGCAATATCTCAAAGCCTGCCTCGCCGCCGACATCGACTTCGAGGTGATTGGCCTCCAGCTCTACTACCCCGACCAAGATATATTCGAGATCGATCGCATGCTCGATCGCTTCACCGCCCTGGGCAAACCCATCCACATCACCGAAATGAGCTGCTCATCGAACACCGGCATTGACGAAAACTCGCAGCTGGGCGATGCCCAGGGCCTATGGCACGCTCCCTGGAGCGAGGCCATTCAGGCCGACTGGGTGGAACAGATCTACACCCTGGCCTACAGCAAGCCCGCGATCGAGACCGTGGGCTGGTGGGATCTGTCAGACCAAACCGTGTTTTGGCCCTTTGGCGGCTTGTTGAACCGCCAAAACCAGCCCAAGGCCGCCTACTACCGCCTCCAGGGGTTGAAAAAAGCCTGGGGCATTTAGGGGAAATTGGCCTAGCGGGCGCTGCCAGCGGTAAGGCTGAATCGTTTGGCGCGATCGCTGGGCTCCTCAAAGTCAATTACCGGTCCCAGGGGCACAATCTGGTGCGGGTTCACACCGGGGTGGCTCATGTAGTAGTGGCGCTTGATGTGCTCCATATTGCAGGTGTTCTTAAAGGCGGGCTGCTGATACAGATCGCGCAGGTAGCCCCACAGGTTCGGGTAGTCAACAATGCGGCGCAGGTTGCACTTGAAGTGCACGTAGTAGACCGCATCAAATCGGTAGAGGGTGGTGAACATGCAGATGTCGGCTTCGGTGAGGCGATCGCCGCACAGGTAGCGCTGCTTGCCCAGCACCCCTTCCCAGTGGTCGAGAGCATCGAATAGGTCGGTCACCGCTTCTTCGTAAGCGCCCTGCTTGGTGGCAAACCCGGCCCGGTACACGCCATTGTTGATCGGCTGATAAATGGCGTCGATAGCGTCATCGATTTTGGTTTGGAGCGAGTCGGGATACAGATCAGCGTCGGTGGTGGCAACGTCATTCCACTCGGTGTCGAGCATGCGAATGATTTCGCGCGACTCATTGTTGACGATGGTTTCGGTCTGTTTATCCCACAGAATGGGCACCGTCACCCGACCCGAAATATCGGGCTTGGCCTTGGTGTAAAGCTCACGCAGATACTTTGCCCCATTTACCGTGTCAGGAATTGTGCCGGGGTAGTCGCTAAAGAACCAGCCGTCGTCGCCCATATAAGGATCCACCACCGACACCGAAATGGCATCGGTGAGACCCTTCAGCTCACGCATAATCAGCGTGCGGTTGGCCCAGGGGCAGGCTAGGGAGACATACAGATGGTAGCGACCTGCCTCGGGCTTAAAGTCGCTGCTGCCATCGGCCTTTGTCCAGTGGTGAAAGTCGGTTTCGGGCCGCACAAAGCGCCCCTGCTCATCTTCCTGGTCGCGCTTTTGCTGCCACTGGCCATTGACGAGTAAGCCCAGTCCCATGGGGTCTCCTTTGTCATTCTTTACATTTTTCTGTCTTTAGCCTAGCGTTTCGCACCCCAGCCGTCCTCTGGCCTCCGAAAGAATCCCCAGCGGAAGGCTGAGAACGGAGCGTTTAGGCCAAAGGCCAACGTTAGTCGTATCGGGGCAACGGGGAGCTTGGGCCATACTTAACCTCTAACTTGTAAGTGTTATTTACCCAACAGTCTTGTTGCGCCTTCCACTAAAATCTCGGCTTTGTCCAGCAAACTACCAAAAATAACGACCGTGGCGGCTGCAATGATCACGGTGCGCGAGATGGCCAGGTTATCTTTCGACAATTGCAAGAAACGCTCTTCCCATTTGTCGGTGCGCTCATCTAAACGCTGAATATCGGTGTCAAGTTTTTGCTCTAGGCGATCAACGCTGGCATCTAGTCTTTGCTCTAGACGCTCCAGGCGCTCAAGCACCTCGTTTTGAAAGTCTCTCGGTTCTGGCGTTGCAGTCATGGCAAAAGGCTTCGCCCGATACATGCTGCCTCAATCATAACGGCGATCGCCAGAGCACCCGAGCGATCGGCAGAGTGCATTCGCGCCAACGCCACGAATGCTCGACCTGGCAGTAGGGGTTCAGTTAGCTACTGCAAAGCATCGACGGTGGCTTCAATCTGCGATCGCGTTGGCAGCGGTTGGTCAAACCCATTGATGAGCGGGCTTGCCTCTAGGCGCTGCTGAGCGGTGGCCCGATCGAGCGGCTGCACCTGCTGCCGCAGGGCGTCAATATCCTGCTCGCCTGGGGAAACAAACAGCTGTTCCCCACTGGTCAAAACTACTTCCTCGCCGCCGTCAGCAAGCCGAAAGGCCACCTCGCCCTCCCAGGAGAAAATTTCGACCGGGGCGTTGGGGTCGTCGTCAATATTGACAAAAACGGTGGTGCCGCGAATACCGGCAATTCCGGCGGGGGTGACAATGTCGACGGGTTCTGGCAGGGTGCCCTCAACCCAGGTAATCATTTGCCCGGCACTGAGCTGGAGCTGGCTCGGTTGCAGGGTAAGGGCCGCATTGCCGCCGATGCGAAACCTGGCTCCGGTGACTAAGCCCACCTCGGCCAACGCCCGATCGGCGGTGCGAATTTGGTCGCCGTAGGCCATGGCCTGGTTTACTTGGGCGGGTTCAGGCTCGCCCTGGCCCAGGGTGACCGATACAGGGTTGGCAACAATGGCTTGAATAGTGGCGATCGCCGTAGACTGGCTCTCAGGAGCGATCGCCGATGCTTCTCCCTGGGGTTCAACAGTGGTTGCAGGGGGAGTGGCCTGCTCGCAGCCGCCGAGAGCAATACCGCCCGCTATCACCAGCGCCATAGCCAGCGATCGGCCCTGGGCGATGGTCTCTGCTCGCCCCCTGAGGGCCAACGCAATTTCCCTTGAAACAGGTCGCATAGTTATTAGGTTGGAGCTAAGGGGTCAAGTGCAAGTCCTATAGTTAGATTATTCAGTCTGAGAAACTGGTTTTCCGGTAAGGCTCTGAGTCAGCCGTGCCGTTATCCTGAACCCTGCCCCTACTGGAGATGAAACCCTGTGGAACTGGTGATTTGGCTATCGGTGGTGCTGGCGGTGCTGGGCTTTGGCATGGGGGTAATGGTGTGGGCCTACCGCCGTCCCCTGGGCAACAGCGCCCTTTTTCCGGCTCCGGTGGTGGAGTTGTCTACTCCTACTAGTGACGCAGCTAGAACTCAGTTCGAGGCGGGCTGCACCGCCTTTGCCCAGGGCCACTACCCGGCGGCCATTGACCAGTTTAGGGCGGTGATGGTGGCCGAACCTGACTGCGCCGAAGCCTTTCACAACGCCGGCTTGGCCTATGCCAACATGGGTACCGATGGACCGGCTGTGCAGGCCTTGCTCAAAGCCAGCGAGCTGTACGACCAGCAGGGCACCAAAGCCGGGCTCGATCTCGTCAAACAACAGCTCGAACAAATCGCCGGACGCCGGGGCCTCAACCCCAGCACCGCCGCCTAGGGGAGGCACCGATGGCTAAACAGCGCCTAGATGCCCTGCTGGTAGAACGCGGGCTTTGTGAATCGCGGCAGCAGGCCCAGCGGCTGATTCGGGCTGGGGAGGTGCAGGTCAACCACGCCGTGGTCGATAAACCGGGCACGGCCTTTGCCGAGGATGTGGAGCTGCTGGTGAAGGCGCGATCGCCCTACGTGTCGCGCGGTGGCGAAAAGCTGGCCAAAGCCCTGGCCGAATTTCCAATTAATCCCAAAGGACGCACCGCGCTGGATGGCGGAATTTCTACAGGGGGTTTTACCGACTGCCTGTTGCAGGCCGGGGCGGAACTGGTCTATGGCATTGATGTAGGCTACGGTCAGGTGGCCTGGGCGCTGCGCCAGGATCCCCGTGTGGTGCTGCGCGAGCGCACTAATCTGCGCCATCTCACTCCCGAGCAACTCTACGGCGAAACCGATCGCCGCCCTGATTTGGGGGTGATAGATGTGTCGTTTATTTCGCTGACCAAGGTACTGCCCGCCTTTTGGGCGCTGCTGGTGCCGCCGCGCGAGGTGGTGCTGCTAGTGAAGCCGCAGTTTGAGGTAGGGCGCGATCGCGTCGGCAAAAAGGGCGTTGTGCGCGACCCGGTCGATCAGGCCGATGCGATCGCCAGCGTGCTGGCTTCGGCCCATTCCCTCGGGTGGTCTTACCAGGGGCTTACCTGGTCGCCCCTGCTGGGGCCAGCGGGCAACATTGAGTACCTGCTGTGGCTGAGCCAAACTGAGGCAGAGCCGCCTGCCCCAGCGCCCGGTCTGAATGACTTAAAAGCTCTAGCCGTCAGCGCTCGCATTGCGTTGGAAGACTGATGGCCAACTTTGCGCTAGCTGCATAGAAAAGGCTGTGAGTCTCAGCGAGCAGTTGAGAGCCACAGCCTTCCCTGTCTGGGGCTAATGCAAAGCTCCTGTCACGAGGAGACAGGCCATTGCCCAAGTCATAGCGATCGCGCGACCGACAATCACGCTGTCCCATCGGTTTTGCAGGGCGCGAGGGTTATCGAGGGGGGTGCCCTGCTGCGTTGCCGCCTTCATGGCATCATTGACGGGTTTGGCCACCGTCAAGTACAGACCCAGCTGCACAAGCAGGCCAGCTAGGGCAGCGATCGCTAACCCACTAGAGAGGCTGCCTAAGGGGTTCATAGCCGCAACGGCAGCCGTTGACAGCACCGCCAAGGCACCAAAGGTAGGCATACGGGCATCGGCAACCCAGTGCAAATGGGCCATGACGTTTGCGATCGCACGCTCATCACTCGCGGCCAGAGCCGGTCGCCCTACCACCGCAAAAAATACATCGACGCCGTAAACCACCCCCGCTGACAAAACTGCCAGCACCAGTAACACATTAGCCAACATAGGATCCCTCCTTGAGGTCATTGAGTAGTGAAATTTCTCGGGGTTGCCAACCCAGGGTTGTTCTAGCCCTTGCTCCGCTCACCTGCTGGTCAAGGGCTAGGGCATCGGCAAAAGCGCCCATGGCCAAGCGTGCATCCTCGATTGGCCACGGCTGAATGCGTCCGAGAATCTCAGCGGCCTGGCTAGCGGCCTCAGCAATCTCTTGCAGCGTTAGCACCTGGCGGTCGGCGGCAATAAAAAGCGAACCTGCCGGAGCTTGCCCCAGGGCGGCTACATAGCAGCGCGCCAAATCATCCACATGTACCAGCGTCCAGCGGTTGTCGCCGGAGCCTACAAACTGGACAACTCCGTGTTGACGCCCAGCCCCCACCAGCATTGCCACAATGCCTCCGCCCTGGCCATAAACCAGCGCCGGACGGATAACGATCGTGCGAATGTGGCGATCGCGTGCTGCTAAGACCTTGGCCTCTAGCTCAGCCCGCCAGGCAATCAGCGGAGTGGGATTCAGCGGTGTCGTCTCATCGGCCAGGCGATCGCCTGTGTTGCCCAGCAGCCAGGTACCCGTCGTGTAAATAAACGGCTTACCCGTTCCCGCCAGGGCTTCGAGAAACGTGTCAACTGCCAATCTCTCGGCACTCGCCATCTGGTCATCGCCGGTTGATGCCGCATGGATCACCGCATCGACCTGGTGTGCCGCCTGGGCCAGGGTTTGGGGCTGGTGTAGATCTCCGACTAGGGTACGTACTCCCAGCGCTTCCAGCTTGTTCGCCGCCACGTTTGAGCGGGCTAAGCCGGTTACCCTGTATCCAGCCAGCTGTAGGGCCAGGGCGATTGCGCTGCCAATGTAGCCCGTCGCGCCCGTAACTAAAACATCCATAGCAAACTGCCTCCTTAATAATTAGTTGGTCAACCAACCAAAAATAGTCAAAAAAAGAGAACTCTCCTCCATCACACCTACGACTTGTCCAACTGGGTCATAAACATCTGCATTAAAACCTCGTAGGCACTGTCAAGATCAAACGCTGGATCGGCTAGCTTTTGCAGGGCTAGCCCGTCAAACGCAGCTAGCAAGACAGCCGCCGTGGCCTCTGGGTTAGCGATTGCATCGCCCGCAATTTGGCGCACTAGCCGAGCAATGCACTGCCTTCCGGTAGCCAGCATGATCTGCACAGCCTCGTGAAAGTTCGCATTGCGTAGCCCAAGGGCAAACAGCTCGCAGCGCAGCCGAAACCATTCGGGTTCGTTAGCCACCCGTAGCTTGGGCTCGGTGAAAGTTGTCTCTAGCAGCTGCTGTGCAGACAGCGTGTTGCACCAGTGCTCTACCTCTTTCACGTACCGTTCGCCAGCGGTGTAGAGCACCTCCTGCAAGAGCTGATCTTTGCTGTTGAAGTAGTAGTGAATAAGGCCGGGGGCTACCCCAGCTACCTGGGCAATCTCCTTCATAGTGGCCGCGTCATAGCCTTCCTCCGCCAGCAGTTTATAGGCCGCAGAAACAATCAGCGAGCGATTGTTGGCAGTAGATGACCCAGGCTTTCTCCCCACAGAACCTCCCTTTACAAGTATTGGTTGGTTGACCAATTAAATTCTAGCTGAGCCTATCCAATTTCTGCAAGCCTGGGGCATTACTTTCTGTTGAGACTTCTCGATTCGCCAACCGTCATGTCCTCCTATGGGGGCAAACGGCGTTCGTTCTGAGGCATTGGGGTGAGCAGGGAGGGTTGATTTGGTATGAGTAGTAGAGCAATGCGCGCGTAGCCGCACGAGTAGCGCTCGAGTCGGGCTCTTCGGATGTCTCCAAAATTTTGATCAGCACCTAGGAATTTGCCTTTGAGGTTGCGTTGGTCTGGCCCAGGCGGGAGTATGGTAGGGATTGCCGTAGTTGTCTCTGCAAAGCGGTTAACCATGCGTCTTAGGCCCAAGCGGCGGTCTCCCCAGCGCATTGTGGCGCGGGATGGTGGAATGCCAACGATTGTGCGGCTAGGGGAGGTGCGATCGCCCTGGGGCGACCTCTACCATCGGTTGCTGACACTGTCGTGGCCAGCGTTTGTACTAATGCTGGCGTTATCCTATTTGGTAATTAATGGGCTGTTTGCCCTGGCTTATCTCGCCCGCGACGGCGGCATTGCAAACGCCCGCCCCGGCTCCTTTTTAGATGCGCTGTTCTTTAGCGTGCAGACAATGGCCTCGATTGGTTACGGGGCTATGTACCCGCAGACCAACTACGCCAACTGGCTGGTAATTTTAGAAGCGTTTATCGGCCTGCTGCTGCTAGCGATGGCGACGGGGCTATGCTTCGCCCGATTTTCGCTGCCGCGATCGCGGGTTATCTTCAGCCGGTGCGCGGTGGTTGCCCCTACCGGCGGGGTGCCGACGCTGATGTTTCGGGCCGCCAACCAGCGCCGCAACCGCATTCTCGAAGCCCACCTGTGGGTGACCCTGGTGCGCGATGAAACCACCGCCGAGGGCGAGTTCTTCCGCCGCTTCTACGATTTACCCCTGGTCCGGGCTCAAACCCCGCTGTTTGCCCTTAGCTGGACGGCCATGCACGCTATCACCGCCGATAGCCCGCTCTACGGCGAAACCTCAGCCTCGCTGGCAGCGGTCGGCGGTGAGATCATCATCATCCTCACCGGCATGGATGAGACTCTGTCGCAGACCATCCACGCTCGCCACTCGTTCTTGGCTGAGGAAATTCTTTGGAACCACCGCTTTGTCGATATTTTGGGCCAAACCCCCGACGGGCGGCGATCGATCGATTACCGCAACTTTCACCAGGTGATGCCCCTGGGCGATCGCCCCTTAGGCCGCCTGGGCGACTGAATCGGCGGCAAACTGGCGATTCTCTTTCAGAGAGGCTCCGCCAACGCGATCGTGGGGCAACCCGTAGTCAATGTTTGGCCCGGCGGGCACGATGCCGCTGGGGTTTAGCTCGGGCAGGCCAGCGTAGTAGAGCTGCTTGACATGCTCGATGCTGCACCACTCGGCTACCCCCGGCTGCTGGTACAGGTCACGGCAGTAGGCCCACAGGTTGGGGTAATCTACTAAGCGCTTGAGGTTGGTCTTAAACAGCCCGTAGTAAGCCAAATCAAAGCGAAACAGGGTGGTGAACAGGCACCAGTCGGCCAGAGTAATCTGGTCGCCCACCAGGTAGCGCTGCTGGCTCAGCACCTCCTCCCAGTGGTCTAGCGCCTCGAATAGCTCCGTCACCGCGCCGTTGTAGGCTGCTTGGGAAGCCGCAAAGCCGGTGCGGTACACGCCGTTGTTGATGGGCTGGTAGATAGCATCCATCACCGCGTCAACCTGGGGCCGCCACGCTTCGGGGTAGAAGTCGCGATCGGGAAACTCTGCAAACGTGTTAAACGCTGAGTTCAGCATTTGAATGATCTGGCGCGACTCGTTGTTGACGATGGTTTGGGTTTGCGTATCCCACAGCACGGGCACCGTGACGCGCCCAGTGTAGTCGGCCCTGGCGCGGGTGTAGAGCTGCCACAGGTATTCGGCCCCGTAGAGGCGGTCGGGAATGCTGCCCAGGCGCTCTGAGAATTTCCAGCCCTGGTCGCTAATTACTGGATCCACAATAGAGAGACCGATCGCCCCTTGCAGTCCTTTCAGCGATCGCAGCAGCACCGTACGGTGCGCCCAAGGGCAGCCCAGCGACACGTACAGGTGGTAGCGCCCCGGCTCGGCCTTAAACCCGCTGGTTCCATCCGCCGTTACCCAGTTATGGAACAGGGTGGGCATGCGCTTAAACTGGCCTGATTCATCGCGCTCAGTCCATTCCGTCGTCCAGTTGCCGTCAATCAGTCTGCCAAGTGCCATGGGGAATGTCCTTTGAAGAGGGGAAGGTGAGGGAAACGGGGGACGGGATTTTGGATTGGCGATTTTGGACTTTGGAGGGGTGAACAATCCAAAATCTAAAATCCAGAATCAATCAAACCGATAGGCCGCCATGCTGAAGGCCCCATAGGTAAAGCCCGAGTGAATTTGCTGGCCGCTACCGCCTGCCCCAAGGGCCACAAACATGGGTAGCAGGTGCTCTTCGGTGGGATGGTTTTGGGCGGCGTAGGGGGCGTGCTGGCGATAGTCGAGCAGGGCGGTGATGTCGTTGGCGGTGACAGCCTCGGTCAGCCAGTCATCAAAAGCTACGGCCCAGGCGGGTTGTGGGGCATCGTAGTCACCGTCAAAGGCACCTAGGTTGTGGGTAGCCGCGCCGCTAGCGACAATCAGTACACCTTCATGCCGCAGGGGGGCCAGGGCTTTGCCAAGCTGGTAGTGGTGCAGCGGTGTTTCGTGGGGCTGAATGGAGAGCGGCACAACGGGAATAGTGCCCTTGGGGTCGGCCAAAGTTAGCGGTGTCCAAACGCCGTGGTCGAAGCCGCGATCGCGGCTGTTGCGGGCCTCAAACCCCGCCCGATTGAGCATCGCCACCACCCGTTCTGCCAGTTCAGGGCTGCCCGGTGCCGGATGGGTCAGCTCGTACAGCTGGTGAGGAAAGCCGCCAAAGTCGTACAGCGTTTTCGGCTGCGCGGCGGTGCTTACTGTGGGACGTGCCGTTAGCCAGTGGGCCGAAACCGCCAGAATCGCCTTGGGTGTGGGGATGGCATGGAGGAGCGATCGCAAAAAGTATTGGGTTGGCCCGGTGCGCAGCGGCAGGTCGGGTGCCCCGTGGGAAACAAACAGACTGGGTAGAGGAGACATAGTTTTTGTTCAGATAGTTTTAACTAGAACTATCTAAAATCAGAATAGCATCTCCGTGGGCGAGGCAACAAGCTGCTGACGCCGCCGTGGCAGCAGATGTGATGTTGAGACAGCTCGCGCAGCAGTGCTCGATCTATTGGTCTTCGCGCAAAAGCTGTTCGGCCAGCTGCTTTTTAACCAACAGACCCAGGGTTTGCATTGCCTGCTCCACTTTCTCCGACCAGGGCACCGCTGTATTGAGCCGAAAGCAGTTGCTGTAGCACTGGCTCGAGGCCGAAAACATGACGCCAGGGGCGATCGCAATTCCCATCTCCAGCGCCTCTTTATACAGCCGCATAGCGTTAAACCCCTCGGGCATTTCGAGCCACAGCACGTGGCCGCCCATGGGGCGCGTCACACAGGTTTCGGCGGGAAAATAGTCGCGAATGGCTTGCTGCATCCGCAGTATTTGTTCGTAGTAGGTGCGGCGCAATTGGCGCAGGTGGCGATCGTAGCCACCGTTGGCCAAAAAGGCTGCCACCGTCAGCTGGGGCGCGATCGCCGTATTTTGGTTGAGAATCGATTTCATGCGGGCAATTTCGCTGTGGTAGCGGCTGCCAGCGCACCAACCCACCCGCAGCCCCGGTGACAGCGTTTTGCTCACCGAAGCGCAGTAGAGCACCCGGTTTTCGGTATCAAAAGCTTTAATTGCCTTGGGGCGAGCCCCCTCAAAGTAGATGTCGCCATAGACATCGTCTTCGATCAGCGGCGTGTCGTACTGATTGAGCAGGTCTACCAGGCGCTTTTTCTTCCGGTCATCCATACAGCTGCCCAGGGGATTGCTAAAGTTTGACACCAGCAGCACAGCCTTGACCTCGCCGGTTTGCAGCGCGTCTTCCAGGTGCGGCAGGCTGATGCCGTCGCGGGGGTGGGTGGGCAGGGTGAGCGCCTTTAGGCCCAGACATTTCAGCGCTTCGAGCATGGCAAAGTAGGTGGGCGACTCGATCGCCACCGTGTCGCCGGGCTGGGTGAGCGCCTGCAGACAAAAATAAATGGCCTCATTGGCCCCGTTGGTAATCACCATCTGGTCGGGGTGTACCGAGCAGCCTGCATCGAGCATGCGCTTAGCCAACTCGGCCCGCAGTTCTGACACCCCCAGCGGTGTGCCGTAGGAGTGAGCCAGATAGGTATTGTCGCGCAGCACTTTGCCCATCAGCCGGTTGAGCTGCGCCAGTGGCAGCTGCTCTAGGGCGGGTAGCGCCGCCCCCAGCTGAATTAACCTCGGATCGCGCATCAGGCTAATCACCTCAAAGGCCAGCGAGATATCAATATCGGTAGCCTGGCGGGGGGGCGCGGTGGGCGCTGGCTCCTGGGGCAGCTGTAGGGTCGTTTGTTTGACGTAGTAGCCCGACTGGGGCCGCACCACTACCAGGCCTCGGTCTTCGAGCAGGCGGTAGGCTTCCATCACCGTAGACGTGCTGACCGAGAGCTGCGCTCGCAGCTTGCGCACCGAGGGCAGGCGATCGCCCGGCTTGAGCGTTCCGTCGGTAATGAGCTGCTGCAGGCGATCGGCCACCTGTTCGTAGAGAACCTGGTTGGGGGCGAGGGTGACGGGGGAGAGGGGCATAGGGGTGGGGGGATGGGCGGACGGATGAATTCAAGGTTCAAAGTTCAAAATTGGAGAATTCAAAATTTTGAACTTTGAACTCTGGAGCTTCGTTGGTTTTGGAGGAACAGTTTGACGAGAAGGCGACCAGAACAGTTGCGAGAAATCAAACTGTTACCAAGACAATTTACGCTAACTGCCTCTGTTCGGCTAGGGGCAGATCAACGAAACTTCAACTATGCCGAATCGATTCGTGCTGTTCCCCAGGCCTTTGCCGTTTTTAAGAGGACAGCTCCATGAAACCCAACAGCTTATATGCTCAGCTTGAGCTTATTCAAGAGCCGCTAGAACGCTCGGCTCAGTCTGACTATGCCATTGGCCGCGTTTGGGCTGGGGCAAAAGCGCGACTGTGTCCGTGGGCCAGCCGCCTGGTGGTTTACCTGTGTGGCTCCAACAGTTTGAGGGTGACGGTCAAGCGCATTGGTTACCGGTCGGTTCTAGGGGGCGATCGCGAGGGTCAAACCGTGTATGTGGTTTACGACCCGGTTACTCAGCAGCGCCATACCTTTAGCTCTGAACACGATCTGCGGGTGTGGGCCGACCAGCGCTACTACCAATAGCCCATAACCTCTGGGTTTGCAGTGACTACATAGATCTGTAAACTTTGCTTGACCCCGCGGGCTAGATGCTGAATTGACAGCGCCCATGAGTAGGCTAGATCTGAAAAATTTTCTCGGGTCTATTCTCTTCTCATTGCCTAGGACGCCACCATGCTAGAGCCGCTTCGGAGTGTATTGGGTTATTACTGGCCGAAATTAACCTGGAAACTGTATTTCTGGTTCATGAACCCTAAAAAGGTAACCCTGGCTCTGCTGGTGGTTGCTGTAGTGGCGATGGTGGCAAGTAAACCTAAGTATCGGCGGCGGATGGTCTCGGTTTGTCTAGCCCTGATGGCTGCCTACTGGTTTCTGCTCTCGCCGCTGTTTTCGGTACCTGCTACGGCTCTGTTGTCGAGCTTTGTGCCCGCCGATCCTGGCGAGTCTGCCGATGCTGTGGTGGTGCTGGCGCGCGCTGAACGTTTCCAGGGCGATCGCTACGGCAAGGCTCTAGATATGGTGGCTGCTGGGCGATCGTCCAACCTCTTAATCATGGGTCGCTCCCAGGGGGCCGACGTGCTGAGAGCGATTGATCAGCGCAACCTGTCGCCCAATATGGTCAGCGCCGTCTGTGTAAAAACCACTAAGCAAGAGGCTGAGTCGGCCGCTGCCGCTCTGGGGGCAAGGGGTTTGAAAAAAATTGTGCTGATTACCGACACCCCGCACATGCTGCGGGCCTGGCTCACGTTTCAGGGGCTGGGGTTTACGGTGATGCCCCACGTTGAGCCCCTGCCTGCCGATGTGAGCAACCGTGAGCGATCGCTGCTCGCTATTCGCGAGTACCTGGGCCTGGTTAGCTACGGGGTGCTGGGCCGGTTTCAGGGGCAGTCACCCAATACTCTGCCCGAGGTGGCCAAGGCCGTGGCCGACGATTTTCCTGCCGATCGCTGCTTTATGACCGCTGACCAAATTCGGCAGGCGTTTATGCTGAGTTAAGCGTTTTTATCGGGAGATCTGCTGCACTTATGCAAGCCGACGTTACCACCTGGTATCTCGAAATGCTCGACCCAGCGCAACTGCGGCCCAAACTGATCGAGCACCCCGACCTGGAGATTCGCCAGGCCACCTTACCCTGCCCAGAGTTCAGCCGCTTTCTCTACGCCAGCGTGGGCGGTCAGTGGTACTGGTGCGATCGCCTGGGCTGGAGCCGCGATCGCTGGCTCACCTATCTAATCTGCTCTCAGGTTGAAACCTGGGTGGCCTATATCGCGGGTACCCCAGCGGGTTACATCGAGCTAGAAAAACAGTCCAGTGGCAATGTAGAGATTACCTGCTTCGGGCTGCTGCCCCAGTTCATTGGTCAGGGCGTTGGCGGTCACTTGCTGACAGTGGGCGTGCAGTACGCCTGGAAGCTTGCCACCCGTCGCGTTTGGGTTCACACTTGTAGCCTCGACGGTCCCTTTGCCTACAAAAACTACGAGTCGCGCGGCTTCATCCTCTACGACACCACAATTAAGACAAAGGTATTGCCCGATCAACCGCCTGGCCCTTGGCCAGGCTACAACGCCTAGTATTGGTCTGCTGATGAACCACCCCGACTACTATCGCACCATGGCCCGCTACAACCAGTGGATGAACGACAAGCTCTATGCCTGCTGCGCCGAGCTACCCGACGCAGAGCGCAAGGCCGACCGGGGCGCTTTTTTTAAGTCTATCCACGCTACCTTGAACCATCTGCTGTATGGCGATCGCGCCTGGGTAGGTCGCCTCAGCGGTCAGCCCTACTACCGCCCCAACCTGGGTCAAGACCTCTACACCGATTTTGCCGAACTCCACCAGGCTCGCACCGAAATGGATGCCACGCTGATCGAGTGGGTCGCCACCTTTACCCCTGAGTGGCTGGCTCAGCCCTTTGCCTACACCAGCAACATCGACAAAACTAACCGCTTGCTGCCCACCTGGCTGCTAGTCACTCACCTGTTTAACCACCAGACCCATCACCGGGGGCAGGTCACCACCCTGCTGAGCCAGATGGGCATCGACCCCGGCATTACCGACCTACCCTGGCTGCCCTTAGAGAGCCACTAATCTCCATCAGTAGCGGTTGCTGGGGGTGGCTGACTGAGCTTACTGGAAGCAGAGCCCGATTGTTGGTCAAGCCTCAGCGCCTGGGCCAATGCGGATCGCGCCTGGGCTTTTTGCACCAGCGGGTCGAGTTGCTCAACCGATAGCCCGCTCAGCAGGCTCAGGTCTTGGCGAGTGAGACCCTTCAGCAGCATGTCTACGCACCAGGTGGCGCGGGTTTGCTCAAGGGCCAAAGGGGCACCCGTCGGCGAGGCAATATCGGCGGTTACTTCGGCCCACAGCTGCCGCACCCGCAGGGGCGTGATGGGCTGATCGTCTGGCCCCACAAACATAGCAGGCGAGCCATCGCTGCGGCTCTTCAGCCAGCGAGTCAGTGGGTTCTTGGTATAGGTGCCGTAGCGCCGACCCATAATCCACTGATTGAGGGGCACCTGACGGTGGTTTGGGCCGACCAGCAAAATGTGCTGACTGCTGTCGTAGAGGGCACTGGCACGGGTCAAAAGCGGCACCTCCGCTGCGGCCACCCCAGCCCCCCAGAGCACGTAAATCAGGGCATAGGTCTGGTTACCAGCTTTGCGAGCCGCCTGCATGACCTGGTGGACAATGGGTGCCGGAAGATCGATCCAGGTTTCAGTATTGGGGTGATTAGTGGTCAGGCCAGGTCGACTTAAATCAAGGCCATCTTCGGCTGGCTGGGGCCGCAGACCGAGTAACCAACTCACCACGCTGTCGATAAAAGCGGCTCGGTTCGGCCAGAGACCGGAGGTTTCTACAGCCGCATCAGCGATGTCGGGCGGGCCACTGGTTGTGCTATCGATCGCAGCGTAGCCGAGCAATAGTGCCATCACCAAACCTGCCACCTCTTCCGGGGGCAACCCAGGGGCAATCCCCTGGCCCAAAACCGACTCCAGATATTCGGCCACGCAGTCGCGAATAGTTTGCAGGCCACGCCCCATAGCCTGACTGTTGGCTGCCGAGAACTGCCCTGCCTCCCCAATGACCGCTCGCACCAGTTCTGAAAGCTGGTCCAGCGTCTCTAAACACTGAGTCAGGAAATGCCGCAGCGCCTGGTCAGTGGGAATTTGCCCAACGGGTTCTAGCTCCAAGCGGTAGCCAGGGCTGACCAGCACCTCCGCCTCCGTCATCACCGCTGCAAGCAAGCCATGCTTGCTACCAAACTGACGAAACAGGGTGACCTCGTTAACCCCAGCCAGATCGGCCACCTGACGCGTGGTAGTGGCCCCCACCCCCTGACTCGAAAAAAGCTGAAAGGCAGCATCCACAAGCCGCTGCCGGGCCGATTTGCGCTGATCTGCCATAGAAAAAAGAAAGCAACACTTGCATTTTACCAAACGGGTTGTTATGGTTGTGAATGTAAGCAACACTTGCAATCGACTCCGCCAGGAGATTGGCAAGGGCTTACCGCATCGTCTTGACCAGGTTTGGTTCTAGGGCGATGGTTCCAACCCTACCGCTGTAAAGGACTTGTATGACAACGACGTTAAACCCTACACCCCCGAAGCTGGGTCTCGCTAACCTTGACTGGACCCTGGTTGGCTTTTTGGGGGTCATTCACGGTGCGGCACTGCTGGCTCCCTGGTTCTTTTCGTGGTCAGCGCTGGGAGTCATGGTGGCCCTGCACTGGCTGTTTGGCAGCATTGGCATTTGCCTGGGCTACCACCGCTTGCTCACTCACCGCAGTTTTCAAGTGCCCCGCTGGCTGGAGTATGTTTTTGCCACCATCGGTGCGATGGCGCTCCAGGGCGGGCCTATTTTCTGGGTGGCGGGCCACCGGCAGCACCACCTCTACACTGAAGATGCCGAAAAAGACCCTTACGCCGCCAGTCGCGGGTTTTGGTGGAGCCACATGCTGTGGCTGGTCTACCGCAACCCGGCCACTTTTAACGGCCAAGTCTACCGCCGCTACGCCCCCGATATTGCCCGCGATCCTTACTATCGCTGGCTCGATCGCTACTTTCTGCTGCTGCAAGTGCCGATTGCGATCGCCCTCTTTGCTCTGGGCGGCTGGTCGTTCGTTATCTACGGCGTTTTCTTAAGAATCGTGGTGCTGTGGCACTCGACCTGGTTGATCAACTCAGCAACTCACATGTGGGGCAAGCGCCGCTTTCATATCGAAGATAACTCGGGTAACTTGTGGTGGACGGCGCTGCTGACCTACGGCGAAGGCTGGCATAACAATCACCACGCCTACCCCAACGTAGCCCCCGCAGGCTGGCGCTGGTGGGAAGTCGATGTCACCTGGTACGCCATTCTGCTGCTTGAGAAACTAGGTTTGGCCCGGCGCGTAGTGCGCCCCCCAACTGAGGCTGTGGCCCAAGAACGCTAGCATCGATTTTGGCAAAAAAAGTCTAGCCTCTCCCATAGATTAAGTTTGGCCCTGAATTTCACCCAACCGAGCGTGGGAAGATTTGGGGTCTACTTAAGTTTAAAGACTGCTCCCTATAGTTCCTTAAGAGTACCAAACAGCCTCAGGCAAGCTGGTTACACTATATTGACAGTGTAAATACACCACCTTGCCAACATTACAGAGCATGGATGTGTACTTCACACTCAATGGCATTACCTTTGTCTGGGATGCCGAGAAGGCCAGGATCAACTCGATTAATCATGATGGGGTGACTTTTCAGCAAGCTACAGAAGCTTTCTTTGACCCATTCCTCGTCGTCGTTGATGCCAGCCGCAACGATGAGGTGCGAGATGCCGTTATTGGTTTAGACAGACGGTGGAGCCTTTTATACGTTGTCTACATTGAGCGTGAAAACGACACCATTCGGCTGATTTCGGCTCGTAAAGCGACACGTAAGGAACGTGAATACTATGAAAGTTGATGCATTGAAACAGCGGCTCAACAGAGATCGGCCCATGACGACGATCACCATTCGAATGCCCGAAGATGTGATCGAAGATCTAAAGCGAGTTGCTCCGCTGCTTGGGTTCTCTGGGTATCAGCCCTTGGCCCGAGCCTATATTGGTCAAGGGCTAAGGGCTGATCTGGAGCGGTTAGAGGGAGATACGGTATCAGCCCTTGTGGCCAGTTTGAAACGTCATGGCGTGAGTGATGACATTCTCCAGGAAGCGCTAGGTGAAGTTATTCAGCACTAGCCTCGTCCATAGGGCCACTCAACATCAGCTCAACGTCAGCGTTCGGCGGATGGGTCGGGCGGATGAAAGCGTGGGTGAAGGCGATCGCGCACCAGTTCCCCTCCATGCAAATGCTGCTCCACAATCCTCGGTACATCCTCGGCGGTGACTTGGCAGTACCAGGTATTGCCCGGCATAACTTTGACTGTTGGCCCAGCGCTGCACTGGCCCATGCAGTCGCTCTCGGCAACTAGAATCGTTGGGCTTTGATGTTCTCGAAAGGCCGCCAGCACCGCCGCCGAACCACCGCGATCGCAGGAGCGATGGTGGCACACCTGCACCAGCCAGCGCTTTGGGCAAACAGCAGCAGAGGGCGTTGTCATGGAGCCTCAGGTGTCATCTGCTCTTAGCCTGCCACAGATGGCGGAGAACGCGGGATGTCGCGCAAAGTGAGGGTAAACCACTTGCCAGTCAGGGGTGAGGCGACAGCTACCGTCCGCAGGTAGCCAACAGCTCGTTTACCCAGAGGGCGTCGATCGCTCCCCGCAGCCGCTGCTGCTGCTGCTGTAGGTGCTGTTCGCCAAGGCAGGGCTGCAGGTGCGCTACTAGGCCGTCGGCCTCATCAATTAGCAGGTTTAGCAGCGGTTCTGCTTCGGCTTGCTGCAAAATTTCGCCCATGCGCTCGGCACCGGCCTCGTCGAGGCTGGGGCGCAGGGCCAGCTGGCAATATTCATACACCACAGAGCGGTAGGCCAGGGCGCTACCGAGCCATTCGTCAGAGGTTGACATGGGGTTTCTCCTACAGCCTTGGCCCAGGCGTTTAACGCAGCACAACACAGCAGCGACTGGTCGTAACGGCAGCCTACCAGCTACCCGCTTCAGCCCATGACGATGCCCAGGCCAAAGTAGGTTCCTTGAGGGTTAAGTGTACCCAGCTCAACAGCCGTGACGAGGTTGGCTGTGAAGTTTGTGCCCGGATCAACCGCTCTCTTTAAAGGGATGACGAAGCTTGCCCTAGGCGGCTACCAATGCCTGCACCAGGCTCTCAAACAGAGGCAGCCCGTCGACGCCGCCCAGCACTGCATCGGCGGCCCGCTCGGGGTGAGGCATGAGGCCCAGCACGTTGCCCTGACGGTTGCAAATCCCGGCAATGTTGCCCAACGAGCCATTGAGGTTGTGCTTGGCCTCTACCGCACCATCAGGGCCGCAGTAGCGAAACACGATTTGGTTGTTGGCCTCCAGCTCGGCCAGGGTAGCCTCGTCGGCGTAGTAGCAGCCCTCCCCGTGGGCGATGGGCAGCGTAATCACCTGATTCTGGGCATAATTTGCTGTCCACAGTAGGTTGGTGCGCTCAACTCTCAGGGGTACGCGATCGCAGATAAACCGCATATCCCGGTTGCGCATCAGCGCCCCTGGCAGCAGCCCTACCTCAGTCAAAATCTGGAACCCGTTGCAGATGCCCAGCACCGGCTTACCCCGGTTAGCGTGCTCGACCGTGGCCTGCATGGCCGGAGAAAACCGAGCGATCGCACCACAGCGCAAATAGTCGCCGTAGCTAAAGCCACCGGGTACCACCACCAGATCCAGGTCGCCGATGTCGCTGTCCTCGTGCCAGACCATCCGAGTGGGCTGGCCCAGAACATCGCGGGTGACGTAGGCCACATCGCGATCGCAGTTAGCTCCAGGGAAGACGATAATGCCGAATTTCATGGCAGTAAAGGGAGGGTAAAGGAGGTAGAGAGTTGGGAGATGGGGAGACAAGGAGATGGTAGGGACGAATTCAAAGTTCAAAATTTTGCACTTTGAATTTTGAACTCTACACTCCCCCTCCTCACGCCGTGGCTAGCGTTTGCAATTCAAACCGATAGTTCTCGATCACCGGGTTGGCCAAAAGCTGGTCGCACATGCGATCGAGCTGCTGGCTGGCGGCCGCTTCGGAGTCGGCCTCCAGGGTGAGTTCAATGTATTTGCCAATGCGAACTGGCCCCACGTTGCTGTAGCCCATATGGGCCAGCCCCGACTGCACCGCTGTACCTGCCGGGTCGAGAACCGAGGGGCGCAGGGTAACGTAAATACGGGCACTGTAGTGGGGCACGGCAGACTCCAAAAGCAGGGAAAATCGTAACAATCGACACCCCTCATCCTACCCTATCGGCCAGTTGATAAACTTGAGGCAGTACGAGTGAGACAGCATGGTACGACGCACCCGCAGCCAAGAAAAAGTTTTAGCCGTTTTAAAAGGGTTAAGTAAACCCATTTCAGCCCAAGATCTCTACGTGGAAATGCGGCAGGAGGGCAATACCACGGGCCTGGCTACGGTCTACCGGGCGCTCGATGCCCTCAAGCTAGAAGGGGCAGTACAAATGCGCACCCTGCCCTCAGGCGAGGCACTCTACAGCCTACCGCAGGAAGATCGCCATCACCTCACCTGTTTGCAGTGCGGCATTACTATCGCTATCGATGAGTGCCCCGTTCACAGCCTCGAAAAAGACCTGCACCAGGCCCATCAGTTCAAAATTTTCTACCACACGCTTGAATTTTTTGGCCTCTGCCCCCGCTGTCAGGGCAGCTTAGCGACCCCACAGTCTTCGGTTTCCCAAGGCTAGTCACATCACGGATGCTGTACGCTCGTGATGAATTGACTTCCGTAGCCATACAAAAAAGGGCCATAGAAGAAGGCATTGAGCAAATATCAAATACTACAAGGAGCATTTTGTGTTTGCGACTGTCAAGTATTTAGGTTGGCAATTTCGTTGGCAGCAGCCGATTAAATAGCTTTAATGTTGTTGTTTTAATCCGACGAATGCCACGGCGTATGAGGGTCGTGTTGTAAGTAATGACATTGTTTCGCCAGCCGCTCCAGGCCGTTTGGTCTAAGTATTTAAAGTATCTGTCGGCCTGAGGATGAGTGCAATTGTTTCCCCAGGGTTTGGGCCTACTCGTGTAGTGAATAATAGACGGATGATGAATCAAATCTTTGTATAAGCTTTCGTCATAAGGGCTATCCTGGTACGATTTGTAAGTATGAACAGCGTGCATTTGATTCCATCGAGGGTCGAGCTCACTCCACTGACCTGCCAGGATTATGTTGATAGCATCTTGATCTGGGAACGGAAGATCTGGATGTTGACCAATAAACTTAAGCACTTGGTTAGCGATACCTTGACGTCGCCATTCTTCAAGGTTAATGACTAAAACACCAGAATTTAAGTATTTTTGTTCTGGTGTTATTCCTCGATCTTCTAATTGTAGAGGGCTAAAGTATTTAGCTGCTGCAATGTATTCATGAACCGGGTCTTGAACTGCTAGCAAAGCCTGACCTTTTAAGTCTTGATCCCAAAGCTCGGCAAGATCTCCTTCAACGACTACGTCTGAATCTAAGTAAATTACCTTTTTGAACTGCGGAGGAATGATAGTAGGTAAGAGAAGCCTGTAGTAGGCAGAGATTGGGTGGTTGCTGGTCTGACACGTCAAAAGCGTTGTTTTGATTTGGTCCTTTGTAGGCTTAATCCAGCGTACATCGACACGGTTTGAGTTTAGGGTCTGCAGCAGCTTTTTCTTGTTCGTAGAGCTAATGCCACCATCTAAGATAAACAGAATTAATTGTCGTTGTGGATCTAGATTTTTAAACGTTGAAAATGCCGTAACGGCCAAAGACATGGAAAAGAAATTATCTGCCGCACAGGCGACTAAAACAGGTTCTTGAGTGGAAAAATTCATGGCGAATTTACCCTTAAATTTATTTGTTTATATGCGGTTATCTTCCAAGCACTATGCTGCTATTGCCTTCGTATCAGCAGCTTTTGCCCAGTCATTAAGAGTCGTGTAATTATTCTGTTTCGCAAATAAAAGTGGAATGTCCGCAAGTAGACGACCAAAATTAACGGCGCTTCAGCCGCGCTTTGCCTCTACTTAGTACCCTTTAAGCTAATGCGAATGACTTGAAAAGTGTGCTCATCCCATCAAAATATCGCGTCACTTTGTTAACCATATCCCTCGAAAGGAAGGTTCTGCAGCAAGCAGTATTGCGTTGGTGGCTAGCTTAGAACACAAACTGATAGTTAAAAAGCTTGATGCTGGAGCGCTACTATAGCGATGGCCATCGCGCTTAGGACATCGGCCTCTTCCAGTGGCAAAAACTGGGATAGTGCCATGGCTTGCGTATAGCCACCGCTTTAGGGGATACGAGTCATGTCCTAACCGTTCTGGCGATCGCTATATGTGCCCCAGTGCCCTAATAAAGCCGGCGCTTGCCATATTGGTAGATCCGCCCAGAAAAATTTTCTTGGTTTCTTTTACTGGTTGAGAATAGAAAAATATTTACCCACAGGGAAACAAGAGCTTGTGGTATAGCTTTACTCATTTCCCTGTGGGTTTGTTTTGCTTTAAATGGGGGTTGAACTTGGGGTTATTATCAGAAAGGCGCACTACAGGCGCTTCAAAACCATCAGCGATCGCGCCGCCACTGGAATCGCTTGGTCCTTGGTAAAGATACGTTCCTCGGTCACAAAGCGAGGCTCTTTGGTATCGATTTCTACCAACCACTGGTATTCGCGAAACAGCTCAGCCAGCCGAAACTCAATGGTTTCGTAGTGGGCATTGAAAAACATTAAAAAGTCATCATCACTAATGCGCTCTCCCTGACTGCCCGGGCTAGGAATTTTGTCACCATTCAAAAACACGCCAATCGACTTGATGTAGCCAATATCCCACTGGTCCTGGTGCATCTCGGTGCCGTCAGGGTTGTGCCAGCTGATGTCGGTTACCCCAATACCGTGGATGGCCTGCCCCTGGAACCACTTACGCCGTCGAAAGACCGGGTGCTGCTTGCGATAGTAAATCAGCTCTCGGCAAAAGTTGATCAGGTTCTGGTTGCCCTCGGGCAGGTGCCAGTCAAACCAAGAAATTTCATTGTCTTGGCAGTAGCCGTTGTTGTTGCCCAACTGGGTGCGCCCAATTTCGTCACCTCCCAGCAGCATGGGCACCCCTTGAGACAGCATGAGCGTCGTCAAAAAGTTGCGCCGCTGCTGTTCGCGCAGCTTCAGCACCTCGGGGTTGCTGGTCGGCCCTTCCTCGCCGCAGTTCCACGACGAATTGTTGCTTTCGCCGTCGAGGTTGTCTTCGCCGTTGTCCTCGTTGTGTTTTTCGTTGTAGCTGACCAGGTCGTTGAGGGTAAAGCCGTCGTGGGCCGTCACAAAATTAATGCTGGCGTTGGGCTGGCGACCATTCATTTGAAAATAAAGGTCGGGGCTGCCGGTCAAACGGTAGGCAAACTCGCCCAGCGTCTCATCCTGACCGCGCCAAAAGTCGCGCACGGTGTCGCGGTACTTGCCGTTCCACTCTGACCAGTTGACCGGAAAGTTGCCCACCTGGTAGCCGCCCATACCCACATCCCAGGGCTCGGCAATTAGCTTGACCCCAGCCAGTACCGGGTCTTGGTGAATTAGGTCGAAAAAGGCCGACAGTCGGTCTACATCGTATAGCTCCCGCGCCAGGGCCGAGGCCAGGTCAAAGCGAAAACCGTCTACGTGCATTTCGCTGACCCAGTAGCGCAAGCTGTCCATAATCAGCTTCAGCACCTGGGGGCTGCGCATGTGTAGCGAGTTACCGCAGCCAGTGAAATCCATGTAGTAGCGGGGGTCGTCTTCGACTAGGCGGTAGTAGCTGACGTTGTCCACACCGCGCAGTGACAGAGTAGGGCCAAAGTGGTTGCCCTCCCCGGTGTGGTTATAGACCACATCCAAAATCACCTCAATCCCCGCCTGGTGAAGGGCTTTTACCATCTCCTTAAACTCGGTAACCTGCTCGCCCAAAACGCCGCTAGAGCTGTAGCCCGAGAAAGGAGCCAAGAAATTGATCGAGTCGTAGCCCCAGTAGTTGCGCAACCCCTTATCTGCTAAATGTCCGGGCAGCGAGAGAAAGTGATGGATTGGCATGAGCTCGACAGCACTAATGCCAAGCCGCTGCAGGTGCTCAATGGCGACCGGGTGGGCCATACCGGCATAGGTGCCCCGCAGCTCTTCGGGAATGTCGGGGTGCTGTCGGGTAAATCCTTTAACGTGCACCTCGTAGATAATGGTCTCATGCCAGGGGGTGCGCAGTAGGGTATCACCTTCCCAGTCGAAGGTTTCGTCGATCACCACCGACTTGGGCATCAGGGGGGCGCTGTCTAACTCTGAAAACGAGAGATCTTCTTCAGGGCTTTCCCAGTCGTAGCCAAACAGCTCGGGGCCATTGCCGACCTCTCCTGAGATGGCCTTGGCGTAGGGGTCAATCAGCAGTTTGTTGGGGTTAAAGCGGTGGCCTTCTTGGGGGGCGTAGGGGCCGTGTACCCGGTAGCCGTACTCCTGGCCTGGGCCAATACCGGGCAGGTAGCCGTGCCAGACAAAATTGCTTACCTCGGTCAGCGGAATGCGGGTTTCTTCGCCGTTTTTGTCGAACAGGCAGAGCTCTACTCCAGTGGCGTGTTCAGAAAATAGGGCGAAGTTAGTGCCTTTATGGTCCCAGGTGGCTCCGAGCGGATAGACATTACCAGGCCAAACTGCAACATGCATAAGTTGACGCTTTTCTTCTTATAAAGGATACAGAGACTATTAGCCAAAAAGACAGCCCATACCCTAGTTTGAAATTCGCTGTTGGGGCTATCTTAGAACCATAGCAAAGCCTTCCCTTTGAGAGATCTACCTTGAGAGAGACGCGACCCTTGATGATACAGGCATCGTAGGAAAAGTTTCTCAACCGGTTTGCAAAGCCCTTAGCCCCCCAGTATGGCTCTGTTAACACCTGTTATACAAGCTACCTTTTGTTGAATTGAGTAAGCGGATTGGCCTGAGGAATGGCACTGGATCGATGGATTTTAGTAGTCTATTTGTAAATTTGATTAGGTTGATAACCAGTGTAGGCGGTTAATCTTGCTAAGTCAGTAGCCCACCGATGGCGCAATGAAATGTAGATGTCAGCTCCTGTTTTAGGATCGTTGATAGTTTTAATACCTTCGGACTGTAATTGTTCTAGGGCGCGATAATAGTGCTCTTGCCAAAACGACTCGTTCAGTTCTTGCGGTGAAAGTTTTTCTTTTCGCAGAATTTGGTGGTTAAGTTCACTCAGTAAGTGCAATCCGCCGTGCCAAACTTCTGCCACATTTGAAGAGTGGATAATGGAGCTATAGTAGTCCTGGTTGAGAGTGCTTTTGATTAGGGTGGCCGTGTCCATAACCAGATAAATTACCCTAGCTAAGGCATAGTAAGGCTGACGATAGCGAAAGTAAAGCAGCAGAGGATAAGAGTTATTTAGCTCCAAAATGTTGATCAGACTCTGGGCAATGTCTGCAAGATTTTGATTTAACATATTGAGATCATTGCCGGTAGCTAGGCGACGTAAAAGCTCTGCTGAATCGGCTGAACCTGCGCTGCGGTAGTGCAATTTCAGTGCGAACGTATTGCGGCTTGTGAGAGCGCCGTATACGGCCAGCACGTAGGAAAGTGCCAGGGTAAAGATTGAAAATCCTAGCAGACTTTGGAGGACCATTAAGAAACGATGGCCATCGGTTTGTGGAACTAGATCTCCTGTGCCTAAGGTAGTAAGAGAAAATCCAGTATAGTAGAGCGCTGTGCCAAAATCGGTTGGCGTTGTTCCCTGGCTAGTTTGAATAGCGGTACCTAACCCTGGCCAAATAACTAGGGCAAACCCAATGAAAAGTAGTAAAACCCACACCCCAATCAACGTGACGATAGTGATTGACCCGCCGTAGGACAAAATGCGATCGCGCTGTTTGGGCATTCCCTGGGCCGCAACCCGAAAAAGACACCATGTGCTTCGCGCTACTAGCATACTGAGCAGATTATTTTCAGCACGAGGGTGCAATACCGTTAGAAAAATGTCGACCAGCGACACTAGAACAAGTCCAACGCCTACCAGCTGTAGAAAAAATTGCATGCCGCTTGAAGATACAGGTAGAGCGATCGCTCTTACCCTAGCTCTGCCTCAGCAGATCGTTCATCCATCTAGGTATAGACACCACAGGTAGGCCCTTTTGCCCTTGTGCAGGTTATGAGTGGGCACTAATCTATCCGGCGGACAATTAATCCTCAAGGTTGATGCTGGGGTAATGGGAAGCGTTAATAATCAGAACTTGGAGAGGCAGTAGCTGGTGTTTAAAGCGGGTGGCGGCACCTCACTCCGGTTTTTCTGCTGACTTCTAATACGCTCTTTGAATAAGCTGCTGACGATTACTCTCTTCGACTACTTTCCCCACCCATGGTTAAGTTTAGATCTTACTTCGAGCGTTACTACCCCAGGCTAGAGCGAATTATTGCCACGATCGCTCTAATCAACCTAGGGCTAGTATTTTTCGATCTTTCCTACATCAGTCTGCGGCCCGTCTACCGACAGTATCTACCGGTTGTTGCTGACGTGTACGACCCGGTTAAGGGCATTGTTACCCATCCTCAAACCGAGGCTTACCAGGCCCAGGTTGACGCTTTAGCTCAGCAACTGGCTGCCCCCAATCTGCAGCTATCGCAAGTAGAGGCCTCGTTGTCTACCCTGCGAAGTTTGAGCCAGCAGCTCGCAACAGAACGGGTTTTTACAACTCCCAATGGCGATAATGCCCTGGCAACGCTGCAGCAGACCCTTCAGGAGAGGACAGGGCAAAGCTCTGCCCAGGCGGCGTTTGAGCAGTTTTGGAGTGCGGATTATCTCAGCCAGCGGGGGTGGCAGCCAGAATTGGCATTTTGGAATAGTCAAATTCGTCCCTTTTTTGCGGCCAATTACTATCGCAAAATTACCGCTTTAGGGGTGCCAGTTGATTATTTTTGGCTGATTGACTTGCCCTTTCTCCTGATTTTTGCCATCGATATTGTCAACCGCATTCGGGCGTCCCATCGGCGTAATCCGCACTTAACCTGGGTAGAAGCCGCGTTACGCCGCTGGTACGACCTGTTTCTGCTGCTGCCGTTCTGGCGTGGGTTGCGGGCTATTCCTGTGGCTCTGCGGTTGTATCAGGTTGACATGCTAAATCTAGAGCCGGTGCGCGCTGAGGCGCAGCGCGACGTGGTGGTGACCGTTGGGGCTGACATTGCCGGTATTGCCGGTATTGAGATCATTGAGCAAATGCAAAACTCTATCCGTGAGGGTGAACTGCTGGATTTGGCTTCGTGGATTGATCCCAATGTGGATACCAGTGGTGACATCGAGATTGTGGCGGAGGAGGAAATAACGGCGATCGCAAATCGACTGTACACAGTTGGAGTGCAGGATATTTTGCCCCAGGTTCAACCCGATATTGAAGACCTGGTGCAGCACAGCATCGCCAAAACCCTAGAGCAACTGCCGGGCTATCCTAAAACCAGCTATTTGCCTGGCCTAGAGCAGCTGTCTGCCCAGGTCAAGCAGGGTTTGTCTCACTCTTTGGCCCACGGTCTGTATCGCACCATTGCCAACAGCGTGGCAGACCCAAAAGGAGAAGAAATTACCGCTCGTTTGCAGCACAACCTGCGAGAAGCCGTGGCTAGATCTCTCAGCCAACACAATACCCGACAGGATATTGAACAGAAATTGGTCAGCGCCTTAGAAAAGTTCAAGCTCAATTATGTGAAGGCCCTAGCCGAAGCCGGTGGAGACACATTGGCTGACCGCACTGAACTTCTGCGCAGGCAAATTAGCTGAGCCACCTGAACCGAGGCTAATTAGTCAGCCCTTACCCATTCCTGCCCAAGGATTGATGGCAGTGGGCTGAATTTTTTTTACGCTTTAGCTAGAAGATCCTGTCTAGCCTGTCCGGCATTTCCGACAACGGCAGGGCCCCTGTAGATACTAGCTACGAAACTATGCGACGAGTACTCATCATTGGCGGTTGTGGCCGGATTGGCGGCAGTATTGCCCGCGATATTTTGGCTCACACAGACGAGGTTGAAGTCACCATTACCGGGCGCAATCCTCAGTTGGGTATGGCGGCTCTAGAGCGGTTGGGGTCCAAGGTACAGTTTCAGGTGCTAGATCTGACAAATCAGCAGGAGGTGCGAACGGCGGTAGCGAAGGCTGATTTGGTGGTTCATTCCGCTGGCCCTTTTCACTATCGAGATGGCGGAGTCTTGCGGGCCTGCATTGAGCAAGGGGTTGACTACACCGACGTTAGCGATGAACGCAGCTTTACCCGTAGAGCTATGGCGATGCACCCCGAAGCCGAAGCAGCCGGAGTGACGGCGGTAATCAATACGGGCGTGTTTCCCGGCATTTCAAACAGCATGGTGCGGCAAGGGGTAGAGGCTCTAGACGAGGCCGCGTCGATTCAGCTCAGCTATATTGTTGCCGGGTCTGGCGGGGCCGGTGTTACGGTCATGCGCACCACGTTTATCGGCTTGCAGCGTCCCTTTGAAGCATGGCTCAACGGCGCTTGGCAGCCGATAAAGCCCTACACCGAGCGAGAAACGCTGGAGTTTCCGCCCCCCTATGGCCGCGCCAGTGTCTACTGGTACGACATGCCCGAAGCCATTACCCTGCAGGAAACCTTCCCGGTCAAGAGCGTGATTACCAAGTTTGGGGTGGTGCCCGACTTCTACAACCACGCTACCTGGGCCATGGCCCACTGGCTGCCGCCGGCGGTGCTTCGCAGTCCGCAGACTGTAGAGTTTTTGGCCAACGTCAGCCACTCTATGACCGATGTGACCGACCACTTTAGCGGTACTGGGGTAGCAATGCGCTGCGATATCAAGGGGCAGCAGGCGGGCAGGGCTGCTCACTATGTCAGCACGTTTGCCCATGAAAATGCTGCGATCGCAACCGGTTTAGGCACGGGCAGCATCGCCGAACTCATACTCAAAGGCCAGCTCAAACGCCCAGGCGTTTACCCGGTAGAACAGGCCCTCTCAACCGACCTATTCAAAGAGGTAATGGCCTCTCGGCAACTAAGCGTCCACGAAGTAGTCAACCAAGCCGAGACGGCATCTCAACGACTGAAGTAACTCAAGCTACTGCCCTGGTCTGTCTTCACGAATATCTGGCTTAGGTTACAGGAAGTTTTGACAGAGCGACCTAGTAATTACTACGTTACCGAAACCGTTGGGAATGTTCGGTACGTATTTAGAGGAATAATTCTGCTAAAAGGCCGGCATTTGGAAGCATAAATCTAACTATAGAAATGGTGAGCAGGCTGCTGAAGATTGGCAGTCTGCTTACTAAGCGTAGTTTGATATTGGGCTGAACTTTGAGACGGCAGCTATTACTGATCATTGCCTTAGAAAATCCCATTACCAATCGCCCCAAGATTGTCAAGAGGATGATTTTAGGCGATTTTTTCAATCTACCCAATTGTGGATTCAATAATTATCTCCTTCTAAAGGTTGAGGGGGATCCATTGAGAAAGATTTTAACGTTTGATTAAGCAACGTATTTCTTTTTATTTCATTTCTGGGAAAGGGGATGGACCATGTTCCAGCCAGACAGACTACAGGCGTATCTGACCCATATCAGTGAGCAGCGATCGCCCGTTGAAGATACTTTAAAGCGCAATATTTTCATTTACGGCCTTTGGCTACTGGCTATTCCAGCGCTAATCTACGGCGCTGTTGAACGGGCTCTTTCAGCCTTTTCCCAGCCAACCGTAAATGCCCATGACCTCTCTTACTGCTTAATTGGGCTAATTACGCTAATGGCGTGGGTTTGTATTGGTCTAGCCGAAGATAATTCCGAACTACCTGCATTTAACGCCACAGACCTGGTTAAGGCTGAAACCTTACCCTTCGACTCAAACTGTATTGCTCAGCAAAGCTACCGATTGCCATTTCCATACATTTGTCAGATCTATCACCTGCTCAACCTCAAGCATTTAGAAGATATCCATCGCTTTAGCCTTGGCAACTTAAAGGTGATCAAAGTAAGCCAGTTTCGAGAAACTCAGACAGGCGGGCAAATTCGGTTCAAAACTGTGCTTGATTCACCCTTCAACGTTTTAAGACTATGGCGCGATCCCAGCGTGGATGTCGATCTGACTATTCACTCGCCCCACCAAATCGAGCTAAAAGTGCCCGCCTACAGCCAAAAGTTCATTCGCGTGTTGTTTAGCGTCATTCCTTTGAACAGCGAAGAGCACTACCTATGCATTCAAATGTTTAGCGATTTGAGATGGCCCAGGGAGTTGCTCAAAGCCATTCTACTGCTGGCTGCGAGTCTGACTCTGCTAGAAGATTTACCTTACCTGCAGCACCTGGCCAAGCGCAGCCCTAAACACTTAACGAACCAGCGCCTGAAGAAGAAAAGCGCCAGCCCAGCGATGCAGCTCTTCCATCGCTATGTCGATCTCTACAACAGCGATCGCTGGGATCAGCCTCAGCTTCAGCCACTAGATTGATCAATTTCTTCTAGCTTGGTCACCCTGGAGACGGGTGACCTTTTTGCTTAGACCGTGCGACTGTAATGGTTAAGTGAGTGATCAGAACTGGCTCAGTTCTAATCTCAAATACAGCCCTAAAGATACCAAGTCTGCTGAAAAATGCCCTGGACCTACGACAGCTATCCAACATCTATGAAAAACCTGACCACTGAGGTGCGGCGGAAGGCGATAGATATTGCCAATGCCCTTTTGGGCGACGGGTATGAAGACGGACGGGCGATCGCGATCGCCACCGCCCAGGCTGAGAAATGGGCCAAACGGCGAGACAAACAAATCGCCAAGAAAAATACCGGCGGCACCACCGGGCAGGCGGTTACCCCAGAATCTGAAAAGGGCGATGGCGAGACAATTCACGTTGTTTCTGACCCTGATGGCACAGGCTGGATTGCCACCCAGGGTCAAAAGCGCATTGCCCAGGGGCAAGAAAAAGCAGATGTCGTCAATAAGGCTCAAGAAAAGGCTAAAGCCCAGAAAACAGAACTGTGCATTCACAACGAACAGGGCAAAGTAGCTGAAGAAGAAGACTACTCCTAAAGAGCCTTCAGTAGGGTGGGCAGTGCCCAGCAGTCCTTATATGTCCTTACATGACAAAGTAAGCTATAACCCCAAGGCAAAGAAGCGATGCGATCGCTAAGAATAGTGATGATTTCCTTTTGCCAACCATCTTAAAATTTGTCATGACCGCTACAGGAACTAAGCCTCGGAATAGTCTCAGATAGGATAGTGCTATTCCATCTGACGGCCTATTTGTGGAACATTCAACAGTAAGCCATCAGCATTTGTCATCGATTCCTTAACCAAGACTTTTGGCAGGGGCATTGTAGTTGGCAATGCCTTTACGGTAGCCGTGCTTAGTGCTGGGGGCTGGTCCTGAGAGGATCTTAAGCGTTAATAGGGTGTTAATCCCAAGGTACTAATCTTAAAACATTAGTATTCAAGCAGCGTCAGCCAGCCGAACGATGACCGACCCGTTCGCGCGGGGATCAAATCCATCGGGCTGAATGGCTTAAACGGTGGCTGTAGCGACGTTAGAAGAGGGCTTTCACCCGGTAGGATACTACAGGATATACCAAGTCCAGCTCGGGATCTGGAGTTTTCCTACCGGCAAAACTCCACTTCTGGACTTGGACTTGGTCAATTTAACGCTTCAGCGCACGCAGCCCAGAACAGCGGGGTTCGCAGCGGTCTATGGAATTACCAACGGAGTAATGGTTATGGTTGCAATTACATCGGTTCATGGCAGGCAAATCCTCGACTCGCGGGGCAATCCTACGGTTGAGGTCGATGTGGTGCTGGAGGGAGGCGCAAAGGGTCGGGCTGGTGTGCCTTCCGGAGCCTCGACCGGCATTCGTGAAGCCCTGGAACTGCGGGATGACGACAAGGCTATCTACGGCGGCAAAGGCGTGCTCAAAGCCGTGGCCAACGTCAACGACACTATTGCCCCGGCCATTTTGGGCATGGATGCAATGGATCTCGCCGCTGTTGACCACAAAATGCTGGCCCTAGACGGCACCGACAACAAAGGCACCCTGGGCGCAAACGCTATTCTGGGCGTGTCGATGGCCGTGGCTCGGGCCGCGTCGATCGCCGCCGATGTGCCCCTCTATGTGCACCTGGGCGGCCCCGATTCGGTACTGCTGCCGGTGCCCTGCTTCAACATCATCAACGGCGGTGCCCACGCCGACAACAGCGTTGACTTTCAAGAATTCATGATTGCGCCCGTGGGTGCGCCGACCTTCTCTGAGGCGCTGCGCTACGGGGCCGAGGTCTACCACGCCCTCAAGTCGGTGCTCAAAGCCTCGGGCTACAGCACCGCCATCGGCGACGAGGGTGGCTTTGCCCCCAACCTCAAGAGCAATGTGGAAGCCATCGAGGTAATTCTCAAGGGCATTGAGAAGGCTGGGCTCAAGCCTGGGGACGACATTGCGATCGCCCTCGACCCTGCCGTCAGCGAACTGTATCAGGAAGACGGTAGCTACCTGTTCTACAAATCCGACAACAGCCGCAAGAGCACCGACGACATGATTGCCCTGTGGGAAAGCTGGGTCAACCAGTTCCCCATCGTCTCGATCGAAGACGGCCTCGGCGAGCAAGACTGGGCGGGTTGGCAGGCCATGACCCAGCGGCTGGGCGATCGCATTCAGCTAGTCGGCGACGACGCCTTTGTCACCAACCCCGCCATCATTGCCCAGGCGATTAAAGACGGCGTTGGCAACTCGACCCTGGTCAAGGTCAACCAAATCGGCTCGATTACCGAAACCCTGGAGGCGATCAAAATGTCTCACGAGGCGGGCTACACCTGCATGGTTAGCCACCGCTCGGGCGAAACCCCCGACGACTTCATCGCCGACCTGGTGGTGGGGGCCAAGACCGGCCAGATTAAGTCGGGCGCTCCCTGTCGCGGTGAGCGGCTGTCGAAGTACAACCAGCTGCTGCGGATTGAAGAAGAACTGGGCGATCGCGCCAAATACGCTGGCGTCGATACCTTTAAGCGCAAAGCCCTGGTCTAGAGCTAAAAACCCGGTTTCTTCGTCGCCGTTTCAACACCATGTGGTGATTTTGGCCAAGAAACCGGGTTTCTGTACTGGTGCTCTAGGGCCGCAAATACTGTCGAAAAAATTCAATTTGCAGCTGCGCCGCCTGGGGCTGATAACCCGAGCCATAGAGGCTGTGGCCTACCCCCTCAAACTCGTACAGCGTCACCGGAATGTCGGCCAGCTCCAGCGCGTCGTGAAAGTTGCGGGCCACATCGACCTGCAGAAAATCGTCGGAACCGTGAAACAGCAGCGCGGGGGTGCGCATGGCCGCCGCATTGTAGAGAGGTGATGCCTGGATATAGCTATTGGGAGCCTCCATCGGTGTTTGCCCCATCAGGTATGACAGCAGCGACGAGTAACCCAACTGCCACTCGGTCAAGGTGTCGAGCAGAGAGCACTGCAGGTTGGCCGCCGCCACCAGTCGAGGAAACTGAGCCATCATCTGGGCCGTATAGTAGCCCCCGTAGGAGCAGCCGGTTACCCCCACCTGGGCCGCCGTCGTCCACCCCTGCTGAATCATCTGGCGAATGATGTCGGCCCCCTCCCGCACGTCAATGCGGCCAAAGTTTTGCCCTTCGGCCAGGGCGCGGTACAACTCGGGGCCAAAGCCCTCTCGGCCCGAGAGCGGCACCACCAGCACCGCCAGCCCAAAGTTGGGCAACAGGTTGAGCGGCATTTCGACTTCGGTAGCAAACTCATTCGTCATCGAGAACCCTGGCCCTCCCTGCTGCCACAGCACGATAGGCACCCCCTGGGGCGGAAAAGCGCTGCTCGCAGGCTGAATTAAAAAGCCCTGGCGAGTTGCGCTGGCCCCATCCTGGCCAGCTGAAAAGTTCACCACATCCATTCGCACCCGGTTGCTGTCGGCTACAGCGGCGTTGATCGTCGTCAGCGATCGCGGCTCCCCCTCCCCAGCTAGATCAATCGCAAACAGCTCCGGCGGCTGTGTCACCGACGAAAACCCGTAGACAAGGGTGCTGCCGTTCTCGCTAGCTACGATCGAGGCCGGATCCACTGATCCCGGCGGCAGCGGTAGGGGGGTGAGGGTGCGTGTGTCCAGGTCGTATAGATGCAGATGACGATTCAGCCCCTCAGCGCTCCAAAACAGCAGGCGGTCGTCGCCTAAAAACTGCCCCGCCGACTCCGTTGGCCCCCGCAGGGCGTCAGCGGCAATGGTATCGAGCCGGATGCCGTCTAAGTGGTACAGATCAAAATAGGCCGATTCAGGAAATGCATAGGACGGGTAGGGGCGTCCAGCCACCTGGCTCGGTCGATAGCGCTTGACTAACAGGCGATTGCCATCGGCACTTAGGCTAGCCTCGGCAAAAGGGTCGCCGCCATGGTCAGGGGTCATCAGCTCCAGCCGCAGCGGCTCGGGCTGCGAAAAGTCGAACACCCGCACGGTGCTGTGCTGGTAAAAGGGATTTTCGTCGGGGGCTAGCCGACCCAGGGCATCTTGCACGACCGGGTCGGCCAGGCTGGCGGCATTGGGGGTGCGATCGTACAGGCGGCGCTCTTCTCCCGAGGCCATCACCAGCGCCACCTGATTGCCACTGGCCGACCAGGACGGGGGGCGAATCTCTAAATCTTCGGGCAGGCGGGCCACCTCCAGCCGCCGCAGCGAGGGCAAAAACACGATGTAGATAATGTCTTCGGTCTCGCCATAGACCCGCACCGCAAACTTGGAGAAATCCGGGGCCATCCCTAATACCTCCCCATCCTCGGGCTGGGTGGGGTAAACGCTGGTGCGCGAGGCGATCTCGGTCTCACGGTTCAGGGTGATAATTTCCCACGGCCCGTAGGGGTCCTGCTGCACGTAGCGCAGGGTGTCGTTGTCGATCCACCGCAGTGGCAGATCGGGGCTGATCAAATCGTATTCCAGCGCCAGGGCGTCGCTCAGTTCTCCTGTCCGAATGTTGAGAAAATGTAGCCGCCGCTCCTCCGGAAAAACGCGACTGCTAACGGCGATGACCAGGGTGGTGCGATCGGGGCTGAGCGTACTGAGCACGTCGATCTGCTGTACGCCCAGCAGCGCCTCCAGCCGGGCCTGGTCGGCCTCTGCCATGGGTGGCAGCTCTAGCCCCTCCAGCCCCACCGGAATGATTTCTGCGATCGCAGGAGCAGCGACCACTGCTATAGCCCCTAGCAGGCCCAGGCTGAGCGATCGCCAGGCCGCTTTTTGACGAACCCCAGTGGGCAACATAGAGCAACGGAGAGACCGGGTTAACCGGCTGAGAAAACTAGAATTACGCCAGGAATTTGCCACTGGGTCTCTGTAAATAAAGACAAAAGACAAGCCATCATAGCGTTATCCCCTGAGTCAATGGGCGATCGCGCCAGGGTTTGTTAACAACCCGCCACCCCTAGCCCCGAGATGTGTTCAGCAAGCTACCGTGAAAGAAGACTACCCCTATTGCCCGTAACCCAGGCCGTGACCCAGGAATTCCAGATTTCGATTACCCCCGTATCGGGCGCTGATACCTACTGGCTACGCACCGAAGCCGTAGCCACCGGGGTGCCCCTGGCCGAAGCCCAGGTCACCTGGCCCCTAGAGACCTGGCTGGCCCAGGCCGAGGCACTGTTTCAAGACCCGCTGCACGCTCTATTGACCGCTCCTGCTGTCCATTACCCCGACAGTCTGCCTTCTTCCCAGTTAGACAATCCCTGGAATCAGCTGGGTCAAGCCCTCTACCAGGGCATTTTTCAGGGGCGCATTCGCGATAGCTGGGTAGCTGCCCAAAGCGTTGCCCAAAATCGACGGCAGCCCCTGCGCTTGCGGCTGGGGTTTAAGGATAGCCGGGTGCAGCGCCTGCCCTGGGAGCTCCTCTACGGCGACGATCGCCCCCTGGCCACCGGCCTCGACGTCACGCTGTGCCGCTACTACCAGAGCCAGACGATATCCGACCTGGCCGCGATGGCTCCTTTGGCCCCAGCCAGCGTTCCTCTGCGCGTGCTGGTCGCCATTTCTGCCCCCGACGATCAGGAGCGGCTAGCCCTGCGACAGGAAGTGCAAAACCTGATGAATAGTTTGCAGGCCGCCGACCCCGGACACCTGGCGTTAGCGGTCACCATTCTGGAGCAGCCGGGGCGACCTGAGCTAGTGCAGGCCTTAGAACAGGGCAACTTTCAGGTTTTGCACTATGCTGGCCACAGCGACGCGGGCGAAACCGGCGGTGACCTGTTTCTGGTCAACCGCCAAACCGGCCTTACCGACAGGCTCAGCGGCGAAGACCTGGCCGGGCTGCTAGTCAACAACGGCATTCGACTGGCGGTGTTTAACTCCTGCCGCGGGGCCTACACCCCCCAGGACGACGCCCAGGCGGGCTGGCGCGACCAAAACCTGGTGCAGGCCCTGGTCAACCGGGGAGTGCCAGGCGTGATCGCCATGGCCGATCGCATTCCCGATGATGTGGCTCTCACCTTTACCCAGCTGCTGTACCGCAACCTGCACCAGGGGCACCCCATCGACCTCTGCCTCAGTCGGGTGCGCCAGGGGCTGATGTCGGCCTACGGCTCAGACCAGCCCTTCTGGATGCTGCCGCTGCTTTACCTGCGGCCCGACTTCGATGGCTATTTGTATGCCAGAGAGCATGCCGCTGCGCTCAACGGCCTCGACGACTTTGGTGAAGCCGCCCTGGCGGAGGCCGCCCTAATGCTGCCCGACTACAGCACCGATCCAGAGATATCGGGGTTGGCCGCCGAAATACTGTCCCGTCAGGCCAGCGATTCAGGCACCGATGGTCTGGCGAATCGCCCCAGTGATGCCACCGTTCCGCCCCTTTACGACTGGCTGCAAGAAGTAGAGCCACCGGAGGTGGCCGGGGCAAACGCCGCCGTGGCCAATCTGGTGCAGCAGCTCTCTCAACCGTCAACCCACCCTGGCGATGCTCCCCTGGCTGCCGACCTCACCGAAAACCTCCTGCCCCAGCTAGAGACAAGTCCCCCAAAAGCCAGTTATGCCATACCGCCGCCCGAGCCGGCTCCGGCTTACAAAACCGCCTCGGTCAGGCCTCTAACGCCTCTGCGGCGCTGGTCTGTGCCCCCCAACCTGCTGGTCTGGGGTAGTTTAGGCCTGGCTGGATTAGGTACTGTGCTGGGGCTGGCCATTGTCACACTGTCAATGCTCGATCGCCCTGCCCTGCCCCCGATCGCCAGCGATCGCCCTGGGGTCAGCGCTGACGGGGCAACCCAGGCCAGCGCCGACACGGCCCTGCTGCCCAGCGCCATCAATGCTCTGGCCCTCGATCGCACCACCAGCGCCAGAACCCTGATCGAGCAGATGCTAGACCGCACCGACCTGACCGCTGCCGCGTCGGCCTTGGCTACTGCCTCCGAGCCTCAGCTGCAAGACCCAGATATCGCCTACGTGCGGGGTCGCCTGGCCTGGCAGCAAATGATTAGCGATCCGGCCATTGGCACCAGCCCCAACGACGCCATGCGAGCCTGGCAGATGGCCACCGACGGTCGCCCCGATTTTCTGGAAGCCTGGGTGGGGCTGGGGTTTGCCCACTACGCCCTGGGTGATTACAGCGAAGCGATTCAAGCCTGGGAGCGGGCGATCGCCATTGACCAGGCCCAGCGCCGCGATATTGCCCCCGAGGCCAGCCCGCAGGTCGCTAACCCAATCACAGTCAATGCCTACGCTGGCCTGGCGATGGCCTACCAAAACGAAAGCGATATTACGCTCGTGCCTGATGAGCGATCGCCTTTTCAGCAGCAGGCCGAGAGCTACTACCTGCAAACTCTCACGCTGGCCCCAGCGATGGTCAACCCCACGGCTCTGGCTCTCCATTGGCTGTGGTCACCAACGCTGATTGGCGACTGGCAAACCACCATTGCACAGCTAGCCGTCAGCAGTGCCGATATCCTCCCAGAGGACGGCAGCTAGCGCCCTCACCGTATAGAGCAGAGTGCTAGCATTGGTGAACTATTAAACTGTTCCCATGCCTCGCACCCTAGCTCTTCTCGCCCACCCTACCCAGGTAGACACCCTCTTAAGCTGGCTCTCGAAGCATCAAGGGGTGTTAACCCACTTTCAAATTATGGCTCCGCTAGACGTAGCCCAGGGCATTGAGCAGGGTTGGGATCTCAATACCATTGAGCTGGTAACCCTCAAAGACCCTGCCCAGGGAGGCGACATTGAGCTGGCTGCACATATTCTGGCCGACAATGTGGCCGGAGTTATCTTCTTTACCGATTCAGGGGCGATCGCCACCGCCTTTCCCAGCTTTACGTTAGTGCTGCGAGCTTGCCAAATTCAGGGCACCCCCATTGCCCTCAACGATATATCGGCCACGCTGCTGCTGCGCGGCATTGCCGAGAGCCGGATCGCCTACCTAATCTTTAACCCGGTGGCCGGGCAGGGCAACCCCAACACCGATCTGGCCCTAATCAAAGAAGTGCTAGAGCCGCAGATTATGGTCAATGTGACCATGACTAAACCTGAACTCGACCCAGTCGATCAGGCCCGAGAGATTATTGACCATATCCTCTCAAAGAATGAGCACGATATGGGGCGTAGCCTAATCATTGCCTCCGGTGGCGACGGTACTGTCTCAGCGGTAGCCGGAGCTACCATAGGCACCGGTATTCCACTCGGCGTTATTCCTCGGGGCACCGCCAACGCCTTTTCGGTTGGGCTGGGCATACCAACCAACCTGCGCGCCGCCTGCGAAACTATTTTGGCCGGTAATACCCACGTGGTCGATGCCGCCCGCTGTAACGATACTCCTATGATTTTGCTGGCTGGAGTAGGGTTTGAAGCGGGTATGGTTGATGGGGCCAGCCGCCAACTCAAGAACGAGCTGGGGAATTTAGCCTACGTGCTCTCTGGGGTACGACAGTTGGCTGCCGCTGAAACGTTTACGGCCACCCTCGAAATTGAAGGCGAAGTCTCTACGGTGACGACGAACGCCATCACCATAGCCAATGTGGCTCCGCCTACCTCCGTCCTGGCCCAGGGAATGGGTGAAGTCATTCCCGACGACGGGCTGCTGGAAGTGACCATCGCCACCAGCACCACCCGTCTTCAGGGAATCAACGCCCTAGCCTCTCTGATGGCTGCCGCCGCCTGGGGCAATCCCACCCAACGAGACGATATTACCTGCCTGCGCACCAATCGCCTCAAGCTAACCACCGACCCGCCGCAAAAGCTGGTGGTTGATGGCGAAATTTTAGAGGCCAACCCAGTGTTATTTGAGTGCCTGCCCCAAGCGCTGACGGTGTTTGCGCCTCTGGCAACAGTCTAAGCAGGGCAGATGGTTTAGGGCGTGTCATCAATTCTGGCCACAATCCTTGTCCCATCAGCGCTGCCACGCCCGACCCAAAAAACAGGCTAGGGGCTGTAAGCGTTAATTATCGGTTCATCAGCAGTTCATTGATGACAGCCCCTAGGGTCTCTAGAGTTAAATAATCACGCCTAGAGACCCTGGCGTTAGTTATTTAAGGTGTTGTTTTAAGGGTTGGGCTGCTGCTCGGGTCGATACTCTCGTAACCAGCAGCGCTCTAAAAAGCGCACCTGGTGCAAATACCAAAACCGCCAGGGATTATAGACGGTTTTATAGTTTCGACAAAAAACGGGTTGATAAAGATAGGGTAGGAGGGGAAACCGCATTGTTCTGAATAGGTTTGATAAATAGTGACGAAGCTGAGATAGCATTCGCTTAATGGCTTATTCTGAGGGCAATACAACCTTCGACCGGGCTGCTTCCTCAGTATAGGCAGATGAAAAAAGAGACCCAACACTGGATCTCTTAGATGGAAAGATATTTAATAATCGAACACAGAATTTATACTGCTGGCTAAATATAGCCGTCGCGCGAAGGGCAAGACGGCTCTACAAATGACCCACAATCGATCGCTCAACGCGAGTTCGCCGTCTCAGGCTTGCCAACAGGCGGTTGATACTGCCCTAGAGACTGTTACCAATTAGCCGCTGATGCTCAAAGAATCAGGGATTACAGCCCCTAGCCCACTTTTTGAGTCGGGCGTGACAATGCTGTGGCATCAAAACTTTAGCCGGAATTGATAACGCGCTCTAGGCAAACAAGCCAGTACATAAAAGGCAAAAGGGCGTTGATAGACTTATCAACGCCCCAATGCACAAACTGCTTAATCAATAAAATGGAGCTGACGGGAGTCGAACCCGTGTCCGCTCTGAGTATTAACACACCACTCATTCACAGGCTTAGCCCGTCTAATCCTCAGGGCCGGAACCGCCACTTATCCCGGACGGCGGGATTCTCTGGCTAAGTCTTTGTCAATGGATCCACCAGAGGAGATTCATCAACGCATCCGTTGGGGTTTGTCCATAGCTCTTAACGGAGTCAAACTATGAACGCTCGCTAACTAAGTTAGATCTAAACTAGGTTTAGACTATGCGGCAACAGGTGCAGCTTTACGAGCAAAAGGAACGATAGTGTTCGCAGTTACGTTTGTTTTGAGCCTTTATTTGCGAGAGTAGACTCCCTCTCGGCCTGTATCACAGCGTGACTTTCGTCAAAACGTCGAAACCGTTACAGCCCCCTAAGGTGAACTTAGTTTAATTATAGATCACTGGTATGGCTATGGGGGTTATAGACACGGCGACTATGGGCAGGTTTGTGGCCTGCGCTGTTGCTCTTGGCTCTGGGGATCAAGGATTTAGCAGTATGGTGTTGTTTTGGCTCTCTACGGTCGGGTAGGCTGCTGAACAGCAAAATGTGAATGTCATAAAGCCCTTGACCCTAGACAAAGTCGTGGCTAGAGCGCCTGAACGACCTTCGCGTGTGTTCTTAGGGAAGCAGGCAAAAATTCAGCCCTTGCCAGGTATAAATCCCTTATGGGGTTAATAATCTTTCGTAAACTCGATGGGGTAACCATCAAAGTATAATATTTACTTAATAGTTCTGTTTAAGGCGGGGGCTACCTATTATCGGCAGCATACGCCTAAGCAGGCTCCAGATTATTAACTTCCTTTCATAGTTACCCCAACATTTCGCCCCTTGGGCGGCTGTTTGCAGCAATAAGGACTTTTCCCCTATGACCACGACCAACGACTCTAGCAACGGTAGTGCCGATACCCCCGAAAAAGAAGCTGCCCGCCCTGGCCGAGGCAACCGCACTAAGCGCAATGCTTCGACGGGCGGCATTGTGAAGGCCAGCCCTGACAACGGCGACGTTTTGGTGCTGTCTGACAACACCCGAGTTGTTGAAACCGATACCCTGCCCAACCACCGACCCATTGCTTTGGGCACCTTTGAGGTTGTAGGCACGCTCGATCGCGCTGGCGTTCGCCCCATTGGCGCTAATACTTTTGAGATTTCGACCATCGACACGCTGCCTGGGCACCGTCCAGTGGCCGTGAGCACCCTACACATTGCTGATATTCACACGCTGCCCGGCGATCGCCCCATTGCTGACAACGATGATGTAGATCCTCCGGTTTCTATTCTGATGGGCTACCTCGACTAGTCGCTGGCTCTAACCAATAAAAAAGCTCCTCGCCAGCGAGGAGCTTTTTTATTAAAAACCTAAAGACCAGGGGCCTGGCGACAATGCAGAGAACTCTGGATCGGCTCAGTGGGCACCTGGTCTTTGATGATACTTAACTTTACACAGCAGCTACAGCAGCGGCAGCGGGGTAGACGCTAACTTTCTTGCCGCTCTTGCCGCGACGCTCAAAGGTAACAACGCCGTCTACTAGGGCAAACAGAGTGTCGTCACCGCCGCGACCGACGTTTTCACCGGGGTGAATTTTGGTGCCCCGCTGCCGAATCAAAATGTTGCCTGCGCGCACGGCTTCGCCGCCATAGCGCTTAACGCCCAAGCGCTTAGCGTTTGAGTCGCGCCCGTTACGAGTACTACCGGTACCTTTCTTGTGAGCCATGGTATCGTCCTTAACCTACCTACTGTTTAATTTAGCGCGAGATGGGGGTGCCGGGCTACTCGGCGTCAGCATCGGCTGCTTCTGCTGCGGCCGGGGCTGCTTGGGCGGCGGCTTCGCCTGCGATCGCCTTACCGTTCACCTGAATCGAATTGATCATCACTCGAGTCAGCTCTTGACGGTGGCCCTGCTTTTTGCGAGTTTTCTTTTTGGGCTGCATCTTGTAGACGATGACTTTGCGGCCCCGCAGGTGGCTGACAACGCTGCCGGTCACGGTCGCCCCGTCTACTACGGGCTGGCCTACTAACGCTTCGCCTTCGTTGTCGACAAATAGAACCCGCTCCAGGGTTACTTCGTCGTCAACCTCTAGGGCCAAACGATCAATGTCGTAGAAGCGGCCCGGCTCGACCCGGAGCTGCTTACCACCGGCTTCAACAATTGCGTACGTCATTTCTTTTACCTCATAACCGCCGTACAGGTGCCAACTGACCCCAGGCTGGGGCTCCACGCATGGAGGCGTTAGCCTTAGGAACCTGATCCGAGCGCATAAACACAGTCTTTTATTATTCCAACTGGGTTCTTGCTCTGTCAAGGGGTTAGGCGCAAAGGCTTTGGGAAAGTGCCGATTTGTCCTGATGGGTCGAGGTTTGGTGTGGAAAAGAAACTGGGAGTTCTACACCGGGCGCAAATATTGGGAGTGCAAGTATGGATGTTTGGCTTTTGGCGGCTCAGCTAATGTTGAGCGGCGCGGCTACTCCGCCGGAAAAGGCTGGTGTGGCGGAAGCTGATGCGCTGGCCCTCGGGGTTAGTCCACCGACCATCGCGCCGCTGTCTCCGTCTCAGGCTGACCTCTCTAAGTCCTTAGATCAGGCGGTCTACTCCAATGGCCTTAAGAGCGATCGCACGATGGCGGTGGTGGCCCCGGCGACGACCCAGCAAACCCCCTCTATGGAAGCTGCCATCAACCGTTGGCCTAGCCCCGACCAGGTGATGACCCCGGGCCGCCGTCCTTCGCCAGCGTTGGGCACTGCTCATTTCAAACCTGTTACCGGCTCGCAGCTCTACCAGTTTCGCGCGGCGGCCCTGGCCGCTGGTGAGCTATACGCCCAGGCGGTACCCCAGCGGTACATTGACCAGTGGCAGCGGGCGTTTACATCGCCGACCTACAGCGATTGGCAGGGGCTGCTGGCCGCCGAGGCCGCGACAATGGCGCACCGTCAGGGAGAGGCCCCTCTGGCCGTGATGGTAGGCGACTCGTTGGCCCTGTGGCTACCCGTGGACGAACTACCCCCCGGCCAGCTCTGGCTCAACCAGAGTATCTCGGGCGAAACCACGACCCACATGCTCCAGCGGCTGCACTACTTCGCTGGCACGCGCCCCCAGACGATTCATATTATGGCGGGCATTAATGACCTGAAAAATGGAGTGCCCGAGGCCGAGGTGCTAGACAACCTCTATCACATGATGACTCGCCTCAAGCAGCAGCATCCCCAAGCGCAGCTGGTGATGTACTCTATTTTGCCGACGCGGCTGAGGGAAATACCCAGCGATCGCATTCAGCGCGTCAACCAGCGATTGGCTGCGCTGGCCGTTCACCAGGCGGCTACCTTTGTCGATCTCCAGCCTACCTTTAGCGATGCTCAGGGCTTGCTGCGCCTAGACTTGACTACCGATGGGCTCCACCTCAGTCCCCAAGGGTATAGCCTCTGGCGGGCGGCTCTGGTGAGCCCTTAACCGGCGCTTGTCGCACATCCGTTAGAAGTTGCCTGGGTCTGTTGGGCTTAGGATCGATCCTTTCTGCCTGCCTGAATGGTTCTAGGGGCCTGGATGGTTGAGTAAGCAAACCCGCCAGCAGGCTCATGGGCTACCCAGCCTCCTCAAAGGCTTTCTGAACTTGAACCGGCGTTCCCCTGATTTTGTGGGCTAGGGCCGCGCCATAATAGGATCAGCTATTGCCCTTTGCTCGAGCGAATACCCGTGCCTAAGCGATCTGCCAAACCCAAGCTGGGAAGACTGCAGAAACTCGACCCCACCGACTATTGGCAGACCCCGGCCGATTTTCAGCAGTGGCTAACGGAGCCGGAGACTCTGGAGCTGTTGAGCGAAGCTGTAGGACTCGAGTTGTCGCTGCCGGAAGATGAGGTGCTGTCTGAAGCCTACACCCTGCTGCTAGAAGCCGAGAGCGGGATGCCGCTGCTGCTGGCTGGCCACCTGGGTACGCCTGAAGCTGCTGACCTGGGCAGCCTGTTGGCCTGGGCTGCGGAAGCAGAGGCGACGATGGTCATTTGGGCGGCTCCATCGTTTTCTGAAGATGTTTGCCTCACCTTTGACTGGCTTGAGCAGACGAGTCAGGCGATGTTTTTAGGCGTGGCGGTGGAGCTGTGGAGCATTGGCAAAACCGCCATGGCGGCGAACTTTATACCCGTCTGCGGCGCTGTGGACGATGGTGATGCCGAACTCGAAGAGGCCGAAGCCGCTGACGGTGACGCTGAAGCAGCCCTCCCCGCTGAGCCGGAGCCTGAACCTCTAACCGAGCTGCAGCAGGAAAATTTGAACTTCTGGAGCGGTCTGTGCGATCGCCTCGATCGCGTCGGTAGTCTGGTCAAGTCTGGGTCTCCCTCGATCGAATCAACGATGGGGTTTGCCATTGCCCGGGCCGGGTTTCGCCTCAATGCCATTCTCGATCGCGACCACAGCAGTCTCTACACTGAGCTGCTGCTATCGGGGATTGATGCCCAGCCTCACTTTCACCTGCTGGCCCAGGAGCGCGAGGCGATCGCCGACGACATTGGCCTGCCGCTGATTTGGGATGGAGCCGGGGATCAGACCTGTATGGTGGCCAGCGCCCTGACGGATGTTAATTTGGGCGATCGCAGCCTGTGGCCCACCTACCAGGCCTGGTTTTGTGACTGCCTAGAGCGTTTTTATGAAACCTTCTTTGACCGCATCAAGCAGCTCGACGCCAACAGCTACCAGCCCCTGCCGCGTCATCGAGCCACCGGCTTGAACGATGCGCTGATTTTGCCAGCGCAGCCTCGGGGGTGAGGGGGTGGATGGGTGGGCGGGTAGATGGGTGGATGAGTGGGTGGGTAGGTGAATAAGCGCGATGTCTGCTGAGGCTTGCCCTTGTGGGAGTGGTCAAATCTTTGGGAGTTGCTGCCAGCCCTATTTGCTGGGATCTGTGTCGGCTCCGACGGCGGAGGCTCTGATGCGATCGCGCTATACCGCTTACCACCAGGGCGATATTGACTATTTAATTGCAACCCATCACCCTACCCAGCGGTATGGGGGGCAGCGGGCGGCTATTGTGCAGAGCGTGGCCACGACTCGCTGGTTGAGCTTGCGGGTACTGGCTACCGAGGCGGGACAGATAGCCGATCGCCAGGGCGTGGTCGAATTTGTGGCCTACTACGAAGACCCCAAGCCGGGGCAGGTGCACGAGCGATCGCGTTTTGTGCGTCAGAAAGAGCGCTGGTTCTACGTCGATGGTGACGCCCTGCCGCCGCTGGTGCCCAAACGCAGCGATCCCTGCTGGTGCGGCAGCGGCAAAAAGTACAAAGCCTGCCACGGGCGCTGAGGGAATGTTTAAGAATTACCGCCAATGGTGCTCTGGCCTCGCCCAGGCCATCCATACTCAGAACAATTTGCCAAGCACCATTCATTGCAGCTATGACAGATTTCACTACCATCCAGCCCGCCGAGGAGGTTGTGCTAACGCCTGAGGTAATCGATCGGGTGCGTGAGGGGGTAGCCATTTCCCAAGATCCGGTTGTGCGGCAGTGCATTGCCGACGATCTGACCGAGCTTAGTGCGATCGCGGCAGGTACCGCCGACCAGCGCGTGAGCGGTTGGTTTCGCCGCTGGGTGATGCGCCGCCTGATCAAAAGCTTCTTTCGGGTGCGAATTGAGAATCCAGAGCACATTCCCACCCAGCCCAACGTGCTGACCGCCAACCACCTCAGCCATTTAGATCCATTCCTGCTGTTGGCCTTCTGCCCGTCCTACCCCTACTACTACATCCTGGGTGATGCCCGTACGCTGTACAACAAGTGGTGGAAGCGTTGGCTAATTGGCTGGGCCGGAGGCGTCATCCCCCTGGAGCGCTGGTGGAAGGAAGAAGTCGCCGTCATGGTCGCCGCTGACAGTGGCCACGGCGACCTTGTTCCCCTCGCCGCCGCAATCCGTGACCACGTGCCCAACGGCAGCTCTATTCAGCAAATGCGGCAAATTGATCAGGCGGTGCAGTCGCTGCTGGCTCGGGGCGACGGTATTATGCTGTTTCCCGAAGGTCGCCTGGGAGAGCAGGAAGGTCAAATGCACGCGCTCAAGCGAGGTTCTGTGCTCTACGCTATGCGATCGGGGGTGCCCATCTATCCGGTAGCGATTATTGGGACTAAAACCCTCTACTTTCGCAAGCGGCTAACTCTGCGGTTTGGGCCGCCAGTGCATGTGCCCCACCAGCCCAGGCCCAAGCGCGCCGCGATCGACGCCGCCCTTGCCGACCTGGAGCAGGCCTTTCAGGACTTGCTGCCAGCCAACTACCAAGAACCCCAGGGACCGAAGCTGCTCAACCACTGGCTCAACCACCTGTTTTGGTAACGCTAGGTCGGCCCGCCACGTCGGTGCAGGTTAAAGCCACACAAACATAGCCTTAGCTAGTTCACTGAGGGTAGGTTCAACCAACCGCAAAACTGGAGCAGCAACCCGGCGTATAGCTGTCGCCAATAGATTGCTTTAAAGAACGCCCTAACCCCTCATGCAGCGGCTATACCCACAGCTTACGCCGCAGCACTAAACCGTCGCTCAGACTGTATTTTTGAAAGCCCTTAACGAGACTTGAACTCGTGACCTCTCCCTTACCAAGGGAGTGCTCTACCGCTGAGCTATAAGGGCAAATTGTCGTGGATGGGCCGGGCTGGATTCGAACCAGCGTAGGCGTAGCCAGCGGATTTACAGTCCGCCCCCATTAACCACTCGGGCACCGACCCGCCCTGTCCACGATTTATAATCCTAGCATGGAAGGGGAATTAGTTTTGGTCAGTCTAAAAAAGTTTTGCGCCTAAGTTTTGCGCCTAAGGGGTGGCTTGCTCATTGGGCATAGATGAACCAGGCCAGAACCCAACCAACTAAAAGCCCCAGCCCGCCAAACCGCACGGCTTGCCAAAAGGGTTCTTGCAGATGTTGCCAGCTCACGATCCGGCTGGCCAGCTCCAGCTCAAAGTTGTCGGCGGTTTCCTGCAGCCGGGCTATTTCCTGTACCGATTGCTGGGTATCGGTTGGGGGCGCGTTCTGCAGCTGCTGTAGCTGCACCAGGTTAGCAACCCCAGCTTTGAGCTGGCGCACGCGCATCTCAAGCCCCTCTAGCTGCTGCATTAGATCGGCTAGACGAGGAGTTTCGGGGGTATCGCCAATTGCGCCTCGCTGGCTGTGGTATCGCTTTCGCCAATGGCCTGGGTTCATTAGTGCAAAATATGTATAGAGAAGAGTTTCGCCTGCGGCATTCTGCTGCATTCTAAGGCAGGGTATATCTTCTAGTTAACCCCAACTGGTTTCGGTAATTATGGCTTTTTCGTTTGATCCATCGATGACGCCTCAGGCTCCAGTCCAAGCTGCTAAGCCTGCCGCTGAGCTGAGCGACCTAGAACTGGCGCAGCTGTTGGCGGAGCGACTGGCGATTAAACCGATCGACTGGCACCGACTAAACCGCGATCGCCGAATGCGAGCCAGCGAACAACTGGCGGCAGCGCTGGTGTTTTTGCTCAAACAAAATTCTGAAGAAGCCCTGGTTCGAGTTGAACAGGCCGCAGGTTGGCTAAATCACAGCCTGCAAGCGCCCCCTTGCCCCACCCACGGGGAGCGCAAGACGCGCTTACCCGATGACTAAACCCAATGACTAGACGCGCTACAAAACGCTAGTGAATCAGCGGCAGTCGGCGGGGCTGCCGCACGACCTTGCTCAGATGTAGCTCGCGCCCGTCGTTGTACCAACTCACTTGATCAAAGACTTGATAAAGAATGTAGAGCCCACGCCCACACTCTCCGGGGTGGGAGGCGCAATTTTTGTCTTTAGCTTCGTCACAACCGCAGGGGTAGCTAAAGCCACTGCCCTGGTCTGCAATTATCCACCACAGGTGAGACGCCGAGGCGGTATACCGCACCGAAATGCATTTGGCCGGATCAAGGCCGTTACCATGCTTGGCGGCATTGACGAGTGCTTCTTGCAAACCAAGGCGCACCTCAGCATGCCAAGGGGGGGGGACATCTTTTAGCAGAAGCTCTAGTACGGGCTGCAAATACAGCGTGGATACAAAGCTCAGGGTGTCCCACTTTTGCTGCTGTGCAGGTGGAGAAGTTGCAATCACTCAGGCCATCTCCAATGTCTTGAGTTGAATAGTTGTAGGAAAGCCTGACCAAAGGGACAGACATTAATCAATCAAAATCAGTCTTTAACAACCAATAAACTATTTTTATTTTTTATGTGTTGCTTGGAATTAAGCTATGTGCTTCACCCTTTGCAACGTTTACCTAACAACCGCAGGGGGCAGGGGTTTGTTTAAGCCAGAACTCAAACTAATGCGAACGCCACGGTCGTAGTAATAAGATCACTATTTCACTATAGCAAACTTTGCCAGGGCCTCGTCAACGGTTGTTAATCTGAGGCGAAACCACCCTTACTAAGGCTCTATTACCTAGACAAAACTCTATTTATTACTGCCAAGATTTTGAGCAAACAACAGTAAAGCGATCGCGCCTAAGCCCGATCTTTGCTGCTTTGAAACGCAATATGAGGAAAAAGTTGCGCAATGTTAAGTAGCTTGAGCACGATTGGCTCAAGCAAGGAATTTTAGTTGTTGCCCAGATGCTGTTGGGCAGCACCGGCCACAATCTCAGACTCATCCTGGGTGAGCTGCTGTAGCGCGGCCTGGGCTTCGGGGTCTGAGAACTGAGCTAGAGCCTGCACCAGTCGGTGGCGCACTTGCCAGTCAGGATGGCTGGTATGGTTGAGTAGTAGGGGCAGGGCACGGCGATCGCCTAGTTCGCCCAGGGCACCAATGGCGGCGGTAGCAATTAGCTCATTGTCAGAGCCCAGCGCTTCTTGTAGGAGTTCAAAGGCGTTCGGTTCGCCCAGTTCACCCAGGGCTGCCACTATGCTAAATTTTACCAGCCATTCTTCAGTGCTGTGATACAGGGCCGCCAGCTCGGGATAGGCGCTTTTCAGCTTTAGTCCGCCAATGGTATCGGCGGCGGCGGCCTGCACGTCGGGTTCGGGGTCACTGGTGAGCGATCGCAGCAGCAGCGGTTCTACCGTGGCGATATCTTGCTGGCCCAGGCTGGAGATCTGGCTAATAGCGGCATAGCGCACGCGGGCATTGCCGTCGTTAGCGGCAAGCTGCACCAGCTCAAAGGCCTCTTCGGGAGCCAATTCGCGCAGTTGATTAACGGCCCGCAACCGATCCCCGTAGTCATCGGAGTGGAGCAGTTCTCGAACCGAGTCTGGGGTAGTAGCCATTTGTACAGGTGAACACAATTCTGCTGTATCTACTATCGACTATTTTGGGGATCAGCGATAGGGGTAGGTGGGTAGGTGGGTGGATGGGTAAGTGGGTAGATGGGTAAGTTTTTGCTCATCGCTCGCCTACTCGCCCACTCATTCGCTCGCCTACTTTTGCCTACTCGCCCACTCGCCCACTCGCCCACTCATTCGCTCGCCTACTTTTGCCTACTCGCCCACTCGCCCACTCGCCCACTCGCCTACTTTTGCCTACTCGCCCACTCGCCCACTCATTCACTCGCCTACGTATAGCTATTCGCCATTTCGCGTACAATGTCGCCTCGGGTGAGAATGCCGACCACCTGCTGTTCGCTGTTAACCACGGGCAGTCGCCGCACTTGCTTGTCGTGCATCAAATGGGCGGCTTCGCGCAGCGTTTGATCGGGGGCAATGGTAACAACGCGATCGGTCATCACGTCTTTGACCAGCTGGCCCAGGGCTTTGTGGAGTTCCTGGTTGTACTGGTTAGGAGTTTTTAGATAGATAACGCTGTCGAGCAGGGTGATGTAGGTAGGCATCTCAATGCCAGTGGTTTGCCACATCAGGTCAGATTCTGACAAAATACCCACTAAATTGTGGTCTGCGTTAATAACCGGCAGGCCACCGACGTGATTGTCGGCCATCAGCTGAATGGCGTCCTTCAACACGGTGTCGGGGGTCACCGAGATGGGGTTTGGGGTCATCACGTCTGCAACGGTTTTGGCCATAGGATTGGTCTCAGTGCGTTTAATTTCATTCTAAAAAGGTTCTCGGCTAACCGGTTGGCTGTCACAGGTCGTTACAGTAGTGCTCTAGAATCTCGGCGCAGCGGGCGATCGCACCCAGATGGGCAATTTCGTAGCCGTGGGTGTTGTGGGTAGGAAAGCTCAGACAGGCCGCCCGCGACACATGGCCAAACTTCATTGCGATTGAGCCATCGCTGCCAAAGCCGCTGATAATAGCCATCTGCACCGGCAGGTTGTGTGCGGCGGCAGCGCGACACAGCTCGGCGTTGAGCCCTTCATCGTAGAGGCCGTAGGCATCCTGACTGAGGAGGACGGGTATTTCCCCCGCCTGGATGGGATATTCTGCTGCCAGAGGGCAAATCTCTAGGGCGATTAGGGCTTCTAGGCGGTGGCGCTGGGAGAAATAGAGGGCTCCGATCGCGCCCACCTCTTCTTTGGCCGAGGCCACCAGATACACGGTGACGGGAGGCTCCTTCAAACGTTCTGCCAGGGTGAGCAAAATGGCCAAAGAGGCTTTGTTGTCGAGGGTGTAGCTGGCGATGTGATCGCCCATACGAAAGGGCTGCTTGCGGTGCTTGCCCACCACCACCCGCGTGCCAGGGCGAATACCAGCGGCGGCGAGCTCTTCAGGCGATCGCTTGGTCTCAATCCAGGCGGTTTCCCAGGTGACGGGCTTGCTCTCCTGCTGGGCCTTGTGGGGCGACTCGTGGGAGACATGGCGCGAGCCAAAGCTCAAAATACCGCTAATGGTCTGATGATCCCCGAGCAAATCCATCACCCCTTCGCCATAGACCCAGGGAAACGAGCCGCCCAGCTTGCGTACCGACACCCGGCCATCGGTGTAGATGCTTTTGACCAGAGTGCCAATTTCGTCTTTATGAGCGGTAATGGCAATGGCACGGCTGTCGTCGCGTCCAGGGATTTTAGCAATGATGTTGTCGGCCTCGTCGCGCCAGTGCTCTACCTCCAAACGGGCCAGGGCGTCAGTGAGATACTGATTGATGTCGTCCTCCGCGCCGCTGGGGGAGTGGCACATGACCATATCGGTGATTTGATTGAACAGGTCGTCGTAGGGCATGGGGTAGATGAAGATAAGGACGGTGAGGAGAATGAAGCGTAAAAGAACTCTGAAGGGTTGATTCTCGATCTTATCTACTCCTTCCCTACAACCTCATCCTTTTGTCCCCACCCTGCGGGAAGCCGCTGCGCGTCTACAGCTCCTCATCCTTACCCCTCCTCCGTTAGCTCCGACTCTCGCTTGGGCTTTCTAAAAACAACAAAGTCTTTCTCAAGCTTGTGCATCTACTACCTAAATCTCCTTGGGTGCGCTGGGGGATCGGGTTTGGGATTGGACTCCTGCTGTTTGTGGGAGTCAGTAGCCAGTTTCACAGCGAGGCTACACTGCCCACGCTCGATCCTCTGCCGCAGGACCCTTACATTCGTGCGTATTTTAATCAAAACCAGGCGGCGACCTATACAGACCCCTACCGCCACATTACTCGGCACGGGGATAACCTGGAGCAGGTGGTGATCGATGCGATCGCGACTGCCCAATCGTCTATTGATATTGCGGTGCACGAATTTTCGCTACCGGGAATTGCCCATGCCCTCAGTCAGCAAAAGGCGGCTGGGGTAGAGGTTAGGGTGGTAGTCGAAAACACCTACAGCACCCCGATGGCGAAACGGGGCAATCCGGCAGCTTTTGCCCAGCTTGATGAACAATCTGAGGCGAAGGCCAGCGACCTGTACGCCTTTATCGATGCCAACCAGGACGGGGTGCTGAGTGATGGGGAATTGCGCGATCGCGACGCCCTGACCATTTTGGCTGCGGCCAACATTCCCCTGATCGATGACACCGCCGATGGCAGCAAGGGCAGCGGCCTGATGCACCACAAATTTATGGTGATCGATGGCCGCACCGTGGTCACAGGCTCGGCGAACTGGACTTTGAGCTGCACCCATGGCGACTTTGCCGACCCCGATAGCCGGGGCAACGCCAACAGCATGTTGGTGATTGACAGTCCACCGCTGGCCCAGCGGTATCAAGCAGAATTTAGCGCGATGTGGGGCGACGGCCCTGGCGGTCGGCCCGATAGCCTTTTTGGTCTGCAAAAGCCCTATCGCGCTTCGGGGCTGGTTTCTACCCCTGGCTCGGTATTGGAGGTGCAGTTTTCGCCGACCTCAAAGACGAAGCCTTGGGCGCAGAGCGTTAACGGGCTGATTGCCAAGACGCTGGGCCAGGCCACCCAGAGCCTGCACCTGGCGCTGTTTGTATTCTCTGAGCAGGCGATTAGCAGCCAGCTGCTGCCTCTGGCCAATCGAGGGGTGCCAATCAAAACCCTGATCGACCCCAGTTTTGCCTACCGCAGCTACAGCGAAGGCCTCGATATGCTGGGGGTAGCGCTGCCCGACCACAACTGCAAACGCGACGGCAGCGTGCCCTGGGCTAACCCCATCGCCACAGTAGGAGTGCCTGCGCTACCGCCGGGCGACAAGCTGCACCACAAATTTGCGGTGCTCGACCAAGCAACTGTGCTAGTGGGTTCGCAAAATTGGAGTCAGGCGGCCAACACTACCAATGACGAAAATCTGCTGGTGATTCACAATGTCACCGTGGCGGCCCACTTTGAGCGCGAATTTCAGCGGTTGTACGATGGCGCTAGCTTAGGTCTAACGCCGCAGCTGCAGGGCGCGATCGCCCAGCAAAAACAGCAGTGTGGCTTCTAGGCAGCAGGAGGGCCAAACCACAGGGCCTTGGCCTCGCTCCAGCTGACGCGATCGCTGAGCATATCTTGAGCAATTAGCTCTTCTATGTGCGTTGACCTAAGCTTGAGCCATCTGAGGGTTTGCTGCACGCTCCAGCCTCGGTACTGAGCAATGTGCCGAATCTGCTGCAGGGTAATGGTGGGTGTTACACCCTTGAACCAGCCGTTGAGTACCTGGGGCGGTACTTGCAGCGCTGCCGCCAGGTGTTGCAAACTACCACGCTCAGCCAGTTCTAGCTTGAGCCAATCAACCAGCGCCTGCACATTCCACGGATAGTAGGTTGTACTCATTGAGCAAAATCTCGTTGCGTCAACTCTATAGAACTATAGATTTATGCCTGGGTCTGCCGTTGCTTAGCTCCCGGCAATTCTTTTCATGATCTGATTATTTTTCCTTGCTAACTTCTAGCAGGACTGCATCTAACTATTCTGTTTGTACGTAAACGACTAATGACTTCTGATTCTGCTCACGATGCTTCTCTAGCTAGGCTGACCCACTGAGAGGCTCAGCGTGGATCCTGCGTGTCCTGCTGATTACCAAAATCATCCTGAGGACTATCCAGAGGACGGGCTTCTAGGCCATACTGAAGCAATATCCTGAGGATTGTCCAGAGGATGGCGATGAACCCCGGGGAAATTGATCGGTATCCAGTTAACCAGCTGCAAGACCGCTATAGCCTGGCTCGCAGCGCTGTGTACAAACGCATGGAGCAGCTCGGCATTTCGCCAAAGAAAGTAGGGCAGCGATCGTATATCGGTGCCCAAGAGCTTCGCGTCATGGATGAACTGCATACCTTCATTAACCAGGGTGGCAGCGCAGCTGAATTTATTGAAGCGCGGGGACTGCGCAAGCGACCAAGTAATAATGGCAATGGCCAGTCGAGTAGCGGGTCTGCTTTGGCCACTACCCCCGGCGACTTTGGTGGATTAATTAGCGCCATTGTTTCTGAAGTCATAGGCCGGGTGGGCATGGGGCCTGAACCTGACCCCCTCAAGTATTTTGAAACCCTTGAAAATGCAGCTCGCAACGGCTGGCTGTTTAGCACCAGCGAGCTGGCTGGGCTAATGGACTTGTCGCCTAGAGAAGTGGAGGGTTTTGGCGATCGCTTCTCTGAAGCTGGGTTTGTCTTCAGCCGCTCTGGGTATCGAAAAAACGGCGAAATTGCGTGGAAGGTCACAAAGCGTTTAAAATAAAAAGACCAGCACTGCAATGCTGGTCTAAATGCAAGTTAGTTGTTTTCTTTTTTTCCTTTGGTGGTGATGTTGGTGGTAGCACTGGCATCACCTCTCTTTTTGGAGGGGTGACGGGTTGTTAACCGCTCTGGCGTCAAGAGTTTGCCAGCGGGAGCTATACCCACCAGTGGGGGCGGTGTCTCCCTGGGCCCTTCAACCTTGGTCTTAGTCTAACACGTCCTGAGGACAATCCTGAGGACGTTATCAAAATATTCCTGAGGACTTTCCTGAGGACATTCAGGTATCTAGTGGTTTACAGGCGTGATCCTTTGGGATCCGCGTAGCAGGGATAGCGCAATGGCCGTCGTGAACCACAGTTCTAAGTTCTAGCACTGATAGACCGCTAGGACTGCTCAGGCTGAGACTGTTGCCAGTGCTTCATTTCCTCGGCAATAAAGTGGTTGACCAAGTCGCGGTAGAGCGCTTCGATCGCATCGGCACTTAACCCTTCTGCTTCGGCCCACACCCGGCGCTGCTGAAGCATGGCCCGCAAGCGATCGGGGGCTTTGACCTCAGTCTCGCTAGCTTTAAACTTAGACGCCGCTTTGACGTAGGCGAAGCGCTGACCCAGGAGGGCAATGACCTGGCGATCGAGGCGATCGATTTCGGCGCGAATGTCGGCCATAGTTTGGCACTGGTCGGGACGGTTAGAAGGCCGCATGGTATTTGCTCTGTGGCTGGTTTGGAAAGTCGGGGTGGGAGCGATGCTGTGCCGCAAGAAGCTACTTGTGAAGTAACCCAGTGCTACTTGCTACTAGGTAGGTCTATTTTTGGGCTGCTCTCTGGTGTTGGCCAACTTTTGCAATAGGATAAGCCGCGATCGCCCATCTATACCAATCGTTCTACAGAATGCCGCCGACCAGTACAGTTCCAGGCCATTTTTGCCGTACAGTTCTGCAAAGCCAAACTGTTGCGGTGACAATTCACTTCGACTGCCTCTGTTCCGGTCGTTAAAAACAACCGAAAATTGAGCTGTTAAATACAGCGATCGCGGTTTTTGCCCAGGCAAGCAGCGTTTCTCCCCAGTCTTTTCTGGCTATTCAGAAGAGAACGCCATACTCAACATTTGTCGCCCCCTGGCCGATTATGTGCGGCATTGGGGGTGGCTGGGGTGCGCGATCGCTTGGCAAAACCCACATCACCACAGCAAAGGAGCCGTCATGCTTAGAACCTCTAGCCGCATTTCTGAAACGGTTCACAACCCTCAGGGCTTGAGCCAGCGTTTGCAAAACGCAATCGCCCAGTTTTGGCGCTTTAGCAGCTTTTATGGCGACTATCAATCTCTGCCCCCAGCAGAACGGCGGCGGTTTGTGCTTGATCGGCAGAAGCGAGACCAGTAACCCAACCCAAGGGTGTGCCCTGGCTCTTGCGTGCAACTGATTGTATCGGTCTGACTACGTCTAGGATCAAATCCTGAATGAATGCCCCCCGCTTTGCAGGGGCGTAGCATGCTACGCCCCTACTGGGTTGCTTGATCGTGAGGCGGGGTTTGCCAAATCGAATTTCGTATAGATTAGTGGGCAGCGTCAGCCTACAGCTAGGGTAAATCGATGTCGCCTAGCTGGGCTTGTAGGGCGGCGATCGCATCGTACTCCCGCTCAAACACGACCGTTAGGTGCTCGAACAGGGGCAATACCTTTTGGTACGCCGTCACATTTTCTGCGATCGGCTGGTGGCGGTAGGTTTCGCCAATCATAGTGGTCACGGCATCGAGCGATTGCACCCGACCCAGGCCGTAGAGGCCCAGCACGGCGGCCCCCAGACAAGAGCTTTCGTAATGCTCAGGAATGGTGACTTCGCGGTTAAAAATATCGGCCATCATCTGCCGCCATAGGGGCGACTCGGCAAAGCCGCCGGTGGCCTGAATGAGCGTCGCTGGGCCAGCAAAATCTTCCAGCGCCTTGAGCACCAGGTAAAGGTTGTAGACAATGCCCTCCAGCACCGCCCGCACCAGGTGCGACTTGGTGTGCTTCACGCTGAGGCCAAACACCGAAGCGCGGGCGTTGGCATTCCACAGGGGCGATCGCTCGCCCATCAGGTAGGGGTGAAACAGCAGCCCCTCCGAACCGGGGGGCACCGCTGCCGCCATTCGGGTCAACAGGCCGTACACGTCTTGGCCCAGGCGTTTGGCGGTGGCCACTTCGGCGTCAGCGAGCTGGTCGCGCACCCAGCGTAGGGCAATGCCGCCGTTGTTGACTGCGCCGCCGATCACCCAGTGGTGCTCGGTGAGGGGGTAGCAAAACAGCCGCTCCTGTGGGTCGGTAATGGGGCGATCGACCACCGCTCGCACCGCGCCACTGGTGCCCACCGTAACCGCCACCAGACCGGGCGAAATTGCCCCCACCCCCAGATTTGATAACACGCCATCGCTAGCGCCAATGATGAATGGCGTATCGATCCGTAGGCCCATGGCCTCTGCCATAGCGGGCTTTAACCCCTGCAGAACTTCTGTTGTCGGCACCAGGTCTGACAGGGTGCTGGCGTTTACCCCGGCTACGGCCAAGGCTTCCTCATCCCAGGTCAGGGTGTCTAGATTGAGCAGCCCCATTGCCGTGGCAATGGAATGGTCAACCACATAGCGCCCCAGCAGCCGGTAAAACACGTACTCTTTAATTGAAATAAACCGCACCGCCTGCTGAAACAGGTCGGGGCGCTCGTGGCGCAGCCAGGCTAGCTTGACCAGGGGCGACATAGGGTGAATGGGGGTGCCCGTGCGCCGATAGATGGCATGGCCATTCATATCGGCCTTGATGCGCTTTTCCCAACCGGCGCTGCGGTTATCGGCCCAGGTAATGCTGCGGGTGAGGGGCTGACCGGCAGCATCGACCAAAATCAGGCTGTGCATAGCCGCGCTAAAGCAGACCCCCAACACCTGCGACGGGTTCAGCACGTAGGCTTCCATAACCCCCCGCACGGTTTTGACTACAGCCGCAAAGATCTCGTCTGGGTCCTGCTCGGCGGTAGCGACATCGGGGGTATAGAGGGGATAGGTGACCAGGGCTTTGCCCACCACCTTGCCCGCCTCGGTAAACAGCACCGACTTGGTGCTGGTGGTGCCAATATCGACCCCAATGATGTAGTTTTGATCGGCCATTATCTTGACTGTCATTACAAGAAGAGTCCCACGATCAGCATAAGCCCCAGGCCAACTAAGCCAATGATGGTCTCCATCACCGTCCACGATTGCAGGGTTTGCTTCTCAGTCATGCCTAAGAATTTGCCCACTAGCCAAAAGCCCGAGTCGTTGACGTGGGAGAGCACTGTGGCACCCGATGCGATCGCAATGGTAATCGCCCCAACCATCGCCCCCGAATAGTTGGCCGCCGTTACAGCCGGGGCCACCAGACCTGCCGCCGTCACCATCGACACCGTGGCCGACCCCTGGCTGACTCGCACCACCGTTGCGATCAAAAAGGCCAGCAGAATGATTGGCAAGTTAGACGCGGCCATAGCGGTGGCCAGCGCTTCGCCAACGCCAGTGGCAATCAGGGTACGACCAAACACACCACCAGCCCCAGTGACTAGAATAATCAACCCAATAGGCTCAAACGACTTAGTGGCAATGCGCTGAATGTCGTTGCGGGTGTAGCCGCGCAGCGTGCCCAAAAAGTAGAACGACAGCAGGGTCACAATGGTCAATGCCGTAAACGGGTGGCCAATAAATGCGGCCCAGCTGCGCACCGGGTTGCCCTCCGGCAGCACTACCCCCAGCACGGTGTTGAGCAAAATTAGCACCAGCGGAATGGCGACCAGAGTCATCACCATGGCAAAGCTGGGCAATTCTTTGAGGGGAACACCCTGGGGCGGTGGGGCGGCTTCTTCCATTTCGGTGGGCACGTCGAGGTGAATTTTGCCCGCAATCTTCTTGCCGAAAAATACGCCCCCAATGGCCATAGCCGGAATACCGGCAATCAGACCCATGAGAATCACCCAGCCCAGGTCGGCCCCCAGCAGCGAGGCCACCGCCACCGGCCCCGGTGTCGGCGGAATGAACGAGTGCCCCACCGCAATGCCCGCTACCAGAGGAATAGCGTAGTACAGCAGCGATCGCCCCGTCCGTCGCCCCAGGCTATACACCAGCGGAATCGACAAAATCAGCGCTACATCGAAAAATACCGGAATGGCAATCACCAGCCCGGCCAGACCCAAGGCCCACTGGGCCCTGTCTTCACCAAACTTTTTCACCAGCGAGTTGGCAATCTGCTCAGCCCCGCCTGAGACCTGCAATATCTCGCCAAACATGGCCCCTAGGGCAATCACAATGGCGATATAGCCCAGGGTGTTGCCCATCCCCTCCTGAATTACGCCAGCAATCTCAGCGGGGGGAATGCCGCCGATAATCGCCACAAAAAGACTCACCAGCAGCAGGGCCAAAAACGCCTGCAGCCGCAGCACAATAACTAGAAAAAGCAGCAGGGCAATGCCCAGTACCGCAATAAACAACAACGAAAACGTAGACATTTTTGAAAACCCTGTGTGTTTGTGGTCAAGTATTTTTCTTGACTAAATTTCTGCAGAAAAGCTAACCCTTAACAACCGCTATCGCACCTGTGGAAACATTAGAACTAACTAACCGTCAATCGACAAAAGGGTGAGTGGGTCTGCCACCAGTCCTTTTTGACAGACTTTGTGGCTGTCGAGCTAACCTTGGTCACGCAGGAAATCGGGCAGACGCTTTCACAAGGACGAGGCGATGTTGCCTGAGAGCTTAAGGGGAAATTAACCCAGAACAAAATTTAAGAAGCCTAAAAAGTCTGGATTTTTCTTAGGAGGCAAGCTCAAATTTTGCCGACAACTCTCATCTTAAAAAGAAAAAACTAGGCCATAAGAATTTGATTCACAAAAATAAACTCTGATATGCAATTTTGGTGCGGCATTCGCAATTCTTTAAATGCCGCACCAAAATTCCTCCCTTAAGTGGGGTGACTTTTGCGCTACCGCTTGGGGCGATCGCGCATCGCTTTGTGGATCGTCTTCCAACGGCGCTTGCTGTTGAGGGCGGCGCGGGCATCGTGGCGCTGGTCGAGCCACTGCTGCTCGCGCTGGAGCTTGTGGTAGCTGTGCAGGCGATCGCCGTCTAGATTGCCTGCCGCGATCGCCTCCTCCACCGCACAGCCCGGCTCACCCTGGTGCCGACAGTCGCGAAATCGGCAGTCTGCCGCCAGTGCCTCAATATCGGCAAAGGTGGCCTCCAGCCCCTCACTGGTTGTCCACAGCTGTAGCTCCCGCATCCCCGGCGTGTCGATTAGCAGCGCCCCCGAGGGCAGGGGCAGCAGGTGCCGCCCGGTGGTGGTGTGCCGCCCGCGACTGTCGTCGTCGCGCACCGCCTGGGTGGTCTGGTATTGAACGCCGAGAAAATGGTTGGTCAGCGTCGACTTGCCCACCCCCGACGAGCCAATTAGCGCCACGGTTTGCCCTAGCCCCAGGTAAGGGGTGAGCTGCTCTAGCCCGGCCCCCGTAGCGGCACTGACGGCGTGGATGGGAACGCCGATAGCAACGGATTCGACCTGAACGAGGCGAGCGCCCAAATCTGCGCAGGTATCGGCCTTGTTTAGCACAATGACCGGCATAGCCCGACTTTCCCACGCCGCTACCAGGTAGCGCTCAATGCGGCGCAGGTTAAAGTCGCCGTCAAGCCCACACACCAAAAACACGGTGTCGACATTGGCGGCCACCACCTGTCCTTCAGTTTTGCCGCCCGCCGCTTTGCGCACAAACTCGCTCTGGCGGGGCAGCACCGCATGGATGGTAGCGTGGGCATTGTCCTGCCGCTGCACCACCACCCAGTCGCCTACCGCCGGAAAGGTTTGACTATCCTCGGCCTGGTGGCGAAACTGCCCAGCGACCTCTGCGGCCAGTTCTCCAGTTGGGGTCAGTAGCCGGTAGGCACCGCGATGCTCCAGCGCTACTCGGCCCGCCTCAAAACCTGCCTCTGCCCAAGGGGCAAATACGCGATCGCAGGTGGTGTTCCACCCGCCTAATTCAGTTAAGTTCAAGGGTATGTCCTCAAATGAAGCCTACGTAGGGCAAGGCTTCATGCGGTCAACCCACAGAGGTGCCGCCTAGCCTTGCCAGAGAATAGTTACGTTGCCTTCTAATACCGACTCAGCCATAGGTCACCTCCCTGGTGCTCATACCTGGTGCTTACTGACGGGGCAGGCCAGTCCTTGACTGACACCGTCCACTCTCAAGACTACAGCCGCGCTCGCCGGGATCGCGGCAGCTCGCCCAACTTTGCAGCAAATCTACAAACTTTCCTGAGTTGACTAAACTATTTCTCGGTTGGGGAACTCTAGCCCCTAGAACACTTTCTGACATAAACCAGTGATTGTTTAAGGGATAGCGATGATCAACGTTACTGCGGCCATGCTGTTAGCTCTTGGCATTACCCTCGACTCTTTGGGGGAAAACTACGCACTTTTGGCGGCGATCGGCATAGTCTTCGCAATGGCGTTCTTTTTGCTGATGTATCTCCAATATCCGGTCTTCTTCATCGGTTCTGCTCGCTATCCCCTGGCCAGAAAGTGTTTTCCGTTCATTCGCTGGGCCATCTTTGGCATTTACTTGGTCGATTTGTCGACTACACTCATGTGCCACTACAACGGCCCCGAGCTGAGCGTTTCTATCCACGCCTACAGTATTTGGGCCGGAGTTTACCTGGTGGTCTACAGCCTGGCCATTTTGACCGGGCCACCCAAGCAGCGCCGCCGCAGACCGCTACTCAACCGCTACGGTCGCCATCGTTGGGCTGGCAAACTAGTTCCCGTTCCTATCTCGTAATTTAAAAACCCCTGCATTCGTAGTGTGTATATCGCTTGCTCCAGTACGCCGAGCGCCTGGAACGGAGCCGCCTGTTTACCATCCCAGAATCAGGGATCTTGATCACCCCGGAGCAGGGCGAAGTGTTCAGCTACCTGCTGAGGTACCGACAGGTGAGCTGATTTAAAGGTATCAGGTGTCTACTGGGGTATTTTCAAACCTGGACTTGCGCCAGGCACCCGGTACCTTGATGACAGCTTTGATGAATTTTAGGGAGAGTCTTGGATTCTATCTTTTTTTCTTTCCTTTCCTTCTATTTCTATAGTGTCCTGGCACTGTAACAGTCTTTTTATAAGTTGAGACATAGGTTTTTCTTCCGCCACCAATACCTTTGAAAAATTTCCTTATTTTGTTTCTTAGCCTTTTAGTCTCGTTGCGAACTGCAATGAAAACAAAGAGTCCTGCCAAAACAATCAGAACTAAAGTAAAGAAATTCATGCTTTCAAAACCCAGTAATTAAATCAAAAAATCATTCAACCAAAACAGGCTATTCTAAACCCAATAAAATCCGACTTTTCCCTTCCGTCCCTTTGACTCCTATGGGATGAAGTGCATCCGTCCTCTAAATCTCTCCATGACCCACCTCGAATTGCACTTGAAGGTTTTTTGCCTTGATTGAGGCACCATTCATAAACATTGCCATGCATATCATACAAACCAAAGGGATTGGGATATGCGAAGTGCCCTACTGGTGTTGTTGATTTTGTTCGAGAACCCGATCTTTCATCAAGAAAATTTGCACATCTATTATCTATGGCATCACCAAAATTGAATTTAGTTTTAGTACCACCTCGGCAAGCGTACTCCCATTCGGCTTCAGTAGGTAACCGATAATTCCAATATGATTTTCTCGATAACCTTTTGCAAAATTCAATAGCATCAAATAACGAGACACTCTCGACGGGTAAATCTTTGCCAATAAATTTAGATGGTGTTTCTAACAATGGTTGACCAATTTCTGGCAAGCGAGAAACAGCTTTCCATTGACTTTGAGTAATTAGATATTTACTTATGAAGACTGCAGTGTCCTTCGGCGAACTTAGTGCGGTGAAGCTTAGTTGGGATTTAGCTTCTGAAGTAGTCTTCTCTGGATTAGGCAGTAAAACCATCTCCAGATCGATCCCCCCTCCGAGATCTTCTAGAAAATATTTTGCTTGTCTTTGAACCTTGTAGAACTCTAACTTCTTTCCAAAAGGGAAAATTTTTCTCTTGGTTGATTTGATCTCTGTATATTGAAATTTGAATGTTTTTAATTGTGGTTTAAAGGAAAATGAACTGAGAATTTTCTTGGTTTCCTTGTCACAGCTCCGTTTCGTTGGGATCTGAGATTGAGTTAATCTGTTTTCTCCGGTTATTCCCCATATAAGTTGAGATAAAGGATCAGGATCTGTCTGGCGAAAGTCAACCCACATCATCGCATCTAAGAAAACGGGCAAGGTAGGTTCAACAGGAGCATTCGGGAGCATAATTGGAATTACAGGGCATTCTCTCTTTGTAAATTCTCTCAAAAAAGCATCAATTTCTTGATTTTGCCAAGGGCCAATACCATTTGGGCCTATAAAAATCGCTGCTGACTTAATTTGAGTGATTTGCTCTTCCAGAGCCCTTTGCCAAGGAAGCCCAGGTCTTAGTTCCCAGCTATCTAGCCAAGGCTTAATATTATTTTCTCGAAGTTGCTGAGCAATTTTGATGACGCCAGGTTTGTCTTCGTTGTTATGACACAAGAATACATCAAACTGCTGCTTCGACATTTATGCAATTCCTCCTGCGCCAGTTCAGTCCGTTGAATTACATGCAAGAAAGATTTAGTTGCCTGTATCTATTTTTGAAAGCAGTTCCGGAATTAACAGCCCTTTCAAATCCAAACTCTTTAAATCGACCTTCGACGAAGCCAGATCAATCTCCAAACCTGCAACACCGCCATTCTCATCAAAATCAACCACCACATCCGGCGCAATTTCCTCTGACTCATTGCTAGGAGCATCATTCAGCCGAATCGACAGCGTATCCGTATCTGGGAAGTATTGAATTTTCATGGTTCCAGGCCCTTTTGTAGACGAGAACGGAAGTTGCGATCGAAGTAGGCATTGTGCAGCGTTTCTCCGTCTTCTAGCGTAATCACTCCAAGGACGCGATCGCTATATTCAGGAATAACTGCCGTCAATCATGCTGTCTGTTGACTCTCAGCTGCACAAAACACCGTTCTAGTCTCATACCGTTCTCTGGGAGTAGTCGAAGGCGATGACGAACTCACCCTTTGAGAGAATCGTAACTACCCCTATAGAGCCTACAGAATGAAGGCTGCCTATGTCAAAAATTGAATGAATAAGTTGATGCAATGCTGAGGAAATAGATATGGCAAGGTTAGTACGTTCCCGCTGTAAATGCGGCCAAATGACTACAGCTCAAAACAATTTCTGTAAGGAATGCTGGAGTTTGCTATGGTGGCAGGCGATTGATCTGACTATGAAAGGCAAGCTGCGAACCCCCGCTTCTCTGGAGTTTGATGGCATGAGCCAGCACAGCCACCACAAGGTCAACAGTTTAGCCGCGTAGTTGTTTGATTTGAATGGATTCGCTATCTTGCGGACAAAATAGCGGACAAACGTGAGAATCTTTCAAAACTGACTCAATTCAGAGTGCATCTCAGCTTTGTAAACGTAGCTGCATTATTTTCGTCCGACTCGATGCTATGAGCGTCATTCTAAATGCTGCTGTGACAAAGGCGTGTAGCGTCTTTGAGATACTGCAAGGACGGTCAGTGATCACCAAGTGCTACGGCAACCAAAACTGCGGCAACCCCTGCAACCCCTGCCGCACCCATCGATTGACCGATCGCAGTGCTTGAATATGTGGCTCATCAGGTATCACGGGTAAAATCTCCGCAGGCTGCCCCTGACCCAGTGCAGCAATCACCCGGTTTGCCGCCTCTAGCCCCGTCACGTAGGCCTTCTCCTGCGACCACGAGCCGTGGCGCGTCACAATCCAATCGCCCGCCATAAACAGGTTATCGAAGCTGGTGGTAGCGGGCAGCAGGTAGCGATAGCTGCCGGGGGCAAAGTGCGTCACCCCCTGGGGAATGCGTACCACGGCATGGTCGACAATCTTCGCCTCACCAAAGGCGGGAATGCACCCGGCCAAATCCTGCTGCACCTGCTTGAGAACCTGGTCGTCATCCAGCGCCAAGAGCTGGTTGGCGTGGTAGTAGTCGGCCTCGACCACGGTGCCCGGTTCGTCGCGGTACTCGTCGTGGAGGGCGTTGAGGTCAAAGAACGTCCACCCCGTCGTAGGGTGAAAGCCAAAGCAGGCGTTAGAAGGACGGGGGATATCGATTTTGCGATCGAGCCAAAGCCGGGCAGCGAGCACATCGATCGCACCCAAATTGCGAATATTGCTGAACTCAGAACGCCCCCGCAAACTGGCTGACTGCTCCACAATCTTCTTCAGCCCGGTGATGCCGACGGCAAACACCACCGCATCGGCTTCAAACACCTCATCGCCGCAAACCACCGCCGTCACCCGGTTATTCTCCACTGTCACATCTGACACCCGGTGGTTGGCGAGAATCTTGCCCCCGGCCCGCTCGATCGCATCAGTCCAAGGCCGAAAGATCTGTGCTCCCACCGTGCCCCGGCACCAGCGCACGTCAAAATCGGGCTGGTGGGCCAGGATGAAGTAGTAGAGCATCCCCAACGCCGCCGCCGCCGAACACTGTTCACCAGGGGCAAACAGCCCCACCAGCAGCATTGGCTCAAACGACTCGTGGTAGAGCCGGGCCGATACGCCGTACTGGCGAAATAGCTCGCGGGCGGTGATGCGATCGTACTTTTGCCAGGCCTCGTTGGAGTTGTCGAAATCAATCAGCGCCTGCAGCAGCGGCAGGGCCGAGAGGCGATCGATCAGCGGCAGGCGCTTGAAGTCGGTGTAAAGAAAGGTACCCAGGGGCGTAGGCAGGTAGGGCTGTGCCTGAAACAGCGGCGACTCGACCTCCAGACCGTGGGGCGAATACTGGGCCGATTGCGTCCACTCGGTAAAGGGCTGAATGCCCAGATGGTCGGTGAGGGCAAAAATGTTGCGGTAGGGGTACCAAAACCCGTGAATGCCCGCCTCGACGGCACGACCCTGGGGAGTTTGCCAGCCCGCCACCAGGCCACCGGGGTAAGCTCCCGCCTCCAGTAGCGTGACAGCGTAGCCCTGTCGCGCCAGGTGGTAGGCCGAGCCTAGACCAGCCCAGCCTGCGCCGACTACCACTACGCGCTTTTGTGCTGTGTTTTCCATTGTTGTTGCCCCCGTTGCCCATAGACCTTCTTTACTCTATCGGTACAGCGCTCAGTAGGGTTTAGGATCAGGGGTAGGCTGGGGTCTGACTTATATGCCACTCCTCGGTTTCCCTCACCCCCAACCCCTCTGCCAGAGGGAAAGGGGAGCCGAGCCATTTCTATAAACCACTCTTTTTAGCCCCATGAGCAATCAAAACTTTGTGAAAAATGGCGTTAACACGGTGATGGGTGTCAACGAAGCCACCCGTGACACCACCATCCGTACCGATTTAGCCAATCCCCGATGGGACAAGAAAGCTACGCTGACCTACCTCGGCGCAACGATCACCCAGGTGGCCGCGATGACCGCACTGCTGTGGGGCATGGATGTGGCCTTTGGGTACTTCAACTTGGGTGCCTTAGCCCCCTGGGCAACGACCGCGATCGCCTGCGCGCTTTTTGCCTTTGTGACGCTGCGATCGCGCCTCTTTTCCCTGCTCGACAACACGCGCAACAGCGGTCGCTACAAGTCGCTTCAGCGCCCGGGTTGGGCACCGCCACCGTTGGCCTTCCCCATCGTGTGGATGAGCATTGCCGTGCTGCGGGTGGTCTCGGCCTATTTGGTGTGGTCGGTGATGGGGCAAACCTTTCTGAGCTGGCCACTGATTCTCTACGTGGCGCACCTCAGCCTGGGCGACACCTGGAATACGATTTTTACGGTGGAAGGTCGCTTGGGGGCTGCGGTGCCGATGGTGATTGTGGGGCCGCTGCTCTCGGTAGTGGTGGTCACGGTCGGCTATTTTCAAGTGGTGCCACTAGCAGGGTGGGTGATTTTGCCCTCGCTGGTGTGGCTTGCGATCGCCACTACCCTCTGCATCAGCCTCTGGCGCTTGAATGGCCAAGAACCCTTGTATCCAGTAGTATCGGCCTAATTTGGTTATCTTTTAGAGGTAGGTTGGGTGAAACGAAGTAGAACCCAACGCCAGCCTAGCTTTTGTTGGTTCTGCTAGCGCGTTACCTAACCTTTAGGTTGACTGCCGAGCAGCTTGTTTTTCTCTACTGGTGAAAGCACCCATGGTCACCCTTGAGCTACGTCAAATTGAGGTACCCCTGGGCAAAAGCCTGGTGCTGCGCGATGTGAGCTGGGCCGAGTTCGAAGCCATCTTGGCGGAGCTAGGGAACCACCGCAGCACCCGCATCGCCTACGACGAGAGATTCCTGGAAATTATGGTCCCCCTGCCAGAGCAGGGATATTTCAAGAAGGTGATTAGCACTGCTATTGGAGATATGGCTGAGGTGCTAGAGCAAGCTTATGAATGCTATGGCTCGACCACCTGGCGGCGCAAAGTCAAGCAGGCGGGCATAGAACCCGACAATTGCTTCTACTTTCAAAACGAGGCGCTGGTGCGTGGCAAGCTGGAGTTTGATCTAGACCGCGACCCGCCCCCCGATCTCGCCCTCGAAGTCGATCTCACCAGCAAATCCCTCGATCGCTTCCCAATCTATGTCCGCCTAGGCGTACCCGAAATCTGGTGCTACGACAGCGGTGTGCTGACGATTTATTTGCTGGAAGGCGATCGCTATAAGGCATCAGAGCAAAGCCAAGTGTTTCCCATATTAGATATTCGCGCTCTGCCTCAGCTGATTGAATCGCAGCGATCGGCGGGGCGGCTGGCTCTGCGGCGATCGGTCAGAGAATGGGTGAAAGCTCAGACAAAGTAGGCTTTACCGATAGACTAAGATCGCACTAGAGATTTGCCTATCCCCGTTGAAGTGCTATGGCTATTGAGACTCTACAGCGCAGCAAAGTCTTAGAATTGCTGCACCAGCTCAAACCTCTCTTGGCTGAAAGGTATGGCGTCACTCGCCTAGGAGTTTTTGGTTGGTCGCGAGAGATCAAGCTGTAGAAGGCAGCGATGTAGATATCGTAGTTGAAATGGCACCCGATCTCTTTGCCATGGTTCATCTTAAAAAGCATCTTCAAACTGTTCTACAAGTCCCTGTGGATATTCTTAGGTATCGCTCAACGATGAATCCAGTGCTGAAGCAACGCATTGAGCGAGATGCCATCTATGTATGATCGCGAGGTGTTGCTAGAGATCCTTCACCAGATTCCAGAAGCCCTTGATCATCTCTAATGGATCTTGGTTTTCTCTAGGACGATATTTCCTGAGAGAGGTTAAAAGGTTATATTCCATGAATTAAAGCTCGTTAATTTTGGTTCTGAGCCAAGTGCGGAAGTTGATTTCTGCTTCAACTTCATCGGCTTGGCAGGTGATTAAAAACTGGTAGAGGTCGTCTTTGAAAATCATGGGAAAGGTGGGGGATCGATCGCATTCCCCATACTCCCCATCCTGCAATTCATAGATGTGCCAAACCCTGCCGTTAAACCGCCAGAACTCCGGTACCCCCATCGCCGCATAGAGGGCATTCTTGTCAATGTCGGTATGGTTGATGTCAACCTCCACCACCAGATCAGGGGGCGGATCAACCGCTAAATCGATCGCACGGCCCGCTACCAGAGGCTGGTTCTGAATGTAGTAGCCATTGTCAGGTTCAGCCCCTCGATCTAAATCTTCCCGATCGAGCGTGGTAGACCCCAGCGTTTTGACCCGCATCCCCAGTTCGACAACCAAAATGATGATGAACCGCTCGATCAGGCGGGCATAGAACTCGTGGGCTTCGGAGGGCATGGTGATTTCGAGGGTGCCGCGATCGTAGGTGAGGCGGGCTCGGCTGCGCTCGTTGAGCAGCGATCGCATCTGGCAATAGGCCACCCAGTCCATTCCACGCAGAGCTACGCGGTTTTCACCAGGGGCAGCGAGCAGCGTATCTGTCGCAGAATGCTTCACCATAGGCCTTTTACCATTGTCCCTCAATTCTATGCTGCGATAATGGAATTGCTCGTTCTGTTGGAGGCCAAAACACCGTGACCGTTGCCACCACTCCCATGAGCCTTGACGACTTTTTTGCCTACGACGATGGCACCGATACCCGCTACGAGTTAGAAAATGGGGAACTTGTTGTTATGCCGCCAGAGAGCGATCGGAATCAGCGAATTGCGTCGATTCTTTTTGCTTACTTTTTGCAAGCTGGCATTGGGCCAGAGTGCTTACGGATGAAAACTGAGGTAACGGTGTTGGGGGCACGGGCAACGGTGCGGCTACCCGACCTGATGGTGCTGTCAGACGAACTGGCGATCGCTTTAGAAAACGCGCCCCGCTCCACCGTCACCATCGATATGCCGCCACCCCGTGTGGTGGTGGAGGTAGTATCACCCGGAAAGAAAAACATTGACCGCGACTACCGTTACAAGCGATCGCAGTACGAAGCCCGTGGCATCGCTGAATATTGGATTGTAGACCCCATCCTTCAGAAGGTGACGGTGCTGACGCTGGTAGAAGGTCTCTATGAGACCGCCATCTTTGAGGGAGAGGCAGATATCACCTCGACCCTCCTGACCGAGTTGGCTCCAGCAAAAAGGCTAACCGCAGCTCAATTGCTGAATCCTTGATTAAAATCCAGCGCCAGCCCCTCTTAGGAAGGTACCTTAAAACTCTTGCGAGTCTCCCCCCTCGGTGACGATCGCGCTGATGGTATCGATCGCCCCTTGGCGAAAGCTCAGCGTGTAGATTTCCGTAGGCATTTCGATACCCGCCTTTTGCAGCCCCTCTTTAATCGCTTGAGAGGCTTCTGAAGTCACCTGCAAAAACGACTGACGGCGAGAATTGACCCAAAACCGCACCTCCAGTTTTACAGTGCTGGGTGCCAATTCTTGCACCAAAATCAGCGGCGGCGGCTCTGGCTCGACGCCTTTAATCTGCGCAACCGCCTCAGTAATCACCTGGCGGGCGGTGTTGATGTCGGCATCGTAGTCGATACCAACCACGACATCGCTGCGGCGCACAGGAGAGTCGGTATTGTTGACCACGCTCTTTTGAAACACCTGCTGATTGGGAATGTACACCAGCCGCCCATCGTAGGTACGCATGGTGGTGGCTCGCAGCTGAATTTGCACCACGGTGCCCTCGTAGCTGCCAATCACCACCTGGTCGCTAATGCGAAACGGGCGGGCCGCCAGCAAAATAACCCCAGAAATGTAGTTGCTAAGCACGTCGCGCAAGCTAAAGCCAATCGCCACGCTGGTCAGCCCCAGGGTGCCAAGCAGGGTAGCAAAGTTTAGCCCCAGCACCCCCAGGGCCACCACGCTGCCCAGCACCCAAACGCCGCCGTAGCAGAGGCGACCAATCAAAATTTCGGTACTGCGATCGCCCTCGGTTTGCTCGGCCCACAGCAGCCCCACCCGCCGCACCCCCTTGGCGACGATCCAGGTCAGGCCGACCAGCAAGATCGCCCCCACCAGCGACGGCAGCAGCACAATTGTGTCATCCAGCAGCTGCCGCGCTGTGCCCTCTAGCCGTTGCAAGACGTCGATCGCCAGGTTGGGCTGGGCCAGCACCTCGTTGAGGCGATCGCCCCACTGCTGCGCCAGGGCTTCCACGGTGAGGCCGAAATCGGCGGCATCCTGCTGAGTGACCGTCATTAGCACCCGGTTGTTCACCGTCAGCAGGGCAATCTGGCGATCGTCGTCGACCTGTACGGCGACGGGTTCGAGTTCCTGAGCCTGACTCAGCAGCCCAGCAATGCGGCGGTTGATGATGGCGGCGCGATCGCGGGCGCTGATCCCCGTCAAACTGCCTACCTGAAACACCGACTGGCCCCGCACCAGCACATCGGCAAAGAACACCTCATCTGCGCTCGGTTCAGGTAAGGCTTCTGTAGGGGCAGGCAAAGCCGGTGCCGGGGAAGACTCTTCGGGGCTGGCCTCGTCCTGGGCTTGGAGCCCGGCACCAGGAGCGATCAGGATGAGAACCAGAACTACCCCTGTCCATGACCACCAAGTTCGTTGAAAAATGCTGCCCTTCCCCTGGTTCAACCGGCCTCTCCATGACATCCTAATAACCCATAATCGACCGTACTGCTGTGCTTACCAGCAGCCCCATTCGCCCCTGGTGCCAGTTCCTGCAGTGGCTATCCCTGGCTTTGACTCCGCTCAGCCAGCGCTCCCTGAGCGGAGTTGTTGGCGAAGCCGCCCTAGCGAGGCGAGGGGACCGTAGTGGCGTTAGCAACAAGAATTGGTGTAAGTGCTTACCTCATCACTGCACAGGCTATGTACCCGCTGGAACCACCCATAGGCTGAGAATTGGAAACGTCATGAGCGGCGGGCACTATAGCAGGCTGCTTTGAAGGGCTTTCGTACTGGGCTTTGGCTTGGAATTTCGGGTCTACACCAGCAGCAGACAAATTTTATTTTGTAGAGATATTACAGGTTGCAAAACACTTTTATCGTTTATACCCAAGCGCGGTTTGATTGATTTAAGCTGACAGCATACAAACTCGTAGTGAGTATGACTTAATGCAGACTCGAGTTCCTAATGCTTAGGTAAACTCCCCAAATTTACACAGGAAACTCGCACAGGTTTGGCCACAGGTGCAAGACTATGGCCAAACCGGCCACGAGTTATCGTTCTAAGGTAACGGTTGTTGAACCGTGGTGACCTGCAACCATTTCTTTGGCAGGTATGAGGGCAGGTCACTGTTTTTGAGTAGTATTTCTACTCACCGATCTCGCAGTTAAGCAGGTTTAGCTGGCAGTGAATGCGAGTAAGGAGATGGGCCAATGTTGTTCAATCATGAAGGCCATAATGTCCCTCAAATAACGTTTCGAATGTTTACAGATGTAGGTGAATACGACCTCACAACGGCGGATCTGTTTGATTGCAAAACCGTGGTGGCGTTTTCGGTGCTGGGAGCTTTTGTCTGCCCGTATTCTCCGATTCAGCTGTTAGGCTACAACGAGTATGCCCAAGCATTTCGAGACAACGGCGTTGATGATATCCTTTGCATTTCGGTGAATGATCCATTTTCTCTGGCGGCTTGGGCTCAAGAGGAAGGAGCCGACCAGGTGCGCTTTATTCCCGATGTGAATGGTGACTTTACCCGCGGGCTGGGGATGATGGTGAACCTTTCTAATTTAGGCATGGGATACCGCTCCTGGCGCTATTCCATGCTGGTAAAAGACGGGGTAATTAAAAAAATGTTTGTAGAACGAGAGGGTTTTGAGGCAATGCCAGTAGTTTCTAATGCCGAAACTATGTTGCATTACATCAATCCAGAGGCTGAAAAGCCCGAGCAGATGGCTGTGTTGATGCAAATGTGGCGAACAATGCTTTCGGTCTAGAAAAAAGTGACGTAGAAGAAACAAACAAACCTAAACCACAGCAGGAAAGAAATTATGACGAGTAGCCAAATGAGATGCCCGTTCCCGATGAGTGGAAAGCTGATGGAAATCTGGCGGGCTGTATCATCTGTTCTGGCATCCAGCAGCACGGAGAATGTTGAAGCCGGTGCGCCATCTGCGGCACCTAACGCAGCCAGTAGCACCAGTAAATGTCCTGTTCTGGCTGGACCTCAGTCTCGGCTTGGCACCGCAAACCGAGACTGGTGGCCAAATTCTTTGAACTTGAACATGCTTCATCAGCACTCAGCCAAGGCCAACCCTATGGATGAGGATTTCAACTACGCTGAGGCGTTCAAGAGCCTTGACCTGGCGGCCCTGCGGGCTGACATCTACGAGCTGATGACCACGTCACAGGACTGGTGGCCCGCCGACTACGGCCACTACGGCCCGCTCTTCATTCGCATGGCCTGGCACAGCGCTGGCACCTACCGGATTGGTGACGGTCGCGGCGGCGCTGGTTCGGGAAGTCAGCGGTTTGAGCCGCTCAATAGCTGGCCCGACAACGCCAACCTCGACAAGGCCCGCATGCTGCTGTGGCCGATTAAGCAAAAATACGGCAACAAAATTTCCTGGGCCGACCTGATGGTCTTTGCGGGCAACTGCGCCCTGGAGTCGATGGGCTTCAAGACATTGGGCTTTGCCGGTGGGCGCGTGGATGTTTGGGAGCCCGAGGTCGATATCTACTGGGGTAATGAAAAAGAATGGCTCGGCAATGAGCGCTACGAGGGCGATCGCGTGCTGCTAAACCCCCTCGCCGCCGTGCAGATGGGCTTGATCTACGTCAACCCAGAAGGGCCAGACGGCGAGCCTGACCCCCTCGGTTCGGGGCGCGACATTCGCGAGACTTTTAAGCGAATGGCGATGAACGATGAGGAAACCGTCGCTCTCACCGCTGGGGGGCACACCTTTGGCAAGTGCCACGGGGCTGGCCCCACTACCCACGTCGGTCCTGAACCTGGGGGGGCCACCATCGTCGACCAGGGCCTGGGCTGGAAGAGCACCTTCAACACGGGGGTTGGCGTCGACGCGACCACCAGCGGCATTGAGGGGGCCTGGACGCCCACGCCGACGCAGTGGGACAACAGCTACCTCGAAACCCTATTTAAGTATGACTGGGAGCTGACCAAGAGCCCCGCTGGCGCGTGGCAGTGGAAGCCCAAGGGTGACGCGGGCGCGGGTACGGTGCCCGACGCTCACGATCCGTCGAGACGGCACGCCCCAATGATGACCACGGCGGATATGTCGATGAAGATGGACCCCGTTTACAACCAGATTTCCCAGCGCTACCGCGATAACCCCGACGAGTTTGCCGAGCAGTTTGCCAAGGCCTGGTTTAAGCTGACCCACCGCGACATGGGGCCGCGCGCCCGCTACCTCGGCCCCGAAGTTCCTCAAGAAGAGTTCCTCTGGCAAGACCCCGTCCCTGCCGTTGACCATGACCTGATTGACGAGCAGGATGTCGCCGCGCTCAAAGCTAAAATCCTTGAGTCAGGGTTGACTGTCTCCCAACTGGTTACAACCGCCTGGGCGTCGGCCTCCACCTTCCGCTGCTCCGACATGCGCGGCGGGGCGAACGGGGCACGCATTCGCCTTGCGCCGCAGAAAGATTGGGAGGTCAACCAGCCCGAGCAACTGGCCTCGGTGCTGCAAACCCTGGAGCGCATTCAGCAGGAGTTTAACAATTCACAGTCGGGCGGCAAGCGGGTTTCGATCGCAGACCTGATCGTGCTGGGCGGCTGCGCGGGCATCGAGCAAGCGGCGAAGAACGCAGGCCACGACGTGACGGTGCCCTTCACGCCGGGCCGCACCGACGCAACCCAGGAGAAAACCGATGTGGAATCCTTTGAACCCCTGGAGCCAACCGCAGACGGGTTCCGCAACTACACCAGCGGCAGACACACCGAATCCCTTGAAGAGCTGCTGATCGATCGGGCGCAGTTGCTGGGGCTGTCGGCCCCGCAGATGACGGCTCTTGTCGGTGGCTTGCGCGTGCTAGGGGCAAACTTCGGTGGGTACAAGCACGGCGTCTTTACCGATCGCCCCGAAACCCTGACCAACGACTTCTTCGTCAACCTGCTCGATCTGGGCACGACCTGGAAGGCGACCTCTGAGGATGAGTATGAGTTCGAGGGCAGCGATCGCAAAACCGGCGCACAAAAGTGGACCGCGACCCGCGTTGACCTGATCTTTGGCTCCAACTCTCAGCTCCGCGCCCTGGCAGAAGTCTACGGCGCTTCGGACTCGCAGCCGAAGTTTGTGCATGACTTTGTGGCCGCCTGGGACAAGGTGATGAACCTCGATCGCTACGACCTGCGCTCAGTGCAGGCGAAGAGCGCCGCCAGGAGTTTCTAGGTGAAACGTCAGCTCACTACCTACGGCAATCTTGGGCGTAGGTAGAAGCCATATAAAACTGAGAGCGGCGTTTCAACTTGTCTTGGTACGCCGCTCTCGGGTTTCGATCTAAACCAAAGCAGTTTGCAACCAATCGTAGGGTGCACTCGCGCAGCAATGCACCACTCTGTATGCAGTGCATCTCATTTTGGGGTTTCTGCCCCCTAAAGCGAGCGGCAGAGCCGCAAAGCTAGGGTGCCCAGGCGGAGCTAGGGCACCGAGGCGGGGTCTTTCATTACTGAATAACCGCGCAGGCAATGCGACCGCCCGAGCCGCCGATGGGCTGCGAGTAGTGGTCATCTTTGTCGGTGTGGATGATGAGCGCCGTGCCGTCGTCGTCGAGCAGCTTGGCTGGCCCAGCATCTAGCTCTACCAGATCGCTGTACAGCTCGACTTCCACGGTGCCATCGGCGGCGACTATCAGATTGGGCAGGTTGCCTTCGTGGGGGCCATCGGGGTTGCGAAACCCGTGGGGCGTATCAAACGGGTTCACATGCCCGCCCGCCGATTTGAATGCCGCCAGATCTGAACAGTCTCCCACAGCGTGAAAGTGCATGCCGTGGTAGCCGGGGGGCAAGTCTTTGGCTTTGATGTCGATCAGCACGCCTTTGTGTCCCTGCTCGACTTGCACCGTGCCAATAGTTTTGCCGTTATTGTCGATCAGGTCGGCTTGGGTAATGAGAGCATCAGCGTAGGCAGGGCTAGCTAGAAGCACCAGACCACTCAGGCAAAGCGCCCCACAAAAAAGCTTGAATCGGTTGAGGAAAGCCAGCATAAAACTATCCGTAGCGTCTGCGATTTGATCATAGTTGAGTGCCAGCTCGGCTCTCTCCTCACTGTGGTCAAGTTCTTGCGATCGCCAAGCAAAGTCGGGCCGTAGCAGCACTCACACCCCCAGGCTCTCATGGTACAAAGTAAGCACTTGCTATGCTGACTAGCGAGGCCCGAGCTAAAACAGCTCTGCCTGAGGCAGTTCGCCTTACTGTCGGGATGGAATGATGCAAATTCTCCACGGCACCTGGATACCTCAGCCCGCCGCCGACTTCGTGCAGACGGGGGCTTTTTATCTATGGGTAGAAACGGAGGCCAAGAGCCACCGTAAGTTATCGCCACCCACCCACCCTTTTCACCTGCCCGAGGCCGATTTGGTGCCCGTGCTCACCGATGAACTGGGTCTAAAATCCCCCGATCGCCGCCCCCTCGCCACCTTCATCACCCCCCACACATTCCTATTGCCCACGGTAGACGACCAGCCGCTGCCTTCTTTAGAGCTATCGCGCTACCTGGAGGCGGAAATTCCAGACAGCTTTGACTGGCAGTACTGGCAGGTCGATGGCTACCAGGTGCCGGTGCTGGCCGATGTGATTAGTTTGCTGAATAATCTGCACTTTCTGGCTGTCTACAACCTGGCGGAGGTGCAGCTGGGGGCCGACCTACTGTTTTGGCACCACTACACTCAGGCGTTTAAGCAGGTGATTCTGCGCGATCAGTACATTCCCGCTTTGAAGTATCGGCAGGTTGCGGCAGCCAAAACATCCACCCGGCGCACAGCAGCGAGAACCAAGGCAGCGACTAAAAAACAGACGACAAAAACAGAGCCAGGATTTGAAATTTATTCTGGCTGGGAAATTATTGGCGATCGCTACACCGAGCACATCCAAACCTATACCGACTACATGCCCCTGCTCTGCGTCGCCGGGTTTGAGGAACCACCCCAGACGCCAACCTTCTACGATCGCACCACCCTCCTCCGCCACTTTTCAGAATGCTTTGTCGATGACCTGGTACGGGGTACGGCGATGCCCCAGAGCTATCTCAAAACCGTAGAGAATTCCCTGATTCAGGACTGTTTGCAGGTCAAGACTCCGGGCAAATCGGCGGCAGATCTGGAGCGGTATCAGCATTGGCAGGGATGGCGCGATCGCATTGTCCGCACCCAGACCGACCAGACCTTTTATCTCTACTTTCATCTGCAAGACCCGTTCAAACCAGAAGATCCCTGGCAGCTCCAATTTCAGGTCGCCCCCAAGCACGACCCATCGCTGAGGGTATCCCTCGACGATTACTGGCGCATGGGTCCCAAGCAGCAAAAGCAGGTGAAAGCCCAGTGCGGCGATGACTTCGAGCAGCATTTACTCATGAACCTGGGCTATGCCGCCCGCATCTACCCCGACCTGTGGCGTGGTCTGGAGACCGATCAGCCCATCGGCATTCACCTGAATCTCGACACCGCCTTCACCTTTCTAAAAGAGTCCGCCTGGGTGCTGGAGGATGCGGGGTACAAAGTGATCGTCCCTGCCTGGTGGACGCCCAAGGGTCGCCAGCGGGCCAAGGTGCGGCTGCGAGCCAAGGGCAAATCGGTCAGCGGCGGCGACAAATCCAAGGGCTACTTTTCCTACGACACCCTGGTGCAGTACCAGTACGATTTGGCGATCGGCGATCAGCCCGTCACCGAGCAAGAGTGGCAGCAGCTCGTCAAAGCCAAGTCGCCCCTGGTCAAATTTCGCGGCCAGTGGATGGAGCTAGACCAGGACAAAATGCAGCAAATGCTGGAGTTTTGGCAGCAGCAACAGGCCGCCAACCCCGAGATGAGCCTGCTCGACTTCATGCGCCTGACCAGCGGTGAGGCCGACGATGATCTGGAGGTGGAGTTCGATCGCGACGACACCCTGGCCGCCATGCTCACCCAACTCAGCGACAAAACCCGCCTCGAACTCACCCCCGACCCCGACCAGCTCCAGGGCCACCTGCGCGACTACCAAAAGCGCGGCCTCTCCTGGCTGCACTACTTAGAGAATCTGGGCCTAAACGGGTGCCTGGCCGACGACATGGGCCTGGGCAAAACCGTGCAGGTGATCGCCCGCTTGATTCAAGAGCGCGAAGAAGTGGATCAGCCCATTCCTCCCACGCTATTGATTGCGCCAACTTCTGTAGTGGGTAACTGGCATCACGAGATCGAAAAGTTTGCGCCGCACTTAAAGGCGGTAGTGCACCATGGGGGCGATCGCAGCCCAGATACCAAAGCCTTCAAAGCCCTCTGCCGCGACCACGATGTGGTGATCACCTCCTTCACCTTGGCCCGCAAAGACGCCAAGCTGCTGGAGGGCGTCACCTGGCACCGCATTGTGCTCGACGAAGCCCAAAATATCAAAAACCCCAAAACCGCCCAAACCAAAGCCATTCTCAAGCTCAACGCCAACCACCGCCTCGCCCTCACCGGCACCCCGGTCGAAAACCGTCTGATGGATCTGTGGTCGATTTTTAACTTTCTCAATCCGGGCTACCTGGGCACCCAGACCCAGTTTCGCAAACAGTTCGAGCTGCCAATTCAAAAAGAAAACAGCCCCGCCCGCTCTGCCACCCTCAAAAAGCTGGTAGAACCCTTTATTCTGCGGCGGCTCAAAACCGACCAATCGATCATCAAAGACTTGCCCGACAAAGTCGAGCAAAAGCTGTTCTGCAACCTCACCCCCGAGCAGGCTTCCCTCTACGAAGCGGTGCTCAAAGATGTCACTGAGCAGATCGAAACCAGCGAGGGCATTCAGCGCCAGGGACTAATTCTCGCCACCCTGACCAAGCTCAAGCAGATCTGCAACCATCCCCGTCAGTTTTTGCAGGATGGTAGCGAGTTTACACCCGAGCGATCGCACAAGCTCAGCCGCTTGCTCGAAATGCTCGATGAAGTGGTAGCCGAAGGCGAAAGCGCCCTGGTCTTCAGCCAGTTTCGCGAAATTGGCGATGCCCTAGAGCACCACCTGCGCCACACCTGCCACTACAACACCTACTACATCCACGGCGGCACCAACCGCCAAAAGCGTGAACAGATGATCGCCGACTTTCAAAACCCCGAGACCGAGCCCGCCATCTTTGTGCTGTCCCTAAAAGCCGCCGGGGTGGGCATCACCCTCACCCAGGCCAACCACGTCTTCCACTTCGATCGCTGGTGGAACCCTGCTGTCGAAGATCAGGCCACCGATCGCGCCTTTCGCATTGGCCAGAAGAAAAATGTCTTTGTCCACAAGTTCGTCGCTATGGGCACCCTCGAAGAACGCATCGACCAGATGATTGAGGATAAGAAAAAGCTGGCGGGTGCGATCGTCGGTGCCGATGAATCGTGGCTGACAGAGCTAGACAACGACGCCTTCAAACAACTGATCGCCCTCAACAAAAGCGCGATCATGGAATGATGCCTGAACATCTTCCATAATTGGGTAGAGCCTTCACGCCAGAGAGATATTGTGGATATTGAACAAGCCTTGTTAGAGCAGGTACGCTCACTCAACCCAGCACAGCAGCAGGCCGTTTTAGACTTTGCCGCCTTTCTCCGGCATAAGGTACCGATGGCTGTCAAAGAGCCTATTCCTGGCCTACACAAAGACATACCTTACTGGATGGCCGATGATTTTGATGCCCCCCTGCCAGACGAGTTTTGGCTGGGAGAACCATGAAACTCCTCCTCGATACCCACACCTTCATCTGGTGGGACAGAGAACCCGACTTAATTCCAGCAGAAACCCTCAGACTCATGCGCCAGGCACAATTACTATTAAGCCTGGTGTCGCTGTGGGAGATTCAAATCAAAACTCGGCTAGGCAAACTCAATCTCAACATGCCTCTGGCCGATCTTGTAGAGCACCATCAGGAAAACGGCATAACGCTATTGGCAATCAGCCTGCCACACATTCTGGCGCTGGAGCAACTGCCTCAACACCATCGAGATCCATTTGACCGCTTGCTTATAGCCCAAAGTTGCGTTGAATCTACGGCGATAGTTAGCCGCGATGCCATCTTCAAAAGCTACGACTGCCAAGTTGTTTGGTAGCTACATTTCCCTTCGACGTCAAAGCCACTCTTAACCCTGATTTTCTGCCTGACGCTTAAGCTCGACTTACAATAAAACCAGCACTGGAGGCTAGCGATGGCAAACTTTAGCCGCACCTGGTGGGGAAAAAACTTTATCAATGCGATCGAGCGCCTGACCGACTCGGGCCGCTTGCAGCGGGGGCGATCCTATGCCAGCGGCGGTAAGGTCAAAAGCTTTGAGATCGACGGCGGCCTGGTGACGGCCAAGGTGCGCGGGTCGGTGAACCCCTACTTTGGGGTGACAAAAGAACCAACCTACACCACCACCATCGACTTTGCGCCGATTAGCAAAGCCAAGTGGGCGGCTGCGATCGCCCTCATCGCCTCCAAAGCCAGCCTAATCTCGCGGCTGCTGCTCAACGAAATTCCCGACAATATCGAAGATAGCTTCAAAACCCTGGGGCTGAACCTGCTGCCCGCCAGCGCCAAAGACTTTAAGACCAATTGCTCTTGCCCCGACTACAGCAACCCCTGCAAACACATCGCCGGAGTCTACTACCTGATCGCCGCCGAACTCGATCGCGACCCGTTTCTGCTGTTTGAGCTGCGGGGGTTGCCCAGGGAAGCGCTGAAAGCTGAGCTGGCCAAATCGCCTTTGGGGCAGGCGCTCTCAGCAGAACTCTCAGCCCAGCAGCGATCGCCCGACCCCGTCGAGCACTACTACACCCAGCCCCAAACTGTTGAGGCGGCAACTCCCAGCCTGAAGGAATTTTGGCAGGGAGAGAAGCGCCTGCCCCAGACCGTTGAGGTAGCTACACCGTCCGCAGTACCCGCCATCTTGGTCAAAAAGCAGGGCGATTTCCCCGCCTTTTGGACTCGTGATAACTCGTTCATTGAAGCGATGGAAAGCCTCTACGATCGCGTTCGCAGCAAAAACAAAGACCGCCTGTAGCGATCAATTGGTCTGGCGGAGCTGTTCTCTAATCCACTGGCGAAAGGCTTTGACCCAGCTAGTCTCGCCCATGGTTTGGCTAGTCTGCAAAAATTGCAGCAGAGTATCTTGCCGCAGCAGTGGTAGGACGGTCGATACGGCTTGAGGGCGATATTCACTGTTGACTAGGGCGAATATTGTTAGCGCTGTGCCGTCAAATCGCCAGATTTCTGGCAAACCTAGGGCCGCATAAATCGCCATGCGATCTATAGAACTGCTGGTGTTATCGATCTCAATTGCTAGATCGGGCGGTGGGTCAACGGTCAAATCGATCTCATCCTTGCCGCGAACCGCCTGCTCGTGCTGAATGTAGTAGCACTGATCGGGCTCCAGCCCTTTGCTCAGGTCTGCTCGGCTCCAGGTGGTAGAGCCCAGGCTGCGAATTTCAGTCTCGGTTTCTTCAGTAGTGACCTCCACCATGCGGCCCATCAGCTTTTTATAGCTTTCGTGGGGAGGTAACGGCACCATGATCTCTAAGGCTCCCTGGTCGTAGGTGAGACGTTTACCAGGGGCGGACTCCAAATCGCGGCTTAAGCTTTGGTAAGTGGCCCAGCTGACCCCCTGCAAGACTACCTGGCGCTGGAGCGGAACTAAAACTGCGGTCATGGAAGAACTCCTGGGCCAATCGTTCCTGTGTACCCATCTTAAAATCAGCGCAAGAACACCGCTACAGGGACGCGTTTGTATGCCGGAGTGCCTGCTCGCTTCTCAATGCGCGCCTTCATCAGCACATTAGCCTCGGGGTAAAACATCAGCGCCGCGCCCGATCGCACCTCCCCAAAAATGATCTCAATGTTATCGAGCTGCCCCGCATCGCCCCGCACGCTGACCCGCTGGTGCTGGCCCAAGCCTGCCTTGCGAGCATCGTCGGGGTTCATCAAAATACAGTGACGGTGGGGCATTCCCCGATACTCATCGGCTTCCTTATAGACCACAGTATTGTGCTGACCGTAGCTGCGCCCGGTAATCAACGCCAGCACCAGAGCGGGCTGATGTCTTGGGATGAGGCCAAAGTCCTCTAGTGTGGGCAGCGTCAGCGTAGGCAGCGGGGTAGGCTGCATGGCAGCCTTGCCCGACGGCGTAGGAAACTTCGGCTCTAGAAGAATGCGACCGCCAATGGTGAACTCAGCGTTGGTGTCATCGATCGCGCCAATTTTTTCATAGCCGGGGATGGTCTGAGCGATTAGCTCACGCACATAGCGGGTGTCGTGCAGCCGCCGCCACTGAATTAGATCTTCTCCATGAACGCGGTGGGCCAGTTCCGCCAAAAAGTCGATCTCGGTCACCAGGTCGGCATCCTTCAGGTGGGTTTTGCCGGGGCTGTTGAGTCGCACAAAGTTGTTGCCCGACTCCACGGTGGTTTTGTGGGGGTTCTCAAACCGGGCGTAGACCGGCACGATGATCGTGTTTTGCCGCGCCAGCCCGTGGAAGTGTCCCTGGTTGGGCTTGGTGGCCAGGTAGACAATCGTGTCGATGTTGCCCAGGGCGCGCTTGGCCTGGGTGAGGTCGGGGTTGGCGGCGTAGAGGTTGCCCCCCAGACACAGCAGGGTATCGACTTCGCCCGCATCCGCCGCTTCGATCAGGGCGCGGGCGTCGTAGCCCGGTTCGCGCTTGAGCGATTTGCCCAGCAGTTTCTCCAGCGCCTCGCGAATGCTGTCTTTGAGGTGGGCCGTCACCCCCATCGAGCCAAAGCCCTGCACGTTGGAGTGGCCGCGAATCGGCATCATGCCCGCGCCGGGCTTGCCGACGTTGCCCGTCATCAGGGCGGTGTTGGCAATGCTGTAGATGTTGTCAACGCTGTTGGCCTGGTGGGTGATGCCCATCGCCCAGGCAAATACCACATTCCTGCTGCTGTGAATCAGCTCGGCGGCGGCGACGATCTCCGTCAGCGTGAGGCCACAGGTAGCGACGATCGCCTCCCACTCGGTAGCGGCTACCTGATCCACTACCTCCTGCCAGTGCTCGGTGTGGGCCTTGAGGTAGTCGTACTGCACCCAACCCCGTTCTAGCAGCACCTTTTGAATGCCCACAAACAGGGCCAGATCGCTGCCGGGTATCGGCTGCAAAAACAGCGAGGCAATCTCCTGGCCCTGCACCAGCCGCAGCGGATGGGCTGGGGAGCCAAACTTGGCTAGGCCTACCTCTTTGACAGGATTGATGACGAGGACTTTGCCGCCGCGATCGCGCAGTTCAATCAGCTCATTCATCAGCCGAGGGTGGTTGGCCGGGGCATTTGACCCCACCAGCACCACGCAGTCGGCCTGGCGCAGGCTCTCTAGACTAACCAGCGAAGTGCCAGTGCCAAACACTTTGTTGAGGCTGACCGTAGACGGGGCGTGGCACAGGTCAGAACAGTCGGCCAGGTTGTTAGAGCCAAGCGCCCGCACCATCAGCTGGAGCAAAAAGGCGGCCTCGTTGGACGATCGCCCCGAACTGTAGGAGGCTATCCGCTGCGGTGGCAGCGAAAAGCCAGCGGCAGTGAGCTGGTAGATTTCTTCCCAGCTCACCCGTTCGTAGTGGTCAGACCCGGCCTGCCGAATTACCGGAAAGCTGAGGCGACCCAGGCGATCGGCCTCGCGAGAGGTGAGCGCTTGCAGTTCTGAGATGGTATGGCGATCGAAGAAGTGGTCGCCCAGACCAGGCTGCAGCTCCGACGAGATGGCCTGCACGCTTTTCATGCAGCGCTGGAGCGGTTCTTCTAACTCGTTGATAAAGCCGCCATTCTGCCCCCCGGTGCCCCAGGCGCACGACAAACAGGCGCTTTTGTGAAACAGCGTTTGCCAAATCTTCGGCCCCTGGAGCGACAGCGTTTTTTCGGCCCAGTACTCAATTATCGGCAGACCACCACCAACGGCAGGGGCAGGGATAGATTCGTCGGCCAGGAAACTACCGTGGGCAGGTGGCACGGCTGAGGGGGCAGGGTCGCCGTCGAGTCGATCGCGTTCGGTCATAGTCAAACTCCCTCAACAGCCGCCATCTATCACTATAGCGAGAGCGCTAGGGGCGAGAAACTCAGCCAGAAGGTAGAGAGAGACTGAGCCAGTGCCCCCGGTAGACCGTTTCAGCCAAGGGCGCGCGATCGCAACCCTCCCTAAGGCCGATGTCTTCCCTCTGAGAGAAGACAGAAGATTTTCCTCTTGGCAAAATAAATATAGATGTTATGCAAAGGAGGTTTCTTGACATGAACCACCTAAACAAAAGTTTGCTCAGCCTTGCCATTTTGGGTGCAGCAGCCCTAAACACGTTTCCAGCAACGGCTCAAGTGTTTGAAATTGGCGATCAAATCCAGTTCGACCTGAGAGAAGATCGCAACCCAGAACTGCGCCCCAGTCTATCCACCGATGGCAATCAGTTGAATATTCAGCTTGAAGAACAGCCTCAGCCCGAAACCCGCTTTCGCTTTGGCGAAGATGGGCTAGAGATTCGCCAGGAGCAGCCAGCGCCCAGAGAACGGCTCAACCTGACTGTGCCCATTGAAGCGGACGAATAGTCTGCGATCGCACTGGGGCATTTCACTGGCCGCAATCCAGTTGGGATGACCCCGGTAGTAGAAAACGTCGGCCCTGTAAAAAGGATCAACCCGCAGCAGCGATTGAGAGCAAGGTTGGCTAAAAGTCATCAATCAAGCCACTTAGGCGCGCCAGAACAGGATCTTCGGGCACCGCTTCAACCTCCTCCCCACGGGTCAGTGTGTCTGAGACTGGTTGCGGAGAGGTTGAGGCAGCACCAGAGCCCATCAAGTGAACCATTTGCAGAGACAGCTGGGCCAGCTGGGCCTCTAGGTGCTCCAACCGGTTTTTCTCTTGGGCAAAAAACCGCTGTTCTACGCTGAGTAACTGAGCTTCAAGGCTCTCAATTCGTTTGTCTGTGGAAGGCAGTGGCTGACCAGAACGGGGGTGGTTACTTAACAGAAGCTGGTGGAGTGCTTCCTTGCAAAGGCTGCTAAAACTCAAGCCGGGCTGTTTCATCAGCTCAGCCTCGACAGCTGCTAACAAATGCTGATCAAGCTCGCTTTGACGAAACAAAACCAGCTTTTTTGTCTGGCGTAACCACTTCAATACCATCACTTTCGTCCAAAAATCATAGTGCCACCCACGAGTTAATATATCTTCCTACCTAAAGATATTTCCGCACTAAAGCAATCCCTACAAATCACGAAAACTGGTAGGGTAGGTGTCTCGCATGCATGGGCAAGATGCCCATCCTACCAGCCTGAGTCTATTTAGATTGCCATATACCCCACTCAACTCGAGATCTGAAGTTTTCCTATCGGCAAAACCTCACTGCTGGATTTGGGTTGGGTTTAGAACCGTTTTGGTTAGGCGAATCAACTTTCAATTAGAAAGAGACAAACGTAGTTAACGCCCAACGCCCACCACCTCGGTAGCACGAGCCGCACGGGCCGACGCCATCTGGGCCTCCCCATAAATGTACTGCCCTAGAGCGTTAGCCTGTCGGCAGGGCGTAGCCAAGTGGGCGTTGATCTTGGCCTCTCTCAGCAGGCGCTGAATGTCTTCCCAGAAAAACTCGCCGCCGCCGCCGGTGAGAATAACATCGGTAACTCGCTCAGGCAGCCAAGCCAGCAGACGGTTGCACATCTCCCGCGAGAAATTTTCTTTGAGGTTGGGCAAAATGTCATCCAAGTTGGTCGGTCGGTTGGCTCCCCGAGGACGGTAAAATCGTTCGCCTTTGGGTTGATTTACGGCAGCGATCAAGGCTAGAGACTGGCTATCGGCTCCCTCAATCTGAGCCGCCACCTGCTCATAAAACTGGCTCATGGCAAACGCTTCACTTCTAGACACCCCGCGGGCAAACCTAAAGTTGTCGACCATGATGCAGTCTGTGGTCTGGTGCCCAATGTCTACGATCGCAACTGGCAGCTTGGTAAAGTCAACGTTGGCGTCCTTCGTTTCCTGCACCTCATTCCAGAGAATGCTGCCGTATCCTTCGGGCATCACCCAAACCTTGTTGATGTGGATGGTGGCAGGTTCGCCGCGATAGCTCATCACGTGCGGCCCCAGCAGCAGGCTCATCAACTGCTCTTTCTCGCGCTCAAACTGATCCTGGGAGTGATAGGGCAAACCCAAAACGACTGAAATCTCATCCTTCAGTTGAAAGTAGCCGACGCAGGCTAAGACCTTGACCAGGGCGTCGTTGACCTTAGACTGGCCAACGCCTAAATTAGCGCCAAAGTCCTCGGCCAGTTGCCCCATTGCATAGCCGCTGCCCTGGTAAACCATCCAAATGTCAGACAGAGGATCTGTCGCACGGGCCTCGAACGCGCCTCCCTGCACCTGTTCCATTGACAAATGCTTGACGTTAGCCGGAATAAAGACAACTCTGTTGGGATCGCGGCTAATAGAGGTTTTGGTCGAGGTTCGCCCTAAATCAACACTGAGGATAGAGCTGGGTAAACTACCGGCTTCTTTCACGGCTGGGGCATCGCCTGAGGGTTTCACCAGCGGTGTCTGGTTCATCGGTATAGAAGCAGCTTGTGACATGGTCATTGATTCTGAACCCTTTATTGAGCTTCACAAAAACCACCAACCTCGTACCCCCACAGCAAAGCCAGGTCAAAATCTACGAAGACTTTGACGGGAATTGGGTTTTAGACTTGATGGTTAACTGTCCAAGACTCCCAAACCGACAAAGTGTTCCAGGAAAATTTTTTCTATTACAGGTGGCACTTTGATACTACAATGCTACGCATTTAGATTACTTTTCAAGTCGCCAACTCGTCAGTATAATCTACCTCTAAACAAGTCAAAAAAATCACAGGGTTTCTCTATAGAGTCTTTAAGGCATACATTTAAGTTCATTTAATCTAATGTTTTCGCCATCCTTATTAATAATGAAATAAGCAAAGCAGATGAACTTCAGGCGATCGCTTGTTGCCTTAATTGTTTCCGGCTTCAATAAGTTCAAGGTTTGAGCTAGGTTGAGTAAACGTGGTTTCTGGCTACAAGAAAGGACCAGCTGATAACATCAGCCGGTCCTTTTTTTGCTTACCGTATAGCAGGCCGAATCCGGTCTGCGTTAGCGGGTTTAGTAGTCGAAGTCGCCGCCCATGCCAGCGCCAGCGCCAGCGGCAGGGGTCTTGGGCTCGGGCTTATCGACCACAATGCACTCGGTGGTCAGCACCATCGAGGCGATGGAAGCCGCATTTTGCAGGCCAGAGCGGGTCACCTTGGCGGGGTCGACAATGCCAGCCTCGAACATATCGACGAACTGGTTGTTGGCGGCGTCGTAGCCGATGTTAAAGTCCTTCTCCTTCACCTGCTCAACGATCACAGCGCCGTTGAAGCCCGCATTCTCAGCGATGCGGCTGAGGGGGGCGGTGAGGGCGCGGGTGACGATCTGCGCACCCAGCAGCTCTTCGCCGCTGAGGTTATCGCTGGCCCAGGCTTCAAGTTGGGGAGCCAGGTGGGCCAGGGTGGTGCCGCCGCCGGGGACGATGCCCTCTTCTACAGCGGCCTTAGTGGCGTTGATGGCGTCTTCGAGGCGCAGCTTGCGGTCCTTCATCTCGGTTTCGGTGGCGGCACCGACTTTGATCACGGCCACACCGCCAGAGAGCTTGGCCAGGCGCTCTTGCAGCTTCTCTTTATCGTAGGTGGAGTCGGTTTCGTCGATCTGGCGACGGATCTGCTCGCAGCGGGCCTTGACCTGCTGCTCGTTGCCTTCAGCGACGACGGTGGTGGTGTCTTTGGTGATGGTGATGCGGCGAGCGCTGCCCAGCATGTCTACCTTCACGTTGTCGAGCTTGAGGCCGGTGTCTTCGCTGATCACCTGACCGCCAGTTAGCACAGCGATATCTTCGAGCATGGCTTTGCGGCGATCGCCGAACCCAGGCGCTTTCACAGCGGCCACATTCAGCACGCCACGCATGCGGTTGACCACCAGGGTAGCCAGGGCCTCTTTCTCAATGTCTTCGGCGATAATCATCAGGGGCTTGCCGGAGCGGGCGACTTGCTCTAGCACGGGCACCAGATCCTGCACCAGGGCGATCTTCTTGTCGGTGAGCAGAATGTAGGGGTCGTCGAGCACTGCTTCCATGCGCTCGGTGTCGGTGACGAAGTAGGGCGACAGGTAGCCCTTGTCGAAGCGCATCCCTTCGGTGACCTCCAGTTCGGTGGTCATCGACTTGCCTTCTTCGAGGGAAATCACGCCCTCGCGGCCTACTTTATCCATAGCGTCGGCGATCATCTGGCCCACTTCGTCGTCGTTGCCAGCGGAAATGGAGCCGACCTGAGCGATGGACTTGGAGTCGCCGACGGGGCGGGCGTGCTCGGCAATTTTCTCGACCAGGAAGGCGGTAGCTTTGTCGATACCGCGCTTCAGCGAAATGGCGTTGGCCCCGGCAGCGACGTTGCGCAGCCCCTCTTTGACAATCGCATGACCCAGCACCGTAGCGGTGGTGGTACCGTCACCAGCGGCGTCGTTGGTCTTGCTGGCGGCCTGGCGCAGCAGAGAGACGGCGGTATTTTCAATATGATCTTCTAGCTCGATTTCTTTAGCGATGGTGATGCCGTCGTTGATGATCTGGGGTGCGCCGTACTTTTTCTCGAGCACCACGTTGCGGCCCTTGGGGCCGAGGGTGACGGCGACGGCTTCAGCCAGCAGGTCGAAACCGCGCTCCAGGGCGCGACGGGCATCTTCGTTGTAGGTAATCGTTTTAGCCATCGGTAAATAATCCTCCCAACAAAAGGTGAGTTGTTGAACTAACTGCGTTTGATTGAGAATCTGGGTTGATTTTTTAGGGTGCGTTACGGCTTCGCTTAACCCGCTGAGCTTGCTTAAAGGGATGTTTCGAGTGGATGAGACATCTTCTTAAAGCACTTTTCGAGCGGTGCATTGCGGTTGCACCCTTCGGGTTGATGGGCGATCGCTCTGGTCGATGGTGGGCAGTGCCCACCCTACCTAGCCAAAATCGCCAATCCAAAATCCAAAATCGGTCTAGCCGAGGGCAGCCAGCACGTCGGACTCGCGCAGCAGCACGTAGTCGTCGGTGCCGAGCTTGATGTCGGTACCGGCGTACTTGGAGTAGAGCACCTTGTCGCCGACCTTGACTTCCATCGCCTGGAACGAGCCGTTGTCGTCGCGCTTGCCGGGGCCGACCTGCACTACTTCACCCACCTGGGGCTTTTCTTTTGCAGTGTCGGGCAGCAAAATGCCGCCGGCAGTTTTTTCTTCAGCGGCGCTGACCTTGACCAAAATGCGATCGCCCAGAGGCTTCACAGTAGACACACTCAGGGTGACTGCGGCCATAACGTACCTCCAAAAGGTTTGCGTAGTGAATGGTTGAATGGACAGGATGCGTTAGCACTCACGCTTCCTGAGTGCTAATTTAGCCGCCCGGAAGTTTTTTCTGCAATTCTCTGGGAGGTGTGGTTTGCCGTACTTATGTAGATGGGTGGATGGGTAAATGAGTAGGCGGGTAGATGTATATGCACTGCAAGGTAAAGATGTCGAGGAGCTTTGCTTCCTGCCTGACTGCCCACTCGCCTACTCGCCCACTCGCCTACTTCCCCACTCGYMKRCKWGYSSRCKCCCCTACTCCCCCTCACCCCATCCATTCGCCAAACACGATTGACTGGGCGGCTTTACCAATTCGCCCCAGGTCTTCGTCGAGCATGGGCGGCCAAACCACGCCCGCCTTCTGCCCCTGGGCATAGAGCTGGCGGCTTTCGTAGGAGAGAATGAACAGGGCTTTGGTGAGGGTGCGATCGAGGGTGGGTTCGGTTTTGAGCCCCTCAAACAGCACTTTGAGGGCGAGCAAAAGAGAGGTTACCTGTCCAGGGATGGGCGGTTTGCCCTGGCGCAGGCAGGCGATGAAGGTATCGGGTAAGTCGTCGCTGGTGCCGAGGGTTTGGCGCACCACAAAGTTTTGAGCGGTTTCAAAATCCATAGGGATAACGGTAGCTGAGTGGGGTGATTGAGCCCCGCGCGTGCTGACGGGTAGCGATCGAGCCAAAGCGATATCTGCCCCAGTTTACTGCCTGGGTCGTATTTCAGCCGTATTTGTAGCGGTAGCCATGGCACTCAGGGCACCAATCCTGGGCCTGGCCAGAAACTGAGGCAGCGCAGCGACGTAGAGCCATTGGTTCGAGAGTATTGGTCATGTCTAATCCATTTTGGCGATCGCTATAACTTGGCTTGGTGACTCCTAGCGGGTTGATAAGGCGTCTTAGGTTTAGGGCAAGCTGAGCATGACTGGCCGATATCAGTTGTTAACCCAGACCGCGACAGGTGCGTATGACCATCCCTTCTCCGCTGACTATTCCCTTTGTGGATTTGACCTGGCAGCATGGGCCACTACAGGAGGCTATTCAAGGGGTAATGAACGCGGTCATTACCCAGGGAGACTTTGTGCTGGGGCAGGCGTTAGCTAACTTTGAGGCCAGCTTTGCGGCGGCTTGCGGCACTCGGTTTGGGGTGGGGGTAGGCTGCGGCACCGACGCGATCGCTCTGGGGCTAACAGCCTGCGGCATTACTTCAGGGGATGAAGTGATTTTGCCTGCCAACACCTTTATCGCCACGCTAATTGGGGTGCTGCGGGCGGGGGCAACGCCTGTGCTGGTTGACTGCGATCGCGCCACCGCCCTCATGGATCTAGCCGCCGCTGAGCAAGCCATCACCTCCCGCACCCGCGCCATTGTGCCCGTGCACCTCTACGGCCAAATGGTGTCGCCCCAGGGTTTGCTGGAGCTAGCCGATCGCCACCAGCTGATTATTTTTGAAGATGCCGCCCAGGCCCACCTGGCTCAGCGCGACGGCTACACCGCTGGTTCCCTGGGGCTGGGAGCGGCCTTTAGCTTTTACCCCAGCAAAAACCTCGGTGCTCTAGGCGACGGCGGTATGTTCGTCACACCCGACGAGCGAGTGGCTCAAACGGCGCGATCGCTGCGCAACTACGGAGCCACCAGCAAGTACTACCACACCGAACCCCAGGGCACCAACAGCCGCCTCGATACCCTGCAAGCCGCCGTACTCAACGTCAAACTGCCCTACCTGAACGGGTGGAACCAGGCCCGCTATACTCTGGCCCAACACTACGATCGCAGGCTTGCCCCCCTGGCCGACCACGGCATTTTCCCCGTACGCAACGACGCTGGCCCCGGCCACATTTACCACCTCTACGTAGTGCGCGTCACTAGCACGTGCCCCCTGGGCCGCACCGAACTCCAGGCCCAGCTCACCGCCGCTGGCGTGCAAACCGGCATCCACTACCCTATTCCCTGCCACCTGCAACCCGCCTTTCGCGCCCTCGGCTACGGCCCCGGCCACTTCCCCCAAGCCGAAGCCCTCAGCCAGGAAATTCTCTCGCTGCCCATGTACCCCGGCATGACCCCTGAGCAGGTTGACTATGTTGTAGACGCTATGGTGGAAGCAGTTTCTGCCCTGCGATTGTCTAGCCTCCTGCAAGAGATGAGGGGATGAGGGATGAGGAGATTTTAGATTTTAGATTTTAGATTTTGAATTTTAGATTCTGGATTTATCTTCTCCACCGCCTTCCCTTTCCCACACTCCATCCTCCCCACCCCCTCATTTCCTTCCTATCCCCATCAACCCACCCACCCACCCACCTACCCGCCTACCCATCCACTCCCCATGCTCCCCCGCCGCTACCTCACCCCCAATCTAGCGATTGCCGCCCTGCTAGCGATTCTCTACGGGCCGCTGCTGGTGCACTGGATCGATGGCTGGCTGCACAAAACCATCAGCATTCAGCACGAATACTTCAGCCACGGGCTGCTGGGGCTGCCCTTTGCCGCCTACATCGCTTGGGATAAGCGCAAAGCCTGGGCCGAGCTGCCCAATCGCTGCCATCCCCTGGGGCTGGGGTTGGTGGGGCTGGCCGGTTTGATGTACCTTACCCGCCTGCCCGACTGGATGAATCTATCGCTGCCGGTCATGCTGGTGGGGCTGTGCCTGAGCCTAAAAGCGATCGCAGGGCTGCGTTTACAGGCGATTTGTCTGGTTTTGGTGGCGCTGGCAACGCCAAACCAGCTGCCCTACCTGATTGAGCCCTACATTTTGCCCTTGCAGCAGTTCATCGCCTCGGTGGCGGGGTTTCTGCTGGTGCAGCTGGGCGTGCCGGTCACGGTCGAGAGTATTTACCTGTTTGTTAACGGTCAAACGGTCGAGGTCGCCCCCCACTGCGCCGGGCTGAAAATGCTCTTTACCAGCCTCTACGTCGCCCTCATGCTGTTGTACTGGACGGGGGTTTACAGGTCGCGGCTCAGAACCAGCTTGTTTTTGGGCGGCACGGTAGCGGTTAGCGTGGTGGGCAACATTTTGCGTAATGCTTTGCTCAGCTATTTCCACGGCATGGGCCAAGACGGGGCCTTTGAATGGCTGCACGAGAGCTGGGGCGGCGACCTCTACTCGGCGCTGATGTTGCTGACTATTATTCTGCTGCTGCGGCTAATTCAAAATCGGGTGCCAACCAGCCTTAACTTGGTAGTGCAGTCGCCCTCGTCGTCAGTGTAGACCCGTTGTTGGTTTTGTTGTTTAGCGCGATCGCACCCTATGACCACTCAGCCCACAGCTTCTAGCCTCATTCCCAGCCGCTGGGTCAACCTGGCTTTGGTGGTTGTGCTGACCGCTCTGGCCGGAATGGCCATTTTGCCTGCCTACCTCAGTGGACAGTGGCCCTGGACGACGACACCCCAGGTGGCCCAGCTCGATCAGCTGCGGGCACTACAGACAGACGGACTGCCGCTGCCCGGTTGGCAACTCACCCTCGCTGAGCCCATTGCCATCAACCGCCAAACCTGGACGCTGGCGGAATATCGAGCCCCAGCGTCTACCGCGCAAAGCGCTCCAGGGCAGCAGTTTGCGGTGCTGCTGCACCCCCAACCCTGGCACAGCAACCAGCCCCAGCTGGAGTGGATTGACCTGGCCGGGGCGCAAAACTGGCGGGTTGAGTCGCGGCGGCGGCTACAGGTTGGCTCTGTCAACGCAAGATTTTTTCGAGCCTGGGGCGACCGCCAGAGCTTTGCGGTAGTGCAGTGGTACGCTCTGCCTGGCGGTGGTCATCCGTCACCGAGTCACTGGTTTTGGGCCAACCAGTGGTCGCAGCTCACCCGCCGCACCCTGACGCCGTGGGTGGCGGTGACTGTGCTGCTGCCGATGGAGCCTCTGGGGGCGATCGCCGACTACCAGCCCTTAGCGATAGACCTTGTAGAGTCAGTTCAGCGCCAGCTCGACGCCACTGTGTTCAGCTAATTGCCGTTGATAAAAGCTGCCTGCCCTAAGGTCTAGGGCAGGCAGATATCGTTCTGACTCAACTGTTTTGAGGTACCCGATGGTACCCTGGCACTCAGGCCTCAGGTAGCGACACGCCGTCTGTAACATCAGTATGCTGACTAAGGTTATAGCCGCAGTTGTTGCATCGTTGCTGTGGAAGGCTGGCTGAGTCATGGGGTTCGCCAAAGTTTCTTGAAACGGCTACGTACCCTTTACCCTCGGGGCACCTTAGAAACACAGGAGCATAGAAACTACTGTCTTTGGGTGGTAGGCCAACCTTCTCAGTCAAGTATTCGCTCAGGTAAGTTCGCTGTGCAGAAGACGGTAAGTCACCTTCATCAACATCGGTATAAAAATAATCGATGAACTCCAGCCATTCCATCAGTCGTTCATCCTTTTCAGCGCAGCTCCAAATCTGGGAGATTTGGGCGATCTGCTGGTCAGGATTCATGTTTTGATTTGTGATCAACAGGTAGTAATTCCACACCTGACCCTTTTGCTCTGGGCTGAGGTAAGAAAGGAATTGTTGATCGAGAGTGGGAGTTTTCATGGTGTTTGGTCGAACGCTCCACGTTCTTATGAACTACTTAATCAATCGGAGTGCTAGGTTACTTCAACGTACTATCTGTTTGGTTAAGAAACAACCTTTTATTCGTGAATTTCGGATGAGTTGAAGACAGCCCGGCCACTTTAAGCCGATAACTCAAGAAGCTTGACTTGCACCTCCTTCGTACAGCTTAAAGAAGTGCGATTTTAGTCGCTTAAGCGCGCGCGATTCGCGCTTTCTAAGGGTTTGCGCCGAGGGTACAGGCCCCTCTGCTCCTTCAGCCATATACTTGTAGTGCTGGCGAATTTGTTCGTAAGTTTTTCGCTGTATAAACTTCATTCTAATTAGCGCCTGATCTGCTTGAGAAAGCTCATTTAGAGCCATCTCAAGATATTCGAGCTGCTCGATAAGCTCTGACTCAACGAGCGGACTTTTGGCATGGTGGGCTAGCGTTGTCAACTGCTTGGTTTTGCGTTCCTCCTTAATTACGGCATCAACTTTGTTTCTAAGAATATTGAGGCATACCTGGCGTAGCCAGGACTCAGGCTTTTTTATGGGTTGACCGTGCTTTTGAATGTACTCAATGCCTCGCTTAACGCCCTCAACTACCACCTCATCAAGGTCGACATTGGCAATATGCCACTGCTTAGCGAAACGAATTAAAAACTTATACAGGGAAGTTCCTTTAAACTCGTTAGGCATGAGCAGATAGCTAACCGCTGCCATGAACTCGTACACCAGGTCGTGGTTTGGCCCTTGACCGGAGGGCTGCTTAAAAGGTGTATTAGTAGCGTTAGTCATGGCTAGTTTCCTCGTTGGGTGAGCGGGGGGCTAACGGTAAAAAACTGATACCAATCAAGGTTGATAGGCTTTAGGGCTGTAGTATCCTCCAGGGCAAAATCAGAACTGTTAGTTAGTTCGCGCAGATCCTTTTTGGGGTCTGGGCTCTCAAAGTTGGGCTGAAGTTGGGTTGTGACGAAGGCCTTTACCCTATTGATTACCTGCTGAGTAAAGCGAACTGCGCTGGCAAACCAGCCTCTAAATCGCAGGCGATCGGGTATATCCGCAGCATCTGCGATCGCAAAATTGACAACCATCGGTCTATGTCCTCAACGAACGACGTAGAAAAATTGAACCATCTGCGGGGTAGTAGGCTTTCGTGCCCAAACGTGACTCGTTTTGAGCCAACCTTTTTGCGCGGCCTGCCACTGGTTGTAGCTAGGCCGGTTCAATCAGCAGGGTGTTGCCCTGCCGATCGATCGGTCGAATGGTATCGCCCGCCTGAAAGCTGTAGCTTGACAGGGCAGCGCGGGCTGTCCAGTACACGCCGTTGACGCGCACCACCCACTTCAACCCGGGCTGCGCCACCGAGTGAATGACGCCTACGCCTGGGTAAAACTTGCGCTCAAGCACAGCACTGAGAGGTGTTGAGATGCTCATGGCGATTGGGCCTCCTTGTCTTGCCTCACTCACTAGTGGCGACAGAACCCAATGTGTGACATGTTGTAGTACGTTCGACACAAAAAGCTCGCACCCTTAAGAGCGCGAGCTTTACAAAAACCAATACAAATTGGATGCCTTCAGATTGATCAGGGCAAGCGCCCGTTTGCCTTTACTCGACCACCAGGCGAGAGAGGCTGGTGCCAGGGTAGTAGTTGCCTAAAATTTGGTTGTAGTTGTAGCCCTTGCTGGCCAGTTCCATCGCCCCGGTCTGGCTCATGCCGTTGCCGCCGTGGGCCGCCTGCACAATCGCATCGGAGGCTGCATAGAGCGACTCGACAATGCCACCGTTGTAGCTAATAAACTCGCCGGTCGTGGCGGCGACGGCGGCCTGGGTGGTGTTGGTCTCTTTGGCAATGCCCAGGTAAGCCTGGTAGCGCTGGGTGTTGTCGAGGTCGTAGGCGCGTTGGGCATGGCGTACGTGGTGCACCAGGGCATAAGAACGGGCGGCGACGGCCTGGGCCTTGAGCGCTTCGAGGGGCCAGTTGACATACATTTCGCTGCCGACGACGCTGCTTAGGTAGTCGTGCATGAGCACAAAGTTGACGGCCATGAGGCCCGCGCCATCGGTCAGTAGCAGAACTCGACCTTTGTACCAGCTGTCGCCCACGTACACGTAACCGCCTTCGCCCGGTTCTAGCCACACCGTGTTGGAGAGGGTGCAGCTGCCGGCGGCCATACCCGACCCCTGGGGCTTTAGCACCAGGCTGCTTTGAGCAGGCAAATTGCAGTAATTTTGACCACCCAGATCCATCAGATAGCCGTCGACGGAGGTGGCTACCTCCAGGTTTGAGGCATTTTTTGCGATCGCAACTCGCATTTCGAGGTTGGTATCAATGGTTTTGCCGGGGTCAAAGTTGCTGGCGGCGGCAGGGGCGGGCGGCGCAGAGGGCTGGGGCACCGACCGCGAACTAGCCTGGGGAGTAGCGCTACCGCTGGGGGCGGCGGGCTGAGCCGAGGGGGGTGCCGTAGCCGCTGCCTTGGCTGTCTCGTTTGGGGCCTCGGTGGCGTCGGTGGCGGTTTCGGGGGGCAGAGTCGCTTGCACTAGCACCCGCCGCGCCCGGTACAAATCGACAATCGACTGGCGCACCATGCCCGTCGTTTGCCACAGGGCGGGTTTTAGGGTGCCGGTCTTGTCATTGTCTCGGTTCCCCAGTGGAGAGGCCGAAACCTGCACCAGCAAAAGACTGGCAAAGGCTAGACCGCTAAATATCTTGATGCGGGTGGAAGGCTTGTCCGCAGGCGCAGGCCCTTGAGAACCGTCCCTTGACCGTCGCAACGCCTTGAGAGTAAGCGACTGCAGTCTGACCGATTTGAGGCGCACTGGCCTCAGCTTTGGCAGCCGAGCCTTCCAGAGTTCTCTCATGGTGGTTTAACCTAATCTCCACGCTTTACGCTAACAAAACCGTCGTCAGCACCCTGTTCTATCTAAGGATAATCGTTAATAAATACGTCGGTCATGTTACATTCGTAACCTATGCCTAAAGGTAGAGATCACAGTCAGCCGGGGGAATGATGCCGATTGCTGATTTTGACCTAGCAATTTAGGCCTGCAAGCCCTGCTGTGGCAGGGGTTTGCGTTGAGATTATTGGCGTTAGGAGATAGGAATACCCATAAGAAATAGCTATGGCGACGTGCAAAGGTAGTGGGTGTAGTGATGGCTGCCGCTGCTGGCCTGATTCACCTGGGCGCATCCATAGCCGCTCAGATCTGAGTTGATGTGCAGAAACCACAGATCGAAGGGGCGCGGTGGGGTCGAGAGCATGTCAGCCAGCTTTGTTTCGGGGGCAACCGTAGGGTTGCTGGGTAAGGCCCAGATGAAAAAACGGGGCGGTACCGACCACTGACTCTCCGGAGCCGCTGGGTTAAAGTGGCGCTGAATTTCCCAGCCAATGCTCAGGAACTCAATGCCGATCACCGTCGGTTTTGTCTCAATGGGGTTAGGAAAGCCAATCAGTACCGGGTGGGTAGACTCGGCTTGTACAGTGCGAACAAACTGGGCTGGTGCATAGTATTTGGCAAAGGCCAGGTTGCTGACGACGAAAAGAGCGCTGACCAGGCCCGCAACCCAGATGGCCTGCACGCTGCGCCGCCCCGAAATGCGCCACGGGGTGAAGGGAATACGGGCCGATGTCTCCGGCGTTTCTGACCAGTAGACCGCTAGTAGCCCCCCTATCAGCACCATGACACCGGGATGAAAGACGAAGTTGTAGCGGTGACCGCGAGTGATATCCATTGCCAGGCCATAGGTGACCGCAAAAAAGAGGGCGATCGCCGCCAGCACAAAACCGCCCATGACCAGCAGCCCAAACCGTCCCGAGGCCGACTGGCTAACCAGAGGCCTGGCCTTGATTAGTCGCACCACCAGCCACAGCAGCACGGGCAGCAGCAGCAGCACCGACAGCACAACGGCCGCAATGCCGATCGCGCCCTGGGCGTGAGTGATGGGGGTAATCACCATAAAGATCAGCCCGACCAGCATCTGCGCGATCGGATCGAGCCACCGCATGGGCTGGCTGAGGTCAATCGCCAGGTTTGAAGACTGACTGCTGCCGTAAAAGTTGAGCAGCACCGGCAGCCACACCAGACAGGAGGCCAACGTGCCCAGCATGACCCAGTACAGTCGTCGCCAGGGTCGTCGCCACAGCACTTGAGGCTGCGATCGCCCCTGGTGCCAGGCCAGCGCTACGAACACCAGGGCCTGAGCCATCATTGCCAACGCCGTAAAGTAGTGGGTTGCAAAGGCCAGGGCGTTGACCCCCACCCACAGCAGCCCAAAGGCCGGTGAAATGGGCGCGGTAAGGGGTTCTTTGTGGTCGGCACCATACAGGCTCCAGGCCCCGACGGCAAAGCAGACCAGCCCCAGCGAGACCATCAGGGTGGCCATACCGTAGTGCCGAGCCTCCTGGGCCATCGCCACCCCAAACGGAGACACGGCCATCAGGGCGGCGCTGATCTGGCCCGCCAAAACCGAACGAAACCCCAGCCACCCGGCCAGGTAAACCGCCGGTACGCTCAGGGCTCCGAGTAGGGCAGGCAGGGCTCGTACCGCCCATGGAGAGGCCACCCCCTGCACGGCCGGAAAGAGGTTCATCCAGAGGTGGGCCAGGGCAAAGTAGGCCGGCGGGTGGTTATCTTCCCGCATCAGGTAGCCAATGGCGGAACCCACCGTCGCCTCTGGGCGCGGCCGCAGGGGCGTCAGCAGCTGCTCTAGCGATATCACCTGATCGAGCGGAACAGAACGACTGCTGTTGCCCAGGGAGAAGATGGTTGTGGCCACCTCATCCATCCAGAGGGGTTTGCTGACTAAAAACGACAGGCGAATGGCCAGGGCGATCAAGAACCATACCGCCATCCAAAACGCCGTAGGCGACAGACGCCAAGTTTTAATCTGCATGGGATTGCCAAAAACTGCCAAGGGCTGACGGTGCTCCTCAATACAACTCAGCGGCGACTCAGCGGCAACTTGGTGACGCCCGGCCAGTGGCGACTCAGCCGCATCTGCCTGCGGAATAGCCTACTGAGTTCTATGCCTAAGACTAAATCAAAACGGCCTCAACCCAGGCCAGGTTGAGGCCGTTAGTACAGGTTCTGGGGCGATCGCGCCCCTGACTAAATTTCGGCTACCGAGTTGAGGCCCACAATGTCTTCGTAGGCCGCTGCCACAATGCAGAACGAAAGGGGCACGGTCACCAGCAGACCAATTCCTAACACAATGACCCCAGCCACGTTGAGCAAGAAAAGCATGAACAGGAGGCCAAAGAATGAAAACCACTTTTTGGTAATTAGCTGGCGGCTGGTTTCCATTGCCTGCCAAAAATCAGCACTCTTGTCGATGATAAAGGGTTGAGCAAACAGGTACGCCACGGCCAAATAAACGCCTGGAATGACAAGCAGCACAAACCCAAGAGCGGTTAAAATACCCGCTACCAGCGCTGTGAGAAAGATAGGCAAAAACTTGTTAAATCCTTGAAAAAAGTCGCTAAAGACCGCATTGCGACCCCGGGCGAGCTGAAACGCCACAAAGTAATAGCCTGCGGTTAGGGCTGGGGCAACAACATTAAACGCAAAACTGAGAATGCCCCCAGGCACGGGTTCATCGGTTCTCGACCCCAGCGGATAGGGGAGGATGGCAACGACAACCTGAATCAGAAACAGCATCAGGGTAAATAGAACAAACAGCGGGGCTTTTTGCTTAAAAATCTCCCAGCCGCGGCTAAAGTAATCACCAATTTTGACCTCGTAATCGCGATTGGTAAAGTTAGCGCTAAAACTACTCATCGCCGTTCTCCAAAATCCCCAAAGATCTAAACCTAGAATATCGGCTCCACGTTAACTGGGGCTAAAGTAGCGGCAAAAATTAACTTGAGGGCATCTAGCTGAGGATAGATCTATAGACTGTGGGCCGAAAATGGCAGATTGGGGTTCAATCGACCACCGGGCTGCCGTGGTGGTGGGTCATGTACCACTTTCCGGCCAGGCGCTCAAACCCGTTGGTGGCCATCGATCGCGCCTCCAAACGGCGACTGGTGAAGCGATCGAGGCCAGCCTCGCTGCCGCTGATTTGCAGCACATTCTCAATCAGCACTACAAAGGCCAGGTCGCCGCTGACCTCGACGGTGAGAATGTCGGTGTCGATTTCGAGATAGCTGGTGTTTTTAAAAATGCGCTCCCAGGCATCGCGGATGTCGGGCCAGCCCTTGAGGGCATCGCGCCCTGGGTGAATGCAGAGACAGCCCATGCCCTTCGACCAGACGGCCTCCATGGCTTCTATGTCCTTCTTCTCAAAGGAGCGGTAGAAGGCGCTGTTTGTGGCCAAGACCAGTTCGCGATCGCCAGCCATAGAGTCCTCACTGATAAGATACAGGGGCGTTTCCCTGCCTCCTGTCTTGAGCATAACCAACGGCAGGGGGAGGCAGCCACCTTCGGCCCCAAAGTTGCACCCTGCATGTTAAAGCTTGAAAATCTTTGTAAGCGCTACGGTTCTAAGGCGGTGTTGCAGAACCTCAGCCTTGAGCTGCAGCCTGGAGAAATCTACGGCCTGCTTGGCCCCAATGGGGCCGGGAAGACCACCACCATTAACATTATCTGCGGCTTGCTGAAGGCCGACAGCGGCTCGGTCACCATTGGCGATCGCCCGGCTGGTGAGGCGACCAAAGCGCTGGTGGGGGTGACGCCCCAGAGCAATCTGCTCTACGGCAGTCTGACCTGTAGCGACAACCTCTTCTTTTTTGGCCGTCTCTACGGGCTTTCTCGCCAGGATTGCCTGCGGCGGGTAGAGGTGTGCCTGGAGGCGGTCAACCTGCTAGAGCAAAAGCACACCCCGGTCGAGCGGCTCAGCGGCGGCATGCAGCGGCGGCTGAGTATGGCGGCGTCGATGCTGCACCGTCCCAAACTGGTGATTCTTGACGAACCCACTACCGGGCTAGATATCGAAGCGCGGCAAGAACTCTGGCAGCTGATTCGCCAGTTTAAATCGATGGGGGTGACGGTGCTGCTGACCTCCCACCTGCTCGACGAGGTGGAGCGATTGTGCCAGCGAATTGGCATTTTGAACCAGGGAAAGCTGCTGGCCGAGGGCACGCTGGAGCAGCTGCGATCGCGCATTCCGGCCCGCGAAATTGTCACAGTAGAAACAAAGGATCCTAAGGGGGCGATCGCCCGTGCCCGTCGGCTTGGCTACACCCACCGCACCTACGGCGGCGACCTCGCCTTTTGGGTGCCCGAACAGCTCGACCTCAAGGACTTAATCGATCGCTTTGAGGGCATTCCCCTCGACTCGATCGCCCGTAGCCCGGTCAAGTTAGAGCACGTCTACCTCGAAGTGACGCGACAGCCGCCCCAGACATAAGGCATGGCGGTTGAGAACGGTAGTTGGAGTATCAAGACCTGAGGAGATTCTCAGAAAATCAGATCCCCGCTTGGTCCAGCGACCATAGCCGCTGTAGGGCACTGCCCACCGTGACGGAGAAAGTTTCCCAGAAGTCACCCTAGCTCTTCGATCACCATCGCCGCCAGCTTGCCAGCTGCCCCCGCTTCCCCACGCACCGATCGCAGCGCTTGCCGCATCGCCTCTAGAGCGGCAGGATTCTCTAAGTAACCCACTACCTCCGCCGCCACCTCCGCTGGCTTGAGAGGGCCAATTCGCTCGGGGACAATTTCGCGCTTGGCCCAAATGTTGGGCCAGGCAAACAGTCTTCCTTCCTTATAAATTTGGCGCAGCACCAGCCTGTTGATGATTTTGGCCAGGCTATCGCCCACCAGGGGCAGGTTGGCCAGCAGCCCCGGAATGCCGTCCCAGGCTTTCATCACCTCTAGCTTTTGGGTGGGCAGCAGCACCATCATCGGCACGCCGAGGGATCCTAACTCAGCGGTGTTGGCTCCTACGGTGGTGAGGCAAAACCGCATCTGGCTCATCAGGTCGTAGGCGGGGCTGGCCTGCCACAGCAGTACCTCCAGCCCGCTGGGGGTACGCAGTCGAGGCAGGGGTGAATTTGGCTCCACCAGCTCTGCGGTAGGAGCCCCTTGGATCAGCTGAATGTCTGGGTTTTGGGCCGCATCGGCAAACTGAGCCAGCGCCTCTAGCGACAGCATTGGCGCAACCGGAATCACAAACTGGGTGTTGGGCCGCTGCCGATGGATGGCCTCGGCGGTGCCCAAGGCAAAGGGCAACCCCATACTGAGCTTATTTTTCTTAGAGCCAGGCATGAAACCGATCAGGTCGTGGTCGGGGTTTAAGGCAAGGCGATCGCTCACCGCCTCCCGGCTGACCGCATCTCCCTGCACATCGGCCATCAGGTCGCCAATCACCTCGCACTTGTAGCGAAACTCGCTGGGGGCCGCCTCAACAATGTTGGCGGTCATACAGCCGAAGCGATCGATCCAGCCGTGCCAGCGGGCATCCCACTCGGCGTAGAGCACGGTGCGGTAGCCCAGGCGACGGCCCACCACCACCGGGTAGATTTGGTCGCCGCCCAAAAATAGCACCACCCCGCGCGGGTGCCAGTCCCAGCGTTCGGCGGTTTTGCCCGCTAGCAAAAAGGCAAAAAAGTGCTCTGGCCCCTGCACGCGATCGACCCCCGGCAGCTGACGGGCCATTTCGGCTTCGCGACCGGAGGCATTGGCGCAGGGCGACAGCACCACCGAGATGCGAACCTGACTGGGGTCGGGCAGACGGTCTCGCAGCGACCTGACCACCGGGCGTACCCAGGTCGAAATTTCCCCCGGCCCGTTGGACAAAATCAAAATATCGCTGGGAAACGGCGGCGCGATTTCTACTAAGGATGCCTCGCGCTGCCCGGCAGCATTGGCCTGATCCAAGCCCATAGAATCGGGGTCTATTGACAACGCCCTATTTTAGCTAGAACCAACGCTATTTCGGGGGCAAGGACGCAGGGCCAAAAGTGCGGGGCCAGGGCTTGTGCTCGGGCAGCAGCAAAACTATCGCTCCAGCCCTCTCTACGTTTCGCAATACAACAATACGTAATTTAAACTACAGGCCAACTTTCTCAGAATCGGGTTTTCTGGCTGTGGCCTTCTCATAGAGGTGGCCTGATCCCCAAAGACTTGGCTGTAAAGAAATTCTCTGCGGAGCATAAAAAATATTGGCGGTCAGAGAATGTTTCTCCAAACGCTGTTTCTGAGAATCGTGATGAGAGCTGTTACAATTCGCCGACTTCATTCAGGATTGTTGTCGCTCTCTGATCCCGGTGCTAACGTCTGAGTCATGGTTCGGATGGTCTTTCACTCAGGAGAGCAAAATCCATGCCCCAAACGCACAGCGCCCGTTCCTCACGCGTTAGGTAAAGGCTCCGCACCTGCAGGGCTGCACTCGGCGCGTGACGACGCGACCCCACAGCCCCACAGCGGCCTGGCTTCCGGCTAGCTGCACCGAGCACACCGCTATTTGCAGGCGATCGCCCCTACTCAGGCAAACTCAGCCTTTCTCAAGAAAATTCTGCACCGATTTTACCCACAGGTGCTGCTAGTACCGTCCTTATTGGCAAGGCGCACTGCAGCACCCCAGCTCTAGTCACGCTGACGGCAACACGCCAGACTCAGCAGGAGGTTTCTATGCTTTTTCACGGAAAAACCGCTCTAATTACCGGAGCATCGCGCGGAATTGGCCGCGCCATTGCCCACGCCCTGGCCCGCCAGGGTATGCAGCGCATTTTGCTGGTAGCCCGCAACGCTCAGCGCCTGGAAGCCGTTGCCGACGAGGTGCGGCAGCTTGGGGCCGAGGCGATTGTGCTACCCGTCGATTTGACCGACCCCATTCAAGCGAATGTTGTTATTGCCCGCGCCTGGCAGCACCACGGTCCGGTGCACCTGCTGGTCAACTGCGCTGGGGTGGCCCATCAAACCCCATTCCTGCAGGCTAAGCTGCCCCAGGTGCAGGCCGAAATTTCTACCAATCTGATTGGCCTCTATACCGTCACTCGCCTGGTAGCCCGCCGCATGGCGGCCCGTCGAGAGGGCTGCATTGTCAATGTCTCTAGCCTAATGGGCAAGGTGGCGGCCCCAACCATGGCGACCTATTCAGCCACTAAGTTCGCGATCGTTGGCTTTACCCAAGCCCTGCGGAGTGAACTGGCCCCCCACCGAGTGCGGGTGGTGGCGCTGCTGCCCTCGCTGACCGATACCGACATGGTGAAAGGCTTTGACTGGTTCCGAGGCGTGCAGCCTGCGACGCCAGACCAGGTCGCCGAGGCTATGGTGCGGGGGCTGCGGCGGGGGCAGACCGAAATTTTGGTGGGTTGGCAGAGCCACGCGGCGATGCTGGCCCAGCGGCTAGCCCCCTGGCTAGTCGAGCCGATGATTCAGCTGCTGGCTCCGTCTCGGGCGGGGCAGCCCCAGCGGCGACCCGTGCGTTCGACCTAGTCAGACCTGCTTAGCGCTATTCGAGCGGTGGGCAGTGCCCACCCCACGGCCGGGAAGCACCCCGCTCAAAACAGGCACCCCGTAGGGGCATTGCATGCAATGCCCCTCCAAACGGGGGTTAGCCAGGTACAATCCCTATTCTGTCGCCCTGGCGGTGGTGCCGAAGAAGTCGATGCGGTAGTCGGTAATGCTGACCCCGGTGCGAGCCTCGATTTGCTGAATCAGATCGGCGGGCAGCGTGACTTGAATATCAATAATTTCGTTGGTGTCGAGGCAATTGACGTGGCTGTGGGAGTCGCTCAGGTGGCCGTAAAGGCGACCGTCGGCGCGCTCAACGCATTCGATAATGCCCTGCTCCGAGAGCGCATCGAGGTTCTGGTAAACGGAGGTATGGCCAATTTCGCGGCCCTGCTGGTTGAGGCGATCGTAAATTTCGCGGGCGGAGAGGTGGCCCTGGTGCTGCCAAAGCAGCTCTAAAATGTAGCGTCGCTGCCGACTCAGCCGCATGCCAAGCGCCTGGCAGCGCTCAATGGCATCTTCCAGGGAGGTAATTGGAGTTTTAATCGCGGCCTGCTCTTCCATAGAATTGGCGGTTATTCATACTCAGTACCACTTTAACTTGTTTGAAAGAATAGTGCCTAGAACTACAAACAAAGGGTACCGGTTCTGGCGTCGCCTGGCGATAGATAGGTTGAGGGGCCAATCAACGCCGCTCTTGCCGTACTGGGTCATCGCTGCGCTTTGTCAGGCTGGGACAGCGGCTGCCAGAACTCACTGCAGCGGCATTGGGCAGGTTAGGCTGAATGTAATGGTCCAAGGTGATCTTGCGTGAAACTTGACGATGTTGTTCCCTGGGGCAGAACGCTGGACGAATATCGATCGATGTTTAGCCTGTCTGAAGCCGATTTAAGCGCCACTATTCTTGGGTGTGGCGATGGGCCAGCCAGCTTTAACGCTGAAATGACTCGATTAGGGCATTCTGTTACTTCTATTGATCCATTTATCGGTTTTCTGCCGAGCAGATTGAGCAGCGGGTTCGAGCTACCTACGAGCCAATTATTCTGCAGGTTAAGCAAAATTCTAGTCAATACGTTTGGCACAACTTTCACAGCGCCGATCAGCTTGGTCAGGCTCGCCTGGGGGCGATGGAAACGTTTTTGCTGGACTACGATGCGGGTAAAGCTGCCGGACGATATCTAGATCAGGCTTTGCCTAGCCTAGCCTTTGCCGACAACCAATTTGAGCTGTGCCTCTGTTCGCATTTGCTCTTTCTTTACTCAGAGCAGCGATCGCTTGAGTTTCACATTGCTTCAATTTACGAGCTGCTGCGGGTTGCCGCAGAAGTAAGAATTTTCCCCTTGATTAAACTCAATGGTCAACCTTCACCCTATGTTGAGTCGGTGATCAATTCACTGCCTCGCCAATGGTTTAGTATTCAAATTGAAGCGGTTGCTTACGAGTTTCAAAAGGGCGGAAACCAAATGTTGAAAATTAGCCGCCGAGCGACTCCGGAACAGATCGCTTCGCGAAGCGCGACCTAAGCTATTCCACCTAAAAACCTCTCGGCTAAGGATGCGCCCTTAGCCCGTCGAGCCTGTGGCGATGAAACGCTTGGATAAGCACTGAGCGGGAGCCCGCTAACGTTAGTTTTCTCAGCCACAAATCGCACTACAGAGTCGGCTATTGTAGTTACTGCGGTTTATGGTCTCGTTGGTACCGCTAAGCTTGAGCGCCAGACTATAACCACCCCCTTAAACAGCTAGGATGAGCCATGCCGACCTATCGATCGAAAACCTCCACCCATGGCCGCAATATGGCCGGTGCCCGCGCCCTCTGGCGTGCCACTGGCATGCAAACCGAGGACTTTGAAAAGCCCATCATTGCGGTCGCCAACTCCTTTACTCAGTTTGTGCCCGGCCATGTGCACCTAAAAGATTTGGGGCAGCTGGTGTGCCGCGAAATTGAGGCCGCTGGTGGCGTGGCCAAAGAATTTAACACCATCGCCGTGGACGACGGTATTGCCATGGGCCACGACGGCATGCTCTACAGCCTGCCCTCGCGAGAGATTATTGCCGACTCGGTTGAGTACATGGCTAACGCCCACTGTGCCGATGCCCTGGTTTGCATTTCTAACTGCGACAAAATTACCCCCGGCATGCTGATGGCCGCCCTGCGGCTGAATATTCCCGCCGTGTTTGTCTCGGGCGGCCCCATGGAAGCGGGCAAAACTAAGCTCTCGGAGCACAAGCTCGACCTGGTCGATGCCATGGTGGTGGCGGCCGACAGCAGCATCAGCGATGAGGTGGCCGACGAGTACGAGCGCTCCGCCTGCCCCACCTGCGGTTCGTGCTCAGGCATGTTTACTGCCAACTCGATGAACTGCCTCACCGAGGCGATTGGCCTGTCGCTGCCGGGCAACGGCACCACCCTTGCCACCCACTTCGATCGCAAGGATCTGTTCCTCACCGCCGCCCGCACCATCGTCGATATCACTCGCCGCTACTACGAGCAAAACGACGAGTCGGTGCTGCCCCGCTCGATCGCCAGCTTTAAGGCCTTTGAAAATGCCATGACGCTAGATATTGCCATGGGCGGATCCACCAACACCATTCTGCACCTGCTAGCCGCCGCTCACGAGGCCGAGGTTAACTTTACCCTCACCGACATCGATCGCCTCTCGCGGCGGGTGCCCCAGTTTTGTAAAGTGGCCCCCAACACCCCTGAGTACCACATTGAAGACGTGCACCGGGCGGGCGGCATCCCCGCTATTTTGGGCGAACTCGATCGCGCCGGGCTGCTGCACAGCGAGGTGCCGACCGTCCACAGCGCCACCATGAAAGACTCCCTCGATCGCTGGGATGTCATACGTACCGATGACGAAGCCGTTCACACGTTCTTTAAGGCGGGTCCGGCTGGAATTCCCACCCAACAGGCCTTTAGCCAATCGACCCGCTGGCCCTCCCTCGATCTAGACCGCGAAAAGGGCTGCATTCGCAGCGTCGAAAATGCCTACAGCACCCAGGGCGGTCTGGCCGTACTCTATGGCAACCTGGCCGAGCGCGGCTGCATCGTCAAAACTGCTGGGGTCGACGAGAGCATTCTGGTATTCGAGGGCAAGGCCCGCATTTTTGAAAGCCAGGATGCCGCCGTTAACGGCATTCTTAACGACAGGGTACAGCCCGGCGATGTGGTGATCATTCGCTACGAAGGGCCGAAGGGGGGGCCGGGAATGCAGGAAATGCTCTACCCGACCAGCTACCTGAAGTCGAAGGGGCTGGGCAAGGCGTGCGCCCTGCTCACCGACGGGCGCTTTTCAGGCGGTACGTCGGGCCTCTCGATTGGTCATGCCTCGCCGGAGGCCGCAGCGGGGGGCAACATTGCCCTGGTGGAAGAGGGCGATCGCGTCTTGATCGACATTCCCAACCGCACCATCAATGTGGACCTGTCGGTGGAGGAGTTGGCTAACCGCCGCGTGGCGATGGAGGCTAAGGGCAAAGATGCCTGGAAGCCTGCCCAACCCCGCCCTCGGCGGGTGACAGCGGCGCTCAAGGCCTACGCGCTGTTGGCTACCAGTGCCGATCAGGGCGGCGTTCGCAACCTGGAGCTGCTGGAGTAGCCGGGGCAGGCTCGAACCCCTGATGCAAGGGCGGGCGCGCTGCCGGATGACGAGCGATCGCCTTGAGCAGTTGAGCAGGAACAGTTTAAAAATCTAAGCTCATCACGTTTTCCATCACCCTACAACGCCAGCGTCAGTTAAGTTGTTGACGCTGGCGTTGTAAGTGTAACGATGGCCATTGCGTTTAGGACACCAATCTTGGTCTCAGTTAAAAACTGGGGTAGCGCAATGGCGTATAGCCATCGCTTCAGGAGCATTAGTTCTGCCCTAACCGTTTTGGCGATTTGGCTACACAACCGACAAGGCTAGCGTTCGCAAATTCATCCCCAAGGTTTAGGGAATCTCAGACCCCTAGACGATTTCGCTTTAGATAGCAATAACTAACGTAACAGTAGGGTTCAACAGTCGTCATTGCCCTTGATAACCACGGTTGAACTCAAATTTTTAGCGTGGAAATTAATGAAATGAGCATTAACAATAACGATATTAACCGTGACAACGACATTGATCCTAAATCGAATCCTGATCGCAATCCCGATCCGGTGACGGGTGAGCCGGGTTCTCACCCTGTGGGCACAGGCGTTGGGGCCGCCGGGGCCGGCGTGATTGGTACCGCTGTTGGGGTCGCAGTAGGTGGCCCGATTGGCGGTGCCATTGGCGCTGTAGTTGGCTCCGCCGCTGGCGGTTTGCTCGGCAAGAGTGTGGCAGAAACCTTTGACCCCACGGTCGAAGATGAGTACTGGCGCACCAACTACAAAACTCGCCCCTACGTAGACTCAGCTTACACCTACGACGACTACAGCCCGGCCTATCGTACTGGCTATGAGGGTTACTCTACCTACTCTCAGCAGGGCATGTCTTACCAGGATGCCGAACCCCATCTAAAACAGCGCTACGATCGAGAGTATGGTACTAGCCGACTGCATTGGGATAAGGCCAGACATGCCAGCCAAGACGCCTGGTATCGCGTAGAAAAGACTACCGCTGATCGCACAAACAACCGTCGATAGGCCTTTGATGTAGTTGTATAAGCTAATGTGCCCTGCGATCGCACTTGGCGATCGCAGGGCACATTTTATTAACCTAATTTCTGCATTCTAAAAAATACGGAATTCACAAAAATAAGGTGGCAACTGCTATCTTTCCTGTTGGTACGTGGCTTTGCAAGTGCGCCCTACAGTGACCAATGCTGCCGATATCCTGCTTGAATCACGTTCTAAGCCTGTTTAGGCAGCATAATAATAAAACTCGTTCCCTCATTCTCTTCGCTTTTAATTTCAATTGTTCCCTGATGGGCTTGAACAATGCTCTTTGCTAAAAATAAACCCAGTCCCCAGCCTGACTTATCTTCGGCAGCGGTCGTTCGGCGAAATTGCTGAAACAAAATAGACTGAGCCTCGGCGGGAATGGGGTCGCCCTCGTTGTGAATAACCAGCCTGACTTGTAAGTCGGTTTGCCGCAGCGTGAGGGTAATAGGTGCATTGGGCGCACCATACTTAATCGCATTGTTGGCCAAGTTTTCAACTACCCGGCGAATTTGCTTGTGGCTGCATTTGACTTTAACATCAGCATCGGAAACGACAACAAACCGTTCGCCGTAGATAAAGTTTAGATCTTCTACAACTTCTTGCAGCAGCTGATCTAAACTGCATTCTTCAAATTCGAGCTTTAAGTTCTGCCCGGCTCTCAGCCGACTGGCATCGAGTAGATTTTGAATCATAGCGTCCATGCGGTCGATGGCGCTAATCATTCTGGCGGTGACATCTAAGTAGGCATCGCCACGATCAAATCGACGCAAAATGAGCTGAGTTCCCATTTTGACAACGTTAACTGGTCCCCTAAGGTCATGGGTTAGGGTTACCATAAACATTTCTTGAATATCTCTTAGCGTCTGAGAAAACTGTGATGCCGCGTCATTGACAGCTTGCTCAATGGAGTCAATGATAATATCTCGCTCTCTCACCGCTAACGGCGCGTCTTCTTCTAAAACCTGAAAGATGACCTGACGGAGAATGTGGTATTCAAGGAGAAGTTGACTCATGGAGTAGTCAGCGTAGCCAGCGCGTTCGTGGCCATGCTGCTTGCCAATGCGAGTTTTTGCAATCTGAGTGGTGGCGATTTGATCAGACGTTCTTTCGGTTTGAATTGCGAGTTCGTCGGCCAGGTGATCTAAGTAAAGGGGCAAGGAATTCCGCAGAACAAGAGAGTTTTGATGCATAGATGCGCTGACTTCCTCGCGGGCCCGCACCTCCCATAGCTCCATAATTCTTTGAGAATTCTCTTTTAGAGACTCAGAAATTGCTTTAGACATCCTTGTTGTTGTTAACAATGAAATAAGCAGTGAACGGCTGCCTGGCTCAGTATTAATCAATCATCAGCCGCTCGAACACCTGATTTGTGGTGACTTTAGCACCGGCTTGAAAACGACTAGGTCATAGCAGAGTGATTCTTTGGGTCGCCTATCCTACGATCGCTCACTTGCTAAGTAGCCAATCAACATTATTGGCAGGGCCAGTCACCACTTGTTAAACAAAGATGTCACTGGAGATTTCACTTTCAACAACTGAATCTACAATGCTTGCATTAACGCCCCAAGCGAGTATAGAACTCACCAAAATTCTTAGGTACTGGGGCTTAGTACTTGGGTGCTCGCGGAGTCAGTAAGGGCTTTTTCGGCGATCGCTTTCAGGCGCTGAATGCGATCTTCCGTAGACGGGTGCGTCATAAATAGCGTCATCATTCCCTGCTTAGATAGAGGGTTGACAATGAACAGGGCCGAAAAGGCCGGATTGCCGTGGATAGGCACTTTCTGCCCCATGGCTTCCAGCGTTTCTAATGCCCGCACCAGCGCCAGGGGATTTTCGGTAATCTCAGCGGCTCCAGCATCAGCGGCATACTCCCGCGTTCTAGAAATTGCCATCCGCAGTAGGCCAGCGGCCATAGGCGCAATCACCAGCAAAAACAAAATGGCAATCGGGTTGTTACCGCGCCGTCCTCCGGCTCGCGCCATCGGAAAATACAGCGCCCCAAAGGTAAGAATGCGGCCCAAAAAGGTGAGCGACCCAGCTAGGGTGCCCGCTACGGCCTGGGTGAGGGTATCGCGGTTGCGTACGTGGGTCAACTCGTGGGCGATCACGGCGTCTAGCTCGTCGTCGGGCAGCAGGTCAATAATGCCTTCCGTCAGGGCGATCGCCGCGTGATTGGGGTCGCGCCCGGTGGCAAAGGCATTGGGCGACTCCGAGGGCACTACATAGAGGGCGGGGGTAGGAATGCCGGCGCGATCGCACAGCTTCTCTAGTCGCTCAAAGAGTTCTGGTGCGTCTTCCCGAGGGGTGGGCTTGGCTTTAAAGGCTGCCAGCGCTGCCTGGTCAGAGTAGTACCAGGAGCCAAAGCTACTCACCGCCGCAAAGCCCAGACCGTAGTACAGGCCCGTTTCGTTGCCCACTAGCAGATAGCCCGCCAGCACAATTAGCCCGCTGAGCAGCGCCAACAGCGCCAATGTTTTGAACTGGTTAATCGCAGCCATAGAGAACCCCCACGGGGTATAATACTTGTCCACAGCATCTCAGAATCGGGCGCGGCTGATGTCTACCCAGGGAGAGAAAGCCGAGGGTGTTGGCAAACGCAAGAGGCATAAGAATTAAGCGTTACACTTGAGCCTAGAGGTTTAATCAGCAGACTAATAGCCATGTACGAGATTGTTGTGGCGCTTCCAGAAGAGACGGCGGTTGCCTTAAATACTTCCTTAGTAGCAATGGGTGAGGAAGTAAGACTGGCAGCAGCCGTCAAGCTGTTTGAACTGGGCCGTCTTTCGTCTGGGGCAGCAGCAACCTTGGCAGGAATGCCGAGAACAGTGTTTTTGGCGAAGTTAGCCGATTATGGTGTTAGTACCTTTAATTTGACTGAAGCTGAGCTGGCTGAAGACTTAACCAATGCCTGAGGTCGTTGCCGATACCTCAGTAATGCAATACCTATTTCAGACCAATCATCTCTTCCTGTTGCCCAATCTGTATGGCACTGTAGCGCTGCCTAATGCTGTCAGGAATGAGCTAGAAACAGGTCAAACTCTCGGCATTCCGCTACCCAATCCGAATGATTTTGAATGGATTCAGCTCGTTTGCGTGGGTGAACAGATCCTTGTGCCTCAAATACCAGGACTAGGGCCGGGAGAACGAGAGGTTCTATCGCTAGCGGTGAATCGACCAGACTCTTTAGCCCTGTTGGATGATGGCTTAGCTAGGCAGTATGCGAAGCGCCTGGAAATTGGCGTTACTGGTACGCTAGGAGTCTTGCTAAAAGCGAAGCAGTCTGGGCTTATTGCTGAAGTCGGGCCAGTTTTGGAGGCCCTAAACCAATTTGGTTTTCGGGCCAGTGAGGAAACTCGGTTAAGCGTTCTGAGGTTAGCCGCCGAAGCGTGAGTAAAGGCTCTGCCTAGCAGAGTTCGCGCTGTTAGCGCTCAACAATATAATTAGTAGCCTTAAACCGGAGAGTCAATTAGCCCTGGGTGATCCTGTGGGCGGGGGCCGGAGGTATCCCAAAAGAAGCGGCGGTCTGAGTCGGCGATCGGTTTGTCGTTGATGCTGGCTTCGCGGCGGCGCATCAGGCCGTTTTCGTCGAATTCCCAGTTTTCGTTGCCGTAGGCGCGGTACCACTGCCCGGCGTCGTCGTGCCACTCGTACTGAAAGCGCACGGCGATGCGGTTGTCGCCAAAGGCCCACACTTCCTTGACCAGGCGGTAGTCGAGTTCTTTGTCCCACTTGCGGCGCAAGAATTCGCGAATGGCGTCGCGGCCCTGGAAGATTTCGGCTCGGTTGCGCCAGTGGCTATCTTCGGTGTAGGCCAGGGCCACGCGATCGGGGTCGCGGCTGTTCCAGGCGTCTTCAGCCATGCGGGCTTTGGCGATCGCAGTCTCACGGGTAAACGGGGGAACGATGGGCGTAGGCATAGGGGTGGATGAGTAGGGGAGGGCATAGGAAAGGCTGTTAGCATTGGCCAACAGCCTCAGGAGTTGTGAGTTAGGACGCGTAAAGTGGGTCTACCACTTTTTGTAGGGCAAGAATTTGCCGTTCATAATCACCTTGACGCGATCGCCCTTGGGATCCTCTTCCTTCTCCACGTCTAAGGTGAAGTCGATGGCGCTCATGATGCCGTCGCCAAACTTCTCGTGGATTACCGCTTTCATGGGCAGGCCGTAGACCTGCATGATTTCGTAGAAGCGGTAGATCAGCGGGTCGGTGGGCACGACGGGGTCAAGGCCACCTTTGACCGGGAAGTCGGTCATGGCTTCAATTAGCGCAGTGTCGGCACCGAGAATTTTGACCAGCTTGGTGGCTTCTTCGACCGAGGCGCTGGCCTGGCGGTAGAAGACGGAGGCAATCCACACTTCGTCGTAGCCGGTTTTGGCTTCGAGGTCGGCAAAGCTGAGGCCAGCGGCTTTTTTAGCGGCCAGCAGCTTTTCAGCAATGGGAGAAACAGTCATGGTTGAATCCTTTCAATTACGTCTAATGGTCAAACTTTCATAGCCGCGATCCCGGTAGGGATCCCGGTAGCGATTATCTTGATTGTCAAGCTCACCCTGCTATGTAGTAGCTGCCATGAGGGTGGCAGCTGGCGGCAATGAGCAAGCTGGAGCCTGCCAGAGGGTGTCATGGCTCACCATGGCATTGAGGATG
>NZ_JADEWR010000016.1 GCF_015207525.1 Nodosilinea sp. LEGE 06152
CATCCTCAATGCCATGGTGAGCCATGACACCCTCTGGCAGGCTCCAGCTTGCTCATTGCCGCCAGCTGCCACCCTCATGGCAGCTACTACATAGCAGGGTGAGCTTGACAATCAAGATAATCGCTACGAGTTAGGGCAAACAACTGTTTGCCCCTACCAGTCCAATCCTCAATGAAAATAAGACGCCCCATTCACATCAAACGTCGCGCCCGTCGCATGGGGCGCTAGCCCCGCCACCAAAAACGCCACCAGGTTAGCGACATCCTGGGGCTCCGCCGGGGCACCCATAGGAATATCCCGCGTCACATACTCCGCCCCCCGCTCCGCCATCACCTGCTCGATGCGATCGGTGCGCACAAAGCCAGGCGCGATCGCATAGGCTCTCACCCCATCCTGGGCAAACCCCTTAGCGATACTGCGCGTCAGCCCTACAACGCCCCCCTTAGAGGCCGCGTAGGCCATAAACTCTGGCCCATCGCCCCGAAACGCCGCTCGGCTGGCCAGGTTCACCAAAGTACCACCGCCCTGGGTTTGAAAGTGGCGCACCGCTTCCCGACATAGATCAGCCATCGCAATCAAATTAACTTGCAACGTGTCCTGCCAGGCCGTCGACCACAGATCCCAGTCGGCGGCGATGGGGGCTGCGGGCATGGTCGCTGCGTTGTTGACCACAGCGCTAATCTGCCCTCGCCAACCCAGGGCTTGCTGCCAAAGCACCAAGGCCGCCCCCGGCACCGCCAAATCGGCCTGCACCAGGTGAACGCGCTCATGCCCCAGATCGGCGGCAATCTGGTTAGCCTCGGCTTCCCCCTGGCTGTAGTGGAGAAGGACCGAGGCCCCCGCTTCGTGCAGGGTGCGCGCGATCGCCTCCCCAATACCTCGGGAACCGCCCGTTACTAACACCGTGCTGCCCTGCAAATCAATTAACGTCATCAGCCATTGCCGCCAGTGGTAACGCGCCCAAACCTCTCGTCATCAGCCCTATGCCCACTCATTCAGGGAAATAGAGCAACCATAAGTCAATGTACAGCCGAGACCAACCCTCTAAAAATGTAAATATTCTTGCAATATTTCTTTACACTACGTTACAATCGGGCCACAGAGCAAAAAAAACGGAGAGCATCCCATGACAACTAGCGGTTACACCACTGAAGAGGGCGGTCGTCTCAACAACTTCGCCATCGAGCCCAAGGTTTATGTCGATGACAGCCAGCAGTTTGGCTTCAACAAATATGCCGAGAAGTTGAACGGTCGGCTGGCCATGATTGGTTTCGCCTCTGCGGTTCTGTTTGAAGCTTTAACCGGTCACGGCATTGTTACTTGGCTCACCAACTTGTAGACCCAGCTCAGGTTGGCGGTATCTGTCACCACGCCATAGAACGATTTAATTGTGAGCATCGCAAAAAGTCATCGTTCTAAGACCTACATCCTAAAGACGTATGTTAAATTAAGTAACAGGATATTGATTTTCGCCCCTCTAATCACTTAGGAGATATCCAACATGGAAACCAAAGAGACCAAGTTCGGTTTTGTTGACTTTGCAGAAACCTGGAACGGCCGTCTGGCTATGCTGGGCTTCGTGATTGGTGTAGCTACCGAGTTTTTGACTGGGCAAGGCATTTTGTCTCAAATCGGCATTATGTAGTTTGCTTAGAGCTTGATAACTAAATAAAAGAAAGGGAAGCAGAAAGCTGCTTCCCTTTCTTTTTGCTAGCTTGAGTTTTTTCAGCTTGTGGTCGGCTATAGCCATCGCCAGAACAGTCAGGACATGACTTGTATCCACTGAAGCGATGGCTATACGCCATCGCGCTGTCTCAGTTTTTGCCGTTGGAAGAGACCGGTGTAAGCGCAATGGCCATCGCTATAACGCACAACTTTTCGGCGATTACATCATTCGGGTGAGGGCAGTTATCTTAGACAGTTTAAGGGCATCTAGCCCGTTCAAATCGTCTAAACTCAACCACCCCTCTTTGACTAAGTCAGCAAATACAAAAATCAGCGCTGCTTCTCGCCCATCATATTTACCGTCAAGCTCGTGGCGGCGAGCGCTCAGAAAGTCGTGCAGACGCCAAACGTCATCGGTGTCAGCTACGGCACTGGCTTGGTCTCGCACCACTTGCACCAAAGCTTTTATCTCTCGCTCATAGGCCTTATCGAAGGCGGCTTTAGCAATGGACTGCTCTTGAGATGTCCACTGAAGTTCGCTGGTCTGCATGATTAAAGGGTTGAAAAGGGAATAGTGAAGCCTTCTATACCTCGTTGCCCAAATAGGTGGCTAGGCCATGCCGCAGACCTTAGAGCTACGACGAACTTTAAGCAGCTCTAAAGCCAATTCTCCACAGCGACTCGTATCAGCCCTAATTGTTGGGCAACGATGTATATATATCTATATTAAAGACACATTACAGAACTTTGCAAGTTCTCATAATCAACAAAACACCCCCGACTGGGGGTGCTTTGTTAACCAGGCCCAAAGACCAGGCGCGCAGACAACGCTTAACGAACTAGATTGAGTAGTTCCTTGGGCGACGCAAGCAGGTCAATGGCTACAAAGAAGATTTTGCCATCGGGGTTGAGCAAGAAACGCCAGGCAATATTCATGCCGACCCCGGCTCCAAACCAAGGAGTTTGCACTTTGCCAGTCACCTTGATCTGGGTGAACCCTTCATCGGCGGATTCGGTCACACCGCGCTCTGGAATCAACTTAAGGTTTTGGCAGTCTTCTTGAAAAAACCGCAGCACATTGGCTTTACCTACGATCGGTCGCTGGAAGGGTGGCTGGAGGGCACCGTCTGGGGCAAATAGCTCAATCAGCGCGTCAAAGTCGTTGGCGTTGAGGTTATTCATGTAGGCCAACACAGTTTGGTTGGTCACCCCTTCGATGGTGACCTGTTGGCGTTGAGCGACATCTTGAGGAGGCATTACCGGCTCAGCTACTCGCTGATAGGCCCCCATCTGCTTGGGGTCAAAGCCCATATCAACCACAGCATTGCGCAGCACTGTAATCTGCTGACCCGACTCTAGGTTACGAATCGACTGCAGCACCGCTGAGGCGTTGGCCGACAGCTGATACCCCTCGGGAATGGGGGCGACGAAGCCTTCTTCCATCCACTGACCCAGCTTGTACCAGAACCCCAGCTTGATGTTGGGCGACCAGGTGGAGTAGGTGCGGCCAATGGGGGTGTCGGCCCGGTTGGCTAGGTCGCACATGACCTGAGACTGCTCTTGGAACGACATGGCCCGAATCTCGTTCATGGTGGCTTCGGCAAACTGCATGCTGGCCGCGCCGGGAGCTGCAATGGTGATGCCCTTGCCCATATCGAGGTAGGCAAACCAAATTAACGCCAGTTGGTCTTCTGCACTCAACTGCGTAAAGCGAGCAATGGTAGCGGGTACCGCATCAGCAGTGAGGGTACTGGGGAAGATATTGCGCGCTGAATCGAGTGTGAACGGCATGTTATAGCTTCCTCAAAGGGTACAGAGTGAAAATGACTGTAAATTTCGAAACATTTCCTTACAAAACTTAACATTGAAGGTGTGTTCACGCAAGCGGAGTAGAAACGATGCGATCGCGTGCTTTGCTTTGGGGGCAAAATCCCTAGAATAGAGATAGTTCACAATTGCGTTTGGCGGATATATCTCTATGGAAACCCTTGCCCTTACTCCCCCCAATGTGGAGCAGGTTTTAGACGAACTGCGTCCCTATCTGCTTGCCGACGGCGGTAACGTAGAGCTGGTAGAAATTGATGGCCCTGTTGTTAAGCTGCGCCTTCAGGGAGCCTGTGGCTCTTGCCCCAGTTCGGCGATGACGCTGCGCATGGGTATTGAGCGTCGCCTACGCGAGTTTATTCCCGAAATCGCTGAGATTGAGCAAGTGTTTTAGCGCGACGGCTTAGCCATACCTAATCCTCCGGTGATGGTGCGCTGCACCTAGGTCGGAGGATTTTTCGTGTTTGCTGATATCCTGTTGTATTGGCGAGGGTTAGCCTATTTTGCGGCAGCCATTTTATGGATAGCGTTTAGGGGGTTGCTGTGCTCGACTTAAGGCAGATACGGGAAAATCCGGAGCGGGTGCAAGCGGCCCTGAGCAAGCGTGGGGAGTACGACCTGGCACCGCTGCTAGAGTTAGACCAGCAGCAGCGCCAGCTAGAGACAGCGCGATCGCAGCTCCAGGCCCGCAGCAACGAAATCGGCAAGCAGGTCGGCCAAACCATCAAAGCCGGCGCTGCCCCCAACGGCCCAGAAGTCACCGCCCTTAAAGACGAAGGCAACCAGGTCAAGGCAGAGCTACAAACCCTAGAACCCCAAGAGCGCGAGATCAAAGCTCAGATCGAAGCCATTCTGCTCGGCTTACCAAACCTGCCCAGCGACACCACCCCCGTCGGCAAGGACGAAACCGAAAACGTCGAAGTGCGCCGCTGGGGCGACGAGTACTTGCCGAAGCAGCCTGCCAAACCCCATTGGGAAATTGGCGAAACCCTTGGCATTCTCGACTTCAAACGCGCCGCCGAGAAGATTGCCCAGAGTCGCTTCGTCGTCTTGAAGGGCGCGGGTGCGGCACTAGAACGAGCGCTGATCTCGTTCATGCTCGATCGCCATATCAGGGCGGGTTACGACGAGATCATTCCCCCCTACTTAATCAACTCGGCAGCGCTTACCGCCTCGGGCCAGCTGCCCAAGTTTGCTGACGAAAGCTTCCAGTGCCGCAACGACGACCTGTGGCTCACCCCTACCGCCGAGGTGCCTCTCACCAACCTGCACCGCGACGAAATCTTGGGTGCCGACCAGTTGCCGATTCACTACTGCGCCTACACCCCGTGCTTTCGCCGCGAGGCGGGCAGCTACGGCAAAGACACCCGCGGCCTGATTCGCCTACACCAGTTCAATAAGGTGGAGATGTACAAATTTGTCCACCCCGACATCTCTTTCGACGCGCTAGAGGCGCTGGTGGGCGATGCCGAAGATATTCTGCAACAGCTCAAGCTGCCCTACCGAGTGCTAGAACTGTGTACCGGCGACCTGGGCTTTTCAAGCTGCAAAACCTACGACCTCGAGGTCTGGATGCCCTCTTCTGACAGCTACCGGGAGATCTCTAGCTGCTCGAATTGTCTAGATTTTCAGGCTCGTCGCGCCAATGTGCGCTTTAAGTCTGCGGGTCAAAAAGGTACTCAGTACGTGCATACCCTCAACGGGTCAGGGCTTGCTATTGGCCGTACCATGGCCGCCATTTTAGAAAACTACCAGGAGGCCAACGGCTCGGTGCGAGTGCCCGAGGTGCTGCAACCCTATCTCAACCGCGAGTACCTCTAAGCCCCGGTTCCCCCGACTACAGAGGGAATCGATACACGATCGCGCCGCTATCCTTCACATCAAAGGAGGCGTTGAGCATCTGGGCCTTTTGGTCGAGAAACTCCTTGGCCTGATCGATCGGCACCTGCGCTGCTGCCGCAAACTGAATAATGGTGAGGTCCCCCGCTTGGCTTTGCAGCAGCTGTAAAAACATCTGCTCCTGCTGTAGTGACAGGGATTGGGTTGTTTGCCGGTTGCTGTGGCGCAGATTCCACGCCAGCCAGCTGCCCAAAGCTGTAGGCGCTAGGCCGAACAGCACTAGAGCAGCTGCGGTCTCGGCTAGATCTTCCAAATCGTCATCAGCGTCGACGATCTGGACGGTCGCCAGCAGCGAAATGGATAACCCAAACAGCAAACAAGCTCCAGCCAATGTCTTTTGTATTGTTTGCATACCCATACTCTCCCACCCAAATCGATCTCGCTTTCGACAGACTTTTGACAGCAATGTTAGCCATCTTCCCCCTAATTCGCCTAGGGAGGGTCGCTTTGACCTGCCCTAGGCCCTCTCTATAATAGGAGGCAACCAGTCGCCCCCGGCCAGCTATGACCTACCCAACGGGACACTCCATCGCTCAGACTGACCCGCCGCGATCGCCGCGCGAAACGCTTCCCACCATGTACGACCTCCCCAGCGAGTTTCCCGAGGAGCCTGGCTTGCCTGACGAGTTCCATGACTTACAGCCGCAGTTACTGAGCCGCACACTGGCCCTCAGCGACTATAGCCGCGACCAGTGGTTTACCGGATCTGACTTAAACCTCTACTACGATGTGCATCATCCCCTCTGGCACAAGCGACCCGACTGGTTCTTAGCCGTCGGAGTGCCACGCTTGTACGATGGCCACGACTTGCGGCGCAGCTATGTGTTCTGGCAAGAGGGGGTCGCTCCAACAGTTATTGTAGAGTTTCTGTCGCCCAGAACCGAACCAGAAGACTTGGGGCGTTTTTACCACGAGAGCGATCAAGTCGAAGCATTGGCAGAAAATTCAGAGCCCTTAAGTTTAGGTCAGGTGCCCGGCAAGCTAGACGTCTATGAAACCTACTTACGAGTACCTCACTATGTTGTGTACAGCCGTTACACTCAGCGGCTGCGCTACTTCAAGTTAGAGGGAAGTCTGTATAGAGAGCAGGCTGTTAATTCTGCATCTCCTGCCATTTGGTTTGATGATTTAAAGGTTGGGTTAGGAATTTGGGAGGGTGAATTTGAAGGCATTCCAAGTTACTGGCTGCGATGGTGCGACGCTCAAGGCAGTTGGTTTTTAACCGATACCGAACAAGCCAAACAAGATGCCCAGCGACAAGTGAGCGCTGCCCAACAACGAGCCGATCGCTTAGCGCAACGGCTGCGCGAACTTGGGGTAAACCCCGACGAAATTTAGCCTTATTTTTTGCCGAATAGCTGACCCAGCACCGCTAACCGAGAGCAGTGCCAGTAGTCGATGTGGGAAATTACCTTGCCGTCTTCGCCGAGGGCTAGCTCACTGTGCCCAGGAATGCTCATGCGCGGCTGCCAGGGCACAGGGGCTACCCAGCTGAGAGTCCAGTGGGTGTTGATTTGAGTCGGAGTGGCGTACTCTATACCGTGCAGATCGAGGTTGACCTGCCTAAACAAGCGATCGATGAGCCCGATCATGCTCCTGTAGCGAGTGACGCCGCGAAACTCGTTGAGCGGGTCTTTGAAGTACACGTTTTCGGCGTACAGATGGTAGCTCTGGTCTTTGGGGAAGTGCTGATAGTCGAGGCGAATTTGGTCGAGAATATCCATAGTGGCCTCTCTAGGCAAGTACCGTCGTCTTTATTATCGACATTATCGACGACAGCACCTGGAGCCTGAGGTTGATTTCGCCTGAACTGCTCTGGCAGCCAGTTTCCTACAGAATCTCCCTATAGAATCTGGGAGAGGAATTTTTGGGTACGGTCTTCGCGGGGGTTGCTGAAAAACTCCTGGGGAGTGTTTTCTTCGATCAGGTAGCCGCCGTCCATCAGCACGACGCGATCGGCTACTTCGCGGGCAAAGCCAACTTCATGGGTAACGCAGACCATAGTCATGCCCGAGTCGGCTAGCGATCGCATCACATCCAGCACTTCCCGCACCATCTCTGGGTCGAGGGCAGAGGTGGGTTCGTCGAACAGCATCACCTTGGGCTGCATGGCCAGGGAGCGCGCGATCGCCACCCGCTGCTGCTGGCCCCCCGAAAGCTGCCCCGGAAACTTGTGGGCCTGCTCTAAAATCCCCACCCGCTCCAGCAGCTGCATAGCCACTTCCTGAGCTTTGGCCTTGGGCCAGCGGCGCACCCAGATGGGAGCCAGGGTGACGTTTTGCAGCACCGTCAGGTGAGGAAACAGGTTGAACTGCTGAAACACCATGCCCACCTCGCGGCGGATGGCCTCAATGTTTTTGAGGTCGTGGGAAATGGTGATGCCGTCTACCTCAATGCTGCCCTTCTGATAAGGTTCAAGGGCGTTGAAGGTGCGAATAAAGGTTGACTTTCCCGATCCAGACGGCCCCATGACTACCAGCACTTCGCCCTTGTAGACCGTCATGCTGACTCCCTTCAGCACATGGAAACCGTTGTCGTACCACTTCTCGACGTCGCGGGCAACGATAACAGGCTCCGTGCTCGTATGTTGGGCCGATGGTTGCTCCGTCTGAAACTGTGTCATGAACATTTTCCTCTTAAGTTCAGCCCCTGAGTGGGGTCATTAACGACGTATAAACAACGGATTCAAAGGCCTAAACCAAATCCAAGGCGAGCAGTGGAGTTCTGCCTATAGGACGATACAGATGCTGGGCTGGATTTGGTATGGGTACCTTTACCCAAGATAGATAATGCTATTTTGCCTTAACCCTAGGGGGTTTCTGGATTCCAGACTGTTAACTGTTACACGGAGAGACATTTAAGTCGTGCTAACTCATAGCCTCGATCAGTAGGGCTAAAGCTAGCTGTGGGCCACGAATGACTGGCCCACGCGCGTAGTACACAGTTAGTGGCCTGTATTGAGCTTTTCTTCAATTTTGCGGCTGCCCAGGGACATGGCATAGCAAAAGAGCCAGTAGATCACGGCTAGAAACAGGTAGACCTCGGCGTAGCGACCCAGGTAGGCCGGGTTGGCCAAGATCGATTTGCCGATGCCTAACAGTTCTGCCAAACCCACAATCGACAGCAGCGTGGTGTCTTGAAACAGGCTAATAAACTGACCCACGATCGCCGGAATAGCAATTTTGAGGGCCTGAGGTAGAACAATCAGGCCGAGGGTTGTAGGCGTGTTGAGCCCCAGCGACATTGCCGCTTCGTTTTGGCCTCGGGGCACTGCTTGAAGACCAGCCCGCACGTTTTCGGCCAGGTAGGCGGCGCTAAACAGGGCCAGCGCAATAATGGCCCGTAAAATGCGATCGGGCCGCGACCCCACCGGCAAAAACAGCGGAATCATCACCTGGCCCATAAACAGCAGGGCCACCAGCGGCACCCCTCGCACCAGCTCAATATAGGCGGTCGAGAGCCAGCGCACCACCGGCAGCGCACTGCGTCGCCCCAGCGCCAGCAGCAGCCCCAGCGGAAAACACAGGGCAATGCCGCTGACGGCGGTAAACAGCGTCAGCACCAGCCCACCCCAATCGTTGGTGGATACGGGGGTGAGCCCCAGCCCGCCGCCAATCAGCCAGAGAGCGGCAAAGTACGATAAAAACCAGGCCAGCGACACCCATTTGCCAATACCGGGAAATTTGCGCCCCGCCTGGCGGCCTGCGGCGGCTGCGATCGCTACCAGAGCCACCATCGGCAACAGCTTGAGAGAACTGGGCCGAGTGGGCGGAAACAGCACAATAAAGGCGCACACTAGCCCCAGGCCAATCAGCACGCTGCGGCTAAACAGGGTAGAGACATTGCGGCCCAGCACCCCCCACGACAGGCCCGCCAGGCCGCAGACAATCGCCAGCAAGGCCCAGATGCGTGGGTAGAGACCGGAGGGGAATGTGCCGGTCATAAACAGGCCAAAGTTGTTGGGAATGACCCGCCACTGAGCGGTGGTAAAGGCCCAGGACGTAAGCCGAACGGCTCCCCAGGCAAAAATGCCAACAATGACAACCGTCAGCAAGCTGTTGAACCAGTCGCTAAACAGGTTTTTTTTAGCCCAGGCGACAGGCCCGAGGCCAACAACTTCAGGACGCGCAGAGGAAAAAGAATCGGGAGTTACGGTGGTCATGGGTTAGCGCTCCTTGAACTGCACAGCCCGGTTGAACTGGTTCATCACCAGGGTGATGAGTAGGCAAAGAATCAGGTAGGTGGCCATCAGCACCACAAACACCTCCACCGGCCGCCCAGTTTGGTTGTAGGTGGTGGTTGACACCGAATACATCTCGGGAAAGGCGATCGCAAAGGCCAGACTGGTGTTCTTAGTCAAGTTCATGTACTCGCTGTTCATGGGTGGAATAATCACCCGCAGTGCCTGGGGAAACACCACCAGCCGCATCACGATGCCCGCATGCAGCCCTAGAGAACGGGCTGCCTCCCACTGGCCCTTCGACACCGACTGAATGCCCGCCCGCACAATTTCGGCCACAAAGGCCGAGGTATAAAACACCAGAGCGGTGAGCGCCGCCACGTACTCCCGCGACAGCCGCAGACCGCCCGTGACGCCGCCGCCCTCAATTCCCTCAGGAATAGTCCAGTTCATGCCAAAGACGATAATGGCCAACCACACCAGGCCCAGCACCGCCAGGGCAATCGACTGCTTTTGACCACCCACACCGGTTTCAATGCGAATTTTGGTGCGCCACTGCCACAGGTAAAAGGCGGCGATCGCCGCCCCAACCGTCGCGGCGATACCCAGCACCGCCAGCACCGCACTGCTCGCCCAGGGAATATAGACTCCCCGGTTATTGAGAAAAGCCAGCCCCAGCACGCCAATCTGGTTGGCCGGGTTGGGCAACATGCCAAAGATTGCAAAGTACCAGAAGAACAGCTGCAGCAGCAGCGGAATATTGCGCACCAGACCCACGTAGGCCCGGCTAATCTTGTGCACCAGCCAGTTTTTAGAGAAGCTGGCTACACCTGCCGCCGTTCCTAGCAGAGTGGTGAGGGCAATGCCTGCCGCTACCAGGGTCAGCGTGTTGCCCAGCCCCACCGTCAGCGCTCGCCAGTAAGGGTCGTTGGGGCGATACCGAATCAGGCTTTCGCCAATACTAAAGCCAGCCGGGTTGCGCAGAAAGCTAAAACCAAAGGCCCGCCCCATCTGAATCAAGTTGCGGTTCAGGTTGCTCAGAAAAAAGCTCAGCAAGAGAAAGACAACGACTAGCGTAATCACCTGAAAGGCAATCTTCCAGAAACGCTCATCCCGCAGCATTACCTTCAAATTGAAGGATCTGCTGCCGCTATCGTGGGCCATCTATGTCACCTGCGGTTAAGTCGTGTAAGAGTCGTGTAAAGGCTGTATGCAAAATAATCTAAGAATGATGTCAAGAAAAGTTCAATTCGTTACAAGGATTTATGAAAAAGGCGCAGTCTGGCTGCGCCTTTCACGTCTCAAAGCTTGGGGGAAACGGCTAACGGAAGCGATCGGCCCCAGTCACCTTAGCGGAAGGGGGGAGAGTACATAAGTCCACCCTCACTCCACAGTGCGTTTTGGCCGCGCTCTAGAGCAAACTCAGAGTCAGCCCCAACATTGCGCTCGTAGACTTCGCCGTAGTTACCCACTTGGGTAATGACCTGCACCATGAAGTCGTTGGGCAGCCCCATGTCGGTACCCAACGTGCCCTCTTGACCCAAGAAACGGGCAATATCAGGATTCTCTGTGCCCTCAAAGGTGCCAACATTCTCAGAAGTAATGCCGAATTCTTCGGCTTGAATCAGGCCATAGGTGACCCACTTGACCACGTCAAACCAGCCAGAGTCATTGTTGGTGGTCACAGGCCCCAGGGGCTCTTTAGACATAGTGACTTCGAGCAGAACGTGCTCATCGGGGTTGGGCAGGGTGCTGCGACGGGCAACCAGCTGTGACTTGTCAGAGGTCATGCCTTCGCAACGACCTTCGTCGTAGGCAGCATAGGCGGCGTCGGCATCCTGAAACACAACGGGCTCAAACTCTACACCCAGCTGGCGCATCTGGTCGGTCAGGTTGAGTTCGGTGGTGGTGCCGGTTTCTACACACACGGCCTGCCCGGCAAAGTCCTCCAGAGTTTCGATGCCGCTGTCGGCCCGCACCAGCATGCCCTGACCATCGAAGAAGGTGGTTGGCGCAAACTCTAGACCGACGCTGGTATCACGGCTAATGGTCCAGGTGGTGTTGCGGGAGAGCATGTCAACCTCACCCCCCGACAGCGCGGTAAAGCGCTCGGTAGAGTCTAGGCGGCGGTACTCTACGGCTTCGGCATCGCCCAAAACAGCGGCGGCTACGGCTTTGCAAACATCTACATCAAGGCCGGAGTAGGTGCCACTTTCATCCACAAAGCTAAAGCCTGGAATGCCACCGTCTACACCACAGATTAGCTGGCCCCGATTTTTGACGACATCTAACCGGCCGCCTGCGGTAGCTGTACCCCCCCCATCGCCACCGGCAGTGGTCGTGGTTTCACCACCACAGGCGGCCAATGTTAGCCCCAGGGCAGCTGCGAGTAAACCCCACTTACGCATGAATCAATCCTCACTCACAAAAAATAATGCAAAATACACACCCTTTAAACAACCGAGAGTGTTGCACTTGTTAACACTCCAACGGTTTGAGTTTTCATTTTGCATCAAAGATAACAATATACCTGGAGGAGGATTCGAATCAGGATGGATCCATTAAGATTATAGCTGCATCGAAACACCCGTGTTTCTAGACCTTACTGAATCCGCCAGCTGACGACTTTATACCGATTCTCATCGTTAAAGGCCCGAGAATCGGCGGTTGCGGCCCCTAGCCTGTTTTTCCGAGTTGAGCGTGGCAACGCCGACAGGATAGAGGGTGTGGCGGGAAGTGATGATAGGCCCTAGCGCCCTTGGGCTAGATCGCGAATTAAGGGAATTTTGGCGCGAATGTAACCGTGGAGCTGATCGGTTTCGCTCTGGTCAATTGGCTGCTGCCCGGCAAATTGATCTAACAGCCAGCACACTAGGCTGTTGTCATCTAGGGCAAGGAGATGACTGCTCTGTGACCGTTCTACCAAAGACCACAGGTGTCGTAGGAGCTGAGGGTTCATAGCAGTTGTTAATAATTTCTTTAGATTTATACTAATGCAACCGACTCGTTGTGCAGCAGAGCCGATGAATTATTAACATCTTCTTCGCTGTGGCACAGCCACTAATCTACCGCCGGGGTGAAATGCCGCTAGAGCCGGTGGGTTTTGAGTTAGTATCCCAGGCGATCGCGCGGGCTACGGTGCAAATGCCTGCCACCGCAATGCCCTGTTGTCGAAGGGCTTGAGCCGCTGCTTGGGCCGTCGCCCCGGTGGTCAAGATATCGTCTAGCAGCCACACTGTAGCCTGGCGCAGCGCACTGATCTGGTTGGGCTCAACGGCGAAGGCTTGGGCCAGGTTTTGCTGCCGGGCCGCACGACTGAGACTGTGCTGAGCCTGGGTAGCCAGCACCCGCTGCAGCCCGTGGCTGTGCAGGGGCAGGCGGTTTAAGCGGCAAAACGACCGAGCCAGCAGGTCGGCCTGGTTAAAGCCCCGCTGCTGCAGTTTGGTAGGATGCAGCGGGATGGGCACAATCGCCACCGGACGAGCCGATGACTCTAATTTGACGCGATGGGCAAAGACTGACCCCGAAGGGCCATCGCGCCAGGTTTGAGCCAGCTCGGTGCCCAGAAATTGCGCCACTTCGGTATGGCCCGTGTACTTAAGGCTGCCAATAACCTGGCGCAGGCTGCCCTCGTAGCGCCCCCAACTCACCACTGTGAGGCCGGGTAGGGTGCGATCGCAGGAGGTTGGGGCCTGGCACTGCCGCACCTGACGGCAGCAGCTGGGGCAGACCACCGCTGCGGTCGATCGCTGGCACAGGGGGCAAGGGCTGGCTAAAAAAAGGCTGAACAGCTGTTGTTTAGTCTGGCCAAACCAGCCCTGAGCCGATGACGAGTAGCGCATAATATTTGCCCTGGCGGAAGGAGGCAGGGCTGTGGCGGCGCACTGCTGAGTCTATTGTTGCGGGCACCGACGGCAGCGACGAGGGTAGAAATAACGAATTTGGGGACAATGGCCCCAGTTTGGGTCTTTGGACAGGCGACTAGGGCCATGGCCATCGCGTAGAATTTGTAACTATAAGATGTTGACTTGAATACAGCGCTCGTTTGCGATCGCAGGTTGGCCTAGTGGCTTTCGGTGCCCTCGCGTTTTTGTTGGGCCGACCGCCCTAGGGCGGTAATAAGCATTGATTAAAAACCAAATACATTAGGCCATTTCCCTCAGGCTGGTTTTTGGTGAGGGCTAGCCTTTTACCTCTGGTATGACCTGGCTTAGACAACTGGATGACCTGGGTTTAGCCGACCTGCGGGCCGTTGGCCACAAAGCCTACCACCTGAGTCGGCTCAAACAGCATGGACTGCCCGTGGCTCAGGGGGTTGTGTTAACGGCTGCGCCCTGGCACCGCAGTTTAGAGCAAATGGCCTGGCCAGAGCCCTATGGCGATCGGTTGTTGCCCGTTTGCCAGGGCGGGTTTCACGCCCTGCAGCAGTGCAGTCAGCAGTGGCAGCAGGCCATGCGGGCAATTCCGGCGATCGCTCAGGTTAATTGGTCAGATTCCCCTCCGTTTAGCGACGCTATCCCTGCCGCCTGGATGCTGCGCGCCTCGCTGTGGGCAGACTCGCCGGAGCCAAAAGATTTATCAAAAAACGTGTCAGAACATTTAGCTGCCTCCCCGGTACTGCTCAGCAATGGCCTTTTGCCAGCCCAAATTGAGGCTGACTTTGCCGCCCTGCCCCAGGTACTGCCGCAGTTTTGGAGTCAGGCGCTGACGGCCCGCTGCCTATCGGTCTGGCAGCTTTACTGTCAGCGACTGAGCGACCTCAACTTTGCGACGCTGATCATGCCGGTCTACCCAGCGATCGCCTCGGGCACCCTAACTCTCGAGCAGGGGCAGATTACCGTGGCGGCCGTTGCCGGGCTGGGGCTGGCCCTGACCCAGGGAGAAGCAATTCCGACCTACTGCCGTGCCAGTCGCAGCAAGGTAGCTGCGGCCATCTGGAAACCGGGGTTTCAGGAGCGGGTTTACCAGCTGATGCCAGCGTCTAAGTACCGCCCCCGCCCCGCGGTTGTAGCCCAACCCATTCAGGTTGTAGAGCGCGATCGCCCCGAGCTGCACATGCCCCTAGACGCTACCCAGCTAGCCCGCCTTGTGCACCTGGCCAATCTAGCCCAGGCAGCCCTGGGCAGCGATGGCGTACGCCTGGAGTGGTTGCTGCACCCCGGTGCCAACCCTGAGCAGCCAACCCTGGTGATTACCGAGGCTACTCCCTGGAGCGACCCGGCGGCGGTAGCGCCTGCCCCGTCGCCCCCCACCGCCCCTCGCCCCCGATCGCAACCGCCCCTGCTGCCCTCGGCCAGCACAGTGGTACGCGGCATTGGAGCCGCCGTCGGACGCGTTCAGGGGGTGGCGGTCGTGGCCCACCATCCCCAAGACTTGCCCCAGCCGTTGCCCGTGGGGTGCATTGTGGTGCTGCCCGATCTCCAGCCCGATGTTTTTTTTCAGCTGCAGGCTGTCAAAGGCATTGTGACGGAGMGCGGTGGGGCTACCTGTCACGCGGCGATTCTAGCGCGGGAGGTCGGTATTCCAGCGGTGGTCGGGGCACCCCAGGCGACCCAGCTGTTGGAGACCGGTATGGTGCTCTGGCTCGACGGCGATCGCGGCGTGGTCTACGGCCTGACCGACGAAGCTAGCGACCACCAGCAGTTTCAAACCGCCCTCAACGAGTTTCAAACCACGATTGACCCAGCGGCCGACCTGTCGCCCCAGCACAAGGTTCGCTATCAGCGGCTGCAGACCCAGGTGATGATCAACCTCAGCCAAACTCGGCAGCTGGCCGCTCTACCCCTCGACTACGCCAGCGGCATTGGCCTACTGCGCTCGGAGTGGCTGCTGCTCGATGTGCTAGACGGACGACACCCGTGGGACTGGGTCAACCAGGGCCAGGAGGCCGAGCTGCAAAGCCGCTTGGTGCAGCAGCTAGAGCCAATTTTGCAGGCATTGGGGTCAAAGCCCCTACGCTACCGCAGCCTCGATCTGCGATCGCACGAATGGCAGGCCCTGCAGGGCAGTCCGCCGGTCGAACCCAACCCCATGCTGGGACTGCGGGGCACCCTCAGCTACGAAGTCGACGATCGCCTGTTTCAGGTGGAGCTGGGGGCATTGGCAGCCCTACAGCGGGCGGGTTATGCCAATTTGCAGCTCATCTTGCCCTTTGTGCGCACCGTCGAAGAGGCGATCGCCTGCCGCCAGCGCATTGAACGGGCCGGGCTGCTCGACGCCGATGGGTTTATGCTGTGGATTATGGCCGAAGTACCGTCGGTGCTGTTTTTGCTGCCCGCCTACGCCCAGGCAGGCATCCAGGGCATTGCCATTGGCTCAAACGATTTAACCCAGCTGCTGCTGGCCGTCGATCGCGACCAGCCCATCATGGCCTCTGCCTACGATGAGCGCCATCCCGTCGTTCGCCTGGCTATGGCCCACCTGGTGCAAGAGGCTCACCGCTGCGGCCTGCTGTGCTCCATTTGTGGTCAGGCTCCAGTCCGCCATCCCGAGCTAATCGCCGATCTGGTCGCCTGGGGAATTGGCTCTATTTCGGTCGAAGCCGCCGCGCTTCCCTTTACCCTGGAGGCGGTTTGGCAGGCCGAGCAGGGCGATGAGTAGCCAAAGGTAACGTTACCAGCCCTGGGCAATACACAGCGATCGCCGTAGCATGGTCGATAATAACAACGTTGTGCAGACAATTAAGCCCTATGTCTCTTCCTTCCAACCTGGCTACCCTAGACGGTGCTCCTTTGGCCGCCGATTCTCTGGCTAACAAAGTTATTCTGTTTGTGAATGTGGCCAGCAAGTGTGGCCTCACCCCCCAGTACAACGGCCTGGTAGAGCTTGACAAAGCCTACGGCGATCGCGGTCTGATGATTGTGGGCGTGCCCTGCAACCAGTTTGGCCAGCAAGAACCCGGCAGCCCCGAGGAAATCAAAGACTTCACCAAGAACAAGTACGACGTCGACTTTACCCTGCTCGAAAAGCAGGATGTCAACGGCCCCAACCGCAGCCCGCTCTACCAATTTTTAGTCGGCGAAGGCCCCGATATCACCTGGAACTTTGGCAAGTTTTTGGTCGGGCGCGACGGCAACGTAGTCGCTCGCTTTGACCCCAAAACTCCGCCTGATGATGCCGATCTCAAGGCTGCAATCGAGCAAGCCCTGGGCTAACTGGCCAGGGTCGTCAGTACATCGTGCAGCAGATCTTGGTGCATGAGGGCGCGATCGACCCGCGACTTGATCTGCTCTGGCGTCAGCGGGTCGCCGTTAGCATAGACCTCCAACCAGGTTTTAGTGATCTGCTCCGGAGTCTCTGGCCAGCGGTGTGCCCCGGCCTGGGGGTTGAGGTCTATTCCCGGCAGATCGAGGTCGGCCATTAGCTGGCTAACCTTAGGGTCGTAGCTCAGCCCAAAGCAGCGGCAGCCCTCAGCCGCCGCCATAATTAGAGCGTGCAACCGCATGCCAATCGTCATCTCTACACCGCGAAACAGCCCCTTGAGCTGGTGCGGGTCGCTGAGGGTGTAGATCCGGCTGGGACCGGGCAGCCGAGGCTGAATGTACTCGGCAATGGGCAAGTCTTTGACTGGCTGAAATGGCACCAGCAGTAAGCAGGTCTGGGTAGCCGATTGAAACGCAGCCAGGGCATGGGTGAACTGATCAAGATGGCGTTCGCCGAGCCAGGGGTGTGGGCGCAGGGCCACAGCTACTCGGGGGGCAGGCAGTTCCCACAGCCCCTCTACAGGCGCTGGTTCCAACGCCCACACCGGGTCAGGGGCCTGCATACCCGGCACCTGCCACCGCGCCAGCCAAGCCGCCGAGCCATTGTCGCGCACGCTAACGGCGTCGCAGTGGCCCAAAGCGTAGCGACCCAGCCCTTGGCTCAGGGGATGGTTCAGAGGGCCAATGCCCTGACCCCAGGCAATGGTTTTTAGACCCAGCCACTGGGCCAGGGCCATCAGGCCACCGTAATAAACCGGGTTTTGCAGACTGGTGGCATCCTGCAGCAGGCTACCGCCCCCCCAAATAAACACGTCGGCCCCGCGCAAGGCCCGAATGACTGGCCCAAGTGCTTTGCGGGGCACCGCCTCAACCCCGTAGCGCTGAGCGGTCTCGGCCGGGTTGCCCGACAGTACTACCGGAGTTACCGTTGGGGGCAGCATTTGCAGCAGGGTGGCCAGCAGCGCTTCGTCGCCGCCGTTGCCCATACCGTAGTAGCCACACAAAACCGCTCGCATGCTTCACCTGTCCCCGGTTAACCCGTTCGTTAAACCGCTATACGCCATACACCGACCTCTCTACAATAGAGGCTGTTGTTACGCCCTGAACCTCATGCACGCCCTCTCACTACCCACCTGGATGATCCACATCTCAAGCGTGCTGGAGTGGATGGCGGCGATGTGGTTCATCTGGCAGTTTGCGGTGGTGACCCAGCGACCCGTGTGGCGGTGGCTGGCGATCGGTATGTTTCCAGCCCTGGTCAGCGCAATGGCCGCCTGCACCTGGCACCTGTTTGACAATGCGCCGGGGCTGGCCTGGCTGGTTACCCTACAGGCCGCCATGACTGTCATTGGCAACGGTACCCTCTGCCTCGCCGCCTGGTGGATTTGGCGACACGGCAGAGTATCGACAGAAAGCTAGCGCACGATTGGCCAGTTCCCCACGCCAATTGCTGAGTGACAAAAGCACCTAATACGAAATCCGCATTGAAAAACCCCTAAGTTAAAGCAGAAATCCCGCAGGGGCATTGCAGTGCAATGCCCCTACCAACCCCGTGCAACAGATAGGATTCAGTACAGCCCCTCAAGCCTTACCCTCCCTTCCCCTCACCCACCCAACGACTCAACCTCCCAACCAATGCTCGACAAAAACACTCTCTTTGCCATGTCCCTCTTCCCCTACCTGGGGTTTCTGTGGTTCATGACCCGCACTAAGGAAACTCCTCGGCTGGCCCTGACTGGGTTCTATGCGCTGCTGGTGTTTGTAGCCGTGACCATTCCAGCGGGTATCTATGCCAAGGTGGGGTTGGGCGAAGAGTTGGCCAATGTTGATTGGCTCCACGGCAGCGCCGAGGCGTTTTTAACGCTGTCGAATATTTTGGTAGTGCTGGGGTTTCGTCAGGCGGTTCTGCAGCACCGGGCTGGGGGAGATGAGGTGGGGAAGGAGGGGCAGTGAGGAGGATGAGGACGGTGAGGGGGTGAGGAAGACTTGCGACGTTTAGATGTCCCCGTCCTCTTCTCATCCCGCTATTTCCTCGTCCCCCCATTTCGTCATCGTCCCCTCATCCCCTGGGGCAAAAGCCATTTGCCAGAAGGCGGCTTCGAGATCCGCCACGCGCAGAAAGGCGACCTCAGCCTGGGCTTCAACAGGTGGGCTGGCGGTAGTCAGCGCAGCATCGGCTTGGGCGGCGAGCAGGCGAACGTAATCGGTAAAGCCGGGGTTGCCCCAGCGATCGGCAAACTCGGTGTAGGGTTTGGGCATGGGGCCGGGGAGTTGCCAGCCCTGGTTGTAGGCATACTCAATGGCCCATAGAGCGGTAGCCTGCACCGGATAGGGAGCAATAGCCAGGCTGGCCATAAACTCGCAGTAGCGCTGGCAGGTGGGCTGAATGGAGGTAGCTAGGTTGAGCGATCGCTCGCTAGCCTTGGCCTCAAACCACAGCAGCTCGTCTTTGAGGGCACCCAGACCCGCTAGCAGCACGTCGATGTGGTCGTCGGGGGCGGCCGCCAGCACGCGACCCACCATCCGGGTAAAGGCTTTGACAAACAAAAAATCTTGCACCAGCCAGGTATTGAACTGGGCTGGCTGAAGGGTGCCGCTGTGGCAGCCGATCAAGAAAGGATGGGTAGTGGCCCTTTTCCAAGCGGCGGGGTGGGTTTGGAGCAGCGATTGACAGGTTATGGGCATAGTGAGCCTAGCAACAGCAAACGAATGGGGCCAGGAGTAGGTGGGTTTTGGGTTGCAGCAACGTTGCGCGCTTTAGCCCTTATACCAAATCCGAATTGCATTAACCCCAATGCTCAGCAGGCGGCTTGAGTAAGGGCAAACGGCGTTTGCCCAACCCAACCGGGGGTTAGCCAAGGCGGATTCAGTATTAAACCATGAACCCAAACAAGTAAATCCGCAACCCAGCGGGCTAATTTGGCACAATTTCGGTAACGACACGGCCGCCGTCGACCACTACAGTTTGGTCATCAAGGCGACCCACGGCGCGGGAGCCGTTGAGGTTGATGGCGGGGTCGACCTGGCGGTAGTTGACTCGGCCTTCGGCCACTACCGTTTGGGTATCGACGTTCCAGTTGAGGCGATCGCTGGTCATGCGGGTCTGGTTGGTTTCGCCAACGGCCACCACATCCTGGGAGAGCACAATCTGCTGTTCAGCTAGGTTCATCTGGCCCTGACGGGCGGTAACCCTAATTTTGTTTTCGGGATGAACCAACGTTAGCGGCTGATTGACGGCCACCTGCTCCTCGTCCACCTGCCAATCGAGGGCTTCGCTGGTCATGTTGAGCGGCAGCTCTAGCATTTGCATGGCCACCTGGCCCCGTAGGGCAACCAACTGCTCAGCCAGGTTGAGGGAACCGCGTTGGCCAACCACAACGTCGGTAATGGCATTTTGCTTAAACTGCTCAACTCGCAAAGGCTCAGCGCTCTCAATGCGCTCGTCTTCCCAAAACCAGGTCAGTTCCTTGGCCTGAAGCTTAAGCCAGGACTCGGTCTGCGGGTCAGCTACTACAGTGCTGGCGACCACATTGCCCTGGAGTTCCATGCGGTTTTCGCGGTTAAACACCCGCGCTTCGTCGGCAGCGGCGCGCAGCTGAGGGTGGGTGCCGGTAATTTGATCGCGCATGATCAGCATGTCGTCCTGGGGCCGCCACTCCATTTCGCTGCCCCGCAAAACAGAGCCATTTTTGACGCCCGTAGCAACAATATTGCCCCGCAGCACAATAACGCTGCCGTTCTCTTGCACCTCACCCTTGTCGGCAACAACTCTATAGATCACCTCGCCATCCTGAAAGAGATCGCCATCAGGGCGAGTGATAAAGGCCACCTGCTGATCGGTGCTGTAGGTGACCTCGTCGCCCTTGACTCGCCACAGCAGCAGCCCATCGTCGTCGGGCTGCTCTAGGGTGACATCGCGCAGAGTCAGGCCGGGCTCTGGATCGGCCGTGGTGTCGGTTGCCTGGTCAGAACCTGGCCTGGGGCCAACCAGGCTGTATAGCCCGATCGTCACCGCTGCGATCGCAGCTCCCCCAATCATTAACCGCCGCCATTGTGCTGCCATGGGTTGCCCTAGAGGTTATTCGCCAATCACCACGCCGTCTTCCGGCGGCTCTTCGGTGGCGGCCAGATTAGACAGCGGCCTGTAGGTGTAGTTGTGGCTAGCGGTACTGCGAGGCAGCTTGCGAATGTCGTCTTTGACCCCTTCGAGGTCGATGTAGCGATCGGCTACGTTGATCAGGCTATCGCTAGTCATCGATCGCAGACTCACCACCTCTACCCGCGCTCCGCGGTAGCTGGCGGCATCGGCGGCATAGGCTAAATCGCCGTCGCCGCTGACCAGCACAGCGGTGTCGTAGTAATCGACCAAAGCCACCAAGTCTACGGCAATCTCGACGTCGAGATTAGCTTTCTTAGAACCGTCGGGCAGCTGCACCAGGTCTTTGGCAATCACCCGGTAGCCGTTGCGCCGCATCCACAGCAAAAAGCCCTGCTGCTTTTCGTTGGTGCGATCTACTCCGGTGTAGAAAAACGACCGAAACAACCGCGACCCAGCGGTCAGCTTGCACAGCAGCTTTGTGTAGTCAATCTCGATACCTAGCTGCAGGGCTGCATAAAACAGATTGGAACCGTCGATAAAAATGGCCACCCGCCCCCTGTTGTCGAGCACCTGCTCAGGGGTAAATATGGCGTCGTCGCTAATTAGAGAATGGCTGTGATGAGTATCTAACATGGGTTTTTATGGTGGATTAAATAGAGTTTGGTGAGCCTAAAGCAAGCGTAAAAAGGGTTGGATTGTTATCAAGGGCTGGCTGCGGTTTCGGGCAGCTCTAGGCGCTGAAATACGGGAGCGGATTCTCCTAGGGGTTGAGCCGGGGGCAGTTGCCCCCAGGCGGCATGGTCAGCGTAGGCGATCGCTTGACCAAGGGCTTTGTCGTTAAAATCGATGGCAAAGCCGAGCTGGGTATAAATCTGGTTGCTAATGTCAGGAATAATCGGCGACAGCAGGTAGGCAGCCTGACGCACCGACTCTAATACAGCGTATAAAACGACCTCAGTCTCAGCCTGTTTGCCCTGTTTGTAGAGGCTCCAGGGGGCTTGCTCGTCTAGAAACTTGTTGCTGGCCTGCACCAGGGCCAGAGTGGCCGTGCAGGCCTGGCTAAAGGCTAGCTGGGTATAGGCCTTGGCTACCGTATCGGTGAGGGCAGCGCCAATCGCCCGCAGGGGATGGTCAGCCGCGATCGCACTAGGGTCGACATCGGGCACTTTGCCGTCGCAGTAGCGGGCCGCCATTTTGAGAGTGCGGTTGAGCAGGTTGCCCAGGTCGTTGGCCAAATCGGCGTTGAGTACGTTGATAAAGCGGGTTTCGTTAAAGTCGCCGTCTTTGCCAAACTCAATCTCACGCAGGAAGTAGTAGCGCACCGCGTCGGGGCCGTAGATTTCGACCAGTTCTACCGGGTCCAGGGTGTTGCCCTGGCTCTTGCCCATTTTCTGGCCATCCTTGGTTAAAAAGCCGTGGCCGTACACCCGCTCCGGCAGCGGCAGCCCCGCCGACATCAGCATGGCGGGCCAGTACACCGCGTGAAAGCGCAGAATATCTTTGCCAATCAAATGGGTGTTAATGGGCCACCAGTTGGCGATCGCTTTTTCAAGATTGGGCGGTTCGCTGGGGTCTTGCAGCGCGGTAATGTAGCCCAAAAGCGCGTCAAACCACACGTAGAGGGTATGGCCGGGGTCGGTGGGTACCGGGAACCCCCAGTCGAGGTTAATGCGCGAAATAGAAAAATCTTGCAGCCCCCGCTTCACAAAGCTCAGCACCTCGTTGCGGCGGGCCTCAGGTTGAATAAAGTCGGGGCGATCAGCGTAGAGCTGCTCTAACTGGTCCTGATAGTTAGACAGCTTGAAAAAATAGTTCGACTCGTCGCGCCACTCGACCGCCTTGTTGGTGTGGATGGGGCAGCGCTTCCCATCGAGCAGGTCGCGCTCTTCTTTAAATTCTTCGCAGGAGACGCAGTACCAGCCCTGCTGCTGGCCCTTGTAGATATCGCCCCGATCCCAGACGCGCTGAAAAAACTCGTTGACGATGGCGTTGTGGCGCGGGGCCGTAGTGCGAATGAAGCGATCGCAGTCAATATTGAGCAATGCCCACAGTCGCTCAAACCCAGCCACAAACTCGTCGCAGTGAGCCTGGGGTGAAACGCCTCGTTCTTCGGCGGTGCGCTGAATCTTTTGGCCGTGCTCGTCGGTGCCCGTAATCATCAGCACCGGGTGCCCCATCAGCCGATAGAAGCGAGCCACGACGTCAGCAGCAATCGTGGTGTAAGCGCTGCCGATGTGGGGTAGGCCGTTGACGTAATAGAGCGGTGTCGTAATGGCAAAAGGCGGTTTGTCGGCAGGGGTAAAAGTCATACAACCAGTGGGAACACTCGCCTGCTAAGAGGCTGAATTAACAACGGCAATCATCGGCGCAACAGCCGCTAGAACGAAGCTCTAGGGCAAAACCCGCCAAATAACCAGGATAGCAGCGCCAGCAAAAAGCTGACCTTTGACACCTACACAAACCCGATGCCAGTTTGTATACTAAGCCGCTGTGTTAGCGTTCCCTGAATAAACCCTAGAAGATTTAAGCATCTGACAGAGTAAAACAATTGATTTGAAACCGCTCTGGCCAAAAAAGACCTTAGTCGTCGAGCAGGCCGAGTCGGTCCGGTGGCCAAAATCGCACCACGGCTTTGCCAATGATGTTTTCCTGGGGCACAAACCCCCAGGCGTGGCTGTCGTAGCTGCTGTTGCGGTTGTCGCCCAGCACCAGATAAGACGCATCGGGTACTTCCTCAGGCCCCCACTGGTAGTCGGGTGGGGCTTTGATGTAAGGCTCGCTCAGCACCTCGCCATTGCGAATCACCTCACCGTTGCGCACCTCGACCACATCCCCCGGTAGACCAACGATGCGTTTGATAAAGGCATCGCGCCGCTTGCCCGGAGGGGTAAGGCTTTCGGGCGGCCAAAACACCACAATATCCCCATGCTCAGGAGGGTTGAGGTGGTAGCTAATTTTTTCGATCACCAGGCGATCGTTGATTTGCAGGGTTGGCTCCATTGAGCCAGAGGGAATGTAGCGCGCCTCTGCCACAAAGTGCCGAATCCCCAAAGCCAACACGACGCTTAGCCCAATGGTTTGCAGCCCCTCCACCCAGGGATTGGGTTGCGACATCTGCTTTCGTTGCCCTGGACCTTGATCCAGGGCAGGTTTGGGCGGCAGCGAAGATTTATCAGACTGATCGGTCACAGGTGTGTCCCCGAAAGTTATAGAGCAGGGTGCTCAGGCAGCTCTGAGGCGTATTTCACCACAGGCGTTTCCCTTTAATCTGTCCTAGTGTAGTCGATCTGCTTTGCAACCATCTGCCCTTGAGGGCAGGGGTTTACCGCGATTGCAGACAATTAGCTGGGGGGATGCATTCAGGGGTAGATCTAGGCGATCGCCGAAGCAATTTTTGGAGAAATTGCAGGGGCCAGGTCCTCAGACCACAGCCCTTTTTCTTCTAGCCAGGGACGGCTGTAAATGCGCGATTGGTAGCGCGAGCCGCCGTCGCACAGCACCGTAACAATTTTATGGCCAGGGCCGAGCTGCTGGGCTAGCTTGACTGCTGCCGCCACATTGATACCCACGGAGCCACCCATAAATAGCCCATCTTCATAGAGCAGTTGATAGAGGGTGCGCAGCGCCTCAGCATCTTCAATTTGAATGGCGTCGTCAATGGGTACTCCTTCCATGTTGGCAGTAATGCGGCTGTTGCCAATGCCTTCGGTAATCGAACTGCCCTGGATGTTGATTTCGCCGGTTTTGATGTGGCTGTAGAGACCGCTGCCCATGGGGTCGGCCACTACGCAGCGAATTTGAGGATTTTTCTCTTTAAAAAACAGAGCTGCGCCCGCGTAGGTGCCGCCGGTACCGGTAGCGGCTACCCAGCCGTCAATGGTGCCCTCGGTCTGCGCCCAGATCTCGGGGGCAGTGGTTTCGTAGTGGGCCAGGCGGTTGGCCAGGTTGTCGAACTGGTTGGCCCAGATGGCGTTGTCGAGTTCTGCCGCCAGACGACCCGACAGCTTTACGTAGTTGTTGGGGTCGCGGTAGGGCACAGCGGGCACGGTGCGCACCTCGGCTCCCAAGGTGCGCAGCAGGTCAATTTTTTCCTGGGATTGGGTATCGGGAATGACGATCAGGCAGCGGTAGCCTTTAGCGTTGCAGATGTGCGCCAGGCCAATGCCGGTATTGCCAGCCGTACCCTCGACGACGGTGCCGCCGGGCTTGAGCAGGCCTTTTTCTTCAGCGTCTTTAATGATGTAGAGGGCAGCGCGGTCTTTGACCGACCCGCCGGGGTTGAGAAATTCTGCCTTACCCAAAATGTCGCAGCCGGTGGCTTCGCTAACGCTTGGAAGGCGAATTAAGGGGGTGTTGCCCACTGCGGCGACAAAACCGTTTTTGATATCCATATTCTTCGTAACCGTTGACAACAGCCTGCTGCGCCGGGGCCGACGCCGACTCACTGATCTAGCGCAGGTCGCCTCTTCATCCTACGGTGAAACGGCGGGCTTCTCGGCTAGAATCGTTATGCTTTCTGCAGTTTTGGGGCCGCTTTTGAGGGTGCTACCAGGGGCAACAGTCTCAGTTAAAGCATGAGGAAGTAATTCTCACCCTGAGACACTTCGTGAACGCCCCTTGGTCGCTATCACCCTTGGTTCTTAAAAACTGGTTTAGGACTGGCCTTAAGGAAAGATGCTGATCTAGCGTCTCTTCAGTTTGACAGGCGGAAACGCAGCTAGCATCTGCCATCGGGGCACAATCTCGGCCATAGCACAACGCCACCGCTACCCCTGTCTTTTTCAGCTTGTTTCGTCTCTAGTGCCAATGAAAACCCTCGAAGCGCTCATTTTTGATGTCGACGGTACTCTGGCCGAAACCGAGCGTGACGGCCACCGAGTCGCGTTTAATCAAGCGTTTCAGGAGTTTGGGCTGCCCTGGCACTGGCCAGTAGGTCTCTATGGTCAGCTGTTGCGGGTGGCCGGTGGCAAAGAGCGCATTCGCCACTATATTCATCGCTACCAGCCCAAGTTTGAGCGTCAAGACGACATTGATGAGCTGGTGGTGGGGCTGCACCAGGCCAAGGCTCGCCATTTTCAGGCGCTGGTTGCCAGCAACGTAATACCGCTGCGGCCGGGGGTGAGGCGATTGATTGAGGCGGCTCAGCGGGAGGGGGTGCGACTGGCGATCGCCACCACCAGCGCCAAAGACAGCGTTATCCCGCTGCTGGAGCGTCTGCTGGGGCCAGACTCGCCCACCTGGTTTGAGGTAATCGCCGCCGGAGACATGGTGCCGGCTAAAAAACCCGCCCCTGATATCTATAATCTGGTGATCAACGCTATGGGTCTCAACCCCGCCACCTGCCTGGTGGTTGAAGACAGCCCACAGGGGTTAGAAGCCGCGATCGCAGCCGGGCTTCCCACCGTGGTCACGGTCAACGACTACACTCGCAACTATGCTCTGCCCGGCGCTCGCCTGGTAATCAGTCATCTGGGCGAACCCAGCCTTCCGTTTGAAGTGCTGTGGGGCGAGGCCAGCAACGCCTATTATTTCTCCCTAGATTTGGCCCAGGCGCTCCTACCGTCTTAAACGCCAGCACGGCTCAGGGCGCACGCCGCACGCCCCTACCCTTTACGTCAGGGTTGTCTCCGCCAAATCGGCCTCACCTCCTCATCCCCTCATCCTCTTTTCTACTCATGCCGTTATCTCAAGCCCTCTGGCACTCCAGTGATGACCTTGCCCAGGCCTGTCTGCAACATCCCTTCGTACAGGGTCTTGGCGACGGCACCCTGCCGGTCGAGAATTTTGCCTACTACGTGGGACAAGACGCCTTTTTTCTCGAAGCCTTTGCCCGTGCCTACAGCATCGCTGCCGCCAAAGCCCCTACTTGGGAGACGTTTCAAGTGTTTCATCAGCTGGCTGATGGGGTGCTGGCCGAGCTTAATTTGCACAGCAGTTACGCCCAGCAGTGGGGCGTCGAGCTGGCGATGGTCACTCCTGGTGCGGCCACCCGTCGCTATACCGATTTTTTGCTCAGCACCGCCTGGGGGCAGTCGTCTGAGGCGACGGCGATCGCTATGGCCCCGTGCATGCGGCTCTATGCCTTTTTAGGGCAGTCCCTAGCGCAGCTCAAGCCACCAGCTCACCGCTACAGCCCCTGGATCGAGACCTACAGCAGCGACCAGTTTGAGCCTCTGGCCGCCCAGCTCGAAGCGCTGATTGACAATCAGGCTGTCGATACCCCCAGCAACCGAGCCGCCTACCGCTACGCAATGGACTGCGAGCTCGCCTTTTTTGAAGCCGCCTGGCAGGTCAAATCGTGACGGCTTAGGGCTGGCTAGCCAGGCGGTGGCGAACGTCTTCATCGCTGGTTTGGGAGAAGTTCTCGTACCAGCAGCCGATCGCCGTAAGCCGGTCAGGCAGAGCCACACATACGACCTCATCGACCTTGAGCCTCAGCTCATCGTAGAGACTGGGCGCAGCCACGGGGGCAGCCACAATTAGCCTGGCAGGCTGCTGAGGGCTAACCACTGAGATCGCGGCCCGCATGGTGGCTCCGGTAGCAATACCGTCATCGACCAAAATAACGGTGCGATCGCGGATGGTAGGCGGTGGCCGATCGCCCCGGTAGGCGCGATCGCGGCGCTGCAGCTCTTGCAGCTCTTTAGCCGCAATGGCGTCAATCGTTGAGGTTGCAATGTCTAGCCCGCGGACGACATCGTCATTGAGTACGCGCACCCCGCCCGAGGCGATTGCTCCTAAGGCCAGTTCTTCGTGGTCTGGCACCCCCAGCTTACGAACCAGGCAAATATCCAGCGGCGCATTGAGAGCCTGGGCCACTTCGTAGGCTACCGGTACCCCGCCCCGAGGCAGCCCAAGCACTAGCACATCGGGGCGATGGGCATAACGCTTCAGTCGATTGGCGAGCTGTCGTCCGGCATCGGCACGGTCTTGAAACCGCATGTTGTGGGCAACAGCATCGAGCATGGTCTACCTCCTGGGAACGGGCGGCGGGGGAAGGAAGGGGGGCTGCAATCGCGATTGCAGCCCCCCTTCAAAACGGCTTAGTGAATATCGACTTTCACAACTTTTTGCTGCTCTGATTCCAATTTGGGCAGAGTTAGATGCACCATGCCGTTTTTGTAGTCGGCCTGCACATGGTCGGTTTGAATGCGCGCGGGCAGCGGAATCGTGCGCTCAAACTGGCCATAGTGAAATTCTGAGCGCACTAAGCCCTTTTCTTCGTGCTTAGACTCTGACTTGCGCTCGCCTCTGACTAAAACCGATGATTCGGTGACCTGAAGATCTAAATCCTTAGCTTCCATCCCTGGAATCTCAAGTTTTAGATGAATGGCATTATCGGTTTCTTCCATTTCTGCCGAGGGCATGAAGGTTAGCGATTGTAGGCCTCTGTCGCCGTCGCCATCACCCCCGGCAAGAAAGCGATCGAACAGGTGATTCATTTCTCGGTGCAAGCGCTCAATACCTCGAAATGGCTCCCAACGAGCGATGTCACCCAGGGGATCGTGATGCATGATAGGCATAACTTTTCCTCCATTTTTCTATGAAGATAAAGTTGGTGTTAGGGCTGGGTATCGGTCATCGATAGATGTTCACTGGCAGGAGAGAACAGTTAAGCTTAGCCCCTTACCTCACCAGCGAAAATTTCTGTCTGTGACCTACCTTTATGCTAAATCCAAACCATAATTCGTGAGGTTTTTTGTAAAGAAATATTGAATTTTTAGTTATACACGGCTGGTCTGCTCGGGGTTTTGTCGTAGGGCTGGGCAACGGATTTACAACAACGGCAAAGGCGAAAAAATCGGGCTTCAACTCAGCAGGATAATGACATTTTTCTATGCCTCAATATGTTGGACTGTACGCTTATACAGCGCACCGTTGCCTGAGACTTAGACAAAATTCAGTTTAATGAACCCCAATTCACACCCATTGCCCCTGTCAGGGCGTGACATGCTACACCCCCACAAATTGGGAGTATTCATTCGGGAGTTGGTATTGGCCCTGACGATGCCCCTACAATCCGCCTGACCCTAGCCTGTGTTGAACAATCAGCCCCTTCGCCAGAGATAATAAACGCGGAAACGTTCACAGGCTCACCCCATGACTGCCGACATTCGTTTACTCGTGCTCGATATCGACGGTACCCTGGCCGGAGAGTCTAACCAGATCAATGCCCCCGTTTTGGAGGCTATTGGCCAGGTGCAGCAGCGGGGGATTGCGGTCGCGATCGCCACCGGGCGCATGTACCAATCAGCGCTGCGATTTCATCAGCTAGTGGGCTCAGCCCTGCCGCTGATGGCTTACCAGGGAGCCTTCATCAAAGACCCCAAAACTCAAAAACTGCACCGCCACACGCCCCTACCCCGGCAGCTGGCGCTGGAAATCTTGACCTACCTGGCCCCGATGGAGGCTAACAACGACCTGTCGGTTCACCTGTACATTGACGACCAGCTCCACGTGCGGACGATTATCGACGACACCGAAGCCTACGCCCAGCGGTCGGGCATTCACCCCATTGCCGCTGGCGACTTGGCCATGCTGCTGAACAACAACGTTGCGATCGAAACCACCAAGCTGCTGACGCTCAGCAACAACCTTGACCTGCTCAGCGACATTTTGAGCCACCTGGGCCAGCGCTATCCCACCGAAGACCTCTATTTGACGCGATCGGTCGAGTACTTTGTGGAGGCAACCCACCCCCTGGCCCACAAGGGCGAAGCCGTGCGGTTTTTGGCTGAAGACCTGCTGGGTCTTGCGCCCGACCAGGTGATGGCTATCGGCGACAACTACAACGACCTAGAAATGCTGCGCTATGCAGGTATTGGCGTAGCAATGGGCGATGCGCCTGAACCCGTCAAGCAGGGGGCCGATTGGGTGGCTCCGGGGGTGGATGCGGATGGGGTAGCGGCGGCGCTGCGAGAGTTTCTGCTGTAGGGTTTTCTGCCGGTCCTTGAGTTGGGCCATCTGGGCCTGGGCTGTTTGAGCTGAGGCCATCGTACAGCTGCGAGAGCGTAACAACCCGAAACCCCTGACGGTCAATGAGGCTGAGCAGCGTTGGCAGCGCTTGGGCCGTTTGCACGCAGCGCTCCATCGACCCGCCGTGCATAACAAAGATAGCGCCCGGGAAAATAAAGCGGGCCAGGTACCAGGTGTTGAGGGTGGGCTTGCTGAGGGGGCGCAGGGTGTCAAACGGCACCATCGACGCTAGGGCCACCAGCGACTCGTAGCCGGGGGTGAGCCGAATGTGGTCGACCATTGCCCGGTTGTAGAGGCCGCGGCCGGGGCGATACCAGCGCAGCGGCTGCTGAATCAGGTCGGTAATGCGATCGTGGGCCTCTTGAAAGTGGCGGGCAAACTGGGCGGGCTGCAAAATGGCGGGGGTGGTGTCGGTGGTGCCGTGGTTGGCAATTTCGTGACCGCTGGCCAAAATCTCTTGCAGAATGGTGCTGCCCGGATTGAGGTGGTCGGTAATCACAAAGAAGGTGGCCCGCACCGGGTGCGCGGCGGTGCGGTTGTAGCGATCGAGGGCGGTGAGAATGAGCCGGGTAGAGGTGTCGTTGCGATCGCCCGGCGTCGGCACATCGTCAATGGTGAGGGCCACCAGCTGGGCCTCGGTAGGGGCATAAAACAGCGCATCCGGAAACATCCGGGCGACCTGGGTGAGGATCTGCTGCTGGGGAAGGGCCATAGGGGTTAGCGGCTAGTGGGATCTAGACTATCGCGGAGGCGATCGCCCAGCGTATTAATGCAAAGCACGGTGAAAAAAATGGCCAGACCAGGGGCCAGCACCAGGTGAGGCGCGCTCTCGATATAGTTTTGAGCGTCGTAGAGCATGCGACCCCAGGTGGGCACGTCGGGCGGAAACCCAACCCCTAAAAAGCTCAGGGTAGACTCGGCCAGCAGGGCGTTACCGACCCCAATCGTAGCAGCCACAATCACAGGACCAAGGATATTGGGCAGCAGGTGGGTTTTGACAATGCCCCAGGGCCGGGCACCCAGGGCCACAGCGGCTTCCACAAAAGTTCGCTGCTTGAGGCTCAAGAATCCAGCCCGCACCAAACGGGCCACCGACATCCAGCTCAGCCCGCCAATCAGCAGCACAATCAGCCCAAAAATGCCCCGCTCTGCCCCCAGCGATCGCCGCACCGGATCGCCCAGCAGGTAGACCACCAGCAGTACCAGGGGCAGCTGGGGCAGCGCCAAAAACAGGTCCGTGACCCGCATCAGCACGACGTCGACCCAGCCGCCGCAAAACCCAGCCAGCGCCCCAATACCCACCCCCAGGCTAATGCCCACCAGAGCAGCCRSMRRSCYCWCMSCTNRGCSAGWTNNACSGCCCCCNAGCAGCAGCCGAGCCAGCTGGTCTTGGCCCAGGTCATTGGTGCCCAGGGGCTGCCCCACACCAGGGGGCAAAAGGGCACGGCCAAAGTCAATGGCGCTGGGAGAGGCTGGGTAGAGGAGAGGGCCAAGGGCGATCGCACCTACCAAAACTCCTAGCCCAATTAGGGCCAGTCGAGCGGTGCGATCGCCCCACAACCGCTGCCAGACTTGGTTCTGGTCGCCCAGGGGAGCAACTAACTTGGGCGCTACAGAATTAGTGGCCATAGCGCACCCGAGGGTCAATGACGCCGTAGAGCACATCGGCCACCAAGTTAAAGGCCACCACCAGCACCGCATAAATAAAGGCAATGCCCATGACTACCGGCGTATCGCTGCGGTAGATAGACTCAATCAGCAGCGCCCCAATCCCCGGCACCCGAAACACCTGCTCTGTCACCAGCGCCCCAGTAAAAATGGTGGGAATATCCAGCGCCACCAAAGTCACTACCGGAATCAGCGCGTTGCGCAGCATGTGCAGGGTAACAATGCGCCAGCGGCCCAGGCCCTTGGCTCGCGCCGTTTTCACATAGGTCTGCGGAATTTCTTCGAGCATGGCGGCCCGCACAAACCGCAGCAGCACCGCCGTCTGAAACAGCACTAGCGTGGCAATAGGCATAATTGACTGCCGCAGCCACTGCCCCAAGCTGCCCAAATCGGTTACCACCAGCGTGTTGTCATAGATAAAGGGCAGCCAGCCCAGTCGCACGCTCAGCACAATAATGAGCACCAGCCCCGAAAAAAACGGCGGCGTCGAGAAGCCCATAAAGGCAACGGTGGTAATGGTGCGGTCAATCCAGGTGTTTTGCCGCAGGGCCGCGACCACGCCCAGAGGCAAGGCCAGGGCCACGCTCAACAGGTAGGCTACCCCAATTACCCAGAGAGTTACGGGCAGGCGCTGAGCGATCAGCGCCGCCACCGGCAGTCGGCTGACGAAAGAGTAGCCCAGGTTGCCGCTAAACAGCGCCATTGTCCACTTCAGGTAGCGAATGGGAATGGGCTGGTCGAGGCCCAGCGATCGCATAATATTCTCCCGCACCTCCGGCGTAATTGCCGGGTTCGTCGCCAGCTCGCCCAGTGGATTGCTGGGCGACAGCGCCAGAATAACGAAGATCACCGCGCTGATGGCCAACAGCGTCGGAATGGCAACCAGCAGGCGCTTAAGCAGATAGCCGAGCATGGTAGAAAACTATGGGGTAGGAGCAGCCTCAGACCGTAACCTCAGACTATGGCTAGTCTAACGGGGCCATTTCCCCTACGCATATTTTTTTTGTTGCTCCCTGGGCAAAGCCTCCGAAGCCAAGCTCTCTTTGCTCAATCCAGCAACCGCCCATCAGCTAAAAGGTATTGGCGCTGCCTCAGTTTTCGCCAGGGACAGTTGCTAGGGCCTAATCGCATGACCGCCGCGACATACATGCAATGCCCCAGGCTGCAGAACCCCTAAGGCACAGAACCCTTTGATTTAGCTCCAACCCACCCCGAAACCGACGCTGCTATCAACAGGTGGATCAGGGCAGGCTAATGACATTTAGACCAAGCTGTCTGCCTTAGATTTAATAATCTTGGCCGGAATCCCTACCACGGTAGAGTCTGGGGGTACATCGCTTAGAACAACAGCGTTAGCACCCACATTGACGTTGTCGCCAATCGTGATTTTGCCAAACAGCTTAGCGCCCGCTCCCACATTGACCCGATTACCCAAAATCGGAGCATCAAAGGGGCGATCGAGATGGCGCAAACCCAGCGTAACGCCCTGTCGAATAATGGTGTCATCGCCAATGATGCAGTTGCCGTGCACAACAATGTTGCCCTGGTGCTCTACAACGACCCGTCGCCCTAGTTTGACCGAGTAGGGCAACTCAATACCGTAGGTGTTTCGCACCTTGTGGTACATCATTCGATAGACCAAGCTCAGTGGTGCCCGCAGAAACTTGGACTTAACGCCCATGCGCCAGACGCCAAACCGATGGACTGCCACAGCTCTAAACCCAGGCTTAACCCAATCGCGGCCGTGGGCAATCCAGTCTTCCTTGATTTGCTCAATTAACGCTTTGAATGAGGTATTGGGTTGCTCCAATCGATTCTCAAAATTGACGTCCAAAGCACTATCGGCAACGTTAATTGCAGAGGTCATATAACTCCTATCCCAACTTATCTAAATGACCTAGGACGTTCGGCATCGACACAACTGACAACATCGTTTAGACGACAATTATCAGACAAGGTTACCGAAAACTAGTTAACCGTTTGGGTGTGATGTAACGGTTACTCAATTTTGCAGGGGCAGCACGGGGGCAGAAAGGCAAGCTATAAACGCCTATGGGCAGCTACCTAGGACTGATGGGGCAAAAGCATACAAGGTCTAACCTGCAGACATGAAAATCAACCTTGAGAGCACTCATTAAGACTCTGAAATAAGACTCTTAAATTGCTATGCTTAGTCTACTCCGACGGCAAAATCATTCCACAGAGGCAGTGTTAGGGCTTTGTAATAAGTTCATAATTTAGTAAAAATACTACCTACCCTGTTTCGTTCCACGCTTAGACTGCTGGAGTGTTTTGCAGAAAGGCCATTCACTCTAAAGGGGAAGATGCCTTCAAGTCAGGCGGTATCGGTAGCTTCCAAGGAATGGGCTGCAGGAGAGTTAAGACGGCCCACGGCCATCTTGCAACAGGCATAGACGGTTGTCCTGTGGATCAGCTCTGGTTGCTTACCCCCGCTTGGTTAAGAGCAAGCGACCGTTTGCCCCTACGAGAAATCTGTTTTAGGCCGGGGTTTTGAACTCACCTTGATGTGGGGTCAGCCCTAGAACAGCTCCCTGGGGGATAACCTCAAACCTGGTTGACTGACACAACTTTGGAAAGCATTGACATCCTGTAGGTTGAGTGGCGCGACAGCAGAACCCACAGGCCCTAGATTATCGGCTAGGGTTGGGTTCCACTGCGTTGCCCCAACCTACATTGGAAAGGTGTCAGGCAGTCAGACCTCAGATACCAGGCTTTTGAGCTTGTCTTTTCTGGAGCTGGGGTTTAGCTGAGCTTAGGAGCCAGCGCGGCCTTTGGGTAGGCGATACGCTTGTGGTTGTACTGCTGCCACACCTGCACAAAAATTTCGGCAATCAGGGCCATGTGGTCGCGGGTCAGGCCCGATTCTACCAGCTGATTATCTTTCCAGCGGGCGCGCAGAATGCGGTTGACCATGGCTAGGGCCTCGTCGGGGGTGGCATCGGTGAGCGATCGCAGCGCCGCCTCGCAGGAGTCGGCCAGCATGACAATACCAGTTTCGGGCGACTGAGGAATGGGGCCGTCGTAGCGAAAGTCGTCTTCTTTCACCACCAGGGCTGGCTCATCTTTAGCCATTTCTTCGGCCTGGTGATAGAAGTAACTGATTAGCATGGTGCCCTGGTGCTCGGGAATGAAAGCCTGCACCGCCTTCGGCAGCCGACACTTGCGCGCCATTACAATGCCTTCGGTGACGTGTTTTTTGATGATTTCGGCGCTGAGCCAGGGGTCATTGAGGACGTCGTGCTTGTTGGGGCCACCCATCTGGTTTTCGATAAAGCCCTGGGGGTCGTGCATTTTGCCGATGTCGTGGTAAAGGGTACCGGCACGTACTAGCTCGACGTTGCAGCTTAGGGCACGGGCGGCGGCCTCCGCCAAACTTGACACAAATACCGTGTGCTGAAAGGTTCCAGGGGCTTCTGACGCCAGCCGTTTGAGCATGGGACGGTTGGGGTTTGACAGCTCGGCCAGGCGAATGGGAGTCACCAGATCAAAGAGGTGCTCCAGGTAGGGGCTGAGGCCCAGGGCAGCAATGCTAGAAATCACGCCGTAGATGCCCTGAAGGGCCGCCCCAGTGAGCATGCCCGACCAGGCTGAGATCAGCGATACCGGGCTGACCACCAGCGTTAGCAGCAGGTAGGCTACCCCCTGGGTCAGGCCCACACTACCGCCGAGGAGGGCCAGCTCTTCGCGCGATCGCATGCGGCCCGCCAGTAGGCTGCACACAAAAGCTCCGGCGGCCCCAGCCATAAACGAAATCCCGCTGACTGTGGCCCCGATGGGCAGCAGGACGGCCACCAGCACGACCAGGGTGCCCCCCAGCACGGGGCCGTAGAAACTGCCCGCTAGCAGGCCAATAGCCGGCAGCCCGTAGGCGGCCACCCCAGCCATTTTCATGACCCCAGCGCTGACCACCATGGCCGTTAGCAACAGGTAGTCTTGCTGACGCAGGCGCTGGGGTACCCAGCGCTCAACTAGCAAAAACAGGCCCACTCCACCGGCCACCAGCCCCCCAAACATAGCCAGACCCCAGTAGTTGAAGCGGCGCTGGCTGAGGTTGAAGCTATCGAGCAGCACAAATCGGCTCTGGGTAATAACGTCGCCAGCGGCAACGATGAGTTCCCCCTGCTGCACTTCTACAAAGACGGGTTTGACTGCCTCTGCGGCCATATCGGCCTGCAGGCGAGTGCGATCGCTGTCTTCAATCAGGTTGGGCTCTAGGGTAGAGAGCAACAGCTGGCGAGCAAAGGGTTCGATGGGGCGGGGCAGCGTGTCTTTGAGCTGCAGATAGACAGCGCGATCGAGCACCTCTGGGGGCAACCCCGAGGAAATGCCCTGGGCCAGCATGCGCTCCGCTGCCTTGCGAATTTCGACCTGGGCGTTGGCCCAGTCTTGAAGGGATAGATCAAGCACTTGGGGAGATTCGGCAACGCCCTCAGCTTGGGCAACAAGCAGCGTGAAGTTGGCCATTGCCTCCTGGTAGCCCTGCCGCGCCTGCTCCACTGAGTCTAAGAGCTGGCGCAGCTCCTGGCTGCTAGAGCGCTGACCATAGGCCCAAAGTTCGCCCAGGGCGGTTTGCTGGTCGGGAGTAATGGTCTGGTTGCGCAGCAGGGTATCTAGCGTTACCCGCTCATCGCGGGCGCTTTCGTTGGCCAAGGGGTCAATCAGACTACGCAGCTTCAGCCAGGTGGCGTCGTCGGAGCGCCGCAGGTAACTCTGCATCTGGGTTGACAAGGTGCTGGTGGCGACAAAGGGTACCGTTCCAGCCTGGCGGCGAATATCACCCACCTCTGCCATCAGGCTGCCCAGCGATCGCAGCACCGCCTCGTCGGTAGTCGATTCGATGCGCAGTACCTGAAGAGCACCATTGCGAGCATCTCGACGGCGTTCTTCGGTGGTTTCTTTATCTTCTACCCGAGCATCGGCGGGGGCAAAAATGGTGTTGGGAGCCACGCTGCCCACCTGCAGGCCTGGCTGGTTATAAAAGCGCTGCCCTAGAATAGCCGTCAGACTCAGGGTGGTCAGCACAAAGGCCAGCCGGGGATGACGAATATTTTTGCGCCGTCGCAGAGGACGGCAGGGCTGCGGCCGACCTTTGCGCAACCGTGCGGGCTGAGCAGAGCAAGGTGCGCCTGGCTTGTCGCTAGCCTGCAGCGGCTCTAGAGACGGCGAGCGGGGTAGCAGCGTAGGGCGAGAGATCTTGGGCTTTATGGTCTGCTGCTCCACAGCCCACCAGTGCTCAACCGCAGCCACAAATTCCTGAATTGCCTTCATAGATTAGGACAGCTAGAGGGGTGGGCAGAGGCCAGGAACCCCAGAGTAGAGGGCCAGCCAAACTGAATCGTCAGCAACGAGCGGTTCGAGATACCCCTTCCTCCGCTGTGCGCTCGGGCCGCCAGCCCAACCGGAGCCTCTCAAACGCTATTATAGGCGGCGGCTCTGGTCAACGCCTGTACCCCTGGCCCTAAACCCTGATACCGCAAGGAAAAGGAGGCTGTTCTGGGCGATCGCAAACCTCGCCCCCTGCCCAGCGACAATGCAGGCCCAGGGCGATCGCCTCCAGGTCATCGGCTTCCAGGTTCTGCCAGCCATCCTGCCCCGCCCCAGGGTACGCCAACAGCCAGCGCTGACGCAGGCTCGCCCCCAACCCGGCTCGCCCGCCGCTCAGGCCCACCACCAGCCCGGCCAGGGCCACTTCCGTCGCTGCCCAGCCTCGCTGATGGGCTGTGCCCAACACCACCGCAAACTCGCCTTGGCTCTGAACTACCAGCCGTAGGACTGGCTCCAGGGGATTGACTTCACCGTCTGGGGCACAAGCTATGGACAGCAAGGAATGCCCCCAGCCCGGCCCCGATCCAGCCGCCGCCATCACCTGGCAGACGAGGTCAAACAAAACCTCACAGGCCACCACCACCGCGGGCGATTCCCCTCTGGGGAGGTTGCGCCATTGCCCTATGGCGGCGGCCCAGTCAGCGACCGCCGCCCGATGATGGCCGTGGGCATCGGCCTGTAGCCACAGATAGGGCAGGGCATTGAGCAGCAGCGCTGGGGTATCGGGCAGCGTTTGAAAGTGGGGTTGCCACCGCGACGGCAACAGCAGATCGCCCTGGGCGCAGGCGCGGGCAACTTGCAGCAGTCCCCCCCGCCAATTCCCTGCGGCAGCATCGACACCACACCGCCGGTTAGCCAGCCAGCGATCGCCAATGACAATGGCCTCCAGCGCTGCCCCCAGCCGGTCTGACAGGGCTCCTGACCTTAATAATTTCGGCGGCATTCCTCGCTGAACCATGGTTGGGGTGCCTTTACGCTGCTGAACCCTGGCATTTGGTGAATCGTCGGGATGAATTTTAGCGGGCGAATCTAACCGCTAACCGTGAATTTTAAGGGGCGCAGTAGCTTATTTCTGGATAGCAATCCTATAATGCTTGCTGTCAAGCGCCTGCCGCTTACTGTTACCCCTGTCTGGAGCCAAGTTTATGTTCTGCGCCTCCCCTTTTACCAAACGGGCTGCCCCAGGCTGGGCCAGGCCTAGTCTTTGGGGAATGGTTATGGCGATTCCCCTCTGGGGAGGCTGCGCCTTCGCCCTGGTTGGCAGCTTCACCCATTCGTCTGCCCAGGCTCAGACCCCTGCGGAGGAGGCCGCTCCGACTAGCCAACCCGCCGTTCCAACCGTCAGCGGCGGCCGTATTGTGAGACCCACCCTTCAGCTGGGCAGCCAGGGGGAGTCGGTGCGCGAGCTGCAATCCATGCTCATTCTGCTGGGCTACTACCCCGGTCAGGTGACCGGCCTGTACCAAGAGGATACCGCCACCGCCACGCGCCGTTTTCAAACCGCAGCCGGTATTACCGCCGACGGCATTGTCGGCCCCGCCACCTGGAGCCGCCTGTTTCCCACCCCGCCCAGCGAAGCCAACCCACCTGCCGCCACAACCACCGACGGTGCCACCCCGGTCGCGAATTCCCCTGCGGCGAATACACCACCAACGAGTACGCCATCGGCCAATACGCCCCCAGCGAGTACCCCCCCGGCCAGCACCCCACCCACCACCAATAACGGTAACGCCCCAGCGTTACCCGTGCTGCGCCCCGGCATGGAGGGTGATGTAGTACGTCAGCTGCAGCAGCGACTGCGGGCCAAAGGGTTTTATAACGGCGCGATCGACGGCATCTTTGGCAGCCAAACTGAGGCCTCTGTGCGGCGGGCCCAGGCGGCGAATAATCTTACCGTAGACGGCATTGTTGGCCCCGCCACCTGGCGGGCACTAAACTAAGTACTGTAATTCAGCCGCCTGTGGCGATCCGCTGGCCTCTCAGAGCAAAGCCGCCGGAAGGAAAAGCATTTCGGCGGCTTACAGAGGATGTAGTAACTTAGCGCTGCAGGTGCTTTGTAGAGCCTTACTCAGCCTGGATTAACCAATAGTCAGCCCCTGGGTTAGAGGAGTCGGGCACGGTGGCGCTGGCGTAGATTGAGTAGGGCACATCAAGCGGGTCTAGGGCAGACATCTGCTGGGCGGCACTGTTCATATAGAGCATGTAATTGCCCATCAAAAAGTAGACTCCCATCAGGGCGGCGGCGGAAGATGCCACCAAAAAACCCGCCAGCATCAGGGAAAACTCCTGACCTTTAACAGCCTGCTCCATCAGTCGGAGTGCCCAAGCCACCAGAGCAATAACAATAGTTAGGATGAGCAGCAGCATGGAAGAGGTCTACGGTAAAGACTTAAATGACAAAGTGTAAAGTTTGAAACGTAAAGCTTCTAACCTATATGTTACACATCGTAACAGGCATTCATAAAACCGGCATGGTTCCACAGAATGTTTTCACTTTTGCCAAACTAGGTCAGACGCACCGGCACCTGGCGATCGCGCAAATGCTCTTTGACCTGCTGTACCGTCAGTTGACCGTAGTGCAGCAGCGAGGCCAGCAGAGCCGCCTCTGCCCTACCGTCGGTTAGGGCTTGATGAATGTGGTCACAGGTGCCCGCTCCGCCAGAGGCGATCACCGGCACTGGTACCCGGTCGGCGATGGCGCGGGTTAGCTCTAGGTCATAGCCCGCTTGGGTGCCGTCGGCATCCATACTGGTCACCAGCAGTTCGCCAGCCCCTTGAGCAACAACGGTTTCAGCCCAGGCCAGGGCATCGAGGCCTGTGTTTTCGCGACCGCCCCGCACGTAGACATCCCAACCGGGCTGGGTGGGGTCTTCGCGGCGGCGAGCGTCAATGGCTACCACAATGCACTGCGCCCCAAAGCGATCGCTGGCCTCCCGGATTAGCTCGGGCCGCTTGACCGCCGCCGAATTAATGCTGACTTTGTCGGCTCCAGCTCGTAACAACTTCTTAATAGTCTCTAAGGATTGCACACCACCACCCACGGTCAGGGGAATAAACACCTGCTCAGCGGTGCGATACACCACGTCGTAGATAATGTCGCGGTCTTCGTGGGTGGCTGTGATATCGAGAAACACCAGCTCATCGGCCCCCGCCTGGTTGTAGGCCTGAGCCAGCTCCACCGGATCGCCAGCATCCCGGAGATCGACAAAGTTAACTCCTTTGACAACCCGCCCGGCTTTGACATCCAAACAGGGCACAATCCGTTTTGCCAGCATTTCCCTTACTCCTTTTGTTTATAGTTAGCTCCGCTTCGCGGCCATCCCAACCACTCATCGCCCCATTCACCTACTCGACCGCCCTATTTCCTGCCGCAGTAGATTAATCGTTTCCCAAGGTTTCACAATAGAGGATTTTGAGGATCAACAGGGGCCAAGACGCTGATACACTGTGTCTTGGTTTTATTGTTGGATGTGCAGTTGGAGCCCTCAGTAAACATGGGTTTAGAGATTGGCCAGAAGGTGAAGGTATCCCGTCTACGCGATCGGGTTTCTAAGGAAACGGCGACTTACCTCGGCAAGCGGGGCGTCGTGAGTCGGTTCAAAATGGTAGACGGCAGCGGTGTCGGCGTAGTGGTGGAATTTGAAGATCGCTACACCACCTGGTTCTTTGAAGATGAGCTGTCTCCCATTCAGTGATGGGCACTGGGCGACAAGCATAGGGTGGTTGACGGCAGTGCCGGATCGCTTAGGGCTACTACAATCCCGACGAACCCTTTCTGCTCCCTTCCTCAGGGGGATGGTTAATGATTTTTTGATCACTAAAATCTGATGGGATTCCCAACGTAGATATCCCCTGCGGCTCAGCCTAAGGTTGCCCTTCAGGTGTCAGGCACCTGATCGGTTCTGGGCTGCCTGTTCTATAACCTAGGTTAGGGACAGGGTATATTTGCAGCGGCAATTCCGTGGGTGAATCCGTTTAGCAGTCATAACCAAACAGAACGCGTAGGCCCATTTCTATGGCATTAATTCTTACCTTTTTAGGCAAGGGCGGCAGCGGTAGCACCACAGTTGCGATCGCTGCCGCTAAACAGCGGGCGCAAGCGGGACAGCGGGTGTTGCTGATAATTCAAGATGCCACTCCAGCCCCGGCGCTGCTGTTGGGGCAGCCTCTGGGGGCGGAGCCCGCCGAGCTGGAGCCTAACCTGTGGGCGATGCAGTTTCAGGCGGCAACGCAGCTAGAGAAAAGCTGGGATGAGGTGAAAGCCCTGGAGGCCCAATACCTGCGCACGCCGTTTTTGAAGGCAGTCTACGGCCAGGAGCTGGGAGTAATGCCAGGGATGGACAGCGCCCTGGCCCTCAATGCGCTGCGGCAGTACGATGCTAGCGATCGCTACGACGTGATCATCTATGACGGCAGCGATGCCACTGCTACCCTACGCATGCTGGGCATGCCTGAGATTCTCGATTGGTACCTGCGACGATTTCGCGGCGTGTTTCAGCAGTCGGACGTGGGCAAGGTGCTGTCGCCCTTTTTGCAGCCTATGGCCGCAGCGGTGCTGGCGGTTGACTGGTCAGGGGATGTGCTCGATCAGCCCACTGGGCAGGTGCGATCGCAGCTCGAAGCAGGCCGTGAAGCCGTCACTAACCCCAGTCGAGTGGCCGCTTTTTTAGTCACAACACCAACCCCTGGAGCGGTGGCTACCGCTCGCTATCTGTGGGGTAGTGCCCAGCAAATTGGCCTCACCGTAGGTGGTGTGCTGGTGAACAACGGCAATTTAGCCGACGACCAAGCAACCGCCTTTGCGCCTCTGCCTCAGGTGGCCCTACCTTCAGTAGTAGAGCAGGGCTGGGAGAGTGCGATCGCAGCCCTGCCCGACCCGGCTCAGTGGGCAGCAGCGGCCCCGTGCCCGGTCAGTGTGGATGTGGCCGCCAAGACAGTGCGGTTGTTCCTGCCCAGCTTTGACAAAACCCAGGTCAAACTCACCCAGTACGGCCCCGAGGTCACCATCGAGGCGGGCGATCAGCGGCGCAACCTGCTGCTGCCCCAGGCGCTTCAGGGCAAAGCCGTGGCTGGGGCCAAGTTTCAAGACCAGCACCTGGTGATTTCGTTTAGCTAAAACTTCTCCTTCTCGAGATTACTGCCCAGCTCCATGTCATCGGTTCCCAGCAAAATGCTCTCTGTGCCTATTAGGGTTTGATTCTGACCCGAAAAATGTGGCACCGTGGGTAAGTATTATGCCGACCTGATTTTTCATCGACTCGTAGCAGTTTCACACCACCATGGCTGAACAACCGTCTTCCCTTCCGGTCAATGATGCTCCAGACCAATCCCCTGGTGCTGAGATTGCTGCTGAGGTCGCCCCTGAAGCCCAGGGCAATGCGGCCCGCCAGCTGTTGGGCATGAAAGGAGCCAAGGCGGGCGAAACCTCGATCTGGAAGATTCGTCTCCAGCTGATGAAGCCTATCACCTGGATTCCGCTGATTTGGGGGGTGGTGTGCGGAGCAGCCTCCTCCGGCAATTACCGCTGGAACCTGGAGTACGTGCTGATTGCGGCGGCCTGTATGCTGCTTTCGGGGCCGCTGCTGACCGGCTACACCCAAACCCTCAACGATTTCTACGATCGCGACATTGACGCCATCAACGAGCCCTACCGTCCCATTCCTTCCGGGGCAATCTCGATTGGCCAGGTGGTGGCCCAGATTTTGGTGCTGCTGGTCGGTGGGGTAGCGGTGGCCTTTGCCCTCGATCGCTGGGCGGGTCATAGTTTCCCGACCATTACCGCGCTTGCCATCGGTGGATCGCTGGTGTCGTACATCTATTCAGCGCCGCCCCTCAAGCTGAAGCAAAACGGCTGGTTGGGCAACTACGCCCTGGGGGCCAGCTATATCGCGCTGCCCTGGTGGGCCGGTCATGCCTTGTTTGGCACCCTGACCTGGCAGATTGTGGTGCTCACCCTGTTCTACAGCCTGGCCGGTTTGGGCATTGCGGTGGTGAATGACTTTAAGAGCGTGGAGGGCGATCGCCAGATGGGGCTCAAGTCGCTGCCGGTGATGTTTGGCGTGACCACCGCCGCCTGGATTTGCGTACTGGCGATCGATATTTTCCAGGGGGGCGTAGCCGCCTACCTGATGGCCATTCACCAAAACCTCTACGCGGTGCTGCTGATCCTGCTGATCATTCCTCAGATCACCTTTCAGGACATGTACTTTCTGCGCGATCCCCTGGGTAATGACGTCAAATATCAGGCCAGCGCTCAGCCTTTTTTAGTATTAGGTATGCTGGTGACAGGGCTGGCTCTGGGGCACGCGCCGCTTTAGGGGATCCATCAAATCAAGGGCGACAAACCGAATTCCAGTCCAGAAGTGGAGTTTTGTCGGTGGGAAAGCTTCAGATTCCGAGCTGGACTTGTTATACCCTTGAACAAATGGTCGAAACCCCATACAGTTCACAGAGGACGTGAAGGGCAACGGTGCTATGGCTCGATCTTGGTTAAGCTGGCTGTCGTTTCCTGCGGGAAAGTCATCGCGTTCTGCCAGACGCAAGACCGCTGGGCGCAAGACCGCTGGGGTCAGTCCCAGCAATTTTGCTAAAACAACCGCTTCACCGCGATCGGCTGAGGGGCAGGTTTTACCCTCCCAGGAGCAGGTGCCGCCGCCGCGCAGCTACCGACCGCTATTTTTGCGGCCCTTGTTTTGGGCAGTGCTGCTGGCGGGGGCAGGTATTGCCGGGGGAGGTACTCGCGCCTACCGCGTATTTGTCACAACCAACGCCACACTGCCCGATCCTAATGCGGCGTTGACCTATCAACGCGACGGCACCGTCACGATGGTGTCAGCTGACGGAGTCATTCTGCAGAAGCTTGGCCCCGCCAGCCGAGAGACCATCACCTACGATGCCCTGCCTGAGCATCTGGTAGATGCGTTTATTGCCTCCGAAGACCGCCGCTTTTACGAGCACAACGGCGTCGATTACCGGGGCATTGCCCGCGCTGTCTTAACCAACTTGCAAAACCGAGAAACGGTGGAAGGGGCTAGCACCATTACCCAACAGCTGGCTCGTATCGTCTTTCTCGATCAGGAACGCAGCTACCAGCGCAAGCTCAAAGAAGCTCTAATGGCGGTCAAGCTTGAGGAAAGCCTGACTAAAGAGCAGATTATTGAGCGCTACCTCAACCTGGTATACCTGGGTTCTGGGGCCTACGGCGTAGCTGATGCCGCCTGGATTTATTTCGGTAAAACCATTGACCAACTTACCGTGGCAGAGTCGGCCATGATTGCCGGTATGGCCCCGGCCCCCAGTTTGTACTCGCCAGCAGTCGATGTAGAGGCAGCCCGCAGCCAGCGCAACCGCGTGATTCGCGGCATGTTGGCCACCGAAACGATCACCGGGGCAGAAGCCGAAGAGGCGATTACCGCCAGCGTAGAAGTCACCCCCAACCAGCCCAAGTTTCTCTACAGCGAGTTTCCCTACTTCACGATCTATATTCAAAAGCAGCTGGAAGCCCTGCTACCCCCCGAACAGCTTGAGGCCGGTGGCCTGACGGTAGAGACCACTCTAAATGTGGTCTGGCAGCGTCGCGCTGAAGAAACCGTTGAAAACGCCGTTGAGCGCTACAGCAATTGGCAGCGCGTAGGACAGGTTGCGCTGGTAGCCGTTGACCCTCGCAACGGTGAAATTAAGGCCATGGTAGGTGGCACCGACTTTACCAGCGAAAATCAGTTTAACCGCGTTACCCAGGCCCAGCGACAGCCAGGGTCAACCTTTAAAACCTTTGTCTATGCGGCGGCGATCGCAGGGGGGGTATCGCCCTACAAAAACTACGTCGATGCCCGCTATGTCGTCGATGGCTACGAGCCCAAGAACTACGGCGAAAACTACAGCGGCGGCATGGATCTGCTGCAAGCCCTGCGCAACTCGGTCAACATTGTGGCCGTTAAGCTGCTGGTCGATGTGGGGTTTGAACCCGTCGTCGACCTGGCAGGGCGCATGGGAATCAAGTCGCCGCTGCTGCCGGCCTACTCGCTAGCCCTGGGCACGTCAGAAGTTAACCTGCTAGAGCTTACCAGCGCCTACGGTACCCTGGCCAACAAGGGAATGTATCGACCCAGCCACGGCATTCGACGGGTTCTAGACAGCAACGGCAAAGTGATCTACGAACGGCCCAATGAGTCAGTTCAGGCCATTGATGCCGACTCGGCCGCCATCATGACTTGGATGCTGCGTGGGGTTGTCGAGGGGGGCACGGGCAGTAACGCTTATCTGGGCCGTCCGGTGGCCGGCAAAACGGGCACCTCTGAGGAGTACCGCGATCTCTGGTTTGTGGGTTACATCCCTCAGCTAGCGGCTGGAGTGTGGATGGGCAATGACGACAACACGCCAACCCGAGGTGCTAGCAGCATGGCGGCAGGGGTTTGGCGCGATTTTATGGCCAAGCTGACCGACGACATTCCCTCCGAAGATTTTCCAAGCCTGCCTCGTCTGGGCGGACGCGAGGGCACTATTACCCTCAGTCCGGTTAAGCCCGGTCGAGTGGTGGCCGAGAGCGGGCCGTCTCAAGTATCAGCGTCGGATTCCAGACCGAGGGGTGAAAGTCGCCAGACTGCCAACCGTTCGGAGAACGAAAACAGGTCGTCCGGTAACAATGAGGCACCTGCCGCCGCCAGCAACAACGATAGCGACAGCAGCGGCCCCAGGAACAACACCCCTGCTCCGGAACCAGCCGCAGCGCCTGCTCCAGTCATCACCAATGATCCACCCGCCCCAGCACCGCCTGCCCCAGCACCTCGCCCAGTGAATCCGGCTCCAGTAGCCCCAGCCCCGGCCCCGGTGGCTCCTGCTCCTGCACCGCCGCCTATTGTGGCACCACCGCCGCCCCTAGAGGCACCTGCCCCTGCCGCCGAGGGAGAATAGTCCGGAGGGCGTAGATGGTGGGTAAGTTTAGCGCCATTGCATGGGAAGGGTCAGACCTGGGGGTGATACCCTGACCGACCGATCGTCGTAGGATAAAAGACAACCATTTTTGGAGATGAATTTAGTTATGGCACTCTACTTTGCGGTATCAGGTGAGGCGGTGACCTCTTCGTCCCTTGTACTGGTCTACGTGGTGGGCTTTATAGCCGCAGTAACCCTGGGCTCTGTGGCCTGGTACAACTCCAAGCGCCCCGCAGGCTGGGAAGACAAAGAAAAGCCCGACTTCCTTCCTACCGTGAAGCCAGAAGAGGGCAAAGAGGGTTAGGTATCCCTGCGGTTTAGTAGCGGCGCGATCGCGCCCCATGATGCACCACAGCGCTATCAAAAACGCAACATCTCTCGTAGGGGCAAACGGCTATTTGCCCCTACCCAAGTTCATACTTCAGTTCAGCAACACCAATAGGTCTAGCGAGTTTAAAGCGCCCTAAAAGCATTAGTTTGCCCCCTTTGACTTAACATCGTCAGCGGCTTTTGTTAGACGGTAAAAAGTGGGGGTTTGTGTCCAATCCTGGCGGAAAAACACAATTCTCCTGAGACATTGCGTTGCAACATCTCAGGAGAATGCTTGCTTTAAATTAGTGTTTTTTTTCAAATCAGCTCTTGCGTTACACACATTTGAACAACAGAAGCAGCACCCACGAGTTCAGCACTCTGGCTTATACCCAGTCCGACTCAAAAACCCTGCATCAAAATGGACATCCCGCAATGGCAAACGATCGTTTGCCATTGACTGGCCGGGGGAGCAGGCAACCAGGGTTTGATCTAAGCATAGCCGTTCCATCAACGTCGGTTTGGGAACGGCTATGGCTGTCGTTGTTGTTAGGAGATGCCGTGCTAGCGGTATAGACGATTAGTTTAGACCTTAGCGCCAGCGGGCGAAGAAAAGGCCTCGACACCCTCGGTGGGCCCACCAATATCTTTCCATGCCGACAGTCCACCCTGGATGAGCGCCACTTTTTGGTAGCCCGCCTGGCGCAGCTGATTGACCACTTCCGCAGCCTCGTCAGCACCGTCGCCATAGACATAAATGTCCCGCTGGTGTTCCAGAGAGCCAGTCGCCTCATCAACCTGATCCCGCGACATAGCACCAGTAATGCGCTCTGCATTGAAGGATTGGCGGCTGCGGGCATCAATAATGGTGAGGGCAGGCTCACCCCAGTTCAGTCGCTTCAACAATTCATCGGCAGTAGCCTGAGTGCCAGACATCCCTGGGGGTTTTGGCAACGGTTGGGTAACTGCAGACTTAACAGCTTGAACCTGGTCAGAAGCCTGGCTAGAGAAGTCTTCGGCCCGGTTAGCAAACTGGTCGGAAACAAGACCCGAGGCTTCGGTAGCCGCCTGGTCAGAGTCATGTTCAGCGCGCTCGGCGACATTTAGGTCTTGAGGCGAAGCACTTTGATCAGCTTGTCCAGGATTATTAGAAATACTCTCGTTTTGATCACGAAAATTAGTCATCAAAATACCTCTACTATAGGCATCAACAGAAATACCATAGCAAGCCTTTTGTAGGAGCTTATCCATCAGCAGGCATAATTCAGATCAACAGAAGAATGAGATTTCGCGCTTCAAGATTACGGAGAGTTAATTGAAATCATGGTTAACCCTCTTTTGTTGCTCTGGCTAGAGAATAGATGAAACGACGAAAACTCGTCATAGATTGTATTGGTCCGATAGCTTACAACTTAGGCTGATAGCTAAAAAGCTTAATGCCGAGGCACTACCAAGCACACTAGTGTTTCAATAACGCCGATAGTTGTTCTAGTGCCTGCACAAGCCGACTACACCAACCGCCAAAAGCGTAAGACTTTATTCTCTTGCCACAGCGATTTTAGAAAACTCAAAAAACTGAACCCAGCCCATGTAAAACGGGCTAGGTTCATGAAGCATTTAAACGTTGTTTGCCCATACGGTAGGCAGGCCAAAGCGTTTTTTATTCAGCAGAGTACTTCTTTAGCCAGATGTAATCGATTTTGAAGAAAGGGTTAATCGATTATCCGCAGCCGCCCCTGGCGAATAGCATCAAACACACGCTGCGCCGTAGCATGGTCCTGGTTGCTGAGCGTAGGCTGGCTGAGCAGTACGTCCATAAGTTCTCGTTGCACCTGGCGACTGATGCGACGTTCGGCAAAAATTTGATCAACGATGGCTTTGAGCGACTGGCTAGTGACTTGAGACATGACGACGACCTGAGCGATTTGAGGCTGTACTCAATATCGCCCAATACGTCAAACTTAATCGTGATATAGCCTCTGGCTGAGCATGATCTTGAACCTACCTGCTTGTAATTAACAGCAGACAGATACGTGGTTTAAATCACTAACATCAATCTTCGGCTGAGGTAAGCCGCCGCTGACCATCGGTTTGACTAAGGCGGCATTTCTGAACGCAACAAATCTAAGTTCAGATGTGGAGTTGTGCTGGTGGGACAGCTCTAGACTTCGAGCTGGACTATGCTATGGATGCTAGGCTTCAGCTTTTTGTGCCGCCAACCGCCAAGGTCAGTAAGGTGGGCAGATAGGGCAAATGCTACAGCTGCCGCTGGCGATCGCCCCGGTAGCGCACGTACTCGGCCAGGCCCGCTAGCAAGGCCGAGCCCAGAATGAGCACCACGCTGAGGGCATTGATGTCGGGCTTAACCCCCGTACGCACCCGGCTAAAAATCTCGATGGGCAATGGGTTAGCCCCCCCTCCAGCGGTAAAACTGGAGATCAGCAGGTCGTCCATGCTGAGCACAAAAGCCAGTAGACAACCGGCTAAGATGCCCGGTGCCAGCTGCGGAATCAGCACCTTGATGAGCGCCTGGGTCGGAGTAGCCCCCAGGTCGAGGGCGGCTTCTTCGAGATTGGGGTCGAGGCGCTGGAGGCGGCTAGCCACCACCACGGCAATATAGGCCAGGCAGAACACCATGTGGGCCGCAATAATGGTGCCCAGGCTCAGCGGTATTGCCATCGATGCCAGAAACACCAGGGTCGCCACTGCGATCGCGATATCGGGCACAATCAGCGGCAGGTACGACACCCCCCGATACAGCCCCTTGCCCCGGAACCGATAGCGAGCTAAACCGATAGCCATCAGGGTGCCCAGCACGGCTGAAACCGCCACCGCCACGATCGCAATAGTCAGGCTATCTTGCAGGGCTGACAGCAGGCGGCGATCGCTAAACAGAGCCCGGTACCACCGCAGGCTAAACCCTTCCCAACTGGCGCTGTAGCGCGAATCGTTGAAGCTGTACACCCCCAGCACAATGATGGGGAAGTACATGAAGGCGTACATCAGAGCAGTGAAGAGACTGGGCCAGGTAATGGAGCGCGGGGCGGACATGGGAGAGGTAAGCGGGTAGGTAGGTGGTCGAGTAGATGGGTGGATGGCGTAGAGCGGCTTCTTGCAGAGTGGAGAGAATGAGGGCTGGCGTAGGCTGTATCCGCGCAGCGATGCACCGCCCATAAAGGTTTCAGAATTAGGTTTCGGATACGGAGCGTTTGTCACCGTAGCGCAGGAGGAGGGCGATCGCCAGGCTGACCGCCAAAATCAGCACCATGCTGAGCGCCGAACCAAAGCCCCAGGCGCGGGTAGGGCCAAGAAACTGGTTGTAGATCAGCCGCGAAATATTCATAGATGAGGCTCCACCCAGCAGAGTGGGCACCACGAAGTCGCCCAGCGTGCTGATAAACACCAGCAGGCACCCAGCGGCGATGCCGGGCAGGGTTTGGGGCACGGTAATCTTCCAGAAACCCTGGGACGGAGTTGCCCCCAGGTCGGCAGCAGCCTCTAGTAGGCGGGTGTCGAGTTTTTCGAGCGAGGCATAGAGAATGAGCACCATGTAGGGCAAAAAGCTGTAGGTGAGGCCAATAAACACCGCGGTCGGCGTATTGAGCCAGTTTTGGGTCGGTAGCCCTACAGCTGTGAGAATGGTGTTCAACACGCCGCTTGGGCGCAGAATTGCGGCCCAGGCATAGGCCCGCAGCAGCGACGATGTCCACAGCGGCAAAATGAACCCCACCAGCAGCAGGTTGCGCCAGCGCTGAGGCGACATCAGCGCCAGCCAGTAGGCCACCGGAAACCCCAGCAGCAGGCAAAGCACCGTTGACCCCAGCGCAAAGGCCAGCGATCGCCCAATTACCCGCAGGTACACCGGCTGCAAAATTTGCAGGTAGTTGCCCAGCCCGTAGCCTCCGCTGGGCTGCCCCAAACGCAGCCCCGGCACCAAACTGATCTCAAGAATGAGCAGGGTGGGTAGCACTAGCAGCAGCAGCAGCCACACGCCCCCTGGCCCCAGTAGCGCAACTGGCCCCAGCCAGCGCCGGGGAGCAAAGCGATCGGCCCAGGGGCGCAGTGGGGAGGGTACAGGAGTCATTGGGAAGCGAGAGTAGATGGGTAGGGAGTGGGAGGGTGGATGGGTAGGGAGTGAGGAGGTGATGGGGCGGGGGCTGCTTCGTTCATCCATTTAGTTAACCCACCCATCCACCCGTTTGCCCATCTGCCCATCCACCCCTTAAGCGCTGGTCACTTCGGTCCAAAACTGGTCAAAGAGGTCGGTGCTGGCGGTATCTACGGCAACAATGCCTTCACTTTTGGCCAGTACAGATTCGGGAGGGTACAGGTCTTCGTTGCTCTGAATTTCGGCGGGCAGTTGGTTAAAGGCGGCCTGGTTGGCGGTGGCAAAAAACAGGCGTTCTACAGCGGCGCTGGCCACTGCGGGGTCAAGCATGAAGTTGATCCACTGGTAGGCGGCGTCAACATTGGGGGCGGTGGCAGGAATGGCCAGGGTATCGGTCCACAACGACGCCCCGCTGGCAGGAATGATGTACTCCATGCGGTCGTCTTCAAGGGTGAGCGCGATCGCATCGCTGGAGTAGGCCATTGACACGCTCAAGTCACCGCCTAGCAGTTCGTTCTCAAAGCCGGTAGTCTTAAAGGCGGCAATGTGGGGTCTGAGCTCAAGCAGACGGTTGTAGGCCGCCTGGATTTCTTCGGGGTTGCTGGAGTTGTACGAGTAACCTAGGGATTTGAGGGTGGCCCCCAAGGTCTCGCGCATATCGTCGAGCATGGTAATGCGGCGGGAGAGGGCGTCCTGGTTCTCCCACAAAAAATTCCAGTCGACGGGCTCGCCAGGGGTAGCCTCACGGTTGAAGAGCAGGCCCGTGGTGCCCCAGCAGAAGGGCACGCTGTGAGCATTGTTGGGGTCGTAGGCGGGGTTTTGCCACTGGGCTCTGAGGTTTTCTAAACCCGTAATGCGGCTCTGGTCTAGCTCCGTAAGCAGGCCCAGGTCAATCATTTCTGACACCATGTAGTCAGACGGGTAGATGAGGCTGTAGGCATCGCCACCGCCCGCCTGAAGCCGGGTCAACATAACCTCATTGGAGTCGAAGATATCGACTACGACCGAAATGCCGGTGAGTTCAGTAAAGGCGGCGGCCAAACTGTCATCGGTGTAATTGGCCCAGGTGTAGATGTGCAGCGTGCCATCGCTACCGGTACTCCCGCCAGCAGGCGGACCAGCTAGGTTCTGGCGACAGTTAGCGGCAGCGAGGCCGGTCAAGACTGCCGCCGACCCCTGCAAAAAGCGCCGTCGACCCAAAGCTGGACGGCGCGAGTGGGGGGAGGTCAGGAGTCGCTTTGCAGACACGGTTTTCTCCAATGTGGCTAGGGGGCTAATCAGGGGCTAGGCAGGCAGCGGCTGTAGTGGGATGGTGAGTTGTCCCAGTATTCAGTTCTCCAGTATATGAGGATGCGTCCCAGGCGTATGTATCTAGGCAGAGGACGACGGGGTCTAGAGGGTGTCGCTTAGCTAGGTAATGGCGCTGCGTCTATGTGTGCTACGTCATGTGCTACATCTAATAGCCTTGGGCTTGACCAGGCTTTGCAGGCTGTAGGCCCTAGTCTAGGCAGCGTTTAGCACCAGGCAGTCATCGGCGGTCCAGTGGACGTAGACGGGGGTATCTACGGTAATAGCTCCCTCAGCTCGGTTGGGCTGGCGCACCGTCAGGGCTTCGCCTGAGCTGAGGCGCACTACGCAGTGCAGGTGAGTACCCAGATACATCAGGTGACTGACCTGGCCCTGGTAGCAGTTGCCGCCGCTGCCGGGGGCACTCAAACTGAGGTTGATCTTTTCAGGCCGTACGCTGACCACGACGTTTTGAACGGTGGGTCGGGGAGACTGAGTCGATTGGGCCAGCACCCGCAGCCCGCTCTCGGTAGTAACCTGCACCTGAGCGGGGTAGGTCTGGTCTACGCGGCCGGGCAGCAGGTTGGTATCTCCAATAAAGTCAGCGACAAAAGGCGTGCGGGGGCGGTCGTAAATATCGCTAGGCGTGCCAATTTGCTCAATTTGGCCGTTGTTCATCACAGCGATGCGACCCGACAGCGAGAGGGCTTCCTCCTGGTCATGGGTGACCAGAATAAACGTGATGCCCAGCTGGCGGTGCAGGTTGGCCAGTTCTACCTGCATCTGCTTGCGCAGCTTTTGATCGAGAGCACCGAGGGGTTCGTCGAGCAGCATGACGGCGGGGCGGTTGACTAGGGCGCGGGCCAGAGCAACGCGCTGCTGCTGCCCCCCAGAGAGCTGGGCCGGGTAGCGGTTGGCCATGGTCTCCATGCGAACCAGCCGCAGGGCCTCGGCCACGCGATCGCGCACCTGAGCCGTGCCCAACCGCCGAATTTTGAGGCCAAAGGCAATATTGTCTTTGACGGTCATGTGGTCAAACAGGGCATAGCTCTGAAAGACAGTGTTGACCGGTCGACGGTGGGCAGGCACCGTGCTCACGCTGGTACCTTGAATTAGCACCTCTCCGGCAGAGGGGGTTTCAAACCCCGCAATCAGCCGCAGGGTGGTGGTTTTGCCGCAGCCCGAGGGGCCCAAGATGCTAAAAAACTCACCCGGTTGCACCACCAGGTCGAGCTGACGTACCGCTGTGTCGGCTCCGAAGGTTTTGAATACCTGGCGTAGCTCAACATCTGGCTGCGTCTCTGTTGTTGCCGTCGTTGCCGCCGACTGAACCGTTTGAGCCATACCCTATCTCCCTGGGTGCACTCCAACTTTAGCGATCGCACCTGGCATAGGCAAGTCGCTGTTTTTACAACATCTGACCCAGCTCAACCTCTATCCAAGGCGGTACTGCCTATACTTTACCCACACCAGCGATCGCCGATGCATTCCGTGCCAAAAAAGCTGCTGCTCTGGCTTTAACCATTCTCCTGAAACCTTTTTTTGGAGCCTAACTAGGGAACATCGGAAAGTCTGCAAAACGCTCAAAACGCTACTATGGCACCAGGTCCTGCTCCGGAGCGTAGAAATGGTAAATATAGTCGCAGCACTAGCCCATCCACGGCGTCAGCGCCGATCTACTCTAGCGAGGTGGATGCTGGCGGTGGTGGCAGGGGCTGCGATCGCCAGCTGTCGACCCAATACCTCACCCCCGCCCGCCGCAGTTGAGCCCGCTCCCAGCGCCCCAACACCGACAGAGCCTACCCCCGCACCTACCGCCACCCAGCCCCCCGACGCCACCCCTGCCGCCCCAGATACAACCCCTTCAGCCTCAGCAGCAACCCTGCCGGATACTCTCATTCACCAGTGGCAGCCCCTCAGCAACGTGCTGCTTGCCTTTGGCACCATGACCGTAACCCCCAACCAGGTGCAGTGGAGTAGTGGTCAGAGCAGCCCCTATACCCTGATTGGCACCGAAGGGGGCTACCTGCTCAGGCTCGAGTCTAGCCCCAGCTTTTACGACACCCAAAACCAGTACATCAAGCTCATCCCTAAAGCCGACACCAGCGGTGCGGCAACCTCCATAGAAATAGCGTTTTACTCCAGTGACACCCAGCTCCAGAGCGACGAATACATCATGTACGGCTCCTACGTCGCCGAATAAACAGTGCCGTAACAAAAAGGGTAGATGCCTCGCTCCGGCATCTACCCTTTTTATTGCGTAATGGCCTGTTGCTGAGGCAGTTGTTACCGCCAGGGTTTTACTCGCCCTGGGGGCGACCCCGATTCTCTAGAATCTCCTGCACCTGCTCACTGGGGGCATACTGGTAGCCAAACGTCGACTCATCCGAATCGTCTAGGATTTGGGGTGTTAGCAGCACAATGAGTTCTCGGCGCTGGTTGTCGGTCACGGTGCTGCGGAACAGCGCACCCAAAATGGGAATATCGCCCAGAATGGGAATCTTGTTGACGCTAGAACGCTCCGACTCCTGAATAATGCCAGACAGTAGCAGAGTCTGACCGTCGCGAACCCGCACCTGACCAGAGCTAATTTGGCGCTCCGACAGCAGGAAGAATGTGCCAGCGTCACTAGAGAAACTATCAGTTGGAGCCGAGATACTGGGCGCTACCGACAGCGATACAAAGCCGTTGTCATCGATGCGATCGACATCGATTTGCAGAATTAGACCCGCCGGCTCAACCTCAATATCTAGCGTAGTCAAAGTTCCTGTCTCAGTTACTTCAATGGTTTGAGTAAGTTCAGTCACCACGTCTTGAGTTAGCTGAACGGTAGCCGTTTGGCCCTCTTGAACAATTAGCGTGGGGTCAGTAATGATCTTGCCGTTGCCGTTTTGCACTGTTCCCAGCAGCTGAGCCAAGAAATTGCCGGAGGTATTATTCTGACCAGGGCCACCTAGCGTACGCGGCAGGATGGGGGTACCTGTGGGAGTTGCCTGGTTAGCAGTATTAGGTGTACCGCCATCCCCAATGTTGAGAATGCCAAGTCCCCCGGAGCTGAGCACGCCAAACAGCCCGTTTTGGAATGAAAAACTGGTGCCAATAGCATTGATAGCGTTGAGGTCGATGTCAATAACTCTGACGTTGACCGCCACCTGCCGCCGGCGTAGATCGATGCGAGTGAGCTGCTCGGTGGCAATGGCAATCAGATCAGCTCGGCCCACCAGGGTGACCGAATTGGTGCGCTCGTCGGCCACCACTTGCAAGCCGCGCAAAATTCCCTGGCTATCTTCGTAGTCAACCCGGTTGACCTCGATTTGCTCTACGGTTGAGGTCTGAGTTTCGGTGAGGGCAGGAGCACCTTCGGCCACCTCAACAGCATTGACGTTGGTAACCAGGCGCTCGCGGCTGACGGCACTTTCCGCCCCTAGGGCAACCAAAAAGTTGGTGGCAACGGTGGCGTCAACCTGGTTCAGGCGCAACGTTCTAGCCGAGACATTTTGGGCCGAAACCGGCAGGGTAGGGCCAACATAAATGCTGCGACCCACCCGATTGGCCTGCAGTCCCGTCACCCGCAGCACGTGGTTAAACACGTCCTGCACCGACTCATTCTCAATATCTAGACTGACCGGTGGCCCATCGGCACTAGCTGCTGTCTCCTGTCCCCCTTGGGTTGCGCCAGCGGGAGTAAAGACCAGGTTGAGGCCGGCAGCTCTGGCCAACAGCGACAGCACTTCGCGGGCGGGGGCATCGCGCAGCAGCAGTTTGGGAATACGCTCGTTGCTGCCCAAGTTTATATTGCTGAAGGTCGGTGCCCCTTCGGCTACAGAAATATCGCCAATTGGGGGTGCAACAGCCCGAGGCAGGAAAGGAGGAGCCTGCTGTACCTGGGGCCGGGGCACTGGGGTGCCGTCAATGGTGACTTCGGGATTGGGAACCAACACATCAGGGTTGGCGGGAGCCGGAACTACGGGGGCTGGCCCTGGGGCTGGTTCTGGGGTTGGAGCAGCCTGAGCTACCTCAGGAGGGGCATCTGGGGCGGGTACGGTTTCGAGTTCGGTGGGTACCGGAGTGGGGGCCTGGGCAGTTTGACCGTCGCTACGAACCGACAGGACGACGCGATCGCCGTTAGAATCTACTTCTCCCACAGGGGTCTGACCATCGCCATTGACGGTGACTCGCACGCTGTTAGCATCGAGGGGCACTACCGAGACCTGAGTAATGCCAGGGGCGGGGTTAGCTTGGGTAAAGCTGCCGCCATCGGGCAGGTTAAGCTGAGCGCGGGTAATATCGGCAACTAGGCTATTGCCCTGGTTAACCGTAAAGACATTGCTGTTATCGCCGCCTTCGGTTTCAAACACCAGATCGAGGCCGGTGGCGGTGGGGTTGAGACGGACATTAGTAATGCTGGTAACTGAGGCCAGGCCAGGCTGGGCAGCCAGGGCGACTAGGGCGCTGCCAAGCAAAATCGGGTGTAGGTTCATCAGGCGGTTCACGATTCACTCCTCCATCACAGATGCGGCAGGGCCGCGCAGGGTATAACTAGGCTGGGTAGGTAGATTGGGGCCACGGTGGTGGCTGCGGGAACTGGGCTCCAAAGGGTTGAGTTAACCCCCTTCCGGAGGAGGGGCTTCGCCTTCGACAGGGGCTTCACCCTCGGCGGGGGCCGGGGGCGGCGGTGTCGGCGGCACAGTGGGGTCGCCGACAGGCACCAGAACCTCCAGGGTGAAGTCGGTCAGCAGCAGGCGGCTAATGCCCAGAAGCTGCTCTTCAGTGGCTCCCTCCGGCGGCGGCGCAATGCTCTGCTGCAGATCTCGAATTACAATCAGTGGCTCTAGGCGCTCGATATTGCGCATGATGCTTAAGGTCTGGGGAAACAGTGCCTGCATCGATACATCAACGGTGTAGCGCTCAAGCTTGCCATTGAGCTCAGCTGGACCATCAGCCAAAATCACCGGAGGGCTGGGGTTAAACCGCAGCAGCTCGGAGGTGTAGAGCTGTCTTTGTAGCTGGGTATCACCGGGAAAGGTGGTTCTAGCCCGCTGAATTTGCTCGCGGTTGAGCCCTAGGGCCGCCAGCTGAGCATTGTCGAGGCGAGCCGGATCGGCCCGCAGCACGTCGGCGATCGCCGCATTGCTGTTTTGAATCTGCTGGTTGATGTCAAGCAGCAGCGTATCAATGGTTTGCTGGTCACCTAGCAGGCTATAGATACCGACCCGCTGCTCTAGGGCTGTATTGAGCTGAGCCTGCAGTGCGGCTCGGTCTTGCAGGCTAGCCCGCTGTTGATCGACCTGGGCCTGCTTTTGCGCCACTTCAGCCTCAAGAGCCGTTTTTTGCTCGCGGACGGGCTGGACAACAAAGTTATAAAGGGCAAAGGCCCCTAGCAAACCCAGTACAGCCAGGCCAATGGCCTGCACTTTTGGCGTTAGCTCAACCCCAAAGGCCGTTGGGTAGGTTGGCCCTACCTGCTCTAGGCCCTGGTTATCTTCACCGGGAAGAAAATCTCCTGTGGTGGTCATTCGATCACTCCTCTTTCTCTCAGGGCCCGAAGACGGGTTACTAAACCAACCGTACCCTGGCGCTCTAGCTCATCAATAAGCTGCGAGGCCGGGGTGTCGGTGATGTTGGCACCAATGCCGTAGTCGATTAAAAAGTCGGGGTCATCGACCGCAGCACCCGGGCAGCGGCCCTGGGTTTGGGGGTCGAGCAGGCTGGGCTGCTGCTGGGCTTGGGTAATGGCCACGGTCTGCGACTGCAGCAGCGGCGATCGCTGCAAGACCAGGGCAAAGTCGTTGATGGCATCGTAGGAGCAAGACACCCCCTCAATTGAAATACCCCCAGCGGCTGGTGGCGGCGGCGCGTTGGGGTCAGCGGGGTCAGCCTGTAGGGACGCACCTTCGGTCTGGCTCAGGCTAACAATCTGCACCCGAGCTGGGGTGCGGGTGCGAATATCCTGCAGCAGGGCTGACCAGGGAATGATGTCGTTAAACACCGTCACAAAGGCGTTATTTTCAGCCTGCACGAGATCTATCTGCTGCTGAATGCCGCTGATCTCCTGCAGCTGGCCTTGTAGTGCGGCGGTCTCGGCATCTAGCTCAACACTGCGAGCCTGGAGCTGATTGACCTGCCCGCGGGTGACGGCCCAGTAGCCGCCTACCAGCGCCAGAGGGATGAGCGCCGCCGCCAGCCCGATGTACAGGGGCCTACGATCGCCGACCACCGTTGCCCCACCGCCCCGCGATCGGGGCTTGGCATCAAAGACCCGAACTTCGCGGTCTTTCAGAAAGTTAATATCCAGACCGTACATAGCTATACCTCCCGCAGGCCAAGGCCAATTACCGTTGCCAACCCAGCCCGCTGACTTTCAGGAATGTCTTCAGCAACATCTAAAGACAGGGCCGAAATGGGGTCAATCTGGCTGGCGGGCAGACTCAGCCGCTGGGCCAGAAACTCGTCAAGCTGACCAATGGAGGCCCCCGGGCCCGCCAGCAGCAGCTGAGCTACCTCCATGTCTTCGCCCTGGTTGAGGTAGAAGTCGATGGAGCGGCGCAGCTCGTCGGATAGCTCGCCCAGCACCCGCAGCATGGCTGTGGTGCCGGGGTTGGTGTTGCCCATCTGGGGCGCACCTACCGTATCCATGGTTTGAATCGGCACCGTCATGCCCTGCAGCAGCTCGGTATTGCGGGAGGGAGGCAGGTTCATCGCGCGGCTGAGGGCGCTTTGAATTTGAAATGTGCCGATGGGTACGGTCCGTGAAAAGTGCGGTACCCCGTCGACCACAATCGAGATTTCGGTATTTTCAAACTCGATATCGACGACGGCAGCGGCCTCCTGAGGGGTAAACTGCCGCAGCTGCTCACGAATGGTGCGGATCAGCGCAAAGCTGGAGGTTTCGAGCACGTTGAGCATCAGCCCCGCCTGCTGAAACACTTCTATATAGGGGTCGGTGAGGTCTTTGCGCACCGCCACCAGCAGCACCTGCACCTTCTCAATGCCGTCTTCGTCAACGAAGTAGCCCAGTTTTTGGTAGTCGACATCGGCCTCTTCACGGGGGAAGGGCAGATAGAGGCTAGCCTCCTGGTTGAGCACCATTTCTCGCAGCTCTTCATCGTCAAGCTCGGCAGGCACCGGAATGACGCGGGTAATGGCACGCCCCGGAATGGCGGTCGTGGCCTGTTTGACCTTGAGCTTGCTTTCAGCCAGCACCAGCTGAATGGCATCGGCCATGGCGGCGGTGTCTAAAATTTGCCCCTCCTCATAGACACCCTCGGCCAGTTCTACCGAAGCCAGGGTTTCTAATTTAAGAGCGGTTCCCTGCTTTTTCAGCCGGGCCAAATTAACTTTCTCAGGGGTGAGCTCAATACCAACCCCCCGAGGTTTGCGACTAAAAATGGCTTTGAGACTATCCACGGCAGTATCCGAAAAACAGGTGGGTAACCGGAAAACCTGCCCGGTTTATCAACAACCAAGCAGACCCAAACGAGCCTATTTACATCCCCGCCAAAGGCTCGCTCTAGGCGATTTAGAAGGGATCGAATGGCCCGGCAATTGTCCCTAGGGGAAAAGTGCTAACGAATGGTACACAATTTAATTCAGTTTTTCCACTTTTCTTTTCTAAGCGCTGATTTTTTCGTTTATGAGGACAGACTTGTCTAGAAGACAGACAAGGACCGATCGCCTAAACTCGCACCCAATGGTCTAACCACTGCTCCTGAGGGAATACCGAGCAAACCTATAGCTGGTATCACCAGCGATGTTACACACAATTCAGAAAAGTGAGCACTTAATATTGAGAAAATATTGCTTTGTATCGCCTTTCTCTATCCTTGGAGCTACCAACCATGATCGCCCCCCTACTGCCCCTGGGCACGCCACTGACTGAAAACGCCCAACGGCTGCTGCTGCTGGGGTCAGGCGAACTGGGCCGAGAGGTGGCGCTGGAGGCGGTGCGGCTGGGTTTAGAAGTAATTGCCGTCGATCGCTACGACCATGCCCCAGCAATGGCCGTAGCCCACCGCCGCCACGTGATCGACATGCTGGATGGCGCTGCCCTGCGGCAAGTGGTGGAGCAGGAGCGGCCAGGGCTGATTGTGCCAGAGGTGGAGGCGATCGCGACCGATACCCTGGTGGCCCTAGAGTCGGAGGGGTGGCGGGTCATCCCCACCGCCCGCGCTACCCAATTGACCATGAACCGCGAGGGCATTCGGCGGCTGGCGGCAGACGAGCTTGGCCTGAAGACCTCACCCTTTCGCTTTGCGGGCACTGAGGCGGAGTATTTAGAGGCGATCGCGGCGATCGGCCTGCCCTGCGTGGTGAAGCCAATTATGAGTTCGTCGGGCAAGGGCCAGAGCACCGTGCGCCAGGAATCTGAGGTGCTGCCCGCCTGGCGCTACGCTGGGGAAGCGGGCCGAGGCAAGAGCGATCGCGTCATTGTCGAGGGCTTCGTGCCCTTTGACACTGAGATCACGCTGCTAACCGTGCGAGCGATCGACGGTACCCACTTCTGCCCCCCCATTGGCCACCGCCAGGAGGCGGGCGACTACCGCGAGTCGTGGCAGCCCTGCGCCCTGCACCCCGATACCCTGACCGCCTGCCAGGAGATGGCCAAGGCCGTTACCGATGCCTTGGGCGGCTGGGGCCTGTTTGGCGTCGAGCTATTTATCGCTGGCGCACCCGACCAATCCCAGACCGTCTACTTTAGCGAGGTCAGCCCCCGCCCCCACGACACCGGCATGGTCACGATGGTGAGCCAGCACCAGTCGGAGTTTGAGCTGCACGTGCGGGCGATCGCGGGCCTGCCCATCGGCGAGATTACCCCGGTGCAGCCGGGGGCCTCGGCGGTAATTTTGGCCCCTGGGAAGAGCGACCATCCTCAGTATTCTGGCCTGGACGAGGCGCTGAAGGTGCCCACCAGCAAGGTGCGGCTGTTTGGCAAGCCCGTCGCCCACCCCAACCGCCGCATGGGGGTAGCGCTGGCGCTGGGTGACACGGTGGAGGAGGCTAAGGAAAGGGCGATCGCCTGCGCCAGCGCCGTGCAGGTCATCCTCTAAACGAACAAATTGTTCGCTGGATTGGTCATGTATGTTCACCAACGCCGTCCACTTTAAGGGAAAATAAACAACCGTATTGCAGCCGTCGATTTAGTCGGATTCCTTCGCAAGCGGAATCCTCTGGTAGGGGCATTGCAGTGCAATGCCCCTACGTCGAACCCGCCCTACTTGCCCCGTCCTACTTGAATAGACGTTTAATACACAGGCTCGTCAGCGCTACGGACGTTTGGCTGAGTGAGGTTGATTGTGTTGCGGTAGCCCCTATCCCCTGGAAATTCCATGAGACTACGTCCCTACGCCCGCTTTGGTCTGTTTGCCCTGCTGGGGCTGATGATGAGCTGGTTGGTAGCCTGCGGTAGCGGACAGCCCACGGCTACCGCCCCCGCCGATGGCAGTCAAGAGATCGAGTTCTGGACAATGCAGCTCCAGCCCGACTTTACCGACTACTTCAACGGGCTGATTGCTGACTACGAGGCCCAAAACCCCGGCACCACCGTGCGCTGGGTAGACGTGCCCTGGGCCGACATGCAGAGCAAAATTCTCACCGCCGTCACTGCGGGTACCGCCCCCGACGTGGTCAACCTCAACCCCGACTTTGCCGCCCAGCTGGCGGGCCGCAACGCCTGGATGCCGCTGGATGACAAAGTGCCCGCCGAGGCTAAGCAGGTCTACCTGCCCAACATCTGGGAGGCCAACACTCTCAACGGCCAGAGCTTTGGCATTCCCTGGTACCTGACCACCAACGTCACCCTGCACAACCAGGCCCTCTTAGATGAGTCCGGGGTGACGGCACCAACTACCTACGCCGAGCTGGCCGAGGTGGCCCGCCAGGTAAAAGACAAAACCGGCAAGTACGCCTACTTCACCACCTTTGTGCCCGAAGATTCTGCCGACGTGCTGCAGTCGTTTGTGCAGATGGGGGTCGAGCTAGTGGATGACCAGGGCCAGGCGGCCTTCGATACCGATGCGGGCCGCGCCGTCTTTCAGTACTGGACTGACCTCTACCAGCAGGAGTTGCTACCCCAGGAAGTTCTGACCCAGGGCCATCGTCGGGCGATCGATCTCTACCAGGCCGGCGAAGTGGCGCTGCTCTCGACTGGGGCAGAATTTTTCCCGACCATTGAGGCCAACGCACCCGATATTGCTGCCGTCACCGGCAGTGGTCCCCAGATTACCGGCGACACCGGCAAAACCAACGTCGCCGTGATGAATGTGGTGATACCGGCGAGTACCGACGTACCCGATGCGGCGATCGATTTTGCGCTATACGTCACCAACGACGTCAACCAGCTTACCTTTGCTAAGGCGGCCAACGTGCTGCCCTCGACCACCGGGGCGTTGGAGGATGGCTACTTTGCTGCCGAGGGCACCAAGGGGGTAGAAAAGGCGCGATCGGTCAGTGCCGAGCAGATGAACCAGGCCGAGGTGCTGATTCCAGCCATGGATGGGGTTAAGGAACTCCAGTCGATCATCTACGACAACCTGCAAGCAGCAATGCTGGGCCAAAAAACGGTTGATCAAGCCGTTAGTGATGCAGCAGCAGCTTGGAACAGTCGATAGCCACACCTATTGAGCTATGCCGCATCGGACTCAATGGGCCTTACTGACAGGGTCAACCCCACTGATTTCAGCACCGCAATCAGATTGATCAGCGTTGGGTTACCCTGCTCAGACAACATCTTATACAAGCTCTGACGATTGAGGTCTGTAATCTCGGCGAGTATGCCCACCCCGCCGTGGGCGTCGGTCACATAGCGCAGCGCCATCAAAAACTCGGTAACATTGCCTCCCTCAATCGCTGCTGAGAGATATTCAGCGGCCACCTCCACGTCTCGCAGCTCCTCCGTCAAAATATCGTCATAGCTTTCAGTCGGCATGGCTTGTGTACTCCTGCCAATAGTCGTGGGCACGCTGAATATCCTGCTGTTGCGATGCCTTGTCGCCACCGCATAGTAAAATCACCACCTCCGCCCCGGCCAGCCCAAAGTACACCCGAAACCCTGGCCCGAAGCTGAGCCTCAACTCGTACACCCCGGCCCCTACGCTGCGACAGTCTCCAAAATTGCCCAGTCGTAGCCGATCAATGCGCTGCAAGATTCTGGCTTTGGAGCGTTTGTCCTTCAGGCTCTTGATCCAGGTTTTAAACGGCGTTTTGCCGTCGGGTGCCACATAGGACTTGATGAGCCTTGGCGTGCTTTCCATAGAGCGATTGTCGCATAAAAGCGACTCGGCTTGCTAAAGCTCCGTCAAATGCCGCTGTCTCCAACGGCGGCAATGCGTCGCAGGGTTTGCTCACCGATCGCAGCATGCCTGGGATGATCGACTAACCCTGTATCTAACAACACCACGCCAAAGAAAATCGCCCATCCCTGGGCTCGCCGCAGGGTGGCTTCAGAAATGGAACCATAGGCGGCGATTGCCTCTCGTCGAGCAATCCCATCCTCAAACAGCATCCACACCGCTGCCAGGTCAGTGGCGCGATCGCCCGAGGTGATGTCGCCCCAGTCGATGATGCCGGTCAGCAGACCGTCTTCGACCAAAATATTGCGGGGGTGAAGGTCACCGTGGAGCCAGGTTGCCGGGGTATCAATCGGCGCAATCAAGGCTGACTGCCAGAGAGTCTTGAGAGTAGGCGTGATCAGATCGGTTTTGGTTTCGAGGCGCGCTAGGCGTTCTGCAATTGCCGCCGCTCGATCTTTCAACGGCACACCCCGAAAGGAATTCCTGGGCGCATTGGCTGGCGCGGGAGTATGGAGGGCCCGAAGAATTTCCCCAAAGCGGTTTGCCTGATCGGGATGGGGCGGTTCTAAATCGGCGGGGCAACCGCTGAGCCAGGGCAAGACACTCCACCGCCAGGGGTAGCCGCAGGCCGGGGCGCCCACGCGGTAGGGAACAGGAACGGCGATCGGCAGTTGAGCGGCAAGGCGCGGTAGCCAGATTTGCTCATGGTCAATCAGGGCAGCGGCGATCTGGCGGCGGGGAAGACGTACCACGAGGCAGTCCACGCAGCTTATAGCCTGCGGCATCCCAGCAACGGCATCCGACTCGAAACAAGTATCCACCCTGAAATTGCCCAGGCGAAACATGACATTATCCCAACCCGCATCTAGGGGAGTGATCGGCAGGTGTGCCAAATCGGGGTGCTGAGCCTGGAGCAGCCTGCGAACGAGGGCCACATCAATAACGACTTCGGCGTCTGGCGTTTGGGCTAGACGTCCTGGATTTTGCGGCGGCATGGTCTGCCCCTCAGGTTGACAGCCTCTTGATGGTGTGGGTGGTGCCTTGGGTGGAGCAGGGTTTGAGTTGTGTGCGACAGAGCCTATGTGCCCCCACACAACAAATTAGGAAATTAGGATTTCAAGAGCTGATCGAGAATGGTGCGGGCAGGCTGGGCGCGCTCCAGGGCCGTTTGGTAGTCGTTGTAGAACTTGAGAATTTTTGACAGGCCGCCGATGCCGCCGCGCAGTTCCTCAAGTTCGTCGCCGGAGAGCAGTTCGCCGTCGAGCAGACGCAAAATCAGGGGCTTGATGTCGCCCACATCCTGGCGGGCTTTTTGCAGCTTTTCGACGGTGCTGAGCAGGGTTTTGAGATCCTTGAACAAATCGTCAATCTGATCGGCGTCTACCGATTCGAGATCGTCGGACGCCATCGCATCCTCTGCTGTCGCTACGTCTGCTGCTACCTCTGCTTCGGCCACCGCCGTTGCCCCATTCTTAACCTGAGCCATAGCTTTGTCTCCCAAGCAACCATTAACGAAGGCAGTATAGCGCACAAAGTTCAAGCGTACTATCGTCGAATGTTTCCTTAGGGCAGAACCGTGGTCTAGCTCGGTAGTTTCGGCGATCGCGCTCTTTGCTCTGCTCCCTAGGGTCGGTTTCGAGCTGTGTGCCCCAATGGCCGCATCAATCCGCTGCGATCGCCGAGTCGTTTACACCACCTTCCGAGCAATTTTCTCGAAACACCAGGCTTTCTTCTCGAAGCGCCGAGTACTTTTCTTGGGACGCCGAGTAATTTCTCGAAATGCCGAGCATTCAGGGTGAAACCTGGGGCTAGAGGGGGCGATCGCCCCCCTTAGCCCAGCATTATCCAGACTGCCAGGCCCAGCATCCGGCCGGTCCCTAGGCTCAACGGCTACTCAAACACGATTGTTTCCTGCTTTTGAAGCTGCTTTTTCTCGCGGGGCGTGAGCTTGCGGCGACGGCTGGCTTCTTCTAGACGCTGCTGCAGGCGCTCTTTTTGGTCAATTTCGGGCAGCTTTAGCACAATGCCCGCCGCCAGCCAGTAATACACATTCACCGGATCCACATCCAGCGGGTAGTAGTAGGGAAAGATGCTGATAAACAGCACAAACACCCACATGGAAGCGCCATAGCCCCGCAAATTGGGGTCTTTGATCGAGCGGTAGGCTTTGAAGGTGGCCACCGTCAGCGTCAGGTAAACTGCCAGGGTGGCCAGCAGCCCCAGGGGGCCGATTTCGTACATCAGCTTGGGATGGTAGGTTTCGACCAGCTCGGTTTTGCCAAATATGCGAGCGGCATTGGTGGCGCGGCCCACCCCTCGGCCCAAAAGGCCCTGCTGCTGTCGTTGCGCCCAGGCAAACTGCTGCACAACAAACTCGTGGGGTGGCGAGGCGGCCCAACGGCTTTCGAAACTGGCCAGCCGCTCGCTGACCACCACCGGATTTTGGGCCACAAACACCGTCAGCACCAGGGCTAGGCCAATCCCGATCGGCAGGAATCGCTTCAGGTTAACCACCTGCCCGGTGAGAATCAACAGCCCGACGACAGTGACAGGCACCAGGGCCAGGGCGATGCGCTGCCCCGACACCACCGCCATTACTCCCACCGCCGCTAACGAGGCTAAGCCGATGATGCGCCAAATTGGGCTGCGATCGCTAAAGGCCGTGCCAAAGGCAAAAAAGCCGCTCGAAATCAAAAACCAGCCCCACTGCCACGGGGCATTAAACGTGCCCGGCAGCCGAATCTGCCCCTGGGAGGGCGCGTACAGCAGCGACCCACCGACAAAGCAGCGGGCCTGCAGCGATGCCTTAAACAGGTCTTCGCCCTGGCCAACGGTGCCGGGGCATATGCCAGTCTTGAGCATGAGAAACTGCATGAACCCAAGACCGCAGCAGACCAAAATCAGCACCACCTGCAGGCGCAGGAGGAAGTACACGTCTTCGCGATCGCGCAGCAAATAATAAATACACGGAATAATCAGCACGTAGCCGATCAGCACCTTCAGCCCCAGCACCCCAATGAGAATGGGAACCTCTCCCCCCGCCGCATCAAGCTGCTGCCCGCCGTTGACCACCAGCAGGGTCAGCCCGCTCAACCCCAGCAGCGTCAGCAGCGGAACTTTGATCATTCGCGGAATAATCAGCGGCTGACGGGTGCGGCGGCAAAACAGAATGACCCCAATCAGCGCTGGAATGTAGATCGCGTCTTTGGCCAGCTGCAAAATGCCGCTGCCCCCCAGGGCATAAACTACGGTGCCACCAAAAGGGACATAGATAATCAGTCCGTAGATGGCCTGGCGCGGATACTTGAAGGAGAGGGCAAGACAGGCGATCGCCACCACCGCCGCCAGCCCCAGCTTTGGCTCGCCCAAGAGCGCCAGCAAGACTCCAAGCAGTCCGGCGGCAAACAAGGTTGCTGAGAGGTATTGAATCAATTCTTTGCGCGCCTTCTGGGCCTGGCGCTTCTTGGCTCGTTCCTCTTTGCGACTGAGGGGAGGCGCTTGCTCTACCATATCCCCTTTACCTTTACCTTTGCCTCGCCGCCGGAGCCGAGTCGCTTTTGTGAGGGGCGGGGAGGTATCGGTCACGGCAAGGGAAACCACGGGGGACTTTCACTGTCAGCGTAACCCCTGAGCCAGATCTTGGGGCATCACCCACGCTGCTCGCTGAGAATTGCTTGAATGCGGTGGCGGAAGAGGCGCACGGCGCTACGCTGGCCCAGGGTGCGACTTTGCTCAATGAAGTGCCCCACCTCGGCGATGGGCAAAAAGGGAAACCCTGGGCTAAAGTTCTGTTGCTCGTAGCCGCTCTCCGTACGGGCGTAGACCAGCAGCCTTTGATTGGTATAGCGCCATAGCTCGGGCACCCCCAAAGCCCAGTAAATAGACTGCTTGTTGACCGACGAGTTGGTATAGTCGGCCTCAATCACCAGGTCTGGCGGCGGGTCATTCGGTAGATCAATTTTTCGACCTCGGACTGCCGCTTCGTTTTGGATATAGAAGCAGCTATCGGGTTCAACCGCACGGGCTAAATCTTCACGCTCTAAGGTAAGCGAACCCAGCTTTCTCACTTCAATTTCAAGTTCATCGGCGATCGCTTCAACAAAGCTTTCCAGCAGTCCCTTGGGTTCCTCGTGCTCTTCTAAGGGCATTCTCAGCTCCAGCACACCGCGATCGTAGGCAATTCTCCAGGCGCGATCGCCCCCTACCTCGGCCATGAGGGTTTTGTAGGTGGGCCAGCTCACCCCCCGCAGCACCATGGGAGGGCTAGGGTAAAGCGGCGAAGGTGGGCGCGTTGTTACCATGGGCGCTGCAAAAAAAATGCCTAAGGCAGGGATGCCTCAAGCATAGCGCGATCGTCTTTGGGGCCAGCCAAAGTCTCAGGTTTAGGGCCTCAGGTTTAAGGCAGGCCACGAACCGTACGCCTTAAACCCTGAACCCCCAATCACCTTCGACCTGGCAGTCTCCTACGACTCAAACCCAAAACCCCAGACGATTGGCTCCCAGCCGTAGGCGTCGCCCTGGGCGCGCACGTGGCCGAGGCCGGGGAAGGGCATGTGGGGCACCAGCAGCTGGCGGCGATCGCCCACCACAGTCTCCAGCAGTTGTTTGCGCGTTTCCACTCCGGCCTGGGGATCGGTGTCAAAGGCCACTTCCCAGTCGGGGTTCTCCAGGTTGAGGGGGTCGCTAAAGAACACGTCTCCGGTGGCCAGCAGGCTATCGTCGCCGGAGGTAATCAGGTACGAGGACTGGCCAGGGGTGTGGCCCACTGATGCCACCGAGACAACGCCAGGGATGACATCATCGCCCAGGGCAAAGCGGGTGGTGCGGCTGGCGATCGCCCCCAGCCATTCCTTGGCGACAGCCACCGTACTCGCCTGGGTGTCTGCATCCGACAGCGCATTGGGCATTTCTACCGTCGGGGCCATCCAAAAGGCCCACTCGGGCTCAGGGATGTAGTAGCTGGCGTTGGCAAACACCGGGTTGCCGCTGCCGTCGAGAATGCCGCCGATGTGATCGGGGTGGGCGTGGGTGATGATCACGGTGTCGATGGTGTCAGGGGCAATGCCTGCCGCCTCTAAGTTATTGGCCAGATAGCCCACGGTGGGGCCAAAGGTGTTGCCCGCCCCGGTGTCAATCAGCACCCGGTGCTCGTCGGTTTCCAGGTACAGCACGTTCAGGTGGGCGAGCACATTGTCGGTGGGCAAAAAGTTGTCGGTTAGGGCAGCGGCGGCGGCCTCAGGGTCGGCATTGGGCACAAAGAAGCCCACGGGAAAGGACAGAATGCCGTCGCTGACCACCGTAGCCCTGTAGTCGCCCACGGTGAAGCGGTAGGTCGTGGCATTGGTGGGGGTGGCTCGTTCTACAGCGGGCTCGCTCTGGGCTAAGACCGTCGAGGGCTGACCACCTACCCAAAGGCAAAAGCCCAGGGTTGCCGTGGCAACGAGGGCCATTCCCCATCGCTTGAGGCCCCACGGCCTCGAACGCTTTACAGCAGCTAAAAAATTGGGCACAGATCGTCTCCTCAATACAATCTCGGGGGCTATCGGAGAAATTCCCCCCGATGCTCGTCCATGGTAAGGCAGGAGGTTTGTGGCTGCATGCCGCTGCATTAGGATGGAGCTAGCGATCGCCCCCCACTTCCCCCAGGGCCAGGTAACCCATGCCACCGCTCACCACCGCTCTGCTCGATTCCATCACCCAGCACCTGGTGGCTGCCCTTCAGCCAGAGCAGATCATTCTGTTTGGCTCCTACGCCTACGGCGAACCCAACGAAGACAGCGATATCGATCTGCTGGTGATCGTCTCGCAGTCCGACGAGCCTGGCTATCGGCGAGCGCGGGTCGCCTATAAAGCCCTGCGAGGGCTAGGCATTCCTAAAAATATTTTGCTGATGACTCGCACAGAGGTCGATCGCAAAAAGAACGTCGCCAGCTCCCTGGTCTGTGAAGCACTGCATCATGGGCAAGTCCTCTATGGTTGACGATTGTGTTATGCAAAAATTGCCCTAGAGATCTATGTTTCAGGCGACACGGCGGCGACTGGCGCTCTGGTATACGGCGGTGACGGCGGTGCTGCTGCTGCTGTTTGCCAGCGGCTTTTACCTCTACGTACGCACTACCCTGGTCGAGCGGGTGGATGACACGCTGAACCACGTGGTGGAAATTGTGGAGCGATCGCTAGTCATAGAACCCGACGCCGCCGGGGATCACATCTTCACCACTGCTAAGGCCAGTAGTGCGCCGCTGCGGGTGAATGTCGAGGCCAGCTTTCGGGACAATGCCCGCGCCGTCGAAGACGACCACATTGACCTGGAGTGGTTTGGCCCCGATGGGCAGCTGCTGTGGTCTACCTTTACCGACCTCCAGCCCGTGCCCCTGCACGTGAACCCCGCTGGGGAAACGGTGCAGGTGGGTCTAGACACCTTCTTTCGCCAGATCACCGAGCGGGTACAGGATCACGGCCAAGTGCTGGGCTACCTGCGGGTCAGCCACCCGTGGTTTGAGGTGACTAAACCCAGTCGCCGCTTGATCGTGGACTTGGCCCTAGGCACCAGCCTGATGGTGGCGGCAGTGGCGGCAATCGGCTGGCTGCTGTCGGGGATCGCGATCGCCCCCGTGCGCGACTCCTACCAGCAGCTCAAGCAGTTCACCGCCGACGCCTCCCACGAGCTGCGCAACCCGATTGCCGTAATTCAGACCAATGCCCAGGTAGCCCTGTCCGACCCCGACCCCGATGTGGAGATTCAGCAGCAGCAGTTTCAGGTGATTGAGCGGCTGACCCGGCGGCTGGGGCGGCTGGTGGATGATCTGCTGTTTTTGGCCCGTCAGGAGAGCGGTTTAATCGCCCTCACCCCCGCTTCGCTCAGCCTGGAGGGACTGCTGGAAGATGTGGTAGAAGAGCAGCAGGTGATGGCGGCCGAGCGGCAGATTACTCTGCGGGTAGAGGTGTCCCACAGGGATCAAGGGAAGCATCGTTCCGGTAATTCAAAAACCCTCGCGGCACCTCCCACCGCCAACTCAACGATTTTAGGCGATCCCAGCCAGCTCACCCGGCTATTTACCAACCTGATTAGCAATGCGGTGCAGTACACCCCTAAGGAGGGCACTGTGACTGTACAGGTCAAGCCCATCAAGCATCAGGGCCAACCAGCGGTACAGGTAACCGTGCAGGATACGGGTATTGGCATGGATGGCGAAGCGCTGGCCCACGCCTTCGATCGCTTCTACCGAGCCGATCCGTCGCGGTTGCGCAGTGGCGAACAGGGCACGGGGCTGGGGCTGGCGATCGCCAGGGTAATCGTCGAAACCCACCGAGGGCATATCCACTTAGAAAGTCAGCGCGGCGAGGGCACCACGGTGACGGTGGTGCTGCCTCAGGGGGGTGAGTGAGTGGATGGGTAGATGGGTGGATGGGTAGATGGGTAGATGGGTNRKWRGRGAMAKAGGTGACTGTTCCTGAGCGGGGTCGTTTGTCCTGTGGACAGGCTTCGCCAACGCGTTAGCGTCTCCCGTAGGGAGAAAGGGGGTGGGGGCTGTTGCGAAACGTCAACGGAGGTTACAGACTCCTGTCTGTTTCGCAAAAGAGAGTTAAAATTAGCAGAGACATTTGCACCTGGTGGAAGGTACGCTGATCGCCGCGATTCGCAGAGCGATTTGTCCCCGAATCGCCCCCTACTTATCCGTCCTGCCCCAGCTGTACTCCTTAATTTCAGGTGATCCGAAAGGCACGTTTGCTGCCGTGTTTGAACCTAATCAATCTGCCGAGTCGCCCTCAGGGCTTTGATCCCCGGCCCTAAGTTTTTGCAAAACCCGATCCCTGGTGGTGGCACAGCTCAGTTTAAGCTGGCTGCCCGGTTCGATGTTCGATTCCTCACTCAATTTCTTTTCCTATGGCTGATTCACTCCAGCATTCGGCGTTGCAGACTGCTCCTGCGGCCCAGGCTTCCTATGATGGCCCCCACGATGGGCTGATCCCCGCCGTTAGTACGGGGGTGTTTGTCTGCGTCCACGGCCACTTTTACCAGCCGCCCCGCGAAAACCCGTACCTGGATGCGATCGAGAAACAGCCCAGCGCCGCGCCCTTCCACAACTGGAACGAGCGCATCCACCACGAGTGCTATCGGCCCAACGCCTACGCCCGCATTCTCAACGATCGCGGCGAAGTCGTGCGCATCGTCAACACCTTTGAATACATCAGCTTTAACATCGGCCCCACCCTGCTGAGCTGGATGGAGCGCTACGACGTAGAGACCTACCAGCGCATTCTTGATGCCGATCGCAACAGCTGCGCCCGGCTGAGCGGCCACGGTAACGCGATCGCCCAGGTCTACAACCACATCATTCTGCCCCTGGCCAACCAGCGTGACAAAGTCACTCAGGTACGCTGGGGCATCGAAGACTTTCGCCGCCGCTTTGGTCGCCAGCCCGAGGGCATTTGGCTGGCCGAAACCGCGATCGACTACCCCACTCTAGACGTGCTCCACGCCGAGGGGATCAAGTTCACGATTTTGGCTCCGTCGCAGGTACAGCGCTGTCGCCCGCTAGTCAGCTACAACGGTGAGCGCGACACCTGGCAGGAAGTAGGCGGCGGCCAAATCGACCCCAGCCGCCCCTACCGCTGCTTTCTCAAGCACGCCGACGGTACGCCCGATCCCAACCGCCACATCGACATTTTCTTCTACGACGGCCCGATCTCGCGCGACATGGGCTTCAACGACGTGCTGAGTTCGTCCCAGCACTTTGTCGGGCGCATCGGCCAGGCCATCCACGGCGACCACCGCCCCTTCCAGCTGATCTCGGTCGCGACCGACGGCGAAACCTTTGGCCACCACCGGGGCGGGGCCGAAAAAGCCCTGGCCTACGCCGTCACCGACGAATTTCCGCGCCAGGGCTGGACGGTGACCAACTATGCCCACTACCTGGCCACCCACCCGCCCACCTGGGAAGCCGAACTCAAGCCCGTCACCGCCTGGAGCTGCTCCCACGGCGTCGATCGCTGGCAGGATGACTGTGGCTGCGGCGGCGGCGGGGTCTGGAACCAGCAGTGGCGGCGGCCTCTGCGCGACAGCCTCAACTGGCTGCGTGACCAGCTGGCGACCGTGTACGAAGAGCACGGAGCGGCCCTGCTGCGCGATCCCTGGGCGGCGCGCGATGCCTACGTGGCGGTAATGGGCGATCGCAGCCCTGAGAGCCTCAACGCCTTCTTTAAGACCCACCAAACCCACAAGCTCTCTGCCGTAGAGCGAGTTACTGCCCTGCAGCTGCTCGAAATGCAGCGCCACGCCCTGTTTATGTACACCAGCTGCGGCTGGTTTTTTGAAGAACTCTCGCGCCCCGAGGGCACCCAAATTCTGCGCTACGCCGCCCGCGCTATTGAGCTAGCTGGCGAAGTGGCGGGGATCGCCCTGGAGCCGGAGTTTGTCAAGCGGCTGCTCCACGCGCCCAGCAACATCGACGACTTTGCGACTGGGGCCGGGGTCTACGAAGCGCTGGTCAAACCCTCCCGCATTTCTCTAGAGCAGGTGGTGGCTCACTACGCCATGGGGTCGCTATTCACCGACTACCACCGCGAGCAGGCGGTCTACTGCTACACCGTTAAGCAGCTCGACTACCGCCGCCAGCGCATGGGTCCGATATCCCTCGCGGTAGGGCAAGTTGAGATTACCTCGACCATCACTCGCGAGAGCCTTAGCCTCGCCTTTGCGGTAGTCCATCTGGGGGGCTGGGACTTTCACTGCGGGATTACAAGCATGCGATCGCGCCTCGCCTATACCCGCGCCAAAGCCGCCGTCTTCGATAGCTTAGGCCAGGCCAGCGCCGCCCAGGTAATTCTCGCCATCAACAGCGCCTTTGGCCCCCATACCTACGGCCTGCAAGACCTGTTTGCCGAAGAGCGCCACCGCATGATGGGGCTGCTCTCCCAAGACACCCTGCTGCGTCTTGACCAGCTCTACGCCCAGGTCTACCGCGACAACTACGGCGTGCTGCGGGCCTTCCACCGCGACGGCCTGCCCGTGCCCAAGGAACTACAAGTGGCGGCGGATATCGCCCTCAGCCACCGGGCGATGGAGGTACTGCAATCCCTCGAACGGGAGACCAGCGACCCCACCGCCAGCCCCCTGCGCCAGGGCGAAGACTATTTGAATGAACTGGAGGCGATCGCCACCGAGGCCAGCACCTGCAATGCCTCTCTGTCTCTAGCGGCGGCCAAGCCTATGCTGGAGCGGCTGATCGGGCGATCGGTGTGGCAAATTCTCAACCAAGCCCCGACAGAATCTCTCGCCGCCGATGTGGACTGGTTGGGGCGGTTGGTGAACCTGGGTCAGCAACTCAACCTGGGCCTTTCGTTAGAACGCCCCCAGGAGCTGTATTACCAGCACCTCAACCGCCAGGTGTTTGCCCTGCTCAAACAAGCAGCGGTGTCGAGAAAGCCCCTTGGCTCCGATAGCCGCGCTCAAGTCAACGACATCCTTCGCCTCGGTGAATACCTGTCGATGGACGTGGGAGCAGTGCTAAAAGCCCTAGATCACCTCGATCCTGGTCGGCCTGCATAAACAGGCCGAAGTTGAAATAGCCTTGCTCTAAAATACAGATGGTTCAGTTGGCATTGCTAGACTTTCATGCAGTTTGAATGGGATGAGGCAAAGAATCTCGGACTGGTAGGCAAATTAAACAGATTCTTCAAAAAGAGATGGGAAATCGTGTCGCCCGCTTACAACTCTCAAAATTTCGATGCCATCATCCAAAATTCTGTAAAAGATAATGTAACCTTCCAAGCATGACCCCGAAGCCCAAACCGAATATTGGCATAGCTTTTGCCGCTGTCGGGGAAGGCGACGAGTTGCTGGCACTTCCGATTAAAAGCTTGGAAGAATCGTTCCCCTGCTTCAACGCTAGTCTCGGCAAAATAGTCGGCAATCTCGTTGAGATCTTGGCTAGCAAGAACGTTGATGACATAGCGACTCATGGCTAGTTCGCTGGCCGGAAACGCTCTAGAATGCCATTTACAAAGGTTTCGCCATCGACTGGGGCAGTGTGATTAGAGGCTTCAATTGCTGCACCAATTTTTGCTCGCACGTCCTTGACCCACTCGGCTTCAGAGCGATCGTACTCGTCTAGTAATCGCAGGGCAATTTCTAAAACTTCTTCAGTGGAGCGGTATTTGCCAGACTGAAGCTTGGTTTCAACAAAGCGCTCTTGATCGGGGGTGAGATTAATACTCATAAAAACCTCTTAACTAAGTTTTCATGCTTTGCATTTGCTAAATTTTTCTCTTAGGCTAATGATAGCGCTCGCATGTTGCTCACTCTCACGTGAGGTCTGCAACTGTGCGATCGCCTGGTCAAGTAACTCAGTCATCGCTGCCCTCACTCTAGTTATCCAAGTGTTCTGCCTCCATTAATTATCATTTGCCCTTAAATGCGCTTAGAAGATCTTCAGGTAAAGGTGCGTCAAAGTCAGCCGGGACAGTAAATTCTCCCGCACATAAGCCAAATGGTCGCAGTTGCTTATCTTTGGTAATCGGCTTGAGTTCTGCGATCGCCTGATCGGCCCTAAAAATTAAAAGCGTCTCACCGGCCTCTACTTGGCGAAGATACTTGAATGGATCACGCTGGATTTCATCAATTGTTATGTTTAGCATTGTCTAGCCTCTAGTCGCATAATTATAACGGTGAGCATCACCGGCGGCAGATCAAATTGAGACTAGAGATCACCATCCTGTCTAATGTACGCAAGAGCTGGCTTGCATTAACTGTCGCTTACTTGATTTGTGTAAGTTTTCCTAAAAGCGCTGAATGCTTAGCTTTTAATCTCTCAAAAGTTTGAATTATCTCCTGTTCAAATTCTATAGGCCAGTTAATTTTTGAGTGCCATGAATATGCTACGCTCTCTTCTTTCCACCGCTGGTGCTGAATAAACCAAGAACTATGGTGGTTAAGGAAGGTAACATAGCTCTCTGGAAAACGAGAACCTTCTATTAAGTGAGTTTTACAAACAAGTAATTCCCTAATCTTCTCATTTTTGGGCAAAAAGGAGTATTCAGCCCAAAACAGCCAAGTCTTTAAGTCTTCCTTAGAAAGAGAGTTGCCATGCATAAAAACATAATTTCTGCCTAAAGTATCAAGCAAATCCTGAAAAGTTTGACGACCTTCATACAGAAGAAAAGCTAGTGGCCCGTATAACTCTTCAAGCTGCTTTTCGACATATTTTAATGAAGCCTCCGTTTGCCGCTTTTCTCGCTCTCTATGATCAGTCAAAACATGGTTAACCATCCATCCAATAGCAGTTACAGAACCAGCCACTATCGCAACAACTATGGAGGGTTCCATTTTCAACATTTTGGTATTTCAAATTGATTACCAATGGAGCTTGTAAATCGGAAAGGGTAAGAATTTAAGCAGGCTAACAATTTATTATGCCGACAGTTGCCGAAAATTCCTCCTAGGAAGACAATTATACGGATAGTTCCTAACTAATCGGCTGGAATGTGGCTAGAGAACACGTAGATGCGCTGGCTTTCTAGGCTGCCGCAGAGGTCGGAGGGTTTGACGGTTTCGGCGGTGGGCACCCCGTCGCGTTGGAACACCTGGCGATCGAGTTTTACCTGCAAGCCGCTGAAGGGGTCGCTGCCGCCGGAGATTAAAAACGCCAGCTGATCGACATCGGACCAGGTAGCAAGTTTGTCGAGCAGGGTGGCGATCGCTTTCATTTTCGGCTCATTGCAATCCCGGTACCAGGTTTCGGCCCCAGCTTCTGTGACCCCTTCTAAACCCAAGTTGACAATCACATCGGGCTGGCTAAATAGGGCAGCGGCTACTGGTCGGGCCTCCTCTTGCAGCATCAGCCCCAGCGACTGGGCCAATCCACGCAGTTGCTCTAGCTTGTGGTAGCGGTCCTGCACGGTCAGATTGCCGCTGCACCAGTGAATTGCCACCGTAACCAGGTAGGTGTGCATCAGCAGATGGCCCAGCTTTTGAGCTTTGGTGGCCAAATAGCCCGAATTGTAGGGGGTAGCTTCGATGATTAGCGGCACCCGATTCACCATTTCCAGGCCGTAGCCCTTGATGCCCGCAATTTTGCGAGGGTTGTTGGTGATCAGACAGAACTTCTGCACCCCAATATCGTTGAGAATTTGTGCGCCCACACCGTAGTTGCGCTGGTCGACGGGTAGGCCCAGCTTTTCGTTGGCTTCTACGGTGTCGAGGCCCATGTCTTGCAGCGAGTAGGCCTTGAGCTTGTTGACCAGGCCAATGCCGCGCCCCTCCTGGCGCAGGTAGACCACCACGCCGCGCCCGGCAGCGTCAATCATCTTTAGCGCTGCCTGGAGCTGCATACGGCAGTCGCATCGCAGGGAGCCAAAAGCATCGCCAGTCAGACATTCGGAGTGGACGCGCACCATTACCGATTGGTCAGCAAAAGTGGCGGGGTCGCCCTTGACCATGGCCACGTGCTCGGAGCCATCGAGCAGGTTGCGGTAGGCATAGATAGCGAAGTCGCCAAACTGAGTGGGCATGGTAGCCACGGCCTCGCGCTGCACAAAGCGCTCGTGCTGCAGCCGGTAGCTGATCAAATCGGCAATGCTGATCAGTTTGAGGCCAAAGGTTTTGGCGTAGTCGACCAGTTCGGGCAGCCGCGCCATCGAGCCGTCAGGGTTCTGAATTTCGCAGATTACCCCTGCGGGGTAGAGCCCTGCCAGTCGGGCCAGATCAACTCCGGCTTCGGTGTGGCCCGCTCGCTTTAGCACGCCGCCATCTTTGGCCCGTAGGGGAAAAATGTGACCGGGGCGGCGCAGGTCTTGGGGGCGGGCGTTGGGGTTAATGGCGACCTGAATGGTGCGGGCGCGATCGTCGGCGGAAATGCCGGTGGTGACGCCCCAGCTCAGGGCGGCGTCGATGCTGACGGTGAAAGCAGTCTGCTCGTTTTCGTCTTCGAAAGCGCTGGGGCTAACCATCAGGGGCAGGTCTAGCTCGTCGAGGCGATCGCCTGTCATGGCCAGGCAGATTAGCCCCCGCGCTTCCACCGCCATAAAGTTGATGATATCGGGCGTGGCAAACTGGGCCGCGCAGATCACATCTCCCTCGTTCTCGCGGTTTTCATCGTCGACCACCACAATTGATTTCCCTGCAGCCAAATCGTGGAGGGCTGACTCGATGGAGTCAAACTTAAAGTCGGGGGGAAGCTCGGAGGTGGGCTGGTTGGCGGCGGACATCTCCGATTTTGGGTCGAGCACGGTGGGGCTAACCTTTGTGAAGTACGTTTACTCTTAAAATTCTAGCTTTACCGCTTGGCCTTCACCCGAATGTTGACCACGCTCTAAGGGCAGATTGAGCGGGCTGAAGAGACTTCCCTCGGCATCTTAAGCAACCATGTTGATCTGAAATTACTGGTTTACTATTACAGTGCTGATCTACAAGGGGTAGTGCTAACGCGGTTGGTGCTCTCCCCAAGCGATTGACCACACCCCCTTTTACCCGGCACCGTAGCCAACCCTAGAACCATGAGCGAGTCACCAGCAGGAAAAATTCAGGTCGGTATTGTGGGCGCTTCGGGCTATGGAGGGGTGCAGCTGGTGCGCCTGCTCACTCAGCACCCTGAGGTCGAGCTGGTGTATCTGGGCGGAGACAGCAGCGCCGGGCAGTCCTACACTGACATTTACCCCCACCTGGCCGACTCGGTCAATTTAACGGTAGAACCCGTGGACTTGAGCGCGATCGCCCAGCGCTGCCAGGCCGTATTTCTCTCGCTGCCCAACGGGCTGGCCTACACGATGGCACCCGCCCTGCTCGAACAGGGCTGCAAGGTGCTCGATCTGTCTGCCGACTACCGCTTTGAAAATTTGAATACTTACCAGGCGTGGTACGGGGGCGATCGCGCTGATCAGGTCACCGCTGCCGAAGCGGTGTACGGCCTGCCTGAGCTATTCCGCGATCGCATTCGGGATGCCCGCCTGGTCGGCTGCCCCGGCTGCTACCCCACCGCCAGCCTGCTCGGCATTGCGCCATTGCTCAAGCAGGGGCTGGCCCAGCCCGAAAGCCTAATTATTGATGCTAAATCGGGTACCTCTGGCGGCGGTCGGGTGGCCAAAACCAGCATGCTCTTGGCTGAAGCCAGCAATTCCCTGGGGGCCTACGGCGTTGCCCGTCACCGCCACACCCCCGAAATTGAGCAAATTTGTACCCAACTAGCTCGCCACGAAGTCACAGTGCAGTTTACGCCCCACCTGATTCCGATGGTGCGGGGCATTTTGGCCACTATCTATGCCACTCTGCGCGACCCCGGCCTGGTGCGCGACGACCTGCTCACCATCTACAGCGCCTTCTACCGCGCCTCCCCCTGGGTGACGGTGCTGCCCAACGGCACCTACCCCCAAACCAAGTGGGCCTGGGGCACCAACCGCTGCTACATCGGCCTCGAAACCGACCCCCGTACTGGTCGAGTAATTGTCATGTCGGCAATCGATAACCTAATGAAGGGCCAGGCCTCTCAGGCCGTGCAGTGCTTCAACCTGATGATGGGGTTGGAGGAAGGGTTGGGGTTGCCTGCGACTACCTTTTATCCATAGTGGATCTGTAGGTGGGTGGGCGAGTAGGGTGTGTAGGCGGGTAAGTGATGTAGGCGATCGCTAAATAAGCCTGCAAATCAAGTCATCAGCACCGAGAAACCTTGCCTGGAGTCAGGTTTAATCCACCCGCCCACCCGCCCACCCGCCTACTCTCCCAGTCCCCTCAGTCCGTCCAAACGACCTGACGCTCTGAGCGGCTGCGGTAGCCCGTTTGCTCCTGAATCACCCGACCCGCCTGGGCTGGGTCGAAGTAGCGATCAAAGTCAGCCCGCAGACGGGTATTTGCTGCTTCCGCCTGGGCTAACTCGGCGCGGGCGACCTCAAGCTGCTGCACCTGGGATTGCAGGTAAGGCAGCAACCGCCCCAGTGATACCGCTGCTACCGAAATCAAAAACACATTCACCCCTAGCCTTGCACCCAGCTCTATTGCAACGGTATGACGAGCCAGCCGCCGCAAAGGATCAGCCCGCCGCTGCCGCCGAACAGGGGTACGCGTAGAAGAAGGCATCGGCGGACGACGAGAAGGCGAACGGCTCATGGGGTAGGTGCTCTAAGCTGGCCTTTATTATGCCTGAGAATAATGGGAATAAACCCGATCTGGCCTCCGATGTAGGGTTTTTTCTGTGGGAACAACACAGCTTGTGATCAGTCCTAAGCTATATCTTTAACTGACCTTCATCCACGTGAGCATTACGGAAAATTGATAGTTGAGTTTGGGCTTAAGGCATAATAAAAGGAACGGAGTCCCTGCCCCATGCCCCGAAGAATTTTTATTGGCGACATCCACGGTCACTACGACGGCCTACAGCGGCTTTGGGATGCGATCGCCCCTGAAACTGACGATGAGATTTACTGCGTTGGCGATTTAATCGATCGCGGTCCCAAGAGCGCCGACGTAGTCGACTTCGTTCGTCGCCACGCTACCAACTGTGTGCGGGGCAACCACGAGCAGCTCATTCTCGACACCTTTGTCGACGGCAAAATTAACCCCCCTACCCTCCAGGGCTGGATCTTTAGCGGCGGTCAGGCCACTCTTACCAGCTACCACGGCTCCGCCTCTACCCTCGAGGACCACCTCGACTGGCTGCGGCAGCTGCCCCTCTACATCGACCTGGGCGATCTGTGGCTGGTGCACGCCGGGGTCAACCCCATGCTGCCGATTGCCGAGCAGAGCAGCTACGAAATGTGCTGGATTCGCGAAACCTTTCACAGCAGTCTGACGCCCTTCTTCTCCGACAAGCTGATCATCACGGGCCACACGATCACCTTCACCTTCCCTGGCGTAGACCCAGGCCAAATTGTCGCCGGGCGCGGCTGGATCGACATCGACACAGGCGTTTACCACCCCCGCAGCGGCTGGCTCACTGCCCTCGATTGGGATAACCAGATCGTCTACCAGGTGAATGTGTTTGAGCCAATCGAACGGGTGCGATCGTGCGCTGAGGCAATCACCTACCTCGACCCCACGCTGATTAAAAAGCGCCCCCGCGATATGGCTACCCGCGCCGCGTTTTAGGGGGCTAGCTACAGGGAAGTACTAGGGCAAGTCACCTTCGATGATGGTTGTGATTGCGATCGCAACTTCTGCCAAGATCTCGTCTGAAACTCGGCCCAGCCTGCGAATAAATCGCTGTAGATCAACCCCTCTGATCTGAAGCGCATCAACGGCAGAGGGCTTGCTCAACCCATTTTCAGCATTGGTAAAATGCGGACGTACCAGGGATTGTTAACAAAGTAAGGCTTCCAATCGGTCAAAGGTGCAATCAACTTAATCGGCAATTTCCCCACCGCGTCAGAGCTGATCACAATAGCTGGGCGCACCTTTTTAATCTCCGCACCTATGGTGGGAGCGGTGCTGCTCGAACTTTGCGCTGTGGCCTCAGTCACGCCTTCGGTCTTAAGCAGTTCTTGCACAAGCACTTGCAGCAGGAGTAGCTTGTCGGTATGCGACAGCTTATAAATCAGCGGAACCAGTGTGTTGATGGCCATAGGAGCTTTAGGGAATAGAGCCCTGTGGACAGGGAGCTCATCTATATCACTTCTGTCGTAACCCTGTAAGCTCTCACTCGTCCTATTGCATCAGCTATGGATAGACTATCTGATTATCCTTGGCGAGTTAGCAGTGACGTGGTCATTGCAAAAGAGCCCCAATCTTTTGAAACTGGGGCTCTAAATTCCATAATTCTCCCTACACCGTGGCCGGAATCCTCACGCCCGAGAGAATGCCTTCTTTTTGCGCCATATAGAGCATCAGATCGACTACACGCATCGAGTAACCCCACTCGTTGTCGTACCAGGCGACGACCTTAAAGAAATTCTCGTTGAGGCCGATGCCCGCCCCGGCATCAAAAGTGCTGGAGTGCGGGTCGGTGATGAAATCGCTAGAAACCACATCGTCTTCGGTGTAGGCCAACACACCCTTCATGGGGCCTTCGGCAGCGGCTTTGACGGCTTCACAGATAGCCTCGTAGCTCGTGGCTTGCTCAGTTCTAAAGGTGAGGTCGACCACCGACACGTTGGGGGTGGGAACGCGAAAGGCCATGCCCGTGAGTTTGCCCTTTAGATCGGGCAGCACCAGGGTGACGGCTTTGGCGGCACCTGTAGAAGCGGGGATGATGTTTTGACTCGCCCCGCGACCGCCGCGAAAGTCTTTTTTAGAGGGGCCGTCAACGGTGGGCTGGGTGGCGGTGGCGGCGTGGACGGTGGTCATTAGACCCTCGCCCAGGCCAAAGTTTTCGTGGATGACCTTGGCGACAGGGGCCAGACAGTTGGTGGTGCAACTGGCGTTCGACACGATAATGTCGTTGGCGGGATTGTAGGTGTCGTGGTTAACGCCGATGACTAAGGTGTGCACTTTATCGGGATCTTTGGTAGGGGCGGAGAGAATCACGCGCTTGGCTCCGGCATCAATATGCTGATGGGCGGTCTCAAAGGTGGTGAAGAGGCCAGTTGACTCAACTACGTAGTCGGCCCCAAGCTCGCCCCAGGGCAGATCGGCGGGGTTGCGCTCCGCCATACAGGGAATTTTTTTGCCGTCGACAACAATGCCGTCTTCAACGGCTTCAACAGTGCCGTCAAAGCGGCCGTGGGTAGAGTCGTACCTGAGCAGGTAAGCGAGGTTAGCGGGCGGTACTAGGTCGTTGATGCCGACAAATTCAATGTTGGGATTTTTGATGCCGCCGCGCAGTACCAGGCGGCCAATGCGACCAAAACCATTGATGCCAACTTTTAAGGTTGTCATGGTTAGATGTCCTTATGGGTAGGTTTGCTTTAGGTTTGCAGTGGAACGGGCCGCGATTGATATGGCCTCAGTCCCATTAAAAGTGGGCACTTAATGAATGCTGAAATAATCGCGCTTAGCCCTGAGAATTTTCGTCACTCCCCACTGCAAAATGCTATGGGTAAAAAACGGCGTAGGGTCGGGATCTACGCTTTTATTTCAGAGTTGAGTTTTTGGTTTAGTTCAGGCTGAAAGGACTAAAATACTCACTTAGATAGGTGATCGCCTAAAACTTCTGTCGCTATACCTACAGTCGGCAAGTATAGTTACGGCAACAGATTGTTTAACCTATAGTTCCAGTTGGCGACGGGAGAAAGCGCTGTGTTTACTGGCCTTGATCTGGTTGTGATAATGCTGGTGTTTTTTGCGTTCTTTTACGCGACGAGCGCTCCCAGTAAAGGCTCAGAGTTTAAGCTAGAGCCGCTAACCCTGCTGGTGGTGACCATTATTGTGGGCATGATAGCGGTTTCTCTGCTCAATCGCTAACGCTGTCGGTGGAGAAACACTCAGTGCTTTAGAAAAAGATTGATAGGGGACGGAGAAAGCTTGCCAGGCGGCTGTAGGCCGACTGAATATTGTCGCCCTCTAGCACCACTTCTTCGGTGGGATAATTTTGCAGAATCTCCAGCAGGGTAATCTGCTGGTCGTCGCTGGCCGAAAGAACCAGGGACGCTCGCAGCGCTTGACGGTCGGCCTCGCCTGTACCTGTGTGTATCGACTGGCCCAGGTAGTCGAGCACCCATTCTCCAGGGCGGCTGTTGAGGGAGCGATCGAGGATGACGGCGTTGGCAGCCAGGGGACGGGTGAGCAGCGATCGCAGTTCGCCCGCATTTTGCCCAGCCTGGTTGAGCAACCCACCCAGCACGCCTGTTGATTCGCCGGTATCGGCCAGCAACTCAAGCAGTGCGACGGGTACGGTACGGCTAAACCCCCGATAGTTGAGCCGCACCCGCTCGGCCGCCTGTCCGGGGTTGGCAGCCAGGGTACCTAGCCCCAGACTAGCCAGGGCGATCGCCGCGAATATTCGCCGTTGCATAGCATCTCTCTATTGACTGATCTCTATGACGAGCTAGTGTTGCGTAAGGTTGCAACCCATCTGTAGCCCGTGTGTAGTCAGTATAACGATGGCCGGTTGTTATGCCCTGGCGCGGGTGCTGAGGGAATAGCAAAAGCGATCGGCCCGCGAAATGGTGGACCCATGCAGCACTGGCTGCCGATCGCTGCTATAGGCTGTGTAGCGGTAGACCATCAGGGCGTGGCCTAGGGGCACTTCTAAGTAGCCGCTGAGGTCGTAGTCGGCGTGGGTACACTCAATCACTGAATCTAAGCAATCGATGGGAATGCCGTGTTCGGCCAGGGTGGGAAAGGTCATCTGCTGTTCTAACAGCGGTGCAAAGCGTTCGCCCAAATCGGCAATCAGGTAGGTTACGTCTACAGCCCCCGCCGCTCCGTCCATCCGAAAGAGTTTTTTTTGCAGGTAGACCGACGACGCTTTGGCAATCCCCAGGGCCACCGCTACATCTCTAGGGGCGGCAACTGGCTCAAACACCAGGTTTTCAAAGGAAAAAGCGATTCCCTGCCGGGCCATGTCCTGCTCTAGAAACACCAGCGGGCTGGAGAGCGAGTAGGTGACTTTCTTTTGGGGTGTAACAAAAACACCTTTGCCTCGGTAGGCAATCGCTAGCCCCTGGCTCACCAGGTTGGCCACTGCCTGACGCGCGGTAATACGGCTGACGCTAAAGGTTTCCATCAGCTGGTGCTCGCTGGGCAGGCGATCGCCCGCCGCATAAACTCCCGCCTCAATCTGGTGACGCAGCTTTTCCGAAATACTTATGTGAAGGGGAGGAGACATAGTCAGAGAACCATCAACGGGCGATGGGCATACTCAAAGGCAGCTTGACCACCCAAAATAATGTGCTAAGCTCACTTGTTATAACAAGTTGATTGCGCCCCATTGTAAGCGGGTCGTTGTGCTGACCGCTGTAGTCAGCAGGTCGTTGTGGGAAAGGTGAACTGAGGGCCGGGGAGATTCCCTGAGCGAACTACCTTCCATTCCCATTATCTGATGTTGCCAAGGCATTTCTTACTAGAACCTTAACCATGCTTACGAATACTACACCTGCTGCCAAACTCAGTCCGCTGCCGGTTCGACCGCGCCAGGTCTTATCCGCTGAGGCGTTGGCCATTCTCAACCAGCGATCGAACTGGGCCGGGGCGGCTCAGTTTTTGGGCCATCTGGGGGTGATGGCGATTAGCGGCTACCTGTGGGCGATCGCGCCGCTGGCGGTCGCGCTGCCCGCCCTAGTCATTTGCGGAGCCAGCCTGGCGCTGATGTTTTGCCCGATGCACGAGTGCTGCCACCGCACCGCCTTCGCCAACCCCCGCCTCAACGATGGCGCGGCCTGGCTGGCGGGGCTGCTGTCGTTTTACAACAGCACCTTTTACCGGCGTTATCACAAATGGCACCACCGCTACACCCAAATTCCAGGCAAGGATCCTGAACTGGATGACCCCAAGCCCCACAGCCTGGGCAACTACCTCTGGCAGCTCAGCGGCCTTCCCTGGTGGATGGGTAAGGTGCGCTGCCACAGCAAGGTGGTGCTGGGGCAGATGGAGGGCATGTATTATCTGCCCGAAAGCTCCTATGGCGAGGTGATGCGATCGGTGCGCTGGCAACTGCTCACCTACGCGGCGGTGATTGTGGTCTCTACCCTACTGGGCCACCCGTGGTTTTTGTTTACCTACTGGGTGCTACCGCTGGCGGTGGGTCAGCCCCTGCTGCGGTTTGTGCTGCTGGCCGAGCACACCGGCTGCCCCAACGACGCAAATCCGTTGCTCAACACCCGCACCACGCTCACCCTCTGGCCCCTGCGCTGGCTGATGTGGAATATGCCCTACCACGCCGAGCACCACCTGTACCCGTCAATTCCGTTTCAGATGCTGCCAGCGGCCCACGCACAGCTCAAGCCTTACTTTGAGCACATCGATGCAGGCTATGTGCGGGTAAATCGCAGTATCGTGGCCAAAGTTAGCTAAGGGCAGCGATGGCAACAGCAAAACAGTTTGTGCTGAAAGATTTTCCGCTGCAGTGCGGGGTGGTGCTCCCCGAGGCCAAGCTGGTGTACCAGGTGTACGGCGAGCTGAACGATCAGCGCACCAACGCCGTTCTCTACCCCACCTCCTACGGGGCGCAGCACACCGATGTTGACTGGCTGGTGCGCCCCGACGGCATTCTCGACCCCAGCCGCTGGTGCGTGGTGATGGTGAATATGTTTGGCAACGGCCTTTCAACCTCACCCAGCAATGACCCAGCCGTGGCCCGCCCCGGCGTTTACTTCACCCAATACGACAACGTGCGGGCTCAGGTGGCGCTAATTAATGTACTGGGGATCGAGCAACTGGCCCTGGTCTACGGCTGGTCGATGGGGGCGCAGCAGGGTTACCACTGGGCCGCGCTGTACCGCGATCGCGTACAGCGCCTAGCCGCTCTCTGCGGCACCGCCAAAACCACCGACCACAACAAACTCTTTCTCTATAGCCTGCGGGCCGCCCTGACGGCCGACCCAACCTGGACCGGCGATCGCTTTGAAGGCACGCCCGATCGCGGCTTTCATACCTTTGCCCAAATCTACGCCAGCTGGGCGGCATCCCAGGCCTACTACCGGGCCAAACCCTACCTGGCCTGGGGCTACGACTCACTCGAAGACTACATTTTGCGCGGCTGGGAAGCGGGTTACCGCCAGCGCGATCCCCACAACCTGCTGGCGATGATCGACACCTGGCTGCGCTGCGATGTGGGCGACAACCCCGTTTATCAGGGCGATTATGCCAAAGCGATGGGATCGATTACGGCCAAGACCTTGGTTATGCCTGCCACCACCGATCTCTACTTCACCCCAGAAGACTGCGAGGCCGAAGCAGCCCTGATCCCCAACGCCCAGTATCGGCCCATTTCATCAATTTGGGGGCACCGGGCGGGCAACCCCTACCAAAACCCTGAGGATGAGGCGTTTATCAAAGGGGCGATCGCCGACCTGTTAGGCGAATAGTCTCATTCAAGCAAGCGGTCCCCGGTAGAGGTATTGCAGTGCAATGCCTCTACAAATTGGGGGTATACCGACAGGATTTGAGATTAGGGTTCGAGCTGAATGGTTGTCTCACACTGCACCGGAAAATTGACCGAATTAGCGACAAAGCACTTTTGATGGGCCTGCTCGTGAAGCTGGGTAGCCAACTCGGCATTGCTTTGAGGAGCAAGGGTAACGACCGGGCGCAGCAAAACCTTAGAAAACCGGCCGCTGCCGTCCTCGGTTTCAAGCATCGTCCCTATGGGATAGTCAACGTAGTTAGTCACCACAACCTTAGCCTCGGCGCACAGGTGCAGATACCAGAGCATGTGGCAGCTCGATAGTGACGCAACCAGGAGTTCTTCTGGGTTGTACTTGGTTTTATCGCCACGAAAGGCCGAGTCAGCCGAGGCCTCAATCGGGGGCTTACCATCAGCGCTGATGCTGTGGGCGCGATCGTAGGCGCGATAACTCTCGGTGCCCTGGCCGTTATTGCCGGTCCAGTGCACCTCTAGTCGGTAGAGGTGGGTTTTAGATTGACTCATGCTAGTCCTCGCCACTGTAGCGCCCGTTGCTCCATCGCTTTGACAAAGCTATCCTTGCCGTCCATGTAGCCGTCGATGTCTTTAGGATACTCTGCTGCCAGGGCGCGTTTGAGGTCGCTGTACTGCTGGGCGCAGTCGGGGTGAGCAATCATAAAGTCGCGAAAGGCCAGATGTCGCACTATTGCAGGGGAACCGGTCTGAAAGGTGTGAACGTGGTGGGTGCGGTGGCCCTCAGCATTATCTTTACGAAAGTAGCGACGCCCTGTCAGGCCAAACTCGCCCATCACCTCATAGCCCAGAGAGACCATCGCGGCATTGCAGCTATCGACCTGGTTGATGTCGTTGACCTCCACCAGCAGGTCGATCACGGGTTTAGCGTAGATATTGGGAATGGCGGTACTGCCAATGTGGTGAACCTGCACTACGCGATCGCCTAAGGCCAGGGCGACCTGTGTCGCCTCAGTGGTAAAGTCTTGGCCCCACTGAGGATTGGGGGGACAAACGTGAACCTGTCTCATTGCGTAATCGTTCTGGTGATGGGCATGAAAAAGCAACCTTTTCCAAACCAAAAAAGAGCGCCTCGAAAGACGCTCTTTTTGGCTAACTAATCTTGATCTAGAAACCTAGGCTATTGAAGCCCAGAGTCTAGTTCTCCAAAATCACCTTAGCTACCATGCCAGCCCCACGGTGGGGAGCGCAGTAGTAGGTGTAGGTACCAGCAGGCATGTCGCTGGTAAAGGTGGTGGAGTAGTTTTCACCAGGGGCAAAAGTCAGCTGGGTGTGGGAGATGCTGTCGGCCAGGGCCTTGTCGCCAGGCACGTTAGCGGCATCAAACACGACGTTGTGGGGGGCCATTTTGTTGTTCACCCAGGTCACAGTGTCGCCAGCATGAACGGTAACGGTGCTAGGTTCAAACACGAGCAGACCCGCATCAGAACCCATCTTGACATCGTAATTGGTGGCTGCAGCGGGTGCAGAAGCCAGGGTGAGCGTACCCACCACTAGCAGAGCAGACAAAATAACTAGGCCCAAACGCTGGGCAGCGCGAAATACTCGTTGCATAACTACCTCTAAAGCTCGTATCTCCAGTTCAATCAATCAGGGGAACTGTCAAACAGTCTTCCCTATGGCATATTACCTGCTTTGCGCGGTAACTTGGGGCGTTGGCCTTGGGGTAATTGCCGCCGTGGGCGACCTGCGAAGGTCTATTAGCAGAACCTACAGTTACCCCAAAAGCTTCTACCAAACGCTGGAGTAGCCCTCAAGTTACCCAACATTCCCTAGACCTGAGGAGCAGAGAAGCGGGTTTTACCAGCTCCCCACATGTCGCCAATGACCTTGGGCTGAAGCAAAATGTGACCTGAGATCGCCACCAAATCTTCCTCGGTTAAACTACGCATTTTGGGGAAGATATCGGCGCTCTTCTTGCTGGGGTGCACCTGAGAAATATCGCTCAGACCATCGTAGGTGGTCGGCTCTTTCAGGTAGGCCACCAAGGCGTCAATGTTGTCGCGGGGGGGCAGAGCACCAGCCAGAGAATCTGGATCAAGGCCAACGGTGGGGTTGGTTTTGGTGATCCCACCCACGTGGCAGGTGCCACAGGCGTAGTTAAATTGGCGACGACCACGGGTGATCTGCTCTAGCGACAGCACATAGTTGTCGCCTTCGGCATTGAGCGGAACCGTACGGGTGGCCTCATCTAGCTCAGCCGCGACAGCGTCTCCCATGACCAGGTGGCTGACAAAGAAGAGTGCGACCGCAACTAGCCAAATGCATCTCTTCAACATGGTTCTCCTCGAATGTATAGGGCTTGGGTATGAAATCAACACAGCTATATCAAGTCCAGTTCGGGATATTGAGTTTCGCCTTGGGCAAACCTCCCCGTTTGGCCTTAATGAGATTTAACTCAATGGAGTTTTCCCCCATCAAATCATTCTTGTAATGTCTATCATGCCACCGAAGGGGGCCATTCCCAATGTTTTGCCGCTATAAATCGACTCCAATGTGGGTTGGAGCGATGGTTTCTAAGCCATTGCTCCAGGAGGCGTGGCCATCTGAGGTGGCGGGAACGGCAGCGGGCTGGTGCAGCCGAATGAGCTGAGCCAGGGTCTGCTTGAGCTGGGTGCGCGGCACAATTAGATCGACAAAGCCATGGTCGCGCAGGTACTCAGCGGTTTGAAAGTCGTCGGGCAGCTTTTCGCGCAGGGTTTGCTCTACCACACGGCGACCGGCAAAGCCAATGGTAGCTTTTGGCTCGGCCAAAATAATGTCGCCCAGCATGGCAAAGCTGGCGGTAACGCCGCCCGTGGTGGGGTGGGTAAGCACCGGCAGATAGAGCAGCTTAGCGGCCTGGTGCTGCTGGAGCGCCCCAGAAATTTTGGCCATCTGCATCAGGCTGAGCATGCCCTCCTGCATACGAGCACCGCCTGAGGCGCAGACAATAATCACCGGGCGGCCTGTAGCGGTGCCGCGCTCGATCATGCGGGTGAGCTTTTCGCCCACTACCGAGCCCATGCTGCCGCCCATGAAGCGAAAGTCCATCACCCCCAGGGCGACGGGCAGGCCGTCGAGTTCGCCCAGGCCGGTTTGCACGGCATCGGTGAGTTTGGTTTTGGACTGGGTATCGCGCAGGCGATCGCCGTAGCCCTTGCGATCTTTAAACTTGAGCGGATCCTGGGGCTGCATGTGGGTGTCTAACGCCTGCCAGGTGTTAGCGTCGATCAGCTGACGAATGCGCTCGTCGCTGAAGATGCGGTGGTGGTGGCCACACTCGCCGCAGACCCACTGGTTGGTGCGCAGGTCTTTGGTGTAGGTGAGAACGTCGCAGTGCTCACACTTGGTCCACAGGCCATCGGCAATTTCCCGCTCCTGGCGGTCTTCGCTAATGGGGCCTGACTTACGGCGATTGGCAAACCAGTCAAACAGTGACATGCGCGTGCGTTAGCTCAACAGCGACAGAACAATCTATATAGATCGAAGTGTCCAAAATGAACACAACTCTCATCCTAGCGGGTTTGCTCCGTCTGCGATAGATAGGCTGGGTCGGGGCGAAGAAGCATCCCTCACCAGGCGGCAGCATTACTTGGTGGTCATAATATAAACCCCGTCCCAATCCTCGGGCGGCGGCTGCAGCCGATACTGGCGCGCTCGACTGAGGTGTACCGCCACGGCTTTGTCGTCGGGGCGCATCTGGTGGGCCTGCTCGAACAGGGTTAGGGCCTCGTCAAAGCGCAGGTTAGTGTAGGCGCTGCGAGCGTTGGCATAGAGGTTTAAAAAGTCTTCGGTGCCTGGGGGAAGCGGGGTATCACGTTTGTCGATTAGCTCGTAGAGGCCAACGGCCTGCTGTTTGCCCTTTACCTGGGTGCGATCGAGCTCGCGGACCCAAATTTTGTCGGCGCAGAGGGCGTAGGTGTACTCGCTGATCACAATGTCGCAGCCGTACTCCTTGGTGACGCCCTCTAGGCGAGAGCTGAGGTTGACCCCGTCACCAATCACGGTGTACTCCATTTTGCGCTGGGAGCCAATGTTGCCCGACACGACCTCGCCCGAGCTAATGCCAATGCCAATGCGGATCTCAGGTTGGCCGAGGGCACCCCGCTCGGCGTTGAACTGAGCCAGTCGTCGCCGCATGTCGAGGGCGCTCTGCACCGCGGCCCAAGCGTGGTTGCTGAGGGGCAAGGGCGCACCAAACACGGCCATCAGCGCGTCGCCAATAAATTTGTCGAGGGTGCCCTCGAAGTGAAACACCGACTCCACCATAGTTTCAAAGTAGGCGTTGAGCATTTCAACAACTTTGTCGGCTTCTAGATCTTCGGTGAGGGTGGTATAGCCGCGAATGTCAGAAAAGAGCACGGTGACGTCTTTGCGCTCGCCTTTCATTAACAAATCGTCGCCCAGGGCCATAACCCGCTCGGCCACGCCGGGGGTCATGTAGCGATAGAGGGTACTCTTCATCCGCTTTTCCTGACTGATGTCTTCGAGCACTAGCAGGCCGCCGAGCACGCCACCCTCGGGGTTGTTGAGGGGGTTGACGGTTAAGTTAATGCTGCGCTCAATGCGCTGCACGAGATTGGCTGGTACGGGCGGCGCGGCTAAATTGCCCCAGGCTCGATAAATTTCGGGATGGTTGGGATCGGGCAGAGCCAGCTCCGAGACACGGTCTAACCCGGTACCGGGGCCTGGGGCGACGGCCACCCGCAGGTTCTGCTCAGGGACGTAGTGGCGAGCCCCGTGTTTGAGGCTGTCTTCGAGACGAAAGCGCAGGCTCTCGATGGGAAGTGCGTCCCACACCGGGCGGTGCAGCAGGGCTGTCTGCCAGCGATCGCGAATGGTGCGGCTGTGATCGGTATCTTCGGGGCAGCCAATCAGATCGAGGGCAGCATCATTGATGGTGACAATGCGGCCCTCCATATCGGTAGAGATGACGGCATCGGAAAGGCTTTGCAGAATGTCTTTTTGATACTGCTTTTCGACCAGCACGCTCTCAAACAGCTTGGCATTCTCTAGCGCTACCCCAGCCTGAATGTTAAAGGCCCGCATAAAGGCCTCGTCGGAGGTGGTAAACGTGCCGTGGGCCTTATTAATCAACTGCGTGACGGCGATCAGTTTGCCGCCGGAGTCGTACACGGGCATGCAGAGAATAGTGCGCGTGGTGTAGCCGGTGCGTTTATCGGCGTCGGGGTTAAAGCGAGGATCTTGGTAGGCGTCAGGGATATTCAATACCTCGCCCGTGGTGGCCACATGGCCCACAATGCCGCTGGTGATGGAGCTACGCAACTCGACCAGCGATTTGCCGTCGCCCGATTTTACCTTTGACCACAGATCGCCGCTCTCTTCGTCGATTAACCACAGGGTGCTGCGATCGGCCTGCATCAGCTGCCGGGCCTCTTCCATCACTGACTGCAGCGTTTTTTCTAAATCTAGGCTCTGCTCCAGCGACGAGATCGCCTTTAGCAGGGCGGCAACTCCCTTTTGGTTGCGGGCGGCAATATAGAAGGAATTACAGCTTTCTAAAATCACCCCCAGCGATTCGGCAAATTCTTTGAAGTGGCGCTCGTCTTGATCGTCAAAGGGGGCGTTATTGAGCTTGTTGAGCAGCTGCACCACCGCCACAATACTGTCGCTTTTTTTGCTCAGTACCGGCATGCAGAGAATGCTGCGGGTGCGGTAGCCGTGCTTTTGGTCATAGGTGCTGTCGAAGCGATCGTCGGCGTAGGCGTCGGGTATATTGAGCGGCGTGACGTTGGTGGCCACGTAGCCCGAGATGCCCTTGCCCATGGGGACGCGAATTTCGAGCGATCGCTCCCCATCGCCCTGGGCAATTTTCGACCACAGCTCCTGTTTTTCGTGGTCCACCATAAAAATAGTGGTGCGCTCGGCCTGCAAAATTTGGCCAATCTTGAGGGTAAAGGCTTCTAAAATTTGCTCCAGCATGATCTCCAACGACTCGTTGTTGATCATGTCGATGGCGCGCAGAAAATGCTCAAACTCCGCCGTAATTTGGTCAAGCAGGTTGATAAACTGCGGGGTCGGTAGGTCGCGTACCCGGTTGGTCAGAGAACTGTGCTGGTTAGCCAGAGACAGCGCGGTAATCATGCTGCGATGTTCAAAGACCGACCCCGAGGGGCCGTTGATCTGAGTTGCCATAGGGACCCTACTCAAGCGTGGCAGACGGGAACAAAAGCAGTGGGCACGGTTAGCTGCCTGGGTAGTTGATAAAGCGTGTGGGTGTTTGCCTCTTTGGGGCAGGCCAAAGGCCCTGTGCCCGTGGAGCGATAAACGAGCTACTTCTCCTGCGCCAACAGGTTAGCTAAGGCAGTAGCAAATCTGCTAAACACCTATTACTCTAACCGTATACCCCAGGTTAGGGCAGCAACGTCGCAATTTGAACAGAATGCCCTGCTCGTGACCCTGACCTAACATACCCACCCACCTTTAGGAATGTGGGGGCAGCGCTACAGCGGTGCCAAAGCCAGCCTGCAAAAAAGCCACTATCTCAGCCCAGGCCGCATCGGTAGCGGCAGGATCGTAGCGGTAGCCATCGTCGCGCATGAAGGTATGGTTGGCCGAGTAAACCAGGGTTTTGGGCTCAATGCCTGCGGTTGCTAAAGTACTGAGAATACTGTCGCGCCCCTCGGCGGGCACATGGGGGTCTTGATCTCCAAAAATGAGCAACAGTCGGGCCGAAATCTCGCCCAAACGCTCTAGGGTGTCAGCTCTACCCCGCCCCAGTTTGCCGCTGTGGATGCCGGTTGGGTAGCAGCACACAGCCACGCTGACCTCAGAATTTAGGGCGGCTCGGCAGGCCAGGTGGCCACCAATGCAAAAGCCCAGGGTGCCAATCTGCCTAGGGGCGACGGCGGCGTAGGTTTGCAGCCAGTCTAAAACGGCTGCGGCGTCGGCGTCGAAGTCAGCTACTGCGGTGCGGCGGGCCGCATCGTTACCCCGCAGGCGACCGATATCGTTGGGCTCGATCACCGTACCTACGGGTTCTAGCCGATGAAAGATCTCAGGGGCTGCGACCACGTAGCCATAGCCCGCCAGGCGATCGGCCAGACGCAGCATCGGCCCTCCTAGCTGATAGATATCGGAATAGAACAAAATGCCGGGGTACTGACCAGGCGCAGTCGGTTCAGCCACATAGAGGCGCATCAGGCTGTCGTCTACGGTAAGGCCCACATCATGGCGCTGAATTTGCACAGGTTGACCTCCATGGTTCGCTAAGGGATGCGGGGGAGTGGGTGTAAGGTCTGGGGTTTACGGTTTAAGGTTCACGGTTTGAGGTTCACGGTTTGAGGCTTGCCTTGAACCCTGAACCGTAAACCTTGCATCTGACACCTCTCGCCTAATTCCCTCGGCTATGTCGTACCGATAGTGAAGGATGATGTGATCAACGAGCGGTTATCTAAGACACAAGCGCTGGCCATGACCCTATTTTTCACCCCCGACCCCGCCCTGCAAACGGCCCTCGATCAGGTGCTCGATCAGGTGCGGGCCGAGTTTGCCCTCACCCCTACGCAGATTGCCGTTACCTGGGTATTGTACGACCCGCCCTACATCACCAATACAGGCGGTGCCCTCAGCGCCACCGACTTTTGGCAGCGCCAGCCGCGCGGAGCCAGCTACCGGGGGGTCGAGCTGATTTATCCGGCCAGCGTGGTGAAGCTGTTCTACCTGGTGGCCGCCCACGAGTGGCTAGAGCAGGGCATGATCCCCCCTTCGGCTGAGATCGATCGGGCGCTCAAGGACATGATTGTCGACTCTAGCAACGACGCGACTTCGCTGGTGGTCGATATGCTCAGCGGTACCACCAGCGGCCCGGAGCTACCCCCTGGCCCCTTTGAGACCTGGTGCCACCAGCGCAACATTATCAATCGTTTTTTTCAGTCGCTCCAGTGGACCGAGCTGACGGGGGTAAACCTCAACCAAAAACCTTGGGGCGATGGCCCCTACGGTCGTGAACGAGCCTTTGTCGGTGAGCACTACGAGAATCGCAACCGGCTCACCACCAACGCGGTGGCTCGGCTGATTCACAGCATTGCAGGGGGGGTGGCCGTGTCGGCGGCGCGATCGCAGACCATGCTCAATCTCATGCAGCGTTTGGTGCCCTCTGCCCCACCCGAGCCCGGTGAAGAAGACCAGGTGACAGGCTTTTTGGGTGCCGGGTTGCCCCCCGGCACTGCCCTGTACTCTAAAGCGGGTTATACCAGCCAGGTGCGGCACGACGCCGTCTATTTTGAGTTGCCCAATGGCACTCCTGACCTGCTAGTGGCCTTTACCGAAGGCCGCGAGCACAGCAAAAATCGCGACATCCTACCTCGGCTGGCTGGTTTGATTAGCCAAGCCACTACCCGCCTAAAACCTTCGGCCTAATTCTTAAGAGTTGGATTGATCCCCAACTTGATCTGTCTTTAAGTAGAGTCGCATCTATCTGGGGTAGGTGCAAAATGTTGTCAACATAGCCTTCCGCCTTGGGTTGAAGATGGTACAATTCAGCCAATTTCGAGGATAAATGTGGTGTGTAGGCCCGTAGCGACGGGAAACGTTCAACTTTAGTTTTCCTAGTCTGGCTACGGCAGTACGATTTCGAGCTTGATTGTTTCGAACGTAATCATTGTTGCCATTAGGCCGATGAGACCTGATTGTCAAAAATCTGAGGAGTGAACAGAATCATGGCGTATCTCAAGCGAATTTCTCTAGCGCTGAGCCTAACCGCTATGGCTGGTGTAGCAAGCCCTGCCCTGGCCGAAACCCAGCTTAGCAATCTAGAGCTGACCGACAACGTTTTAACTGAGGTAGAAGTCGCCCCCGCAGCGGTGGCTGAGCCCGTTGAAGTTGAGCCCGTAGGTGCCGCCGAAACAGTCCAGCTCGAGGCTGTTGAGACACCTCCCAGTGAAGCCAGCCTGCTAGCGCTGCCCGAGGAGGCTCCCATCACCAGCAACAACCTATTTACCGCTGGCGACATCGAGTCTGCGCTGCTGGCCGCCACCGTTGAAGCGGCTCCCGAAGCTACCGACTCTATTGATCTGGCCCAGGCCACCCCGACTACCGTCTCTGTCTCCCCAAATTACCTAGGCGTAGGCGGCAACATCGGTATTGGCAATCGCAGCGATAGCGCTCTGTCTAGCTTTGGTTTCAATATCATCAGTAAAATCTCCTTAGGTCCTCGTTTCTCTGTGCGACCCGGTGCCACCATCACCAACGATCGCTCCGGTTTTACCATCCCGGTTACCTACAACTTCAACACCATTTCCTACAGTGGTTTTCTCGCTCAGCCCTACGCTGGCATTGGGGTTGAGATTCCCACCAGTGGTGACATAGGTCTGTTGGTCAACGCTGGTGCTGATATTCCCATTTCCAGCAACTTTACCCTCAACGCCGTCAGCAACTTCCGGGTTACCAGCGGTTTTGCCCTGGGCATTTCCCTCGGCGTGGCCTACAACTTCCCCTTCTTCTTTGACTAAGGTCTGAGCAGAACGCATGCGTCTGAAACCTGCTTAAGAGGGGAGCGCGATCGATCGCGCTCCCCTTTTGTTTTCTGGTTGGGCATTCTGAAAGCACAGCTTAAGGGTGTGGCAATGGCAGAAAGTTCTGTGGCTTGGAGCGAGGTGCTTCAGGCCTTTCAGCATATTTGGGGCTATAGCGACTTTCGTTCGCCTCAAGATGCGATCGTCAAAGCATTGCTTGAACATCGGGACGTTTTGGTTGTCCTGCCGACGGGTGGCGGAAAGTCTCTCTGCTTTCAGCTGCCGGCGCTGCTGCAGTCGGGCCTGACCCTGGTAGTGTCGCCCCTGGTGGCGCTAATGGAAAACCAGGTGCAGGACCTGCACGACAGGGCTTTGCCCGCCGCCACTCTCCACAGCCAGCTGCCACCGCCCCAGCGCCGCAAAACCCTTCAGGCGCTAGAGCGGCAGGCTCTACGATTGCTCTACGTATCGCCAGAAACCCTGCTCAGCCCGCCCGTATGGGAACGGCTGTGCCAACCCAACCTGCGCATCAACGGTCTGATTTTGGACGAAGCCCACTGCTTAGTTCAGTGGGGAGAGACTTTTCGCCCCGCCTATCGCCGTTTGGGCGCGGTGCGAAAAGCGCTGCTCGACTGTCGCCCACCCGGCACCACCCTGCCGATCGCCGCTTTTACCGCCACCGCCGACCCCGCCGCCCAAAAAACTTTGAAAAATGTCTTACAGCTGCAGTCGCCTCAGGTGGTGCGGCTCAATCCCCATCGCCCCAATCTTGATCTGCGAGTTAAGGCAGTGGTCAGCGAGGGGCAGCGCAAAGGCGTGCTACGGCGTTATTTGCAGCAGCATTCTGGCCAGGCGGGGTTGGTGTATGTGCGCACCCGCAGAGACAGCGAGGCGCTGGCCGAGCAGTTGGCCGATCGCTACCGAGTAGCGCCTTACCACGCCGGGTTAAGCAGCCGCGATCGCCGCCAGATCGAAGCCGACTGGATGGCCGACAAACTCCAGTTTGTGGTCTGCACCTCCGCCTTTGGCATGGGAATCAGCAAATCTAATACCCGCTGGGTAGTGCATTACCAGGCTCCCTGCACCATTACCGAGTACGTACAGGAGGTGGGCAGAGCCGGGCGCGACGGCAACACCGCCGAGGCCCTGACCCTGGTCAGCGAGCCGACGGGCTGGCTGGAACCGGGCGATCGCCAGCGGGCCAAATTCTTCGAGGCTCAGACCCAACTGCTGCAGCAAAAGGCCCAGCGTTTGGTGAGCCAAATTCCGCCCAGTGGGGACGTGCGCGACATTAGCCAGCAGTTTGAGCACGGGGCCATTTCTCTATCGTGGCTGCACAGCGTGGGGCAGCTAGAGTGGGTCAGCCCATTTCACTATCAGCTCACCGCAAAGTGTCAGCAGCCCGTAGCGCTGCAGGCGGCGGCCAGCCAGCAAATGCACCAGTTTCTGCACAGCCGCCAGTGTCGCTGGCAGGGGCTATTGGTCGCGTTTGGCTTTCGCACCGAGGCCCAGCGCATGGGCAATTGCAAACACTGCGACAACTGCGCTAGGCGCGATCGCTAGAGATTAGATGGCCGCTGGGGGCAATTCTTATTCTGAGACAGCCCATGAACGCGCCGCGACGATTGAACAATTATCGCCATCCTTCGTCTAATCGCTAGAGCAGCCTAATCGCCAGGGCAGGACAAACACCCAGTCCCTAAACTCCGTCGTGGTCGCGTTTTGTCCGCCGATTTCAATCAACAGACTAAGTCACAGCTATTGACGATTTAGGGGCTAAGGCATCAGGTTCTGTAACAGTTTTCTACTGCCAAAGGTGCAGACTCTAACGTTTCGTGTTTGATTATTTCAAATATCTCCCGTAGCATGGCGAGAATACCCATACGGTCTCTATGAACATTCTTCTGGTCTATCCACGTTTTCCGAAAAGCTTTTGGTCTTTTGATAAAACTCTGGAGCTGGTTGGGTTGAAGGCTCAGCTCCCTCCCTTAGGGCTAGTGACCGTAGCGGCAATCTTACCCCAAAGCTGGAATTACAAGCTCGTCGATCGCAACGTGCGGGAAGTGCGCGACGACGAGTGGCGCTGGGCCGACATTGTGGTGATCTCGGCGATGATCGTCCACCGCACCGACTTCTACGACGCCGTGCAAACCGCCAAGCGCTACGGCAAGCTGGTGGCGGTGGGCGGCCCCTACCCCACCTCCATGCCCCACGAGTCAGAGGAGGCCGGGGCCGATTTTTTAATTCTCGACGAAGGCGAAATCACTCTGCCTATGTTTGTGGAGGCGGTGGAACGGGGTGACCAGCGCGGCACCTTCCGCTCCGGCGGCGAAAAGCCCGCCGTCACCAGCACCCCCGTACCCCGCTACGACCTGCTGGAAATGGACGCCTACGCTGAGATGTCGGTGCAGTTCTCTCGCGGCTGCCCCTTCCAGTGCGAGTTTTGCGACATTATCGTGCTCTACGGCCGCAAGCCCCGCACCAAAGACCCCGAGCAGCTGCTGGCCGAGCTGCAGTGCCTCTACGACCTGGGCTGGCGGCGCAGCATCTTTATGGTCGACGACAACTTTATCGGCAACAAGCGCAACGTCAAACTCCTGCTCAAGGCCATGAAACCCTGGATGGAGGAGCACGGCTACCCCTTCTCCTTTGCCACCGAAGCCTCGGTAGATCTGGCTCAGGATCCAGAGTTGATGCAGATGATGGTCGACTGCAACTTCGGCACCGTCTTCTTGGGGATCGAAACCCCCGATGACGACAGCTTGAATATGACCAAGAAGTTTCAAAACATGCGCGACCCCCTTTCGGAGTCGGTAATCTCCATTGCCCAGTCGGGACTGCGGGTAATGGCGGGGCTAATCGTTGGCTTCGACGGCGAAAAGTCTGGGGCCGGGCGGCGGATTTACGAATTTGTTGAGCAGACTGCCATCCCCACCGCTCTGGTGAGCATGCTGCAAGCCCTGCCCGATACCGCCCTCTGGCACCGCCTAGAGAAGGAAGGTCGTCTGCTGGGCAAGAGTGCCGACATCAACCAGACCACCCTGATGAACTTCGTGCCTACCCGCCCCATCGAAGAGATCACCGAGGAGTACATTCAGGTGTTCTGGGATCTCTACGACCCGCTGACGGTGCTCAACCGCACCTATCGCCACTTTCTCATGCTGGGTGAGGCCCAAAAGCGCAACTATCAAAACCGCACCACCTCAGCCGGTGCCCCCGACATTAACTGGGTCACGATTCGTGCCTTCCTGATTGTGGTGTGGCGGCAGGGCCTGCTTCGCAAGACGCGCCTGCGTTTTTGGGTCAACCTGGCGATTATGCTGTGGCGCTACCCGGCGGTGGCGGCCAACTACATTTCGGTGTGCGCCCAGGCCGAGCACTTCCTCGATTTTCGCCAGATCGTTCGGCAAAATATCGAAGAGCAGCTGGCGGCTTACCTGGAAGCCAAGCAGCAAACGGACAAAGCAGCAGCCACCGAAACTGAATCGGTGGCAGTGCCTGTTAGCTCGCTCTAGTCCTAATAGTCTGCCGGGAAGTCATTATAAAAATAGTCGAGAAACCCCGAATTTCTCGACTATTTTTGTAGCATCATCCAGGGCTGAAAAATACCTTTATCCAACTAGATGGGGCCAAATATGAAGGAGTACATTAACGATGGCCTGGTCCTGATGATGTTGTACCTGTCAGGCATGAGCGACGCCACTGTTGGTAGGCGCGCTGATAGTCAGCCCAGGCTCTCAGCTCACCATTGGGGCCGTAGCGGTGCTTAAACTGCTCCCAGCAGACTTTTTCTTCCATGGGGGCCTCGCAGTTATGAATAAAAAACTTTAGGAAAGCTTGGTTTGTGGATCCTAAATTAATAATGCCAGAACCACCGCCGCTGTAGGGAATTCTGCAACACATCTTGAGCTTCTAGGACTTGATGGGGGCATTGGCGGTGGGGCGAGGGGCGATCGCCACTACCATCCCAGATTTAGCGCTAAATCCAGCAAAAAATCGTTTCTCAAACGCTACATCTGATAATAATCCGTTATGATGCGTCTGTACTTAAGGCGTAAAAACTTTTTTAGCCAAAAAGGGCACTGGAGAGCCTAACCTCCAATGCCCCTCTAAAAAGTGAGCTCAATTACAGAGCGTTACACCCTCTGCATCAAATAGAAGCTCGCGGTCACAAGGGCGTGAAGCGAGTTCCAAAGTTAATTAATGGTCAATCAACATGACTAACTTACACCAATCCCAGGAAATCGAGGCAACTAATTTAGGGCTTTTTGCCCAAGTTGCCTATAGCGACTTGACGAGAATGCAACAGGAGGAATCGCAACCAGTGGTACCCATAGAGCCCTTCCTTTCTCCGCCGGTGGTGAACACAAGCCTTTCTATCGGTGTCATTCTTGCCCTTACTTACTTTGTCAAAGCGCTAGGCGAATTAGTCCATCCACGCCGATAAGAGTCTGTGAACATCTAGTTTGCATATCCCAAGGATGAGAGTCTAAAGCTAGCTGAGTAAGCGCTTTAGCAACGCTTACTCAGCTAGAAAGGCTTAGTGATTTTTTCGCCCTCATAAGCAATGCTTATGAGGTAATGCTTGCATTCAGTTTTTGACCATTTATACTTTCCTAGATATAGCGGTGAGGTAGAGGGGTGGAATTCTCTATACCCTTCATCTAGCGTACCAACTATTTCTACAAGGCTGATCCCATGGTTCAAGAACTTCCCCGTACCCGGCAGCAGGGGCCATTCCCTGAGGCAGCTCCAGCGGCGTTTCCTGTGTTTTATCGCACCTACAGCCGCCGGGGCGAGGTGGTAGAGGGGCAGCGCGAAACCTGGGATCAGGTGTGCGATCGCACCCTAGCCGGTCTAATCGAACTGGGCAACCTCACCGACGAAGAGGCAGCCCTGCTGGGGCGTATGCAGCGCCAGGTCAAAGCCCTGCCCTCCGGTCGCTGGCTGTGGGTGGGCGGCACCGCCTGGAGCAAGCAGCCCGAAAACTTCTCTGGGGCCTACAACTGCACCAGCACCAATGTGGTTGACTGGCGGGCCTTCGGCCTGATGATGGATCTGGCCATGATGGGCTGCGGTACCGGAGCAATTCTTGAACCCAAGTACATTAACAAGATTCCCGCCATTCGCAACCGACTGCTCGTCACCATGGCGGGCGACATTGGCGAAACTCCCATAGCTGAACGGCAAGAGGTCACTCAGGTAACCACTGAAGGCAACCAGGTCACCATTCGCGTTGGCGACAGTCGCCAGGGCTGGGTCAAATCCTACGAAACCTTGCTAGAACTCTCTACCGATGAAAGCTTCGCAGGAGACATCAACGTTACCATCGACCTGCGCGACGTGCGCCCCGCTGGCGAAAAGCTCAAGGGCTTTGGTGGAGTGGCCAACCCGGTGCGTCTGTCGCTGCTCTACGAGCGCTGCGCCAACATTCTCAACAAAGCCCTGGGCCGCCAGCTCAACTCGGTTGAGTGCTGCCTGCTAATCGACGAAGCCGCCGCCTGCGTGGTGGCCGGCAACATCCGGCGCAGCGCAGGCATGAGGCAGTTCGACAGCAACGACGAACTGGCGGCCAGCGCCAAAGACAACCTCTGGCAGCAGGACAGCGAAGGCAACTGGCGCATTGACCCCGAGCGCGACGTGCTGCGCATGGCCAACCACACTCGCGTCTTCCACACCAAGCCCAGCCTGCAAGACTGCATCGATTCGGTGCGCAAGCAGTTTTACTCGGGCGAGGGGGCAATTCAGTGGGCGGGGGAGGCCAAGCGCCGAGCCGGGGGAGATGACCGCTACGGTCTCAACCCCTGCGGCGAGATTCTAGGGGCAAACTTCCACTGCAACCTGGCGGAGGTGCACCTCAACCAGCTCGATCCCAAAAATCTAAAAGACCAGGAAGACGCCTTTACTGCTGCGGCACTATCCGTCGCGGTGCTGCTCAACCACCAGTTCCAGGAGCCTCGCTACCAAAAGTCTCGCTTGGAAGACCCCATTGTGGGCGTCTCGTTTACCGGACTGTTTGATTTCTTCGTGATTGCCTTTGGAGTTGAGTGGCTGCGCTGGTGGGAGGCGGGCCGCCCCAACACCATGCAGGGGCTAGATTTCAAAGCCAAAGAGCAGGAGCACCTGACCCGCTGGAAGAATACTGTGCATCGGGTGGTGGGGGAATATTGCGATCGCCACAACCTGGTGCGCCCCAACCGCTGCACCACCGTACAGCCCGCAGGCACCAAATCGCTGCTTACCGGCGCTAGCCCCGGCTGGCACCCGCCCAAAGCCCAGCGCTTTATTCGCCGCATCACCTTCCGCAAGAATGATCCTGTGGCCATGGCCTGCATTGACTACGGCTACTCCATCGTGCCCTCCCAGTCCGACAAGGACGAGAACGGCGGTTTGCTCGACGATCCGTTTGATCCCCGCTGCACCGAATGGCTGGTAGAAATTCCGGTCGAGGTGCTCTGGGCTAACCTACCGGGGGCTGACGAAATCGCCATTGAGAAATTCTCGGCGGCAGCCCAGTTTGACTTCTACATGCAGGTGCAAAAGCACTACACCACCCACAACACCTCCGCCACCATTGAGTTTCGCGAACCCGAACTGGAGGATCTGGCCGAGCGCATTTACCAGGTCATTCAGAACGATGAAGGGTACATTTCGGCCGCCCTGCTGGCCCGGTTTGACGATCTGCAAACCTTTCCTCGGCTACCCTTTGAACCCATCGACAAAGCCACGTTCGATGCGCTCAAGCAGCAGGTAGAAGCGCGGCGCGGCACCGACAACTTCCACACCGCCCTATCGCGCTATGACGCGGGCGAGGTAATCGAGGCTGGCCCCGCTGGCTGCGACTCCGACAAGTGCATGATGCCGGAGAAAAAGCCCGATTAGGTTTAGCTGAGCACAAATCAGAGCGTAGGCATAGAGAGATAGCGAAGGGGCTCCTGACCAAGTCAAGAGCCCCTTTTTCTCGATCTTGCTGGGCTAACCTGACCAGCATAATGGTGTTCGAATTGCGGATGATCCTTCAGATCCGCCAGGGTACTCCAGTTTTCACTAGCTTAGATCGCTAAGGTCGTCCAGGCTGTTCAGCATGTCGTCGGAGGCATTGTCTGAGTCTAGGGGGTTGAGCAGAGCGTCTAGATCGAGGAGTGTTTCGGCCTCGAATTCAGGGTCTAGAGCGAACTCATCACCCTGAGCACTCTCTAGGTCGCCTGCCAGGAAATCGTCAAAACCCGTATCAGCACTTGCTGTGGGTGGGGCAGGCGGCTCGGCAGCAAACGCTCCCTCAAGGTCTAAATCGAACTCATTACCCTGTGCATTCTCCAGGTCGCTGTCTAAAAGAGCGGCATCAAAATCCAGATCGGTATCCGCTGCGGATGGGGCAGCAGGCTCAGGGGGAGGGAATGTACCCTCAAGGTCCAGGCTGGGTTCTGGGCTCGCGATCTCAAAGGTTTCGGAGTCAAAGCCGGAGGCTAGATCAAACTCATTGCCCTGGGCATTCTCCAGGTTGTTGTCCAAAAGAGCGGCATCAAAATCCAGATCGGTATCCGCTGCGGATGGGGCAGCAGGCTCAGGGGGGAACGTGCCCTCAAGGTCTAGGCCGGATTCTAGGCTCGTAGTCTCGAAGGTTTCGGGGTCGAAGGCGGTGGCCAAATCAAACTCATTGCCCTGGGCATTCTCCAGGTCGCTGTCTAAAAGAGCGGCATCAAAACCCAGATCGGCATCCGTAGCGAAAGGGGCAGCTGTTTCAGAGGAGAGAGTTTCTTCCAGATTCAGACTGGCGGTTTCAAGGTTTTCAGTGTCGGAGTCAGGATCTAGGACAAACTCATTGTTTTGAACGCTCTCCAAATCGCTATCTACAAGATCGGCATCAAAACTCAGATCGGCATTTGCTGCCGGCGGAGCGGCAGACCCAGGGGAGGGGAAAGCATCGTTTAGGTCTAAACCGGCTTCCAGATTAGTGGCCAGAGTAGCGGCGTTGGCAGCGGCGATCGCCCTATCTAAATCAAACTCGCCCGCGTCGGCCATAGGGGCAGGGGGTTCAGACGGCACAGACTGCAGCAGCCGCAGCTGGGCCTCGTAGCTTTGCTCTAGCTCCTGGGTGCGCTGGGTGAGTTCATCCTGGTAGTGCTCAATTTTTTCGGCCAGCTTTTGCTCGTACTCTTCGCGCAGACTGGCCTCTAGCTCTCGCCGCAGGTTCAGCTCTAGTTCTTCTGCAGAGGGTGAGGCGGCGATCGCTCCAGCCCCTGGAGAACTGGCCTGGGCCATCTGCAGGCGAGCTTCGTAGTCTTGCTCCATTTGGGCCAGTCGTTGGGCCATGTCGTCCTGGTACTCGGCCAGGCGCTCAGTCAGCCGCTGATCGTACTGGGCCTGGAGGCGGGCTTCCATCTCGGTCAGGTCGGTGGAACTAGCCGTTTCAGCGGGGAAAGGTTCAGGCACCAGCGCCCCAAGGGAGGGCCTGGCGTCTTGGACGAGGCGGGCGGCTTCGTCTTGGTAGTGGGCGATCGCCGCTGCCAGGCGCTGGTCGTAATCTTGCTGGGCCTGCGATCGCGCTTCTACCAGCTTTTCCTGCAGGTGCTGCTCGTAGGCCTGCTGAATTTTGGTGGCGGCTTCTTTAAGGCGGGTTTCGTACTGCTTGCGAATGCGCTGTTCGATGGAGCTGTCCACTTCGCCAGCCCCAGATACGCCGCCCATCATGGCCTGACGGGCCTGGTACTCAGCCTCCATCTGGCTACGCTGCTCATCGTATTGAGCCTGATAGCGCTCCATACGCTCAGTTAGCTGCGCCTCGTAGTCAGTTTGCAGCTGCAAAGTTGCTTCGCGCAGCCGCTGCTCGTGCTCCTGGGCCAGATCGGCCTGGCGCTGCTGACTTTGGTGCAAGGCCTCGCTCAACTCATTCACCTGGCTCTGGCGCAGGTAATACCCCACAATAATGGCCAGCAGTAGGCCAATTAAAACAGCAACAATAAGACCTTGCGTGAGTTGAGGCATCGTATTTTCCCCTGTAAAAATTAAAGCCGAGCCGCAGAGCATCCACGCTTGAGAGGCCAAAAACCACCGCCTCTCCCGCCTTAGCAGCCGCTAAATATTGACGATCAATGATATACGCTGCATCCCGTTTGGGATCTGAAACTTTAGGCCCCACAGGACACTCAAGGTACCCAAACCAGGGGTTGAGAACCACGCTTTTGACGCTAACCATTCGATGACAGATTATGTCTATGCTCGGCGTTGGCGCTGCGGGCACTTAGACACATCCTTTACAATAAAGCTACAGTCCCTGGTTCAGCTGGCGGGCAACACGCCACGCCTGTGGTCCAGGTAATCCTGATATAGCTTGGCCCCATTACCCTCTTGCGTATGACCCATTCTCCCCATCGTCAGCCTACAGTTCGTGACGCGATCGCGCCAGAAAGCACGGCCAATACCTCCCAGCCCAGCCAGGCTGAGGATGATGCTCTCAAGCTAGCCTATGCCATTGCTGCCGCTGCCGATGAGCGCAAAGCAGGCAACATCACGATTTTGCAGGTGGGAGATGTATCGTATCTGGCTGATTACTTTGTGGTTGCAACCGGGTTTTCGGCGGTGCAGGTGCGCGCAATTACGCGATCGATCGAAGCGACCCTTGAGACCGATCACAACCGTCGCCCCCTGCGGCTGGAAGGCCAGGGCGAGGGCAGCTGGATTGTGATGGACTATGGCGAAGTGATTGTCCATATCTTTATGCCCGAAGCTCGCGACTACTACGATTTAGAAGCCTTTTGGGGCCACGCTAACCAGATTGTTTACCAACCTTCCGGTCAGCATTTCAGCCCGTCTCAGATTTAATCCCCAAACCAAAATCAACTCCCTGCCGCAGGCTGTGGGCCGCGTAGTGGGTAACGTGAGGTAGTCGGTATCGACCCGTGTCCCGACCTGGACATCACCCGACCTAGACATCAATGGAATAGGGGCTAAAAGGTGGGAGCCAACGAATTGCCCCGCAGAGATTCCTATTGGTAAGCAATTCGTTTAGGCTAGAGCTAGATTTGCATAGTGTCGGTGGCAATGCCTCAACGATGTCCTGTACCGGCTGAGCAGCAGCCCATCAACGAATACCAGGATGTGCGAGATTCTTGGTTTTACGGCTGGGGTAGCCGCAGCTTAATGGGGTACCTCAAGCCTGTGGTGGTGCTCTGGATCGTCGGTTGGGCTGTGGCCGGGCCAATGGCTGCCGCCAGTTTTGTACCGGCCAAGCACCCCTTGCCCTTTGGCCTGAGCGCTGCAATGGGGGCGATGGTGCTGCCCATGCTGGCTCTGCTACAGCTCTACGTGGGCTGGGCTCACGTGGGGGGGCGGCTACGGCAAACCACCGTGCCCTACGAAGAGTCAGGCTGGTACGACGGCCAGCTTTGGGTCAAGCCTGAAGAGGTTTCAAACCGCGATCGCCTAATCGTAGACTACCAAGTACAGCCTGTGCTCCAGCGCATTCGCCGCACCCTGGGGGTGATGGCCCTACTGCTGGCTCTGGGGCTCATTGTCTGGCCCCTCCTGGCGTAGCGGGCCGTTTGTTCGATCGCTGCCCTGACCGCATCCCTCTTGTTCACCACCGCAGAGCCCCTAATTATGACCAGCAGTCGGGTTAATCGACACCAAACCAAAGAGCTACGGATACAGCTGCTGCGGGAGGGGATTGTCGAGTCTAACCACATCGCCCACGTGGCGGTGTGCGACAACCGGGGCCGCACCCTGTCGGTAGCCGGCAACGGCGAGCTGGGTACCTTCATTCGCTCGGCACTCAAGCCCTTTCAGGCCCTGGCGGTGACGGCGGCGGGGGCGCTGGAGCGCTACAACCTCGACGATCGCGATTTAGCCATTATGTGTGGCTCCCACCAGGGCACCATCGAGCAGGTGCGCCAGGTGTTTCACATTCTCTGGCAGGCCGACCTCGACACCACCGCCCTGCGTTGTCCCACCCCAGAAGGCAAAAAAAGCCCCCTAGAGCACAACTGCTCGGGCAAGCACGCCGGTATGCTGGCCGTTTCTCAACAGCGCAACTGGCCGCTGGAGAGCTACCTCGACCGCAATCACCCGGTGCAAAAGCTGATTGTAGCCCGCATCTCGGAGCTGCTGGGCATGCCCTCGGACGAGTTTATCTGCGCCCATGATGACTGCGGTGCCCCCACCTACTTTATGCAGCTCAGCCAGATGGCGACGCTCTACGCCATGCTGTCGTCGGGCAGCAACCTCGACATGGAGCGCATTGTGCGAGCCATGACCAGCCATCCCGACATGGTGGGCGGCCCCGACTCCTTTGACACCACGCTGATGAATTTAACTAACGGGGCCTTAGTGAGTAAATCGGGGGCCGAAGGCATTCAGTGCATCGGTCGAGTGGGCGAGGGGCTTGGGGTAGCCATCAAAGCGATCGATGGGGCCAAGCGAGCCAAGTACGCCACCGCCATCTTTACCCTCCGCCAGCTGGGCTGGATTTCGCCCACGGCAGCCGACACCCTGGCCGAAACCTATATGGAAATTGGCAACTACAAGCGGCTCGATGTGGTCGGCGATTTGCCCATGATGTATTAAATGTGATGAGCGAAAGGACCGCCCGCAAAGGGGTACAGCCCCATTAGCAAAAAAAGACTGTCTTTAGAGAAAATTAGATTGTTAACTGAGAACATTTAACGCTATACTGTATAAGCTGACGCGGGGTAGAGCAGTCTGGTAGCTCGTCGGGCTCATAACCCGAAGGTCCATGGTTCAAATCCATGCCCCGCCACCAAATAGCCACCATCAAAAGCAAAAAGGGTTCCTAAATTGATTTAGGAACCCTTTTTGCTTTGTGTAACTTGGCCAGCGCTATAGTGCATAGGCAATCGTGATTGTTGTTGACCCCGTCGAGACCAGCACCCATGGCTCAACCCAAAATTATTGTTTTAGACGACGACCCCACCGGCTCGCAAACGGTGCACAGCTGCCTGCTGCTGATGCAGTGGGATGTAGAAACCCTGCGCCAAGGGTTGCGGGATGCCGCGCCAATTTTCTTTGTGCTGACCAATACTCGCGCCCTTACCGCCGCTGCCGCTGAGGCAGTAACCCGAGAGGTTTGCCAACATCTCAAGCAGGCGATCGCCCTCGAAGGCATTCAAGACTTTCTCGTGGTCAGCCGCTCTGACTCAACCCTGCGAGGCCACTATCCAGTCGAAACCGACGCAATCGCAGACGAGCTTGGCCCTTTCGACGCTCACTTTTTGGTGCCCGCCTTTTTTGAGGGAGGCCGCATTACCCGCGACAGCACTCACTATTTAATGGTGGACGGTACCCCTACCCCTGTCCACAAGACCGAGTTTGCCAAAGATTCGGTGTTTGGCTACAGCACCAGTTATCTGCCCGACTACGTGGCCGAAAAAACCGCTGGCCGCATCCAAGCCCAGACGGTCGAGCGCTTTACTCTGGCTGATATTCGGGCCGGATCTTTAGATCGGCTGATGACCCTAGAAGATAACGTCTGCTGCGCCGTGGATGGTGAAACCCAGGCCGACCTCGACCAGTTCGCCCAAGACTTGCTCACCGCCGCCGCCCAGGGCAAGCGCTTCTTGTTTCGCAGCGCCGCCAGCATTCTCACCGCCCTAGCGGCACTGCCGCCTCAGCCCATCGATGCTGACCACATGGGCACCTACGTGCGCGATGGACGGCCCGGTGCCATTATCGTCGGCTCTCACGTGAAAAAAACTACCCAACAGCTGGAGCAATTGCTGCAAGAGCCGGGGGTAACCGGCATTGAAGTGAAGGTGACTCAGCTGCGGGATGGTGGCCCTGCGGCCCAAAGTGAGCTGCTCACCGACATTCTGGCCCAGGTAGAAACCACCCACAGCAGCGGCCAGGTGCCCGTCGTCTACACCAGCCGCAGCGAACTCACCTTCGACACCGTGCAGGCCCGTCTCGACTTCGGCGTCGAGGTTTCTGCCCTGCTGATGGATGTAATTAAAGGATTGCCCGATGATATTGGATTCCTCATTAGCAAAGGCGGCATTACCTCTAACGACACCCTTAGCACCGGGCTAGCGCTGAGGACGGCCCGTCTGCTGGGCCAGATTTTGCCGGGGGTATCCGTGGTGCGCACCCCCGCCGATCATATTCAGTTACCCAACCTGCCCGTGGTGCTGTTTCCGGGCAATGTAGGGGATGGGGATGCGCTGGCTCTAGCCTACCGTCGCCTAATGGACCTTTAGGGAAGATAAGAAAGGCGAAGGGGCGAGGAAGATCCTTCGATCTCTACCCAATTGGTAGGGGGGGAAGACCTAGAGGTACGAATTGTCCCTCGGCCTCCCATCTAGCGGCTTGCTTCTTGCCGCTCTTCTCGCAGGTCTTCAATCAGCTGGGCTAACTGGTCGCTGTTGGTGTGGTAGACCTCGTTGCAGAAGTGACAGATTGCTTCAGCCCCGTCGTCTTTTTCGATCATGTCTTGCAGCTCGTCTTCACCTAGCATTTTGAGGGCGCGCAGCATGCGATCGAAAGAGCAGGGGCAGCTAAACTGCACCATTTGAGTTTCAGGCAATATCTCCAGACCCAAGTCGCCAACCAGGTCGTCAAAAATTTGTGGCAGGGTTTTGTTAGCCCGCAGCAGGGGAGTAAAGCCAGTCAGGCCAGCCAGGCGGCTTTCGATTAAAGCTACCATTTCGGCGTCTTCGGCGGCGCGAGGCAAAATTTGTAGCAGTAACCCCCCGGCGGCCTCTACCCCATTGGCCCCTACAAACACGCCCAGCACCAGCGCTGAGGGGGTTTGTTCTGAGTTCACCAGGTAGTGGGTGAGGTCGTCGCCAATTTCTCCAGAGACTAGCTCTACCGTGCTGGAGTAAGGGTAGCCGTAGCCCATGTCGCGCACGACATACACGTAGCCGTTGCGGCCCACGGCACCGCCCACATCTAGCTTACCCTGGGCATTGGGGGGCAGTTCAATGGATGGATTGTCCACATAGCCACGGGCGGTACCATCCATACCAGCGTCTACCAGGATGCCGCCCAGGGGGCCATCGCCCCGTACCCGAATGTTAACCCGGCCCTGGGGCTGTTTCATACTGGAGGCCAGCAGCAGCCCTGCCGAGATTGTGCGCCCTAGGGCCGCCGTGGCCACGTAGGACAAGTTGTGGCGCTGCCGGGCCACCTCGGTCAGTTTGGTGGTGATAACGCCGATCACCCGAATGCCGCCATCGGCGGCGGTAGCCCGAATCAGTTGATCTGCCATGCGCTGCCCCAGTCTTCCCTTAATATTGCTTATTAATAATTGTAGGAGGTTTGGGGATACGGGTTTGAGAGGGTTTACCGACCCTGGCGCTGAGGCGCGATTCCGGGACAGATAACCCATTCCGGGTCGGGTTCCGTTTCTGCTATGCCGCAGGCTATACCCTCTGCGGATTACGCCCCTAGCTCCCATCTGGTTAGGTTTCTTTTGGCATACTGGGAGGTGTTGTTTGCGGGCACATCACCACCCTATGCTAGGCACATTTCAGCACAGCCGCCTTCGCATCGAAGTCGAGGCTACCCAGGGGCAAATTCAGGCCAGTTTGGTGCAGCCCAGCAACTTTAGCCAGTGGCTCTGGCCGCAGCGATTTAGTCAGGGTCTACCCAGCGAGTTGCACAGCGGACTGAGTTTTAATAGCTATCTTGGCCCGGTTGAGATTCACCACGAGATCAAGCAGGTTGATGATCACAGCCTTCACATGGTGCTGTCTGGGGGCATTGACGGGTTTCATGAGTGGTACTGGGGCGATCGCTGGGTGCAGTCACGGCTAGAGGGAGTTTCGGCGCTGCCCTTAAATTTGGGCCAAAGCCTGACGATCGCGCGACTGCGGCAATTTTTACAGCAGCCCAGGGCTTAACCCGGATGGCTAAGATTCAAGTCGAAGGCACCTGACCCAGCACCTGCACCAGCTCATCTAAAAACTGGCCCTGGGCTTTAATAATGCGTTTCTTAGCCTCTTCCAGCTCGAACCAGGCGGCCTGATCAACCTCAGGAAACTCCTTTAGCACCCCTGAGTGGGGTGGCCACTCTAGCACAAACGTGTTGCTGTGCAGGGTGGCAGGGTTAAAGTTGCCTTCAAAGGCCCAGGCAAAAACGAGTTTGCCTCCGGCCTGACGCACCGGCTGCAGGGGGCGAAAGTCGCCGATCGGGGCCTGCCCGGTTTCCTCCCAAAACTCGCGTTTAGCAGCTTCAAAGGTGTCTTCCCCAGGGGCAATTTCGCCCTTGGGAATAGTCCAGGCCTGCCAGCGGCGATTGGCCCAGTAGGGACCGCCCGAGTGCACTAGCAGCACCTCCAGGTGGTGGTTCTGGGTGCGATACATAAGTAACCCAGCGCTTTTTTTAGCCATAGCAGCGATTCCCTTCAGGGAGGCTCCGCAAACGCACTACGCCCCTGCCCGTCGTTAACAACTGAGCGTGTCGTCCTTACGTCATGAGCAGTTGCAGCACTGAACCAGGAACCCTATCGACCCTCAGATTGTAGTTGGCCAGCCAAAACCGGCTTAACCCTTATCCAATTTTTATATTTTTATTTGTGGCGATCCTGTATGAGTGGTGAAATCGTCGGGCAGACGTCGCCCCTACAGGAATTAGATGCCTAGCCCGTCATGACGAATCAGCACGAATCGCTATGTTTAGTAGCCATTGAGTAAAGTGCCTAAACAAAATGACGATTTAATTTAGAGTTCCCAAACGCACCCCCAGCGAAACTCAACCTGGCCCAAGCCCAATCAACTCACTCTATCTAAGAAGAACTTAGAGAACTTCCCCAAGCGTTTAGAACTGGCATAGCATACCTGTAGAGCTGTCTTTTCAGTAAAAAACAGCTTTAGACAGTCGATTGAAATGGTCCTTAGCGTTTGCCAAAGCCCACTATGCCTTACCAGTACGATCTTGGCTTCGGTCAAAAGATATATCTTGACAACTCTGGTTTGACCACTGTAATTACTCTTGCTAGTAGTGGTTCGGGTCAGCAGCAGCAGTCAGGCATTCAGGCACAAACGGGGCTATGGACAGAAGTGCCCCAGGCGGCGCGGACGGGTAGCAGCGTGCTGCTTCGCTGCGTTACTGCGCAAGGGGTCTTTGTTTGGCAGGTGCAGGGTACAGAGATCGGTGTCGCTGATGCCGCCGCTTGGCCCGCCCAACAGGCCCTAGCCCTGCAGCCTGCAGAGGCTGGGCTGCAGGCCATGCCACCCATCAAACCAATGACACCTATGGAACCGATGGCTCCTATGACTATGGGTAATATGCACTTATCAGCTAACCCGATGACGATGCAGATGGGCGACATGACGCTCAGCATGGGCAACGCCGAGGCCTCTGCCAAAAAATTCTGCACCCAGTGCGGTAGCGCCATTCAGGCTGGCGATCGCTTCTGCGGCAGCTGTGGTCACCAGCTTCAGTAAGCTCTACAGCCCCAGAGTATTGCTCTACAGCTCACTCAAACTACAAAAAACCGGGAGCAATAATCTCCCGGTTTGGTACAGGTGTGTAAGCGACTTTAAACCTGCTTGTAGCCATTAAACACAATCGGCTAGACCACTGACTTAGGACGGTCAATGCGCGCTGCTTTTTCGCTATCGTCAGCAAAGAAGGTGGCGTAAACCCAGCCCGCTAGCAGGGCACCCAAGATGGGGGCAACCCAAAATAACCAGAGCTGACCAAGCAGCGGCCCTCCGACAAAGAGGGCCGGGCCGGTACTCCGAGCGGGGTTAACGGAGGTATTTGTGACCGGAATGCTAATCAGGTGAATCAGGGTTAGAGACAGCCCAATCGCCACCGGAGCCAGACCCACCGGAGCCCGAAAGTCGGTAGCACCCAAAATAATCATTAAAAAGAAGAAGGTCATCACCACTTCGCAGATTAAGCAGGCCACCAGGCTAAAAGCCCCCGGCGAGTGAACCCCAAACCCATTAGTGGCCAGAGGATTGCCCACTGAGGGGTCAATGGCAAAGTCTGGCTGACCGGTGGCGATGACGTAGACAATGCCTGCCCCCACAATGCCGCCCAAAACCTGGGACACAATGTAGGGCAGCAGCTCGCTGCTGGGAAAGCGCCCAGCCGCCCACAGCCCAAAAGACACCGCCGGGTTGAGGTGACAGCCCGAAATATGGCTAATGGCGTAGGCCATTGTTAGCACGGTCAAACCAAAGGCTAGGGATACCCCCAGAAAACCAATACCCAGGTTTAGGGCACCGCTGCCGTCTAGAAACACACCGGCCAATACCGCACTACCACAGCCACCCAGCACTAGCCACAACGTACCCAAGAACTCAGCCAAACAACGCTTTGCAATAGGCATTGCTAACCACTCCTACCTCATGAAGTTTCCAAGGACGATTAGTATTCATCGATACAAACTGCGATCGAAAACCTATATCTCAGCGCGATACTACCGTAAGACTATAAAAGTTTGATAAGCTCAAACATCAGTTGACTCAGGCAGCCAAAGCCGTCACCGCGCGGATTGTCTAGGCCTGGTAACCTAGGGCCTGCTACCCTAAGAGAGGCATAGTCGCCTCAGCGTCACACCTCTGCCTGGAGTCATTAGGAAGCCGCGCTCACCATGGGAATGCAAGTCTGGCCAGGTCGTCCCCATCCCCTGGGTGCCACCTGGGATGGCACGGGCACAAACTTCGCCTTGTTTTCAGAAAACGCAACGGCCGTTGAACTCTGTCTGTTTGACGCTGACAACCAGGAAACCCGGATTCGCTTCACCGAGGTTGACAACTACGTTTGGCATGGCTACTTAGCCGATGTAAAGCCGGGTCAGCGCTATGGCTTTCGAGTCTATGGCCCCCACAATCCTAGAGCAGGGCAGCGGTTTAACCCTAACAAGTTGCTCATTGACCCCTATGCCCGCGCTTTGGACGGCGATGTAGAGTTTGACCCGGCGATCTTTGGCTACGACATTGAGGCCACCGACGATCTGGAAAACCTCGATTTATCCTTTTCTGAGGTCGATAGTGCCCCCTTTATGCCCAAAGCAGTGGTGGTTGACCCTGGCTTTGACTGGGAGGGCGATCGCCCCCTCGACACCCCGTGGCACCGCACTATTATTTACGAAACTCACGTTAAGGGGCTAACCCGGCTCCATCCGGAAGTGCCGGAACCCCTACGAGGCACTTACGCTGGCCTGGCTCATCCAGCCATTGTCGAATACCTGGCGCAGCTGGGCATTACGGCGGTGGAACTGTTGCCTGTGCATCACTTCCATGCCTACCCAGGGCATTTGGCCAACACAGGGTTGCGCAACTACTGGGGCTACGATTCGCTCAACTATTTTGCCCCCTACGGGGGCTATAGCAGCGCAGGGCAAGCCGGTGCCCAGGTAAACGAGTTTAAACAGATGGTTAAGGCCCTGCACCAGGCAGGCATTGAGGTGATTTTAGACGTGGTCTATAACCACACCGGGGAAGGTAGCCACCTCGGGCCGACCTTGAGTTTGCGGGGCATCGACAACGCCGCTTACTACCGTTTGGTAGACAATGCCCCTCGCTACTACATGGATTTCACCGGCTGCGGCAACTCCCTCAACGTACGCCATCCCCAGATTCTCAAGCTGATTATGGATAGCCTGCGCTACTGGGTGTTGGAGATGCACGTGGATGGCTTTCGCTTCGATCTGGCCTCGGCGCTGGCTCGAGAGCTCTACGAGGTAGATAGCCTGGCCGCCTTTTTTGACATCATTCACCAAGATCCTGTGCTGTCTACCATCAAACTCATCGCCGAACCCTGGGATTTAGGGGAGGGCGGCTACCAGGTGGGCAACTTTCCGCTGCTGTGGTCAGAGTGGAACGGCAAATACCGCGACTCCATGCGTGACTTCTGGCGCGACCACGACTGCCGCCTGGGTGAGTTTGCCTTTCGCATTACCGGCAGTTCAGACCTGTACCAGGCCAACGGCAAGCGCCCCCACGCCAGCATAAACTTCATTACCTGTCACGACGGCTTTACGCTGCGGGACCTAGTCAGCTACAACGAAAAGCACAACCTGGCCAACCACGAAAATAACCGCGACGGCGAGAGCTACAACCGCTCCTGGAACTGTGGAGCGGAGGGAGACACAGACGACCCCGAAATTTTGGCCCTGCGGCGGCGACAGCAGCGGAACCTACTGGCCACACTGTTTTTGTCCCAGGGGGTGCCGATGATACTTGGCGGCGACGAGATTGGTCGCACCCAGCAGGGCAACAACAATACCTACTGCCAAGACAGCCAGCTGTCTTGGTTTGACTGGAACCTTGATCCGACCCAGGAGGATCAGCTGGCCTTTGTGCGCCAGTTAATCAAGCTGCGCCAGGAGCATCCTGCCTTTGCTCGCCGCCACTGGTTTCAAGGACGCGCCATTCACGGTTCTGGGGTACACGATATTGGCTGGTATAACCCTGACGGCAGTGAAATCAGCGTCGATCACTGGCATGACGGTGCAGCTAAGGCGATCGCAGTCTATCTCAATGGTGAAGAGCTAATGGCGGTTCCCACCGCCGGGCAACGGCTGGTAGACGACAGCTTTTTACTGTTTTTTAACGCCCAAGCCGATCCCCAGGAGTTTTGGATTCCGCCGGAGGTGAAAAAGAAACGCTGGTCAATGGTGCTAAGCACCAACGAGCCCACTGGCTTCTGCCAGGGTAAGCAGACGTACACACCGGACAGCGCGATCGCCGTAGCCGACTTTTCGCTGGTCGTGCTGTCTAGCCCTCGGGGTAAAAGCGCCGCACCTTAGACCATGCTCACCTACGAACGAATTTATGCCGTAGTGCGCCAAATTCCTAGGGGCAAGGTCGCCACCTACGGGCAGGTGGCGGAGCTAGCGGGGTTAGTCGGCAAGCCTCGCCTAGTGGGGTACGCCCTCTACCGAGTCGATACGATGTCCGACGTGCCCTGGCAGCGCGTCATCAACGCGAAGGGTGAGGTATCTGAATCGACTCGACGCAACGGCAGTGATTATGTGCAGCGGGCCATGCTAGAGGATGAGGGGGTGGTGTTTGACCGCCGGGGCCGAGTTGACCTCAACCAATATAGATGGCGCCCGCCCGATCACGTGATCGAGCGGGCGCTGGTAGAGTTTATGGAAGATTAGGCTAAAGCCACGGTGGGCCTAGTCAACCGCCACAGCCACTTCTTCTTCCACGTAGACGTCTTCGTCTTCGGGTTCATCAACCAGTTCACCCGCCTGCTCAGCGGCCTGACGTCGCATGGCTTCACGGTATTTAGCCGCCATTTCTTCAGCTTTGTCGTAAACCAGGTCAGGGTTTTTGACCATATCGCCCGGTTCGGGCTCAAGCTGCTTGGTTGACAGGGAGATTCGACCCCGCTCCGCATCTAGGTCAATGATCATGACCTTGATCTCATCGTTGACGTTGAGCACACTGTGCGGCGTATCGATGTGATCGTGGGAGATCTCAGAGATGTGCAGCAGACCGCTAACGCCGCCGATGTCGATAAAGGCACCGTAGGGCTTGAGACCACGCACAGCCCCTAGCACAACCTCGCCCACCTGCAGGCCATTCATCTTGCGCTCAACCAGCGCCCGACGGTGGCTCAGAACAAGCCGATTACGCTCTTCATCAACCTCAAGGAATTTCAAAGGCAGATCTTCGCCCACCAGGTCTTCCTTGGGCTTGCGGGTGCTGATGTGAGAGCCGGGGATAAAGCCGCGCAGACCCTCAATTCGGACTAGAGCACCACCTCGGTTAGTGGCAAAGACTCCAGAGCGCACCGTAGCGTCTTCCTGCTGAAGCTGGCGCACCCGCTCCCAAGCGCGCATGTACTCAATGCGACGAATGGATAGGGTTAGCTGGCCATCTTCGTTTTCGTCGGTGAGAATAAAGAACTCACGGGTTTCATTGGAGCGCAGCACCTCTTCAGGGTGGTCGACCCGGTTGATCGACATTTCCTGAATGGGTAGATAAGCAGCGGTTTTAGCACCAATATCAATCAGGGCACCCCTGGGCTCAAGACTAAACACGGTGCCAGAGACGGTATCGCCTGGGTTGAAGTGATAGTCGTACTGGTCTAATAGCGCGGCAAAGTCTTCGTGTGTAAACCCGATGTCAGCGTCCTTTACGTCCTGATTGAGCATGCTAGTGTTGTCCTATTATTTCTCCGTATTACTGCGGTTTCCGTGTAGACGTACAAAACAATCAACTCAGATATATGACAGTCTGCCCCCACGCAGCAGCGTGCCGACATAGACAGCCCGATAAACCCACAGGATTAAAATTATAGCTGAATTGGAGGTGATGTTGATAACTCACCGCTAGGATTGATAAAGTCGACTATTGAGATTGCTGAAACTGCTGCACTATAACGATTGAGCAGAAACGACATAATTTGACGATTGGTCAGTTTCGGCCTCGTCTAGGGAGCGGTTCCGGGACGACTCGCTTTGCGAATCGCGTCGCTCGTCTTGCAGCTCGCTCAGCGTTTCGGCAAAATCGCGAATGCCCTGAAACTGTCGATACACCGAGGCAAACCGCACAAAAGCGACTTCATTTATAGCCTGGAGCTTGGTCAAAACCATTTCGCCAATTTCGGCACTGGTCACCTCACGGGTAGCGCGCTGCTGCAGTTCAGCCTCAATGTCATCCACGATAGCTTCCATCGCCAGCGACGAAACCGGCGTTTTTTCACAGGCCCGCACAATGCCTCGCAGCACCTTGGAGCGCTCAAATAATTCTCGATCGTCGCTGCGTTTGATGACGGTAACGGGCACGTACTCAATGCGTTCGTAGGTGGTAAACCGTCGCTCGCAGCGCAGACACTCCCGCCGTCTGCGAATACTGCGCCCCGCCTCCGCCGATCGTGACTCTAACACTCGATTATTTAGGTGCTGACAAAACGGGCAATGCATAGACACACTCCCAATGGGAGAAGAGTAGCCAAGCCGCCCTTTCTAGCCTGGGAGCTTGGGAAAAAATAGAGGCAAGCCCTTCCTCTGCAGGAAGGGCTTGCCTCTATATTAATTAAATTGTGAGAAAACAATCGAAATGAATCGAAAGTCTCCCTAAAGTTACCGGCAGCCAAGCGCCCTTACGGCTCTAAAAGACTGTTTCGGCAGGACTAGTCTTTAGGAATACGAGGGGGCTCGCGAAAGGCGATCGCAAAGAACAGCGTGCCAAGAATGCAGGCAAAAATGAAGATATAAGCGACAGCTTCCATGGTTAAAGAGGCTCCTAATCAACCGGATTATCTTTAGTCTACAAGCATCGTAAGTGAAATGCCCGACGGATCAAGGGCTATGCTTAACCGCCGGGCAGCTTAACTCACAGGAAACTAAACAGTTTCTTCTTTACGGGTAGACGTATCGCCCACCTTCTGGAAGAAGCCCCATTCCACCTGTTCGGCAGACAGGTCGGGGTCTACCCCAGCAAACACGTCCCGGAACAGGGTGCGAGACCCGTGCCAGATGTGGCCAAAGAAGAACAGCAGGGCAAACACGGCGTGACCGTAGGTAAACCAACCGCGAGTGCTAGTGCGGAATACTCCGTCAGAGCCGAGGGTTTCGCGGTCAAACTCGAAGGGCTCGCCCAGCTGAGCCTTACGGGCGTAGCGCTTGACCAAGGCAGGTTCGGTAATGGTTTGCCCAGCCAAATCGCCGCCGTAGAAGGTAGCCGTTACCCCAGTCTGCTCAAAGCTGTACTTGGACTCAGCCCGGCGGAAGGGAATGTCAGCACGGACAACGCCGTCTTTGTCGACCAGCACCACGGGGAAGGTCTCAAAGAAGTTGGGCAGGCGGCGCACAAAGAGCTCGCGACCTTCCTTATCCTTAAAGACGGGGTGACCTAGCCAGCCCTCGGCAATACCATCGCCCTGGACCATAGGGCCAACGCGGAACAGACCACCCTTAGCGGGGCTGTTGCCCACGTAGTCGTAGAAGGCGAGCTTTTCTGGAATACCGGCATAGGCATCGGCCAGGGAATACCCGGCGTTGACATCGGCCTGCACTCGGCGCTGAATCTCTTGCTTAAAGTAGTCGCCATCCCACTGGTAGCGGGTGGGGCCAAAAAGCTCGATGGGAGTAGCGGCGCTGCCGTACCACATCGTGCCTGCCACCACAAAGGCCGCAAAGAATACCGCCGCAATACTGCTAGAGAGAACGGTTTCGATGTTACCCATACGCAGCGCTTTGTACAGACGCTGGGGCGGACGCACCGTCAGGTGGAACAGACCAGCAATAATCCCTACAATACCGGCGGCAATGTGGTGAGCCACAATACCACCTGGGTTGAAGGGGTTAAAGCCAGCGGCACCCCATTCTGGAGCGACTCCCTGCACGTGGCCGGTCAGTCCGTAGGGATCGGAGACCCACATACCAGGCCCCCAGAGGCCAGTCAGGTGGAAAGCCCCAAAGCCAAAGCAGAGGAGACCCGAGAGAAATAGGTGAATGCCAAACATTTTGGGCAGATCCAGCGCCGGTTCACCGGTGCGAGGATCGCGGAACAGGTCTAGATCCCAGTAGACCCAGTGCCAGCAGGCAGCCAAAAACAGCAGCCCCGACAGCACGATGTGGGCTGCAGCAACGCCCTCAAACGACCAAAAGCCAGGGTTAACGGCGGAGGCGCCAGTAACGCTCCAGCCGCCCCAAGACTCAGTCACACCCAGGCGAGCCATGAAGGGCAGCACAAACATACCCTGCCGCCACATGGGGTTCAGCACGGGATCGCTGGGGTCAAAGGTGGATAGTTCAAACAGGGCCATCGAGCCGGCCCAGCCAGCTACTAGAGCCGTATGCATTAGGTGTACAGCAATCAGTCGCCCGGGATCGTTTACGACGACCGTGTGTACCCGGTACCAGGGTAGTCCCATTGACTACGCTCCTCCTCTAGGTAAAACAGTAATGTTTTGTGGAATTGTCTTAAGCATGGCCAGATACTGATTAGCCTATCAGAATCAGGCTCCCAGAACCGCCCCAATTGACGCCATTATCCCGGTGCTGCCCCCGGTGTTACCGATGGGCCACGCCGTTGTTGGATGCTGAATCATTTGGTACAGATGAGATGTAACAATGAAATTACTTAACGAAGTGTAACCAGTCCGAATTGCCCTCGCAAGCAGCTTTACCGTTAGGCGGCGGCGATCGCCAACAACTGCGGTGCAGAAAAACTCAGGCTTGGCGGCCAAAGGCTTGATCTACCGCCATTATCGACGCAGAACGCAAAGGAGATTTCCCTGATGGCTAATGTTAAGTTTGTTAACGAAGGCAGCGAGATGAACGTTGCCGACGGGGCCAACCTGCGGTTTAAGGCACTAGAAAACCGCATCGACATCTACACCTTTAGCGGCAAGTTGATGAACTGTGGCGGCTATGGCCAGTGCGGCACCTGCGTTGTGGATGTGGTGGCGGGCGGCGAAAATCTTTCGCCCCGAACTCAGGTAGAGGAGCGCAAGTTGAAGAAGTGGCCTGAAAGCTGCCGACTGGCCTGTCAGGCTACGGTGCATGGGCCGGTTTCAGTGGTAACCAAACCCAATCGCAAAGCCAAGGCATCACCTAAGGCCTCTAAAAGTGCCTAGGGATCTACCTGGATAGACCCTCGATAGGCGTGGTTTTGGCTAAAGCCCTGTGTTTCTGGTCGGGCATTCTCATCGGGTAGAGTGATATCCTAAGGTCATCAGAGTTTTTGGTCATTTAGAGCCAATGTTCTGAGGCGACGTTGTTGGGTTGAGAGTAGAGGCAAGCATGGAAGTTAATAAACTTGGTTTTGTAGCCAGCATTCTCTTTGTGCTGGTGCCGACGGTTTTTCTGCTGATTTTGTACATTCAAACGTCCAGTAAGCAAACGGGTTCGTAGCCTGTTGTCAGGTCTGGTTTGTACTGGGTCGCTTAGAGTCAGTGGACCAGCCTCTAGGGGTTAGGTGTAGTCTTGAAGCGCTGGGCTAACCGGCGCTTTTTTTGGTATCTTGGCGGCTTTGAAATCGCGTCCGCAGCCGCGATCGCACAACTCTATCAAACCCATGACGTACTGTTTAGGCATTTTGGTGAAGGAGGGGTTGGTGCTGGCCGCCGACTCGCGCACCAATGCCGGCGTAGACTATATTTCGTCGTACCGCAAACTATTTGAGTTTTCGAAGCCCGGCGATCGCACCCTGTTGCTCTGCACGTCGGGCAATTTGTCAATTACCCAGGCGGTGGTGCAGCAGTTGAGCCAGGACATTAAGTGCGATCGCAAGCCCAATCTGCACAGTCTGCCAACGCTCTACGATGTAGCCCGCTACCTGGGAGATCAAATTCGTGCGCTGCAAAAGGCCGACCGCCCCTGGCTGGAGCAGGACAAAATTGACTTTCGGTGCAGCTTTCTGCTGGGCGGGCAGGTGCAGGGGGAAGCGCCGCAGCTATTTTTGGTCTATAGCCAGGGCAACTGCATTCAGGCCACCCCCGAGACGCCGTTTTTGCAAATCGGCGAAACCAAGTATGGCAAGCCCATTTTAGACAGAACCTTAGGGTTTGATACGCCCCTCGACGCAGTAGCTAAGTGCGCGCTGCTCTCGATTGATTCAACCATGCGATCGAACCTGTCGGTGGGGCCACCCATTCATATGGTGATGTACGAGGCTAACAGCTTTGAGGTTCGCCACCGTGCAAAGTTTCAGGCGGGCGACCCCTACTTAATTAAGATGCGTAAGCATTGGGAGGTGGCCCTGCGGGAGGCATCGTTGACTATGCCCGATATCTCTTGGAACCAGGAGGATGCACTTTCACCCCTGGGCATCGCCGATCTGGGGGATGCCTAGGCTGAGGTTAGAGGGGCGCGAACGGTCAGATCAGTAGTCGAGAACGTTCTCGACTAGGGCGGCGGGAGTAGTTTGCCTGAGCTGAAAGGTAAGGGGCTGGTGAATGGGGGATTGCACCGCGATCGCGGCCCAATAGCCTGCTGTCGGTTGCCACTGATACAGCTGGCCTGGGTGCTGTGGCCAATCGGTAGCGACGCCCGTGGCCGCTAGCGTCGAAGTCGGTGCCGCAGCATCTAGCGTCAGTTCTAGGGTTTGCATCGAGTCGGCAATGCCTAAACCCAGCGCTTTGAGGCAGGCTTCTTTGCCTGTCCAGTAGCGCAGAAAGCGATGGTCGGCCTGGGGATGGCCCAGGGTCAGCACCGTCTTGGCCTCGGTCGGGGTGAGGCAGCGGCGGCACAACCCCGACAGCTGCGTTAGATAGCGCAGTTGCTCCAGGTCAACTCCGATCGCCCTGACGGTTGGTGCCACACTCACTCCGACCAGCAGCCACGTACCGCTGTGGGAAAGATTGAAGGTTAGCGCCTGGCGGTCGGAGGCTCTGGAATGGGGGCTAAAGGCAAGTTCTGGTTTACCGCGCGGCCCGTAGGTAAAACGCAATTTACCGGGAGTTTGTCCGGTGTAGCGGCTGAGCAGGTGGCGTAAGCAGCCCCTGCTGAGGACAAAGCTACGCCGGGCAGCAGGAATACGACGGTGCTGGAGTTGGGCCTGTTCATCGACAGCTAGGACTTTCTCTAAACTCTCCAACACGCTTGTTTCGACCGTATCGGTCGCAATGAGCCAGAGGTCAATGACAGCGGAGTTGGGAGCAGAGGGCGGCTCTTGGTCTGGCTCGGGCATGGATGGGGGAGGGGCGATCGCGAGAGAAGAACCTAGCGCTATTGTGCAGCAAGCTGGGCATCCTGGGCACAGCCCCGCTGTCATCGCCCTATGCCACCCAAGCCCTTTGCCAATGCCCCAGGCGACCATGCTGCCTTGAGGCCGTCTGGCCCCAGCCCCGAGGGGGCCACACAGGTCTGCATTTTAGGCGGTGGATTTGGTGGGCTGTACTGCGCGCTGGCCCTACACCAGCGCTTGGGCAAAGCGTCTCGGCTACGCATTACGCTGGTGGAGCCGCGCGATCGCTTCAACTTCACGCCGCTGCTCTACGAACTGCTGACCCACGAGCTGGCTCCCTGGGAGATCGCCCCCGCCTACCGCGACTTGCTGCGGCACACCGCCGTTGACCTGCGCCAGGACTGGGCCGAGCACATCGACTTAGCCCAGCAAACCGTTATTCTGCGCCACGGTGAACCTATTACCTACGACTATCTGGTGGTGGCCCTGGGCAGCCAAATGCGACCCCCCGCTACCCCCGGCAGTCAGACCCACACGCTGCCGTTCAACACCCTACAGGATGCCGAACAGCTGGAGCGGCGGCTCGGTGAACTCGATCATTTGCCTAAGGTAAGGGTAGTGGTGGCCGGAGCTGGCCCCAGCGGTGTCGAACTGGCTTGCAAACTGAGCGATCGCTTGAGCAGCCGGGGCCACGTCACGATAGTTGATCGCCGGGGTGAAATTCTGCGATCGTACCCAGAGCGCGTTCAGCGGGCGGCAGCGCGTGCCTTGGCCAAACGAGGGGTAGAGGTGTATCTGAATGCCGCCATTACAGCGGTAGAGGACAGCGGGCTGACCTTTCGCTACGAGGATAAAACCCGCCACTGCCAGGCCGAGCTAATGCTCTGGACGGTCGGCACGGTACCGCGATCGTGGCTAGGGAAAAATGACCTCAAACAGACCGCCTTTGGCCAGTGCCAAGTGGAGCCTACCCTGCAGCTACCCAACCACAACAACGTGTTTGTGCTGGGAGATATGGCGGCCATGCCTGCCCCCAAACGGGACCGCGCCCCTACTACCGCTCAAGCCGCCTACCAAGCCGGCCCTGCGGTCGCCCAAAACGTGCTGGCCCTGATCGCTAATCGGCCCCTCAAACCCTTCGTCTACAACCACCTGGGCGACATGCTCACCCTCGGCCAGGGGGAAGCCGTGGTCTGTGGATTTGGGCTATGCATCACGGGGCAACTGGGTGGCCTGTCGCGGCGCTGGGCCTACTGGCTGCGGCTGCCCACCCACACCCATCGTTGGCGAGTGCTCAAGCACTGGCTGGGGTTTAAGCCCTAGCACCCCGAAGCCTGTGATGTTTGCTGGTTCAAACCCCACAGCCTGGCCTTCAAGCCAGTTATAAAACTGAACCTCCCGCCTGCCAGGGCCATAACTGGGGTTGGTCTAATAGATGGGTAATGATTTTCCTATCTTTTGGAGAATGTTCATGATTCCTTGGCTGCGGACAGTGGGCTTTGGTTTAGGTTTAGTGGCAGCTAGCAGCCTGTGGACTGTAGCCCAGGCGAGCCCTGCTCAGGAGGCTGTAGAACCGTCTCCCCTGATTCAGGTAGACGATGTGCAACTCGAAGATGGTCAGGTTAACGGTGTAATGGATGAGCCGACGGCTGAAATTCTGACGGAGGTCATGCCCATCTCCGCAGCGGACAGCTCGGATCCCGCCGCTGAAGCACCGATCGAAGCACTGGCGGCAGAGGTTACTCCAGTGCCCACGGAGGTTTTGGAGAATCTCTCCCCAGGGCAGATTGAGGCGATCGCAACCATTATCTCAACCGCAGAAGCGTCAGCCAGTACTGGCACCATGGCCAATCTGCCCACCGAAGTACTGGCCCAGCTTGACACTCTAGCGGGCCTTGAGCAGCCGGTGGGCCGCAGACGCTGGTTGCCCACGAGTTTGGTCAGACGCCTGCGCCTGCCCCAAATGATTGCATCCTTAGTCAGACAGCCCAAAAACACGGCCTTGGTCATGCTGGGCAACCACATTGTGGTCGTCAACCCCGCAACAGGTGCCGTCCTAGGGGCTGTGCTGTCGGCTCTGTAGCGACAAATAGCCGCTGCCCAGACAGGAAGCAGCAGGTTGACAACCTTGCGCGAAGAGTGCATTTGAACTATTCTGCTGGTGTTGTCAACTCTGCTGGTGAAGGACGATGAGCGACGAAAATCCAAGCATCCTTTCCCATGTTTCCGTAGGCACCAACGACTTCGATCGCGCCGTAGCCTTCTACGATCGCGTGCTGCCCAGCCTAGGATGCCAGCGCATTATGGAGCACCCCGGGGCTGTTGCCTACGGCAAGATCTATCCTGAGTTTTGGGTGCAGACCCCCATCAATGGACAGCTCGCTACGGTGGGCAACGGCACCCACGTCGGGTTTGTTGCCCCCACCAAAGCATCAGTCCAGGCCTTCTATGAGGCCGCGATCGCAGCCGGTGCCCAACCCGATGGCCCCCCTGGTCCTCGCCCCGACTACGGCGAACCTTACTACGGCTGCTTTGTGCGCGACCCCGATGGCCACAAAATCGAGGCCTCCTATTGGGATATGGCCCTGATTCAGGAGCTATACGGCGACTCTGCGCAACCGTAGAAAGCCACTCCAGAGATCCACGTCTGCTGATGGCGAGAGTTGGGCGATCGGGACTGGCGGGATTCCAGCCAGAAGCATCTTGGCCACCAGAATGCAAGCGATCGGGGTGGCTAAGTGTAGTATCCGAAGTTAGCTCTTGAATCGACTTTAGGTGGCCACGGGTTCTTTCAGCTCAAACTTGAGCTTGGCCCGCTTAAAGGGTTCAGGAATTTCTACCGGATATTTACCCGTAAAGCACGCTGAGCAGAAGCTATCGGGGTCTTGGTAGGTGGTCTCTAGCATGCCCTCCCAACTCAGATAGGCCAGCGAATCGACATCGATCTGCTGGGCAATCTCCTCCAAGGATTTGGTGGCGGCAATCAGCTGATCTTGGTTGTCGGTATCAATGCCGTAGAAGCAGGGATGGGTGACCGGCGGCGACGAAATCCGCATGTGCACCTCGATCGCGCCCGCATCGCGCAGCGCCTGCACAATTTTGCGGCTGGTGGTGCCCCGCACAATGGAGTCATCCACAATTAGCACTCGCTTGCCCTCCAGCACATCTTTGAGGGGGTTGAGCTTCATGCGAATGCCCACCTCCCGCATCGACTGGGTGGGCTGAATAAACGTGCGCCCTACATAACGGTTCTTGATCAGCCCTTCAGCGTAAGGAATTTTAGACTGCTGCGAAAAACCGATCGCGGCAGGCACCCCCGAGTCGGGCACCGCCATAATCAAATCGACATCGGCGGGGGCTTCTTTGGCCAGCTGATGGCCTAGGCGGCGGCGGTAGCTGTAAAGGCTCTCGCCGTTGACAATGCTATCGGGCCGAGAGAAGTAGATCATCTCAAACACGCAGAGCTTGCGCTGGGTAGCCTCAGCCCACTGGCGGGAGATCAGACCTTCGGGGGTAATCCACACCAGCTCGCCCGGCTCAATGTCGCGCACATAGGTGGCCCCAATGATATCGAGGGCACAGGTTTCTGAAGCCAATACGTAGTGGGCAGGCTGACCTACCTCAGGAATGTCGTGATCGAGCACTCCCAGCACCAGCGGCCGAATACCCTGCTGGTCGCGAGCCCCAAGCACACCATTGGGAGTGCCAATCACCAGGCTGAAAGCCCCATAGCAGCGGTTAAAAGCGGTTTCTGCAGCGCTGACCCAGTCGGCTCCATCGTTAACGGCCTCAGCTAGGGCAAACGCAATCATCTCGGAGTCAGTGGTGGTAGCCAGGTCGTGGTTGCGCTCTAGCAGTTCTTCGCGCAGGTCGGCAGCGTTGACCAAGTTGCCGTTGTGGGCCAGGGCCAGATTGCCCAAGCGAGTGGGCACAACGGCGGGCTGTGCGTTGCACACGTGGCTAGACCCCGTGGTGGAGTAGCGGGTGTGGCCCACCGCAATGTGGCCCGTCAGGTCTTTGAGAATGTGGTCGTCAAACACCTGCGACACCAGACCCATGTGCTTGTAGCAGTGGCTACCCGACGCATCAAAGGTGGCAATACCAGCGGATTCTTGGCCCCGGTGCTGCAGGGCAAACAGGCCAAAATAGGCCAGCCGAGCCACTTCTTCATCGGGGGCATAGAGGCCAAAGATACCGCAGGCTTCTTCCGGCTTGTCGGGACGATCTTGATCGGACCCAGAGACCTGGCGGGACTCAAAAGACTCGTCGAGGAAAGATTTAGAGGGGAACGTCATGGGTGGTGCAGAGTGGCTTTAGGAACGCAATGGCAAACGAGCAGAACGTCTCAACACATTTGGCTGCCGCATTTTGCCTTCAATGCGAGCCCAGCTACATCATAGGGTGAGGGCTTTCGGAGTGGTATTAGAAACTACCGAACACCTCAACCTGTTTAATAGTTCCTTAACATAGGACCGATCATAACACCTGCAGTTTCCCCGTAGGGGGGATAGTGAATGGGCAAAATCTGAGGTTGGCGAAGATACGGCAACGGGGCAGCGCCCGGAACGTTGGGGTGATGCATAGGGTGCTGCCAAGCATTCATGGCCTTCCTAATAATGCGACCAGGGTTAAGCTGTTGCCTCAGCCCCCGCCAGCCGCTGCTCAATGGCAGTGCTCCAGGTCTGAGCCAGGGCACTGACGGCGTCGGTGATTAGGGTTTGATTGTCTTGGGTGGCCAAGGTTAAGGTTTCCCCCTGCACTGTGCCCAACCGCTGCCAGGAACCAGCCAGGCGATCGCCCAAATAAGCCTCCCAATCGGCCTGATGATCGGGGCTGATCGAAACCACAATTCTGGCTCCGCCTTCGCCAAACAGCAGCCGATCCCACCGCTGGTCGAGCTGATCTGTCGCTACGGCAAGCTGTATTACCGCTCCTCGCTGGCCGCTGATGGAGGATTCTGCCAGGGCTACCGCCAGCCCGCCCTCGGCACAGTCGTGGGCCGATCGCACCCAGCCTTGGGTAATACCGTGGCGACAGACGGCCTGCACCTGCTTTTCTAGCGCCATATCAATGACGGGGGGGTGACCAGTAGCTGCACCGTGGATGGTGGCCAGATACTCCGAGCCACCCAGGGTGACCAGGGGTTGGCCGTCTAGGGCCGCCGCTGCCGTTTGCTCAACAGAGACGCCTAGCAAATAGATCACGTCCCCGTCCTGCTGCCAGCCCTGGCCACAGGTGAGACTGAGGTTATCAATCAGGCCGACCATGCCGACCACGGGGGTGGGGTAGATAGGCTGGGGGTTACCCTGGTTGTCTACGGTCTCGTTGTAGAGCGAGACGTTGCCGCCGGTCACCGGGGTTTCAAACTCGCGGCAGGCATCGGCCAACCCTCGGCAGGCTTCGGCTAGTTGCCAGTAGCCCACCGGCTTTTCAGGGCTGCCAAAGTTGAGGTTATCGGTGACCGCTAGGGGCAGCGCGCCCACGCAACTCAGGTTGCGGGCGGCTTCGGCCACGGCGGCTTTGGCTCCTTCGTAGGGGCTAAGGTACACATAGCGGGCGTTGCAGTCTACGGTGGCGGCTAGCCCACGGGCCACAGCACCCGGCTGATACTCCGGCACCGACTCCAGCGGACGCAGGCGAATGACGGCGGCGTCGCCCTGACCGGGGCACTGCACGGTGTTGTTTTGCACCTGGTGGTCGTACTGGCGGTAGACCCAGTTTTTAGATGCGATCGTGGGCTGGCCCAAAAGTTTGTGGAGTACCTCAGTCCAGGGGGTATTCCTTGAACCGGAAAGCGCGATACCTGATCCAGAGCAGGCAGGCAGGCTGTCTTCGCTCCAGGCCCAAGCCTTTTGGGCATAGTCAGGCGGTTCGCTCAGCAATTCTCGGTGGTAAATCGGCGTGTTTTCAGCCAGAGCCAGGGCGGGAATTTCAGCGGCAATGTCGCCTTTAAACAGAATCCGCACGATCGGGTCTTCGATCACCCTGCCAGCCACCACCGCATGGAGGCCCCAGCGCTCAAAGATTTCGATTACCTCGGCTTCGCGGCCCTTAGCAACCACAAACAGCATCCGCTCCTGGGATTCTGACAGCAGGTATTCGTAGGGCACCATACCGGTTTCCCGCACCGGAATCAGGTCGAGATCGAGTTCGATGCCGACGCCCCCCTTGGCAGCCATTTCAGCGGTAGAGCAGGTGAGGCCCGCTGCTCCCATGTCCTGGGCAGCGACGATCGCCCCCGTCTTAAACGCTTCTAGACAGGCTTCCACCAAAGATTTTTCTAGGAAAGGGTCGCCCACTTGAACGGCGGGGCGGTCTTGCTCAGACTCATCAGTTAGCTCAGCGCTGGCAAAGCTGGCCCCGCCCATGCCGTCACGCCCCGTCGTTGAGCCCACGTATACCACCGGGTTACCCAGGCCCGCCGCCCCAGATTTAACGATGTCCTCGGTTTCCATAATGCCGATCGCCATTGCGTTGACCAGCGGGTTGCCGTTGTAGGCGGCATCAAAATACACTTCCCCACCCACGGTGGGTACCCCAAAGCAGTTGCCGTAGTGGGCAATGCCCGACACCACCCCCTGGCACAGGCGGCGGGTGCGGCTGTCGGCCAGATCGCCAAACCGTAGGGAGTTGAGCACCGCGATCGGGCGCGCGCCCATGGTGAAAATATCTCGCAAAATGCCGCCGACCCCGGTGGCGGCCCCCTGGAACGGCTCTACCGCTGAAGGATGGTTGTGGGACTCGATTTTGAAGGCCACCCGCAGACCGTTCCCCGCGTCGATCACGCCTGCGTTTTCCCCTGGCCCCACCAGCACCCGTGGCCCCTCGGTGGGAAACTGCTTGAGCAGGGGGCGCGAGTTCTTGTAGCAGCAGTGCTCTGACCACATCACCCCAAACATGCCCAGCTCGGCGCGGTTGGGGTGGCGACCCAGGCGCTGCACAATGTCGTCGTACTCCTCGGGCTTGATGCCTTCGGAGGCGATTTCTGCGGGGCTAAAAGGAGCGGTAGAGAAGGCTGTCATGCTGGGAGGGGGGAAGTTGCCTACCGATCTTAGCCCTAAGTTGTCGTTTGGAGAGGGCCAGGGGCGAGATGGGTGGAACGAGAGGCCCCAGCCGGTCGGGTTGACCTCCATTTGGCTCAGTCAGTTCTGCCTCAGCCGTACCTAGCCCTCTACTCGCAGTCCGCGAACTCTGGCCGATACTGCACTAAGCCCCAGCAGTGTTCCAAAGCCCCAGGTGCCAACTCCAGCACCTGAAACGCGCCCTCGGGCACCCTGTACTCGCACCGCAATCCCTTCTCTGCGGCAGGGATGAAGCCAAACCGGATGTAGAACTGCGGGTTGCCCAGCACCACCACAGATTTAGCCCCCCTTTGGCGACACTGTTCTACTCCCTGGAGCGTGAGCTGTGTGCCGATGCCCTGGCGCTGGTGATCTGGCAGTACCGCGATCGGTCCCAGGCCCAAAAATAGCTGGCGATCGGCATCGACGCCTTCTAGGGTGACTGGACTAAAGAAGATGTGGCCGACGATCGCATCTCCTTCTACCGCCACCAGAGACAGCGTTTGGGGCAGCCCCCGCAGCCGAGCGACTAATTCAGCCTCATGGTCGCGGCCAAAGGCGATCGCATTGACTTGATAGACTGCGGCCTGATCCTCAGGTTGCTCAAGTCGAATGGTCATTCGCGTGGCCTTGGGCGCGGCGGGGTGAGCGGTGGGGGTTCAAGCGTAATTAGCCAGGAAGGTATTTAAGTCAGTGAAGGTACCAGCCCAGGTGGTGAAAGGATCTTCATAGCCTTTCATCTCCACGGTGAAGCGCTTAAAGCACTGGTCGCTAAGGCCAGCTTCTTGGAGATACTTGTAGGTGGTTTCGCCCATGGCAATGTCGAGACCCAGCTGTTTGGTGGCCGACTCAAGGCGAAAAGCGGCGTTGACAGTGTCGCCCAGGGCGGTGTAGTCGGGGCGATCGCTGCTGCCGGTATTACCCACCATGGCATGGCCGGTGTTGATGCCAGCCCCGATTCGGAGCGGAAAGGGCAGCGGAAACTGCTGGTGGAGCTGCCCCGTCATAGCAGCCAGGGTGCTAACGGCCTGTAAAATTTGCAGCATACTGGCGTCATCGGTCCCTTCTGAACCGTGGATCCATACCGCCATAACGGCGTCGCCAATATACTTATCGACCCAGCTCCCGTACTGGCCAATAATTTCTCCAGCCCGACGAAACCAGGTACCAATTGCCTCGGAGTGAATTTTTTCGTCGGTTTGGCGAGTCATGATGGTGAAGTCGCGAATATCGACTACCACCACCGAGATCAGCTGCCGCACATGGAGCATGGCCGTAGCGGTAGCATCGCTGCGGCGAGCAAGGCCCAGGCTGATATCAGCGGCCAGAGACCCATCAATGGGCGAGTAAAACCGCAGCTCGGTTTGGCCAAAGGTGAGCAAATCACCGTCGTGCAGAATAACGGGAACGCTAACTCGCCGCCCGTTGACAAAGGTGCCGTTGCGGCTGCCCAGATCAATTAAATAAAATTTGCCGTTATCGGTGCCCTGAAACATGGCGTGGTTGCGGGAAATCCACCGATCGGGCAGCACAAAATTGTTGTCGTCGCCGCGACCAACAGTCCAGTAGTTGCCACCTATCAAGGACAGCTGGCGATCGCCGGAGCCAGTTTTAAGCGCAAGGTAGGGGCCAGAAGAAGTAGTCACGTCAGTATGATAAGGGCGCAGACTGAAATCGATTGGGCGCGATCGCACAACGCTCGAACAGCGATCGCAGCAGACAACCCCAAAATATCCCTAAGCTGCCACTATTATGCCAGAGATGCAAACTTATCACGCCGACTAGGCCAGAGCCGCCGTCAGAAAAAACAAACCATCCACAATCAGCGTGCTAAATACGGCTCCACCAAAGGCCCACCAGGCCAGCTGCCGAGAGGTGGCCAGCGCGATCGCCGTAGCCACCAGCAAAAACAGCACCAGCACAATGGCCCGACAGGCCGCCACATCGGTTTGCAGCGTAGCGCTAGCCGCCCGCAGCACCAGAGGGGCCAGGTCAGGGCTCGTCAGCATCAGCTGCCGCCAGCTGGGAAACAAATGCATCCAGTTGATGTAGAGGTCGGTAACGGCCGTACCCAGCAGCGAACCCAGGAAAAAATAGCTGCCTACCCGCCCCCAGCCCTGGCGCAGACAGACCAGCGCAATTGGCAAACCCAGCGCCTCAATCGGCAGATGAGCGACCGGTTCCCAGCGAAACCAGCCCCAGTACAGCGAACCAGTTAGCCAAATCCAGCCGAACCCAACAATCAGGTCACCCCAGAGGTGCCACCGGGTGCGCTGCATTAGCCAAGTCCCCAGCCCCAGCCATAAGGGGGTCATAGCCAGACTGACCCAGGGAAAGTAGCGCACCAGGGGAGCCTGCACAAAAACCGGCAAAATCACTAGAGCCAGGGCCGCCCCGAACACCTGGAGCTGCGTCGTAGATTGCACCATCCAGCGCCGCACCTGGGTTAACCACGGCAGCGCTGTTTTGACTGATCCGGAAGTATAGGAAAGACTCAATGGAATTCTGAGTGTTTGGTTAATCATTGTTAACATAACATGCCCCAGGGGGGCATCGCTCGGCCCTGGGGTAGATTAGTCAACTATTAATGTTGTCTTCAGGTTCATGATTAGCTGCAATGCAGGTTAAGCCTGTAAAAAGAAGCGCTACGGCAGGGAAGTTAACCAGTCCAACCCCATACAATACGTAACAGTAGTCTATGGTTTTGTTGAGCCAGACGGCTGATCGAGTTACTTTAGTGTACTTATTTTAAGAAAAAGCTCCAAGGTGCGCTCAAGCGGTTCTGCTGTGGCTTCCACTGCTAGTTGCGGCTTTGCCCTAAAAACCCTAGGGACGAGCAGACTTTAGCCTGTGAAGGGGCAACGTATATAACGTCTAATGATTATGGTTGCGCACTATGACTAATCTACTATTCGGTTTGCCTCCCCTGACGGGCCTGGCGGTTCAGCTAGCTCAGGTCAATGGCGCTATTGATAACCCAACCAGCGTGCCTGCAATGCAGGACATGAACCTGTTTCAGGCCATTGTGGTTGGTATTGTGCAGGGGCTGACCGAGTTTTTGCCGATCAGCAGCACGGCCCACGTCAAGATGGTGCCCGTGGTGCTGGGGTGGGGAGATCCGGGGGTGGCCTTTACCGCCGTGATTCAGCTGGGCAGCATTGCGGCTATTCTTTATTACTTTTGGGATGACCTGCGCCAGGTGACCGTAGGCATGGTCAAAGCTACGATGACGCAGCAATTTAGTTCCCCAGAATTTCGCCTGGGGCTGGGCATCTTGCTGGGCACCATCCCCATCGTGGTGGGCGGACTCATAATTAAGGTCTTTATCCCTGACTTTGATAACTCGCCCTTGCGAAATGCGTCTACCATCGCCGTGGTGTCTATTATCATGGCGCTAGTGTTAGCCGGGGCAGAAGTTGTGAGCCGCCGCAAGCGCACCTTTGAGTCGCTAACCCTGATGGACGGCGTAACCATGGGCTTTGCCCAAGCTCTGTCGTTGGTTCCGGGCGTGTCGCGATCGGGTTCTACCCTAACGGCGGGGCTATTTATGGGGTTGGAGCGCGCTACAGCGGCCCGATTTTCGTTTTTGCTAGGGGTGCCTGCGATTACTCTGGCTGGGCTAGTGGAACTCAAGGGGTTGTTAGAAACGGGTTTTGACTCTATTGGCCTGGTTCCGCTGTTGGGTGGAACTATAGCGGCGGTGGTCTCCTCTTACCTAGCCATTTTTTGGCTGCTACAGTTTCTCAAGCAGCACAGTACCTGGGTCTTTGTGTGGTATCGCCTGGCCTTTGGTGCAGCTATTTTGCTGGCCTTAGCAACTGGAAAAATGCAAAACATCTAAGATAGGGGAGCACATTTTGCTCGTCTAAGGCCTGATTAGCTATGGCTGCTTTGGCAATCCGCCCTGCCTGCATTACCGGCGTACTGCCTGGCTCTATTGCCGAGGAGATTGGTTTTGAGCCAGGTGATGCCCTGGTGGCTATTAACGGCCAGAAGCCACGCGACTTAATTGACTACCGCTTTCTCTGCGCCGACGAAGATTTGGCCCTAGAAGTGCTGGACAGGCGCGGCAAAACCCACCACATCGATATTGAAAAGGATATCGATGAAGACCTGGGGTTGGAATTTGAAACCGCTCTTTTTGACGGGCTGATGCAGTGCAACAACGCCTGCCCCTTCTGTTTTATTGACCAGCAGCCCCCCGGCAAGCGAGGCACCCTTTATCTAAAAGACGACGACTACCGGCTGAGTTTTCTCTACGGCAGCTACCTGACCCTTACCAACCTGCTGCCTCAGGAGTGGAATCGCATTGCCCAACTGCGGCTGTCGCCCCTGTACGTGTCGGTGCATGCAACGGAGCCAGAGGTGCGATCGCGCCTGCTGAAAAACGCTAGAGCGGGGCAGATTCTCGATCAGCTGGCCTGGTTTCAGGAGCAGCGGCTGCAAATTCACGCCCAGGTGGTGGTCTGCCCCGGCATTAACGATGGCGACCACCTAGAAACCACGCTGCGCGATCTGGCTAAATTTCACAGCGGGGATACTCCGGCGGTAGCCTCAGCGGCGGTGGTACCCGTGGGCCTGACCCGGTTTCGGCCCCAGGATGACGAGCTAACCCCAGTCACCCAGGCTCAGGCCCGGCAGGTAATTGCCCGGGTGCAGGCATTTCAGAACGAGTTTCAGCGGTCGTTTGGCACAAACTTTGTTTGGCTGGCCGACGAGTGGTTTTTGATTGCCCAGCAGCCCGTGCCCGCTGAGAGCCACTACGAAGACTATCCCCAGATAGGCAATGGCGTAGGGTCAATTCGTCAGTTTCTCAAAGCCTTTGAGCAGTCAGCGGAGGACTACCTGCCCGAAGCCGTGAATCCACCCCGAACACTGACCTGGGTGGTGGGCAATGCCGTAGAGCACGCTTTTCAGCCCATTGTCGAGCGCCTCAACCAGGTTCAGGGGCTAACCGTGCACCTGGCGGCGCTGGCCAGTGATTACTGGGGCCGTGACCTGACTGTCACCGGGTTGCTCACCGGCCACGATCTCCTGCTGGGGCTGCAGCATCGTGCTTTGGGGGATGCCCTGCTGCTGCCGACCGTCATGCTCAAGCCCAGTGACTCTGGGGATGCCAAAGACACCCTGTTTTTAGACGACACGAGCGTAGCGACCGTGAGCCAGCGGCTCAACTGTCCAGTACTGCCGGTGGATGACACCAATGCCCTGGTCAGGGCCTGCTGCGGCGAGATGCCCGCGCCCCAATTTGCCGATTTGCGGCCTGCTGTCGGGTATTGGACGCCGTCCTGATTGTACTAAACCGTTTAGTTTGCTAAGCTATGGTCGGGAAAATTCTACGGTTGAGCCTTCTGCCTGACGAGGTAAGTTTAGCTCTGCCTGAGGTTGTAGATTGCCGGGGGGTAGCTAAAGTGGTCCCCGATGCCGATATGCTAAAAAGCTGAGGCAGAAACTCTCGTTTTTCCCGGTTGGTGGTTCGTTTTCGCTACTGATAGCCCTTGGTGTCTATGCTTTACTCCTATCGCCGCTGCCTGATACCCCTAAGCTTAGGCATTACGCTCTCTGGCTGGTCTGTTGCGGGGCTAGCTGCCCCTGATTCTGTGACCAATGATGACGAGGCTGCCGGGGCGGCGATCGCCCAGGTAGAGCTTGAAGCTCCAGCAGAAACCGATTTACTTATGCCTGAGCAGGCCGTACCCGCTGACCCAGCGATGGGCCTAGAGCCAGGGGAGGAGGCTGTTCCCCTATCGGTTGACGGGGACGAAAGCATAGGGCTCGATTCGAGTCAAACCGGCCTGCCTTTACCCCAGTCCGATCGCCCCACTGACGAAGGGTTTGAAGCTCCACCCGACTATCTGGTGCCCGAAGCCAACCCCCTGCTGGTGCCCACTCGCCCCGAGGAGGTCGAGATTGTGGGTACCCAACCCCTATCCCTCGAAACCGCCATCGAGCTAGCCTACCGCAACAGTGAGGAGCTGCGCATTGCCCTGCTGCAGCTGGAGCGGAGCCAGGCCGGGCTGCGGGCCGAGCGAGCCTCGCTGTACCCAACCGTCGATCTCAGCGGAGGTGTGCAAACCGAAAACCAATCTTCCTCAGGGGGTGGAAGTCAGTTTGGCGGCGGTGGCGGCGATGTCACGACCACCACGGCCTCGGGCACCCTCAGAACCGACTACGACCTGGGCCTTTCGGGGGAGCGATCGGCGCGAATTTCAGCGGCAGAGCGGCAGGTGCGTCTCTCTGAACTCCAGCTGGAGCAAACCCGCGAAGACTTGCGGCTCAACACCACTACCGACTACTACGCCGTGCAGGAGGCGATTGAGCAAATTCGCATCAACCAGGCCTTCTTAGAGGAGGCCGAGCGCAACCTGCGCGACAGCCAGCTGCGCGAAGAGGTCGGGGTCGGCACTCGCTTTGACGTACTGCGGGCTGAGGTGCAGGTGGCTAACGCCCGTCAAACCCTGACCCAGGCCGCTAGCCAGCGCCAAATTTCCCAGCGGCAGCTGGCCCGACGGCTCAATGTGTCCCCTTCTATCGATCTCACCACTCTGGTGGTCAATATTGCGGGCGCTTGGCCGCTTTCGCTGGAGGAAAGCATTGTGCTGGCCTTTCAGAATCGAGCTGAGCTAGAGCAGTTTTTGGTTGAGCGGGAGTTTAACGACGCCCAACGTCGGGTCAGTCTATCCGCTGTTCGCCCCAATTTGGGGGTATTTGGTCAGTATGGCGTACAGAGCATACTTGGTTCGTCCACAGGCGCATCCTCCAGGATAGGAGATGGGTTTTCGCTAGGGGCACAGCTGAGCTGGCGACTCTTTGATGCCGGTGCAGCTAGAGCCAGGGCAAACCAGAACGAGCTGGATATTCAAACCGACGAGTCAGAGTTCGAGAGTGCCCGCAACGATATTCGCATTCAGGTTGAAGAGGCCTACTACACCCTGGTGGCTAACCAGGCCAACATCGACACGGCTTCGGTGGCGGTCAACCAGGCTGAGGAGGCTTTAGAACTGGCTACCCTGCGATTTAATGCCGGGGTAGGTACCCAGCTCGACGTGCTTACGGCCACCCGAGAGTTAGCCGAGGCGGAGGGCAATTTGGTGACCGCCGTACTCGACTACAACCGCGCCCTCGCTCGTCTAGAGCGGGCAGTAAGCAACCTGGGCACTTCCGATGGTGGGCTTTAGGAGAGAAGCCTTTGCGACGGCCTATGACTGCTCTACATATTGAGGCGAGTCACCTGCAGGCGATCGCCCAGGCGGTTACCGCTAGCTACCCCCACGAAGGCTGTGGTCTGCTGCTGGGGCGGCGGGTGTTTGCAGCCGAGGAAGATACAGAGGAAACCTATCGAGCGGTGGCAGACGTCGTGCCCCTGGCCAATGCCTGGGAACCCTCGCTGCTAGACTACACCGATGCCCAGCGTGGGGAGCAGGGTCAGAGCCAGCGCGATCGCTACTGGATTGACCCCGCCGACCTGCTAGCGGTACAGCGATCGGCCCGAGAGCAGGGGCTAGAGATCATTGGTGTTTATCACTCCCACCCCGACCACCCAGCGGTGCCTTCAGAGTGCGATCGCGCCCTGGCCTGGCCGGTCTATTCTTACCTGATAGTGTCGGTCGGGCAGGGTGAGGCCACCGACCTCAAAAGCTGGCGGCTTGATGATCAAGACCAGTTTCGACCAGAGCCTGTAAAGATGATCGGATCACCTACTAACAAAGCCCCATTCTTGTCCTAAGCTGAGATGATGTTAGAAACGGTCGTGCCCCAGACCGTTTTTTGTGTTTAACCGCCACAGTTTTTCTGCCGAGGCCATGCTCAACCCAAACCTGGACGACATTCAGCTCACTAAAGAGGAGTACGAGCGCTACTCCCGCCACATTATTCTGCCGGAGGTGGGCCTCGACGGGCAGAAAAAGCTCAAGGTCGCCAGCGTGCTCTGCGTGGGCACCGGGGGTCTGGGGTCGCCGCTGCTGCTGTACTTAGCCGCCGCGGGCATTGGCCGCATTGGCATCGTCGATTTTGACACGGTTGACCAGTCCAACCTGCACCGCCAGGTGATCCACAGCGAGTCGTGGGTGGGTAAGCCCAAAATCGAGTCGGCCAAGAGCCGCATTCTCGAAATCAACCCCCACTGCCAGGTCGACCTCTACGAAACCCGCCTCAGCGCCGAGAACGCCCTGGGCATTTTTGAACCCTACGACGTGGTGGTTGACGGCACCGACAACTTCCCCACCCGCTACCTGGTCAACGACGCCTGCGTGCTGTTGGGCAAGCCCAACGTCTACGGCTCAATCTTTCGCTTCGAGGGTCAGGCCACGGTGTTCAACTACCAGGATGGCCCCAACTACCGCGACCTCTACCCCGAGCCGCCGCCGCCGGGGCTGGTGCCCTCCTGCGCCGAAGGCGGTGTGCTGGGCGTTCTGCCTGGCATCATCGGCGTAATTCAGGCCAACGAGACCATTAAGGTGATTTTGGGCACGGGCAACACCCTCAGCGGTCGCCTGCTGCTCTACAACGCCCTAGAGATGACCTTTCGGGAGCTAAAACTGCGCCCCAACCCGGTGCGGCCAGTAATCGAAAAGCTGATCGACTACGACGAGTTTTGCGGCATTCCCCAAGCGCGTATGGAGGCAGAGAAAGAGTTGGCCGACATTTCTGAAATGACCGTAACCGAGCTCAAGCAGGTGCTGGAGAGCGGCGACGACAACGTGCTGCTGCTCGACGTGCGCAACCCCAACGAGTACGAGATCGCCCGCATTCCCGGCTCGGTGCTGGTGCCCCTGCCCGACATTGAAAATGGCGACGGGGTGGACAAAGTGAAAAGCCTGGCCAATGGCCATCGGCTGATTGTGCACTGCAAGATGGGCGGGCGTTCGGCCAAGGCCCTGGGCATTCTCAAGCAGCACGGCATTGAGGGCACCAACGTGAAAGGCGGTATCACCGCCTGGAGCAAAGAGGTAGACCCCTCTGTACCTGAGTACTAAACCGTAGCATTGCCTACCATTAATCGGTCGGGCTACGCGATCGCTCGCCAACATAAGAGGCCCCGGTGGAGAGGTTTCCACCGGGGCCTTCTGTACAGCAGGAGCATTCAACCCTGCCAATCCATTAGGCTAAAGACACCCACGCATGATGCCGTGGCTCAATTTTTGATCGCTAATTCCAGCCACGACGGTCACCCTGCTGCTGATCAGCATCGCCTTTCTGCGATTCTCCTACGCCAGAGCGCTGTCCCAGTCTTCGCCACAGGCGTCTAGTTTTTCCTGAAGCGCCCTGGCCAAACTAACACTCACCGCGTTGAGTGGAACTGTCAAAATCGAGAAAAAGACCGCCTGGCTGAAGCAGCACAACGAGGAGTAGAGGCAGAACGAGTGGAGGGAGATCGAAGAGATGCGGCAGAAGAACAGGCGGCAAGTATCGCGACACACTGGTATAGCCAGCTCTGGCTGCTCGCCTTCAATCACGACTCAAGTGATTCGTTGGGCCCGACAGTTGTTATCATCGAGCACGGGTTTCTTGGGAGATGGGGCAATGGCACTGGGGTTTAAGCGTGGGCTGGGCTGGGCGATCGCGGCTTTGGCCTTTACCACTCAACCGGGTTGGGCACTGCCGGGTCAAACGGTAACCCTAACCGAGTCGTGGATCCGCAACAATCCTACTCTCAAGCCTGGCCCCAACGAGCGGCTAGCGATTAACCGTCTGGTTGCCCCAGGGCAGCGGTTCACCTTTCAGGCGTCGGTGTTTCCGATTAGCGGTGTGGTGCCCAACCCCGATCGCCGCCAGATTCGCTCCGAGCGCTTTAGTTTGGTTGACCACGCCAACCCAATTGACGGCGATCGCTTAGACGAGTCGCTGCGGGCCATCTACGGCCAGGAGATCTTCAACGACTACCGCCAGGGGTCAGTGTTGCTGCGCTATCCAGAGCGGGGCCGCCGTCCAGCGCCAACCGACAACCCCAACCTATTCCTACGGGGCGAAGTGCGCGAAGGCGAGCGGTTCGCCTACTGGCAGGAGATTACCTACGATCGCGCCGGTAACGCCTACCTAGGCCGCATGGCCGTGTTTCTCAAGGAGGACATCCCCGCGCTCCAGGCCCAGCTCAGTCCTTGAGGCGGCAACAAGCGGTGATGACAAGCTAGGTATGGAGACAGATGGTGGCCAAAGGCAGCACCGCCGCCACCAGCCAGGCTACACGCTTTAACCCTAAAGCTTGGTCAAGCTTAGGAGCTGGAGCCAATAGCGCATTCACCCGTTGTTCCAAACGGCTGAGCGACAAAGATTCATTAAACCCTGCGCAGGCATCAAAGCCAGTCCCAAACTCTAGGGGCTGCACAGCCAGGGGCATCTGGCGAGCCAGTTTTACGAGCAGTTCTGCCAGTACCAGGGGATCGCTGCTGGTTGCCGCCTGCTGGTCAGCCCGAATTTCTCGCAGCAGCAGCAGGTCTTCCCACAGCGCTGTAGTGTTGGGTAGCCAGAAGCCAAAGCGTCGAAGCAGACCCAGCCAAAAGAACCACAGCGGGTCATGAAAGTCGGCGTGGGCCTGTTCGTGGGCCAGCATCGCCTTCTGCTCAGGGGCAGTGAGCTGATCGAGCCAGCCCTGGCTCACCAGCAGCGACGATCGCCACAGCCCGACCTGAGCAGCCATGGGTGTATCCATGGGTACGCAGCGGGCGGCTTCTCCCTCGGGCAGGGTGATAGTTGGGTAATGCCGCAGCCGCCAATGCGCTATTAGGGTGCGCCCCAGCGAGTAAACCAGCCCGATGCCAAACCAGAAAAGCACTCCCAGGCTAACCCAGCACCCCGCCGGGCTGACCGACCAGCCCATCATCGTGCCGTGGTGCCCCATGGAGAGTACCGCCCCAGCTACCAGTAAAACCATCAGAGGCGGCAGGCAAAAATGGCTAAGGGCAGATTCCCAGCGGACCTGCCAGGCTGAGTCTGGCGATCGCCCAGGCGAGCTTTGCCACTGCCACCGCCAGACCACCGCTAGCAGAATCGTGAGCAAAATCAGGCTGCTGTGCATTAGGCGTCCTCCTGCTTAGCGTCGCGCAGGGTGCGCAACCGATCGGCGATCGCATCGAGCTTGTCGAGGGCGGCAACATCGAGACTGTCGGCAAAGGCAGCCACAATGTCGGGGCTGCCGATGGCCAAAAAGCTTTGCAGCTGCTGGTGGGCTGTCAAGAGCCTGGCGTCCTGTTGCGAAACGGTGGGTTGCCAACAATAAACCTGTCGCAGTTTTCCTGCGCCCTCTCGCTGAACGGTCTCTCGCCGCAGCCAGCCTTTTTTGGCCAACCGCTGTAGCACCGTAGTCACTGAGGCCTGGGTCAGATCGCGATCGGGGTCGGCCAAAATGTGGTCGTGAATCTCTTTGACCGTAGCGCCTCCCTTGGCCCAAATAATGGCCAAAATTTCGGCCTCCAGCGGGCCGAGGGAAAGCTGATGGGGACGGTGGCGGGGCAGGGGGGACATGGAGAGGGTGAGGGGATGAGAATAGGTTTTAGTTTAGGGGATGGAACGGAACGCCGCTAGACGGCGGGTTTGTGGTTCGTAATATTTGACGGGCTGTCTGTTGATTGCAAAAGCTACTACCTAGACAATCCTTTAAGAAAGGATGCTGCGTTGCAAATAGTGATGATAACCATCGCTTTAGCATTGGCGGCAATGCGGCTGCGCGATAGAGATATTGCCGTTGTCGCAACTCCCGTGCTCAGCCAGGCCGAGCAGGGTTGGTAAGTTCAAATTTCCGGCGTTGCATAATTGAGAGATGAGTTAGGGTGATCTGCGATGCAATGTCCAGAATGTGGAGCCACTCACATCCGTAAGAATGGCAAGCGGAAAGGTAAACAAAACCACATCTGTGTAGCCTGCGGTCGTCAGTTT
>NZ_JADEWR010000017.1 GCF_015207525.1 Nodosilinea sp. LEGE 06152
CATCCTCAATGCCATGGTGAGCCATGACACCCTCTGGCAGGCTCCAGCTTGCTCATTGCCGCCAGCTGCCACCCTCATGGCAGCTACTACATAGCAGGGTGAGCTTGACAATCAAGATAATCGCTACAGCGGCTACAGTCGCTGGATTAAAGCTGGTACCTTCTTATACCAAATCCGAGTCACACAACCCCGATTCGTAACCGGTACCTCGTAGGGAGCATTGCACTGCAATGCCCCTACAAATCGGGGGTATACAGACAGGATTTGGTATTACCTGGAATCTTCTGATGGGAGGGTTGTGGCCAGAATTGACGACACGCCCTAAAACCCTCACAGCGTTGGGAAATCGGCTGCCAGGCTGGCCCCTTCTAAACCCAGGGCCGAAGCGTATTTTTGAATAAACGCGCGAATGTAAAACGGCTCTGGCAGCTGCTGCAAATTGCCAGACTCGATCGCCTTTAGGGTATGGGGCTGAATAAAGGTTCGCTGATAGACATCCTCTAGGGACAGGGCTTTTTCCTGCCGAGTCTGCTGTAGGTAAGCCCCAACTTTTTGTAGGCTGGCCTGCTGAATAGCGGCAAAATCGGCCCTGGCCTGCAGCTTTTTGGCCAGCGTTTCGTGAATGTAGTGGCGCTGGTCTGAAAACCGGGCGGAGGGGCCGGAAGTCGCCGCTGTTTGGGGCCGGGCCGAAATGGCATCGGGCCGAGGTTGAGCGGTGACGCGCTGGGGGTTGGCTGGGGCTGGTCGGGGCGTCGCCGCTTCCAGGGTAAAGCCCTCAGTCTCACTGTCTTGCAGGCGCTGGTCGAGGCGGTATCGATTGAGCAGGCCCAGGGCCACCAGGGTGGTTACCGGCAGGGTTGCTACTGCCACCTGCTGAGCCGCTATGGATATTGCGGCCGTCGCGCCTGCCCCCAAAATCAGAGCATACTCTGAGGAGGGCGGCAGCTTAGAGCCAGAAAATTGAGGAGTCTTCATAGCACCTTCAAGACATTTCTATGGTCTACCTTTTCGCTGAGGGTAGTCCTTCGTCCGGAAGGAGCGGCCAAAGTTCTATCGTCGGTATGACCGCGGTTAGCCCTGCTAGCGGGGCCACAGCCGAGAGACTGCCCCAGGTCGCCCCAGGTAGTGGGGGCGCAGGTATTGCCAGACCGCCACAAACCAGCGCCGCGCCGCCTGACTAGATGGGCCTCGGTAGCGGCAGAGTACGCCCGACTGCAGGCGAGTAACGCCCCCGTCGCCCGCTTGCTCTTGGGGCCAAAGCTGACGGAGAGCCTCGATGTCGGGTGCTTCAACGCTATACCCGAGCAGGGCAAAACTGCCCACCACCGGGTACCCGGCCAGGCCGTTGAGGCTGTGCAGGGGGGCGCTGCCGCCAACTAGCTGTTGGCGATCGCACCACAGGGGCCAATCGTTTTGCCAGACCTCTAGCTGCGATCGCCACTGGCCTCGCTCAAAGGTTTCGCCCCGAGCGCTGCGGCCAAAGCGGGTGATCTCCCAACCGCCCCAGACTGCCCCAGGGGCCAGGACTACCCGCAGCTGCTGCCGGTAGTGGGCCTGGTTAAACACAATGGTTTCCTGGGGCATCCATTCCAAGCAGCTGCCTGGGGCTAGAGTAATCTCAACGGTTTGGCTAGATGGAGACTCGGCGCTGCTGCCGTAGATTTTGCTGGCGGCAGCCGTGGTGACCAGCACCTGGGCCTGGGGTGCTGTGGCTAGCTCTACCTCCAGGCGATCGCCCCCCACCAGCCCACCAGCCGTATGCACCAGCACGCTGTGGCACAGCCCCTCACCCTCGGGGTAGAGGGGGCGCTGCACACGCAGGGGAGCGCGGGTGTAGGTCTGGGTGGGTATACACCGCCCCGACTCGACCGCGTAGGTGAGGTGGGCGACGCCCAACCAGCCAGCCCGATCGGTTGGCAATGGGGGCGGCGATGGGGACGGTAGCTGCACCATAGGGGCCTAGCGCAGGTAACTCTCGGGCACCGGAAACTCCGAGCGCCCCGTCTGCCTCCGCAGGTTTTGGCAGCGAACCAGTTCGTTAACGGTCAAGACTTGCCGCCCCTCTAGTGGCGGTACGGCCTCAATGGCGCGAATTAGAGCGGCGGCGGCCTCGGCCTGGTCGTAGCCCCGTCGCTGGGCCACCTGCACCGCCTTGTCATCGGCAGCAATGTCGGTTTGGGGGCCGGTTACCCCCCGCCAAATCTGCCAGCCCGCCAGAGCCGTGACCCCGGCGGCGGCAACTACGCCCACCGCATCGGCCTGCAGCAGCTCGACTACCCCTCCGGCCAGCCCGGCCCCGGCCAGAGCCTGGTACCAGTTGGGCTTGAGCACGTTGGCCAGGGTGACCCAGCAGACGGTGCGCAAAAACAGCAGGTCGCGATCGCTGACTGCCAGCTGATGCCACAGGTCAAGGTTGATAGAAACGGCGTGGGCCTGCTGCCAGGGACGCGGAAACTCCGCCTTGATCACGCTCAGCTGGCGATCGTTGAGCATGAGTTTGGTTTTCATGCGGGCCGAGGCGGGCATTAGCTCCCGCAGTCGGCTAATTTCTGCGTTGGGGTTAACCACGGCCCTACCCTTTCAAAAACCACCCCTAAGCCTACCATTTCTAATCGCTAGAATGGCGCATCGGTAGGGGCTAGACCGCCTAGGGCAGCCGTTCAGCGCAGCCCCAGCCAGCTAAAAAACGTTTGGCCAGTTGCCAGCTCGAGCAACAGCAGCGCCACAAAGCCCACCATGGCAAACCGCCCGTTGATGCGCTCGGCATAGCGAGTCCAGCCAAAGGCCGGGGTGGGTTCAGCAGAGGCTTCAGGGTTAGAAGCAGCAATATTCGAGTCTTTGATCATCGTTGGGGTAGGTAACGTCTATGTAAGAACATCTTACTTTTTCCCTTCCTCTTTTTTCTCGACAATGCGGACGGGAATACCACTATCCAAATACTTTTTTAGAGCAGCGGTAAACTCATCTTCTGCGGTTTTGGGCTTAGGTTTTTGGACTAATGGTTTTCCCAATAAGGCCTCATTAGTCCATGCAATAAGGACCAGAATGAGAACAATGACAAGTTCCATAATGATTGCTGTGACTTAGTTTCAGGGATCTGATCCGGTAGGCTGCGCTTTAACATCTGTGGGGCAGGGGTATGGGTTAGCTACAGGGAAGCAGCGATTAATTCCGGAAGCGATTTGCCCAAACTATATCGAAAGATCCTGAAATGGATCGGTTTATTCAAATGTTCAGTGAAATGGCGGTATTGAGTGTCAGTTAGTAGGGCTTGGCAGCTTCAGGCACAGAAGGCTTTTAGGATTTTCTGCGGCACCTAAAAATTCTAGGGTGCCGCCCAAATGGGGCACTAAACGGGCCGCTAGCTGGTAGCGAAACTCTGGCGATAGGGCGGCTACAGCTGGGGTTTGAGCCTCGCCAGGGTTGGCTCCCAGGTGAATAACGACGGCGCTGGCGGCGGCAGCATCGGCGACGGTGAGGCTAATTTGGGGGCTGCCCTGAACCAGGGCGGCTTCTATTAGCATGACCAGTATCTGCTCTAGCCAGGCGGCATCGGTCTGAACGGTGAGGCTGGCGGCCACGGGGCCAAGGCTAAAGCGGCAGTGGCGGTTGATGCACTGCATTTCGATCAGTCGCTGGACTCGGGTGAGCAGTGGCTCTAGCAGGGTGGGCTGGGGTTGGGGTTGCAGGGTGCCAATGTCGAGCTTAGAGAGCGTAATGAGCAGATCGAGGTTTTTGAGCACCGTCTGAATGGCCTGGTTAGCCTGGGCAATGAACTCGCGCTCTTCGGCGGGATTTTCGCACAGGTCTTCGAGAATGAGCTGGTGCAGGCTAATGATTTGGTTGATGGGCGATCTGAGTTCGTGGGAGGCGGTGCCCAAGAAGGCCGCCTGGTGCTGGGTCTGGTGCAGCAGGCGATCGTAGGCTAGCTGCAGGGTGGCCAGATCGGTAAAGTCTTTGCCCTGGGGGTAGTGCATAGCTATGGGGGAGAAGGGGGTGTTCAATTCAAACCAAAATTCAACGTTCAAAATTCAACGTTAGGGGTTGGGTAGGGCTACCGCGCCCGATCGCAGCACTTTCCAACTTCCGTTCTGCCAGCGAGCTACGGTGGAGGGCAACCCGGAGCCCTGGGGCTGGTTATTGGGTGGCATCTCACTGCCGATCGCCCCGTAAATCTCGGCCTGGGCGGCGGGAGAGAGGGTGAAGACCTGGGGAAAGCTGGCCGCGATCGCCGTCATAGTTTCGAGGGGCGGCTGGCCAGAGCGATTGGCGCTGGTGGTGGCCAGGGGGCCAGTGTGGGCCAGCAGGTGCCGGGCCAGGGGGTGGTCGGGCACCCGCAGGCCAATGGTGCCGGTCTGCTGCGGATTCATAGCGGCGGGCAGGCGACCGGAGGCGGGCAGCACCAGGGTGAGGGCACCGGGCCAGTACTGAGCGGCGATCGCCCTCCACTCAGCCAGCTCATCGTCAGTTCCCGTAATATAGGGCAGCAGATCGCCCAGGCTAGCCCCCATCAAAATCAGGGGTTTGTCAGGGCTGCGCTCTTTGGCGGTGTAAATGCGATCGCCCGCCTCGGGCTGCGCCGCCAGCGCCGGTACCGTATCAGTCGGAAAGCTGACCAGCTCCCCAGATCGCACCGCTGTAACCAGTTCTGTTAACAATACTTCAGGCATAGGTTGAACTATAGAGCAAATTTCCTGCGGCTGTAACCCGTACCAACGGCGCGTGTCACCCCCCCTCAGCGATCGCCTGCCGCACCCTCACAATGGAAGCTGTTGCCCGAGTAAAATGCTTGAATGAACCCGATCCACGACCACGACCACAGCGCCGCCGCCCTCAATGCCAAGGGCTGTGCCCTATGCGAACAGAACCAGTTCGCCCAAGCCCTCGACAGCTTTGATCAGGCTCTGGCCCTCAACAATGCCTACTGCACCGCCTGGAACAACCGCGCCAACGCCCTGTGTGGCCTCAACCGGCAGGCCGAAGCTCTGGCCGCCTACGATCGCGCGGTAGCCCTCAACCCCCAGTACCACCAGGCCTGGTTTAACCGGGGCAAACTGCTAGCCGACATAGGGGCCTACGGCAACGCGATGGAGTCGTACAACCGCGCGATCGCCCTGCTGGCCGACCCCATGTACCTCCACGCCAGAGCAAACATTTGGGTAAAAAAACAGCTGATCGCTACGGTTTAGCGATCGCCCCAACACCCCTTTCAGCCCCTATTCAAGCAATTCCTTCAGCCCCCCATTTCCCGCCCACCCTCCTACCCATCCACCCTCCCACCCTCTTACCCATATCCGCCTCCTACCCCCTCGGTACCGCCCCAGGCACCAGCGGAGCCCGCACCAGCTGCCACTCTCCTACGGTGGCAATGACTTCGTAGCCCTCGCTCAAAGGCACCGCGTTGGGGTTGCCCCAGGCGTAGCCCTCAGAGGGTATTTGGCTCCAGTTGCCCAGGGGCTTGCCCAGGTGGGGCGTATAGACCGTGAGTAAAACCGACAGGCTATCCTGCCTGGGCTGCACCATGTGCACCGGGTTGTTTGCCAACACATCCACCACGGGCGGCGCTTGCAGGGCGAGCTTAAGATCGGCGCTGTAGTTGCCAAAAATGCCGGTTGCAAAGGCGGCCAGGACGGCCAGCCACGGCCCTAGCAGCCAGCCCCACTGCCACAGCCGCTGCTGGGGTTGGCTCACCCGCCCGCGCCGGTTGAGCACCATCAGCCAGGGCAGCAGCAGCCCCAGCCCGCCCGCTACTCCCAGCCAGCCGTAGGGGCGCAGGTCGGCGGCAATCAGCTCGCCGGGGGTAATTAGCATGGCGGCCCCGGCAGACATCAGCAAAATGCCCACGACTCCCGCTACCCAGCTCAACCCCACTGCGACCCAATAGCGCCGGGGTGCCCGGGAGCGAAACAGCCGCCCCAGGTGGGTTAGCCCCACCGCAGCCAGCAGCGCGATAAAGGGGTGAACGGGCAAATCGTCGAAGCCAACTCGAGTGTTAAACAGGCTGAGCAGCCCCACCAGCACCACCGGATACCCCAGCCAGAGGGTGCGGCGACCCAGGGCGCGATCGCCCTCGGCAGCCAGTCTACAATCCCTCGTTCCTACCAGCCAGGCTCCAACTAGGGCAAACCCTACCCACGGAAAGGTTGCCAGGGGCAGGTGCCACAGGTAGTAAATCGCATCTAGGGTAGACATTTGAGCGGCCAGCCCTGCCCCACGAAACGGAGAGAGCAGATGCGCCGAAAGCTGAGACAGGGGCAAGTCGCCGTAGCGGGCTACACTGTGCCCTAGCCACATCGCTGTGGGTATAGCCCCAAAGGCCAAACCGTAGTACAGGCCAATGTTGCTCAAGTGGTGGTGGGTTTTGTGCCCTCGCACCAGGTAGGGCAACAGCGCCAGCATCGGCAAAACAACCAGCAGGCCCTTCGCCAAAAAGCCAAAGCTGAGGGCGATGCCCGCCACCATGCCCCAGCCGATTCGTTGGCCGGGGTGATCTTCGCTGTGCAGCAGCGCCCAGATGGCTAGCAGGGTCAGGCTCAGCAGCAGCGCATCGGGGGTGGCCAGCTTGGTGGCCTGCATCCACAGGGGCATTACCGCTAGAATGCCCGCACTCCACAGCCCTAGCTGGGGTGAACCCAGTCGCTGGCCCAGCCGCCAGGTCAACCCCAGGGCGATCGCCCCCGCTGCCATGCTGGGCAGCCGTGCCGCCAGTTCGCTGCGGCCAAACCAGTGGTAGCTGAGCGCAATTAGCCAGTGCAGCCCCGGCAGGCGATCGAACTGGGGCGTACCCCACCAGCCCAGGCCAACCCAGTTGTTGTAGCTCAACATCTCCCAGGCCTGCTGAGCGTAAATGCCCTCGGGGGCCAGCAGGCTTTGCTGCGGACTGTTGAACGCCAGCAGCGGAACTACCCACAGCAGCAGCCATAGCCAGGGCTGCCGCGTTAGCCGCCCGGCCCACTGGTGAATGGTCTTAGAACTATCCCTAAATTTGTCCGTGATATTTTTCGCGAAATTATCCGTGAGCACACCAGACTCCCCGCTCCAGCTGTGGGGTTTTTAGGGGGCAGTTACTCCCCTAGCCACCCCAGGTTGGCCCTATACTAATGGCATTATCAGAAGTCGGATGACGGCTTTTGGAATCATATTTGGGGCTGCTTTAGGGCACCTCCGAGGCCGTTTTCTTTACCCTTGCTTAAACCCTGCCTGGGTTGAATGCCATGCGTGCTCGCCGCCGTCGTCAGGTCAATGCTCAAATTCCCGAGGTCAACCTCGTCCCCATGATGGACGTGTTGATGACGGTGCTGACCTTTTTCATCATTATCTCAATGAGCCTGACCGGGCAGCAGTTGCTCAACGTGCGCCTGCCCCAGTCGGTAGCAGAAGGTGGTACCGAAGAGCCCCAAATTGTGCAAGTCGATGCCCTGGTGGTGGGTTTGGATAAAGACGGCAACATGCTGCTGGATAACGAGACTATTACCTTTACTCAGCTCAGCCAGCGGGTGCGCACCTACTTTGCCCAAAACCCCAACGGCAAGCTGGTGCTCAAGGCCGATCGCGAGTTGAGCTATAGCCAGGTCTCGGGCTTGCTGACCGACCTGCGGGCGATCGGCGGCAACCGGGTCTCGCTGGCAGTGGAATAGCTGGCCGTAGAGTAATACCAATCGTCCATGCCGCTAGCGCGGCACCCCCAACGATAAAAACAGCCATAGCCGGTCCCTGAGCGAAGTCGAAGGGATGGCTATTTATAGAGCAATTCACAATCAGAAACCTTGTAGGGGCGTAGCATGCTACGCCCCTACAGATTGGGGGGTATTCACTCGAGATTTGGTACAACACCCTATAACTGTCGGGCTTCCAGCACTCCCTCGGCTTCGTGGGCGATCTGCCGCAGGGCATCGAGCATTGGATCGGGGGCCGTCTGCCACAGGCCGCGCTGGTGGGCTTCCAGCAGGCGTTCGGCCATGTCGCGCAGTGCCCAGGGGTTAGAGGTTTGCACGAACGCCTGGACAGTTGGATCGAGCACGTAGGCCTGGGCCACCCCCTCGTACATGTGGTCGGCGACACAGCGGGCAGTGGCATCGTAGGCAAATAGATAATCGACGGTGGCGGCCATTTCAAAGGCCCCTTTGTAGCCGTGGCGCATCACCCCCTCGATCCACTTGGGGTTGACCACGCGGGAGCGGTAGACTTTGGCGATCTCAGCTTCGAGCGATCGCACCTTGGGCTTGGCCGTCACCGCATTGTCGCCAAAGTAGGTGGCGGGCTGCTGACCCTGGAGCGTGCGGGCTGCCACCGCCATGCCCCCCTGAAACTGGTAGTAGTCGTCAGAATCCAACAAATCGTGCTCGCGGTTGTCCTGGTTGTGGAGCACCACCTGCAGGTGCCGCAGCCGCTGCTCAAAGGCCTCGGGCACGGCGTGGCCCTGGGCGTTGCGGCCGTAGGCGTAGCCGCTCCAGTTCAGGTAGGCGCGGGCCAGATCTTCATCGGTGGTCCAGTTTTGCGATTCGATCAGCCCCTGCAGCCCGGCCCCATAGGCCCCCGGTTTAGAGCCAAAAATTCGGTAGCGCGATCGCTGCTCCGCCTGCTCCGCCGTCAGCCCCTGGCGCTGCCACTCAGTAGATTCCTGCCGCACCCGATGGGCCAAAGGATTCTGCTCTGGCGGTTCCTCTAGTGCTGCCACCGCCGCTACCGCCTGGTCGAACAGGTCAATCAAGTTTGGGAATGCATCCCTAAAAAAGCCGGAAATGCGCAGGGTGACATCGACTCTGGGCCGCCCCAGGGCCGACAGGGGCAACACTTCAAAATCGACCACTCGCCGCGAAGGGCCATCCCACACCGGGCGCACCCCCATCAGCGCCAGGGCTTCGGCTAAATCATCGCCCCCGGTGCGCATGGTCGAAGTGCCCCACACCGACAGACCTAGGGTTTGGGGGTACTCGCCGTGGTCTTGGGTGTACTGCTCTACCAAGACCTCCGCCGCCCGTCGTCCTATATCCCAGGCGCTCTCGGTGGGGATGGCGCGAATGTCTACCGAGAAAAAGTTGCGGCCCGTGGGCAGCACGTCGGGCCGGTTACGGGTGGGCGCTCCGGCGGGGCCGCTGGGCACGTAGCGCCCGTCGAGGCCCTTGAGCAGGTTGGCGATTTCGTCGCTGGTGCGGTTGAGGGCGGGGAGGAGGGTGTGCGTTATCCAACGGAGTTCGTTTTTAATGTCTGGGTGGTCTGCAACAGTGGGATTGGCCCTCTCCCCCAGCCCCTCTCCCTGGGGGAGAGGGCGGCTCGGGGAGTTATTTTGCAACAACTCCACCAGTCGAGATGCCTCTTCTTCCAACCGCGCGATCGCATCTCCCACAATTCGACAGTTGGCTAACTCGGTAAAGGGCTCCCCCGGCTCGGCGGTGAGGGGGYYGWSNTCKNAKAYWCCAAGATTCTGCGATCGCTCGGGTTAGCCCCTGGCGGCCGGGGCCGGGGTGGCGGGCGATCGCCACGATCAAATCCCGTAGCTGGCGACCGTTGGGGCATTGGCCAAAAATATGCAGCCCATCGCGAATTTGGGCCTCTTTGAGGTCGCAGAGGTAGGTGTCGAGGGTGGGGAGGAGGGTGGGGAGTGGGGGAGTGGGAGGGTGGGAGGGTGGGAGGGTGGATGGGTGGATGGGTGAGGGGGTGAGGTCGGCGAGTAGGTGGGTTTCGTTGAGGAGGGTGAGGATGCGATCGCCAATCAGTGCCAGTCGGGTGGGGTCTAGGCTTTGGGCTTCGTAGTATTCGTCGACCAGGCCTTCTAGCTTTTCCAGGGGGCCGTAGAGTTCGGCGCGGGTCAGCGGCGGGGTGAGGTGGTCGAGAATGACCGCCTGGGCGCGGCGTTTGGCCTGGGAGCCTTCGCCCGGATCGTTGACGATAAACGGGTACAGGTGGGGCAGGGGGCCGAGCATGGCTTCGGGGTAGCAGTTCTGCGACAGGCCTACGCCCTTGCCGGGTAGCCATTCCAGGTTGCCGTGCTTGCCCAGGTGCACCATCGCCTGAGCCCCAAAGCCATGCCTGAGCCAGGTGTAAAAAGCGAAGTAATCGTGGGTTGGCTCTAGGTCGGGGGAGTGGTAGTTGAGGCTAGGATCTAGGTCGTAGCCCSGGSKGGGSTGARKSSSRRKRAAGRKKKTGCCGRGTKRAAGMSSGGGGRKGGGGARKGGGKGGGRGGGTRGGRGGGKGGGAGGGTGGATGGGTGGATGGGTGGAATGTTTTTTGTGAGCAGGGTCGAAAGGGGTGCCCCAGCGATCGCCCATGCCCGTCTGCACCGCTTCTGGCAGTGCTACAAAATGCTCTAGGTAATCGGTGACTGAGAGCGACTGGTGAATTTGGCGAAAGTCGCGGCCTTCGGGGTCGTTGGTCACCCCTGCGGTGAGCTGGCGAATCAGATCATCGCCATCGGTGGGGATGTCGCCGACGGTGTAGTCAGCGGCTTTGAGGGCGCGCAGAACTTCGATCGCGCTCTGGGGCGTATCGAGGCCCACGCCGTTGGCGAGGCGGCCATCGCGGTTGGGGTAGTTGGCAAGAATCAGGGCAATGCGGCGATCGCAGGCAGGGGTGCGGCGCAGGCTGGCCCACCGAGCGGCCAGATCGGCGACAAACTGAATGCGATCGGCTACGGGCTCGTAGGTGACTACATCGGTCTCTAGCGCTTCGCTGCGCTGGTTGGCCGCTTTAAACGATACGGCGCGGGTAATAATGCGCCCATCCACCTCAGGCAGGGCCACATTCATGGCAATGTCGCGGGGCGAAAGGCCCAGGCTTTGGCTGGCCCAAGCCGCCTCGGTGCCACCGCTGAGAATGACTTGTAGTACGGGCACATCCAGGCGTTCCCACAGTGCCAGGTTGGGGGTGGCCCCATCTAGCTTGGCGACCGAAAAGCTGGTGGTATTTAGCAGCAGGTCAATGCCATTACCATCCTTAGGCTGAAGCAAATCCACCAGTTCAGCCTGCACGTCGGGGTCTTGCAGCGACGACACAAACACCGGCAGCGGCGCTAGGCCCCGATCGATCAGAGCGGCGCAGAGGGCATCGATGGGGGCGGTGTTGCCCGCCAGGTAGTGGGCGCGGTAGAAGAGGAGGCCGATTTTGGCTTTCGGATTTCGGATTTTGAATTTTGAATTTTGAATTTTGAATTTTGAACTGGCAGAATACACCCCAACTTTAGGGATGGGCTGGGGGTCGGGAGGCTGGAATGTAGTGTCGAGGATGCGATCGCAAACCCACATCAACCCATTCGCCATGTTCTCAACGCCGCCTTCGTTGAGGTAGCGCCACAGCTGGTTGGCCACCGTCAGCGGCACGGTGGAGTGGCTGATCAAGTCGGGGGCGGGGCGATCGTCGCCGGGCAGCACGATCAGGGCGGCTCCGGTGTCGGCGGCCACCTCACGTACCACCTCCAGGCCGTAGGGCCAGTAGGCGCGGCCCCCCAGCAGCCGCACCACGATCAGCTGGGCGTGGTGCAGCACGTCGTCGGCGTAGGTGTCGATGGCGAGCTGCTGCTGGAGCTGGAGCAGACTGGCCACCCGCAGCCCCGGAAAGGAGGCCGGAAACCTGGCCCGGCTGAGGCTTTGAATATCGGTATCGGCGGCGGTCAAAAACACCAGCGGAGCCGGGGTTTGCTCGACAAAAATAACGCCCTCGGTATCGGGAGTCCAGCCGCCGGGGGTGGCCGCTAAGCGATGCATGGGCGTTCTCTAGAACAACAAATGGGGCAACGACAAATCTGAAGGAACTCTAGCGTAAGTCGGGGCTGCACCAAAACGAAAGCTACGATGGGCTGGTCAAATTCTTTTGGTAAATCCTTAAGGCTTTCTTCCGCCGAACCCCTCGTTCAACCCACCGCAATAGGTGCGTTCAGTCTCAAAATGTAAGGATGCCTAAATCTAAAGACCGTGGCACTGAACAGGGTATGCCCAGAGCGGCCCTGGTTTTGCTGGGGCAGTTTTTGCGTCGGTACAGTCGGCAGCACAAGCTTACCCTACTCACTGAAGCAGATGCATCCGCCGCCGCCGTTGACGACGTCAGCTTCTGGTGCCTGCGGGGGGCAGATCTGGCGGTGGTGGTGGCTGCACGCCCTCACAAGACCGATCGCGATCGCGCCCTGGTCAGTTTGATCACCGACGCCGATGCGGTCGAGACCTGGCTGGTGCGGCGGGGCCTAACGCCTGAGCCACACCCCAGCGGCCCCACCAGCTTGGCGACCCTAGGTCAGTTTATGCTCGCCTGGGTGCAAGCCTGTGCCGAGGCCAATGCCACCAGCCCCGCTGCCCCGACCCAAACCGTGAGCAATCGGCAGCAGGAGCGCCGCCTATTGCTCAACCAGGTGATTACCAAAATTCAGGGCAGCCTAGAGCTAGCTGAAATTCTCGAAACCACCGTTGCCGAGGTGCGTCAGTTTTTGCAGGCCGATCGCCTGCTGATCTACCAGTTTGAGCAGCCTCCGCTACCTCCTGCTGGGCCAATGGAGGGTGAGGCGGCAGAGCAAAGCGGGCAGATTGAGAGCATTGGCTATATCACCTATGAGTCGCGAGCCAGCGATCGCCTGCCCTCGGTGCTGCACTACACCGAGCATATGTGCTTTCAAAAGCATCCCGACTATCCCGATCGCGCGGCCTACTTCCGCCAGGGGCTACCCATCGTCATCGACGATGTGGCTGACACCTACCGCGACATTCCCTGCATGCTGGCCTTCCTGCAGCAGGTGCAGGTCAAGTCAAAGGCCGTGGCCCCCATTTTGGTGGGGCAAGACCTGTGGGGCCTGCTGATTGTGCACCAGTGCGACAACCAGCGCTGCTGGCACCCCTGGGAAACCGAGTTTTTGCAGCACATCGCCGAGCACCTGTCGATCGCCATCAACCAGGCTCAGCTCTACCAGCGGCTGCAGCAGCAGACCCAAAACCTCGAAGTTTGCGTGGTCGAGCGCACCCAAGACCTGCGCGATGCCCTGGTTGCCGCCGAGGCCGCCAACCGCGCCAAGAGCGAGTTTTTGGCCACCATGAGCCACGAGCTGCGCACCCCCTTGACCTACATCATCGGCATGTCGGCCACCCTCCAGCGCTGGTCGCTGGGCGAGCTTTCGCCCCGCCAGCGCGACTACCTCTCGACCATTCAGGCCAGCGGCGAGCACCTGCTGCGCGTCATCAATGACATCCTAGATGTTTCCAAAATTGAGAATGGTCGCACCGTTCTAGATGTACGGCAGTTCTCCCTGACCTCCCTCTGCCGCCAGAGCGTCGATGCCTTTCGCAACGAAGCAACCCGAAACACCATCGACATTGGTCTCGACCTCAAGCTCAGCAACGGCCAGGACACCTTTGTAGCTGACCCTCGACGGGTGCGGCAAATTCTCGCCAACCTGCTCAGCAACGCCGTTAAGTTTACCCCCGCCAACGGCAAAGTGGTGCTGCGGGTGCGGCGCGAGCAAAACGACGCCGTGTTTCAAATTGAGGACACCGGCATCGGCATTTCACCCACCGCCCAGCCCCTGCTGTTTGAAAAATTTCAGCAGCTCGAAAGCGTGCGCCAGCGGGAGCACCAGGGCACGGGGCTGGGACTGGCCCTAACCAAGCAGCTCGTCGAACTCCACAGCGGCTCGATCAAGGTGAGTTCTGCGGTGGGGGTTGGCTCTACCTTTACCGTGCGCATTCCGCTGCAGCGATCGCTAGCCCCCCTGGAAACGGAAGAACCCACCGCAGAGCCCGTAGTCGGGCGGATTGTGCTGGTTGAAGACAACGAAGAAACCGCCACCTTGATCTGCGATATGCTCACCGCCGCAGCCTACCAGGTGATCTGGATTGTCGATGGCTCACGGGTGCTCGACCAGGTGCGGCTGCTTCAGCCCGCCGCAGTGGTCATCAGCCTGGGTTTGGCCAGCGCCGATGGCAGCGACATTATTACCGCCCTGCGCCAGGGTTCAAGCCCTATGGAGACCAAAGTTTTGGCGCTCATCGCCCCAGACGCCCCCGACCAGACAGAACGAGCCCTCACCGCCGGGGCCGACGACTGGATTGGCAAACCGATCGACCCCCGGCGGCTGCTGTCCAAGGTCAACGCGATTATGACGGCACAGCCATCCTTGCGAGTCAATCGTTAGGTCGTTAGGGTCTTGAGGAAGGCTTGGCCAACGGTCAGGCGTTCGGACTAACATTCGTGGGGCGTTAGATTCGTGGGGCGTTAGAAAGGAATGGGCGCTATTCCAGTAGAACAGCGCCCAAACCAAATCTTACAGAATGGCTGACCGTTAGGTCTCTGAGTTGGAGGCCTGACCACCAAACGCCGGGGTAAGGTAAGCCACCAGCGCCCCAATCAAGAAACCTGCCACGTTGCGAGTTAGGGGCAGCCACTCGCTGGTGCGGGTAACTACGGGGCCAATGCCAAAGGCAAAGAACAAAATTCCCCACAGGGGCGAAAAGATCAGCACCCACTGCCAGGCCAAAATCTGGCCTGGTTTACGAGGGTGAGCGGCAAATCCGCAGATTACACCCCCCACCACGGAGGTAATTAGGGTCAGGACCCATTGCTCCTGGGGCAGGCCGGGTACGACGTTGCAGCCGCCCTGGCGCAGGCAGCCCTGAATTGACTCTAGGGCGCTGAGAATGGAGTTGTCTTCGCCGTTTTCGCGCACAAAGAACTGGTTGCCGTAGCGGGTTTGCAGCTCAATCCAAAAGGTGCGGGGCAGCAGGTCGTAAACGGCATCGCCGACGCTAAAGTTGAGCAGGTTGCCGCCTCTGGGGTCAGCCACTAGCATAATGCTGCGATCGTCAAGGCCCCAAAAGTCTTTGACGGCACGGCCTGGAGTTTGGTCGTACTGGGTCAGCACCCGCAGCTTCCAGCCGGTTTCGGTTTCAAAATCGTTGAGCTGAGAGTCGAGGCTTTCTTCTTGGCGGGCGCTGAGCGACTTGGCCAGGTCGATGATGGCGGTCTGACTGTCGGGCAGGAGTTCGGGGTTGTCGTAGGCCAGGGCCGGGGCCATGGGCAGCCAGGCGCAGAGGCTTACTACACAGATAACCAAAATGTTTAGCGCGTATCTCATACTGGCTTGCCGTAAGAACATGAAACTGACAACGACGAAGGCGACCCACCGCTGGCCCAAGGTAAAGCCAATAGTGGAGTATTTTCCTTAATTTAGTCTATACCTTTGTTAACAGTTGTTTACATAACTCTAATATTTCTCTGTTCACAGGACAAGGGCGCTTAGCTGCCTAGTTAGAAGACAGAGGCAAGTGCAACTCAAACCGGGCCTCCCCAGCGGGGCTTGGGGTCAGCACCAGATCGCCGCCGTGGGCGCGAGCGATCTCGCGGGCTAGGCTGAGGCCCAGGCCAAGCCCTTCGGTTTGGCGGGCGCGGCTAGGCTCGCCGCGATAGAAGCGGTCAAACAGGCGGCTGGCCTCGGCGGCAGTGAGGGGCGTGGTGGCGTTGGTCAACGTGAGCTGCACGCGGGAATTAGTGCGGTTGACCGCTACCCGCACCCAGCCCTGGGGCCGGTTGTATTTGGCGGCGTTGGTAATCAGGTTTTGCACCACCTGCCCCAGCAGATCGCGATCGCCCATTACCCTCACCCCTGGCTCAATCCCTGCACCCACCGCTAAATCGGGGGCCAGCAGCGATAGATCTTCGAGCTGATCCTGCACCAGGGCGCTGAAATCGACGGGCTGGCGCTGAATGCTCATTTGTCCGGCATCGGCCAGTGACAGCAGCAGCAGCTTGCGCACAATGCTGCTGAGCTGGTGCACCTGGTCGAGCAGCTGGCCCAGGGTTTGCTGGGCGGCGGAACCGGTTTCGACCTGCTGCATGGCCCGCTCTAGCTCGCCCTGGAGAATGGTGAGGGGAGTTTTGAGCTCGTGGGCGGCGTCGCCGCTAAAGCGCGAGGTCTGGTGAAAGCTGCGCTCCAGCCGCTCTAGCATGGCATTGAAGGCGGCGATGAGCGGCGTAAACTCAGGGTCGGTGGCGGCGGGTAGGCGCTGGTGCAGTCCCTGGGCCGTGACCTGGCTAATGCTCTGGCTGAGCTGGCGCACGGGCCGCAGCGCCTGACCCGCCAGCACCCAGGCTCCACCCCCAATTACCAGCAGCAGGCCGGGAATCGTCAGGGCGTAGATGCGGCGCAGAGTCGCCATCTCCTGGCGCAGAGCGTTGAGGTTGGCGGCGATCGCCAGCTGTCCGGCGGGCGTCGATCGCACCGCTACCCGCCAGGGGCCATTGGCCGACTGCACCGTCATCAGGCGGCGCGGTCCCCGAGGCGAGCGGCTGCCCTCACGGAAGCCAGGCCGAGGGGAAATGTGAGTCAGGGCACTGGGCCACTGGGGCGATTGGTAGACCACTTCCCCAGCCCGGTTGACTAGCAGCAGCCCGACCTCGGCATGGGCGGGTAGGTCCAGCTCTTGGGCCAGGGCCGCCTCAGGGTCGGCAGGAAATGTCGGGCGATCGCGGGGATTGCGATCACTGGGGCCACCGGAACCGCCGGGGCGACCCAGCGGCCCGGCACTTTGCAGGCGGGCATCGAGGCTGTCGAGGCGGGCCTGGTAGATCAGCCAGCCCGACAGCAGCGCAAAGCCCAGCAGCGCCCCTCCAGCGAGAGCCGCCGACCACAGCGCCAGCCGCAGCCGCAGCGAGAGCGACCTTCTCGAAGGCGAATCGTTTGGCGCTTGGTTCACCCGCTGGCCTCCGCTGCCCGAAAGCGATAGCCCACCCCGCGCACGCTTTCGATCCAATGGGCGGCGGCCAGGGGGTCGAGCTTTTTGCGCAGCCGCTGGATGGCGACATCGACCACGTTGGTGCTGGGGTTGAAGTCGTAGCCCCAGACATGCTCCAAAATCTGGGTGCGGGTGAAGACCCGGCCCGGCGATCGCATCAGGTACTCCAGCAAGTTAAACTCGCGCGCCGTCAGCTCGACCCGCTGGCTACCGCAGGTGACGTCGCGGGTAATGCGATCGAGGCGCAGGGGACCTGCGGTGAGAATGTTTTGGCGATCGCCGCTGGTGCGGCGCACCACCGCATGCACACGGGCCACCAGTTCTTCGACATAAAACGGCTTGGCAATGTAGTCGTCGGCCCCCAGGTTGAGCCCGGCCAGGCGGTCATCGAGTTCGTTGCGGGCGGTAATTAGAATGACCGGCACGGCATGGCCTGCCCCCCGCAGCGCCTTGAGAACGGCTAGCCCATCCAGGCCCGGCACCATAATGTCGAGCAGCACCACATCGTAGGTGCGATCGGTGGCCAGGGCATAGCCCTCGCTGCCGTTGGCGCAGGTATCGACCACAAAGCCTTGCTCCTGCAGCCCCTGAGCCACAAAGCTGGCAATTTTGGCCTCGTCTTCTACCAGTAAAACGTTCATAGGCGATCACAGCCCAGTAGTCGGCCAAGCCAAAGATGACAGGTTAGTAGGGAGTCCAGGGTTCAAGGTTCGGGTTCACGACCGACCTCAAACCGCACGCCACACACCCTGAACCCCTCGCCGCTTGAGCCCTATCAAAATCAGCCTGGTCAAGTACTAGCACAGCTAGCCAACCGCCAAAATGACAAAGCTGTAATTTAGCGGCCATGGTTTTGCCATAGTGCCCAGGCTTAATGGAAATCGTCAACCTAACGCTATCGGAGCAAATCGTCCATGGTAATGCACCGTTCTCTGATCACCGCTGGCCTAGCAACTGTCTTGGTAGGCGGCCTGGGGTTAGCTGCCCTTAGCCAAACTGCCCCAACCGGCCCTGTCCAGCCCGGTGCTGGTCAGACTGAACAGGGCCAGCGGCCCGAGGGTCGCGGTCGCGGTCGTGGTGAAGGTTTGGCCGCCGCCGCTGCCCAGCTAGGGGTGAGCGAAGCCGACCTAAAATCGGCCCTGGGCCTGCCTGCCGAGCCACCGCCGCGCCCCGACCTAGCCGCCGCCGCCACCCAGCTGGGCATTAGCGAAGCCGACCTGCGGCAGGCCCTGCGTGGAGATGGGCAGCGCGGCGATCGCGGCCAGCGCCTAACCAATGCCGCCACCGAGCTAGGCATCAGCGAGGCTGACCTGAAAGCGGCCCTGGGTCTGCCTGCCGAACCGCCGCCACGCCCCGACCTGGCCACTGCCGCTGCCGAGTTAGGGGTAAGCGAAGCCGATTTGCAGGAGGCTCTGCGCAGCAATATGGGCCGTGGCCCCGGCGGCTGTATGGGGTCGGAGGCTGAGGGTCAGCCAGCCCTATAAAATCAGCGATAATGACGGGGTAGCGAACCTCTAGCGCATCGTGACCAGGCAAAAAGGTCAGCGCTTACCGTTGGATGCCGCCGATGCACATTAGACCTGGTGAGATTGCCGACAGTGGCGCGATCGCGGCCCTGCTGAGCGACCTTGGCTACCCCACTACCGCCGACTTCGTCGCCTCTAAACTGGCGCGCCAGCTAGCCCACGCCGATGCCAAACTGCTGGTTGCCGTCGAGCATGACGTTGTCATTGGCTTGATTGCCCTGAACTTTATCCCTCAGCTGGCGCTGGCGGGCGACTACTGCCGAATCAGCTATTTTTGTGTGGCTCCCGAGGCCCGAGGCCGGGGTGTAGGGGCTGCCCTCGAAGCCGCCGCCTGTGGTTTGGCCAGGGCGCGGCGGTGCGATCGCATCGAAGTGCACTGCCACAGCCGCCGCGAACTAGCCCACCGATTTTACTACCGCCAGGGCTACACCGAGTCGCCCAAATATCTGCAAAAGTCTATCCGACCAGACTCGCCTGAATAGATTTAAGGTTGCCTTGCCTTAGGGATTCACCACTTTGACTTGCCAGGTATTGTCGGCCTGGTAGCTGTAGAGGGTGCGGTTTTGCGGATCGCCGCGCAGTTCGAGGTGGTCAACCGCGTGGGGAATGAGCAGCACGAGGCAAAATTCCCCTGGGGGTGCCTCATCGACATCGCGGGGCGAAAAGTCGGCCTCAGACTCGCGGGGCTGGGCGGGGTGGGGCCAGTAAAACTGCTGGCGAGCGTTATCAGAGAGAGCTTCCCAGGCGGTTTGCCGAGCGCGCTTGAGGTCGGCATCCGAGTCGGCCACCCCCACAACGGCAATAGGGCCAGCCAGCCGAAACTGCTCGCGGGTGTGGGTAAAGTACCAGCAGGCCTCGGCCCAGGGGTGCGCAGCAATATCGGCCACCTTGGCACTGCGCTGGTCGGTAACCACCGTCAGCGTGTTGGTGTTGGGCAAAAAATCGCGAAATACAACCGTTCGGTTGGCCGGATGACCAGCGGCGGTAACGGTCGACAGCTGAAAATAGCGGCTGTAGGGGCGGCTGCGATTGCGGTGCAGGGCGCGGGCCAGGGAGCTGCGCCAGGGGGCCAGCGCTGCCTCTTTCAGCACAGCCTTTTTTAACACGGGCTCCGACAGAGATGAATCAGAATCAGACATAAGGCGTTTAAAAAAAGCGCTACTGTGATCAGGTGGCCTGAAATTCCTTGACCATTAGGTTGGCCTTACTTCGGAATGGAAACTTTCCCGGTCTGGGTGAGAGGCATTCCAGGAGAGCKTTTACTGAGTGAGCTTGCAAGTATGACTGTTGCCATCCTATTGCTAATTGCAGGCGGAGGCCTATTGCTGGTAGGGGCAGAGACCCTGGTGCGGGGTGCCTCTAAGCTGGCGGCGCTGCTGGGAATTTCGCCCTTAATTATTGGCCTCACCATTGTGGCCTACGGCACCAGTGCGCCTGAGATGGCGGTAAGTGTGCAATCTAGCCTGGCTGGCCAGGGCGACATTGCCCTGGGCAACGTAATTGGCAGCAATATCTTTAACGTGCTGGTCATTTTGGGGCTGTCGTCGCTGGTGTCGCCGCTGCCGGTGGCGCAGCAGCTGGTGCGCCTGGATGTGCCCATTATGGTGGGGATTTCGGGGTTACTGGTGCTGTTCTCCCTCGACGGTCGCCTCCAGCCCAGCGACGGCATTATTTTTCTGATTGGGGGCGTGGTCTATACGCTGTTTTTGATCTACCAAAGCCGCCGCGAAACCAATGCCGAGGTGCAGTCGGAGTACGATCGCGAGTATGGCGCTGCCCCCGTTGGCCGCTGGACTTGGGCGCTTAATCTGGCCTACATCGCGGTGGGGCTTGTGACCCTGGTGGTGGGTTCGCGGATGTTTGTGACGGGGGCGGTGAGCATTGCCCAAGCGCTGGGCGTGAGTCAGCTGGTGATTGGCTTAACCATTGTGGCGGCGGGTACGTCTTTGCCCGAGTTGGCCACATCGGCGGTGGCCACCTTTCGGGGAGAAGGGGATATTGCCGTGGGCAACGTAATTGGCAGCAACATTTTTAACATTCTGACGGTGCTGGGCGTAACCGCGCTGACCTCGGGGGCTGGCGTGGCAATTCCCGACTCAGTGCTGCACTTTGACCTACCGGTAATGGTGGCGGTGGCGGTGGCCTGTCTGCCCATTTTTCTGACCGGCAACGTAATTTCTCGCTGGGAGGGGGGGCTGTTTGTGGGTTACTACGTGGCCTATGCCACCTACTTGATCCTGCGGGCGGCCTCCCACGACGGTCTGGGGGTGTTTAGCCGGGTAATGCTGCTGTTTGTGATCCCGCTGACCGTAATTACGCTGCTGGTGGTGATGATTCGGTCGTGGCCGAAGAAGCGGCGATCGCCGGTAGAGCATGAGTGAGCTTTTTCTGTTCCTAGCCATCCCCACTGCCAGTAGGATGGGTAGCACCATTGTTAACGTGCATTTATGGCTATAGCGGTTGATTTTGGCACCAGCAATACCGTCATTACCCGCTGGAACCCGGCAACAGAGAGCCCTGAGACCCTGGCGCTGCCGGGTCTGAGCTTGCAGCTAGCGGGGGTACCGCCCCTGGTGCCCAGCCTGGTCTATGTGGAGAAGCCCCAGGCCAATGGGGTGGTGGTGGGGCATGCGGTGCGCGATCGCGGCCTCGACATTGCCGCCGACCCTCGCTTTTTTGCCAACATCAAGCGCGGCATTGGCACGCCGCTGCAAGGGTTTCTGCCCGATATCGATGGGGAATCGCTTTCCTTTGAGCAGCTGGGGGAGTGGTTTTTGCGATCGCTGCTGACCCAGGTGCGCCAGGTGGCCGGAGATGACGACAACCTGGTGCTGACGGTGCCGGTGGACAGCTTTGAGACCTACCGCCTGTGGCTGGGGGACGTGGTGGCCGCGCTCGACTTCAGCCAGGTGCGGCTGATTGACGAACCGACGGCCGCCGCCCTGGGCTACGGATTGACCGGAGAGCAAACCCTGCTGGTGCTCGATTTTGGCGGCGGCACGCTGGACTGGTCGCTGGTGCGGCTGGTGGCCCCGGCCCAGCAAAAGCCGCCAATCGGGTTTTTGTTGAAGTGGCGCGGCCAGGGGGCCGAGCAAACCAGTGCCCAAAAACCTGAGGTAGCGCGGGTGCTGGCCAAAGCGGGCGAAAACCTGGGCGGAGCCGACATTGACCAGTGGCTGGTGGATTATTTTCAGACCCAGGGCATTGCGGGGGGGGCAGTGGTGCAGCGGCTGGCGGAGCGGCTCAAGATCGCCCTGTCTACACAAACCGAAGCGGCGGAAGCCTACTTTGACGATGAAACCTTTGACACCTACGACCTGGCCCTAACCCGCGATCAGTTCGAGGACATTCTCGCCCAAAATCAGTTTTTTGAGCGGCTGGAGAAGGGGCTGGCTCAGGTGCTTCAGCAGGGGCAGCGCCAGGGCATCGACCAGGAGGCGATCGACGCGGTGCTGCTGGTGGGCGGCACGGCGCAGATACCGGCCCTACAGCGGTGGGTGACAGAGCGGTTTGGAACGGAGCGGGTGCGGTGCGATCGCCCCTTTGAGGCCGTCGCCCAGGGAGCCCTACAGGTTGCCCAAGGCCTAGCGGTCGAAGACTTTCTCTACCACAGCTACGGCATTCGCTACTGGGACCGGCGCAACAACCGCCACGGCTGGCACTCGATTTTGCCCCAGGGCCAGCCCTACCCCATGAGTGCGCCCGTGGAGCTGACCCTGGGTGCTTCAGTGGAAAAGCAGCCCAGCATCGAGCTGATCGTTGGCGAGCTGGGGGCGGCCAGCACCCAAACCGAGGTGTACTTTGAGAACGGTCGCCTGGTGACCCGCCAGCTGGGTGGCGACGCACCCTCAGTGCAGCCGCTGAACGATCGCGAGGGCGCACGCACGATCGCGCAGCTCGAGCCGCCGGGGTTTCCGGGCAGCGATCGGGTGCGGGTGCTGTTTAGGGTCGACCGCGATCGGCTGCTGCGCATTACGGTCGAAGACATTCTCACCGGCAATACGCTGCTGGATAACGAAGCTGTCGTGCGGCTGAGTTGATTAAAAAGCTGAAGCGACTCAGTGGATTGTTATGATTTTCTCAAAAGCAGAATAAGGAGTTTTATGGCTATCGATCCTTACGAACCTGAACTAGCAAAGCGGCAAAAAGCGTTTCAAATTGCCTCTAAACAGCTTAATGAGTTACTAAATCTCAACGTGAGTCTTGCCCATCAAGGGAAAGTAGAATTTATTGAAAAATTTGGTAATGCATTGGAAGCTCTGCGAGATTATGAGCACACGGGTCGGGAGCTATCTGATTGGATAGCGCAGAAAAAATAAAATGCCTTACCGCAGCTATAGAACGGGTAAAGCCAACAAGTTCGTATGTTGTCACTCCGGCATTTTGTAAAGACCGATCTAGTTTGCAGGAAAACAGTTTATGGAGCCAAGAGTTACGGTCATTACCCTTGGCGTTGACGATCTTGAAGCGTCGCTGCGGTTTTACCGAGATGGGTTGGGGTTTGCGACCGACGGCATTGTTGGTCAAGAGTTTGAGTATGGCGCAGTGGTTTTCATCGATCTACAGCCGGGTTTGCGGCTTGCTCTTTGGCCCCGTAAAAGCATTGCCCACGATACTGGGCTGACCTTATCTCTGTCCAATGCCACGGAGATGACGCTGGGTCACAATGTCGCTTCGAAAGCGGAGGTAGATGCGGTGATGGGCCAAGCGGCGGTGGCCGGGGCGGCGATCGTCAAGGCTGCCCACGATACGTTTTGGGGTGGCTACTCAGGTTACTTTCAAGACCCCGATGGTCATCTATGGGAGGTTGTTTGGAACCCGGCCTTTTTGCCCCAGTGATTAACTGTTTTAGGATAAGACCATGGAAACGCTGACCCTGACCCGCCCCGACGACTGGCACCTGCATCTGCGCGACGGCGAGGCGCTGAAGGCGGTTTTGCCCCACACGGTGCGGCAGTTTGCTCGGGCGATTGTCATGCCCAACTTGAAGCCGCCTGTGCGCACGGTGGCTGAGGCGGCGGCTTACCGCGATCGCATTCTGGCGGCGGTTCCGGCGGGCCAGCAGTTTGAACCGCTGATGACCCTCTACCTGACTGACAACACTCGCCCTGAAGAGATTTTGGCGGCCAAGGCGGCTCAGTTTGTCAAAGCGGTGAAGTACTACCCCGCTGGTGCCACGACAAACTCGGATGCTGGAGTTACCGAGATTAGCAAGTGCGATCGCGTCTTTGAGGCCATGCAGCAGGTCAACATGCCGCTACTGCTGCATGGGGAAGTCACTGACCCAGCGGTCGATATGTTTGACCGCGAGAAAGTTTTCATTGAGCAATACTTAATTCCTCTGAAGCAGCGCTTTCCTCAACTGCGCGTGGTGCTGGAGCACATTACTACATCAGAGGCGGTGGAATTTGTTTTGGCGACTGACAATATCGCCGCCACAATTACCCCCCAACATCTATTGTTTAACCGCAATAGTTTGTTTCAGGGGGGCCTGCGTCCCCACTACTACTGCCTGCCCATCTTAAAGCGTGAAACCCACCGGCAGAAACTTTTGCAGGCGGCCACCTCAGGCAACCTCAAGTTTTTTTTGGGTACCGATAGCGCCCCCCATCCCCGCAACGGCAAAGAGAGCGCCTGCGGCTGTGCGGGATGTTTTTCGGCGCTGCACGCGATGGAGCTGTACGCAGAGGCGTTTGAAAGCGTGAATGCCCTCGACAAACTGGAGGCGTTCGCCAGCTTTTATGGGCCAGACTTTTACCAGCTACCAAGGAATAGCGATCGCATTACCCTGAGCAAAACAACCTGGCGCATTCCCGACAAGCTGCCTTTTGGCGACACCGAACTGGTGCCGCTGCGGGCCGGGGAAGCGATGACTTGGAAAATGGTTTGATTTTGTTAGGTTCAACCCCCGATTCGGCAGGGCAAACGCCATTTGCCTCTAGGGTTTGGTCTTTGTGGAATCGGGGGTGTGGTTTTGTATCGGTTACGTTTCTGGAGGCATGATGCAGCGGGTCATGCCGCTGATGTGTTCGCCGCTGCGCCTGGTGGCGATGGGGTGCTCCAGGCGATGCTTTCGTAGAAACATTTTGGTCTATGCAACTCGATGGCATACCTTGGAGCTGTAGGTTATTTAGAAAAAAGCCGAGTGATTACCTCATCCCGTTCTATGTCAAAGTGCTCTGCAACAGCTCGCAGGATAGCCTTGAGAGTACCTATTTTAATCGGGCTGTGATTCAGGATCGTAATGCGATGTTCGCAATTTTCGTAGGTTGTTAAACGTAAATGGCTGCCTGTCTGACAATCTATTTGGTAGCCAAGTTTTTCTAAGGCTTTGGCCAGTTACTGACTTATCGGATCTCTTGGCAGCTTCATGAAGCAATCACCTCTTCTCTGACAATGTGTAAGCGAATAAGCTTAGGGCGCTGGTTCTCATCAAAATGGCATTTCACAGCATCACGTACCATTGTTCGCAACTCTACTAAGTTGTCTGTTTGAGTAAAGATAGGTTCCCCTAATGACTGAGCGTTATAGCCCCTTCAGGATCTTCTTCAACCGAGAAAATAAGTTCAGTCATAGGGTTTTAGATATTGTTTGGCAGGCTTAATTTTAGACCAGAAGGCTAGAACCCGTTATCCTAGATAAGCTGAGTTTTGAGGACTACGTAGTGCACCCAGACCCCATTCATGTAATCGGCGGCGGGCTAGCCGGTACCGAGGCCGCCTGGCAGATTGCCCAGGCCGGGGTGCCCGTGGTGCTGCACGAAATGCGTCCGCAGAAAAAATCGCCCGCCCACCACAGTGAGCACGTGGCCGAGCTAGTGTGCAGTAACTCGTTTGGGGCAATGTCGAGCGATCGCGCCTCGGGCCTGCTCCACGAGGAGCTGCGTCAGCTCGGCTCGGTGGTGATTGGCAAGGCCGACCAGCACCAGGTGCCCGCTGGCGGTGCCCTGGCTGTCGATCGCGGCATTTTCAGCCGAGACCTGACTACAACCCTAGAGCAACACCCGCTGATCGAGCTGCGGCGAGATGAAGTAACGCAGATTCCCAACGACGGCATTGTGGTGCTGACCACTGGCCCCCTGACCAGTGAAGCGCTATCGATGGAGCTGGAGCGGTTTACGGGCCAGGGCTACATGAGCTTTTTTGATGCCGCCAGCCCGATTGTGGTGGGCGACAGTATTGACCAGTCGGTGGCGTTTATGGCCTCGCGCTACGATCGCGGCGAAGCGGCCTACCTCAACTGCCCTATGAATAAGGAGCAGTACCTGCACTTTTGGACTGAGCTGTGCAACGCCGAACAGGCCGAGCTAAAAGACTTTGAGCGCGAAACCGCTAAATTTTTTGAAGCCTGCTTGCCAATTGAGGAGATGGCGCGGCGGGGTGAAGACACCATGCGCTACGGCCCGCTTAAGCCGGTGGGCCTGTTCGATGCTCGTTTGGGCGACTTTAAAGCGCCTGAGAACAAGAGCAAAAAGCCCTACGCCGTGGTGCAGCTGCGGCAAGAAGATAAGGGCGGCCAGCTGTGGAATATGGTGGGCTTTCAGACAAACCTGCGCTGGGGCGAACAGTCGCGGGTATTTCGCCTCATTCCTGGTTTGGAAAATGCTGAATTTGTGCGCATGGGCGTGATGCACCGCAACACGTTTTTGAATTCGCCGGAGCTGCTGCACAACACGCTGCAATTTAAGGCACGCCCCACGCTGCTGGCGGCGGGGCAGCTGGTGGGTACCGAGGGTTATACGGCGGCGGTAGCTGGCGGCTGGTTGGCAGGGACAAATGCGGCCCGGCTGGCCCTGGGTCAGGAGCCGCTAAATTTGCCGGTGACGATGATGCTGGGGGCGCTGATCGACTTCATTACCTCGGCGGAGCCGAAGCACTTTCAGCCGATGCCGCCAAACTTTGGTATTTTGCCGCCCCTACCAACCAAGGTGCGGGGCAAGAAAGAGCGTTACGGCCAGTACCGCGATCGCGCCCTCAGCGATTTAGACCAGTGGGCCAGCGATCGCAATCTGGCGCTGCACCACCTGCCATTGAGCGCTATAGCTTGAGCAATTTGCTTTGCGTCTGCCGGGTGGTACAACCCAGCAGATTTTTGCCTCTACCTCACGGACTATTGCAACCCCTTAACAGTTTGCTAAAATCTTTGACGATTAAGGGAAGGTTATAATCAGGTTAATAATATCAAGGGGGTGACTCATGACCCAATTCAATGCTCCTAATCGCCGCGATCTCGACAACTTTCTCTCCCCCCGCAGCCGCTACTACGGTGAATTTTCGCCCCAGCAACTCACTTTTAATGCCAATCTGCAAGAGTTCGCCCACCGCATAAGCTATATCTCGGGCCTGCAAACCGGCGGCAAAATCTCGCCTGATGAGGCTTATAGCCAAATCAAGTCGCTTTATAAGCAGCTCAAGCGAAGTAAGAAAGGGCTAGAAATTTAAGTCTATAGTTGTTAGACAGGCGGCGTTAGCGGCGGCGAAAACACGGCGATCGCGTTTTCGCTAACCTACAATTCAACGGTTAAATGCGGTCATTCTCTGCAGCTCAGCAAGGGATGGCCGCATCGTTTTTGCTTAGAGACATTTGGTTACCAATCGAGATTTTACTAGATGAGTCGGGTTATCAGAAAAAGCCCTGAAGCGGCATTCTCATAACAAGACCAGCCTTACTGGATTTTAGTCTTTTATTGAAACTTGATAGACTTATTCCTCGCAGCACAGTCTCACCGTGCGACTCAGTGCGGTCAAATTAAGTCCAACTATAAAGCTGCTGAGTCTCAATTCAGAACAAACGATCCTGCTTGCATACGGCTGTGAGTGCTCAGAGGGAGAGCTAAGGGTCGGTACAGGATGTCTAATTTTGAACAGGTATAGCAGCAGTCGATTTGGCTGGGACACCTCAATAGGTGAATTTTTTCGGTAAAAGCAGCGCAACGCCTACGCGAACCTGTCCTAACCCGGTGGGCCTCCGTAATATTATTGAACGCCTAAAGATCTGCAATGCTTCTAGCATTCTCATGTTGAGTCTATTCGTAAGCATAAAGAGTCTAGCTTTGAATCAAGAGAGTCCTACGATCGAGTGTGCCTGTAGCGTATGCTCTAATTTGATTGCAGTGGGTTAACCCTGTTGATGGTGCACAAACTTCCGCGCTATTCGGCCAAGCGGGTACGGCGCGACCGAAAAATGCTTTATGAAATTGAGGGGCGCTGCTACCCCGGCGTAACCACGGTGCTGTCGGCTACCAAACCTCAGGCGGCACGGGAGGCGTTACAACGCTGGCGGCAGCGGGTAGGGGTAGACGCAGCTCAGCAGATCTCTGGCACGGCTTCCTCGGCAGGGACTCGGCTGCACAAGCAAATTGCGGCCTACCTAAATGGCGAAGCCGCTGAAATTTCGGCTGATTTAGTGGGGTATTGGGAGTCTCTGCAGCCTCTGCTGGCGCAGGTTGAAGAGGTGCTGCTGGTGGAGGGGGCAGTATGGCACAAGGCCGGATTTGTCGGCTTTCCCGATGCGCTGGTGGTGGTGAAGGGCGAGCTACACCTGTGCGACTGGAAGACGGCGCTGCGGCCCAAGCAACCTCAGTGGCTGGGGGATTATTTTTTGCAGATTGCGGCCTACCGGCAGGCGGCGATTCAGGTGTATGCCGATTTTGGTTTGGAGGTGCAGAAGGGGTTGATTGCGATCGCCCTAGCCGACCAACCGGCGCAGCTCTTTGAGGTAGCCGTGGCTGAGATGGATGAGCACTGGCGGGAGTTTGWGCASCRKCWRCRGGNGTTNRASCSRCKGNSARKYARRYKRGWGSATNSGSTANNGGCRSRYWSGWKCGTAGGMSKSTNSKTGRGTGGATGAGGAGTTATGGGGTGGGGGAGAGGGTTTTGGATTGAGAGATGATTAGCGCCAGGGCTCCGGCGATCAGGCCCCAGAAGGCGGAGCCGATGCCGAGAAGGGTGACGCCGGAGGCGGTGACGAGAAAGGTAATCAGGGCGGGTTCGCGATCGCGGTCATCTTTCAGGGCGGTGAAGAGGCCGTTACCGATGGTGCCAAGCAGGGCTAACCCGGCGATCGCCAGCACCAGTTCTGGGGGAAAGGCAGCAAATACGGCGGTGACGGTGGCCCCAAACAGGCCGAGCAGGAGGTAGAAAAACCCGGAGGCGATCGCGGCTACATAGCGTTTATCAGGGTCTTCGTGGGCTTCGCGACCCATGCAAATAGCGGCGGTAATGGCGGCTAAATTGATCGCAAAGCCACCAAAAGGTGCGAGCAGCACCGTGGCGGCCCCCGTCCAGCCGATGATAGGCGAAATGGGCACCGAGACATAACCCGAGGCGCGCAAGACCGCGACCCCCGGCACGTTTTGAGAGGCCATGGTGACGACAAACAACGGCAGGGCAACGCCGACGAGCGCCCCTAGCGAAAACTGGGGGACAGTGAAGACGGGCCGGGCCAGCTGCAGGCTGACGGTATCGAGCTGAATTTGGTTTTGGAAAGCGGCGATCGCAATGCCAACCGCCAGCGCACCCACCACGGCATAGCGAGGTCTGGTGCGGCGCATAAATAAGTAGACGCAGAACATGGCAAAGGTCATCGCAAACTGGGTTTGCATGGCCGTAAATACGTCCAGCCCAAAGCGCAGCAGCACCCCGGCCAGCATTCCCGCTGCAATCGATAGGGGAATGCGGTTCATCAACCGCTCAAACCAGCCACTAAACCCGGCCAGGGTAATCAATAACCCTGACGCCAAAAATGCTGCGAGCGCCTCGCTCATCGGCACCCCCGCCGCAGCGGTAATTAGCATAGCCGCCCCCGGCGTAGACCAGGCGGTAACAACTGGGGCGCGGTAGCGTAGCGAAAGGCCAATGGATGTAAGCGCCATGCCCAACCCCAAAGCCCACAGCCATGAGGCAATTTCGGCTGGGGTTGCACCAAGGGCCTGAGCGGCCTGAAAAACCAGCACCGCCGAACTGGTAAAGCCCACCAGCAAGGTGACAAAGCCGGCAACGATCGCAGAGAGAGACAAATCTTTGAAAAATCCTCGAGCCACCATGGTTTTGTAGGTAAAAGGCTGGCCCCAGCCTATAGGCCATCAGCGGCTGGCGTCTTGGATCAAATTGCCCTGGCGGTACTGGCCGGGGGTAACACCAAAGGCTTTCTTAAAGGCGCGGTTGAGGTGGCTCTGGTCGCAAAAGCCGTGGGCGATCGCTAGGTCAGCAATGGGCTGGTCGCCGTGGAGCGATCGCTTGGCCTGCATGAGCTGCCAGTGGCGCTGATAGCTGTGGGGCGGCAACCCCACCTGCTGCCGAAAGCTGCGAATTAAATAGAAGGGGCTCAGCCCCACCTGCTGGGCCAGGGTATCAATAGAAATGTTGTCAGCGTAGTGGGCTTTGAGGTAGCTCTGCGCCTGGGCTAGAGCTTTGCTTTTTGGCTCCAGCTGCCGCCAATGGCGCTGTCTATCACTGTAGCGATCGATTAAATAGGCCAGCAGCTCCAGCAGTAGTGAGTCTCGCTCTAGCTGTGGCGTGGGCTGACTCAGCGCGACAAACAAACGGCCAAACATAGCCTGCCCAATGGCATCGGTACTGGTCTGTAGGGCGATCGCAAAGTAGGGCAGCGCTGGCTCTGGCCCCGGCCACTCTAGCTGAGCCAACATCTGCTGCATTTTTGGCACACTGATGTAGAGGTTGCGAAAGCCCCAGCCTGCCTCAGCCTGCACCTGCCCTGTATGCACTTCTCCGGGATGGATCAGCTTAAAACTGCCGGGGTTGGCGTAGTGATGGTCGCCCCGATAGAAAAAGCCGCCCAGGCCCGAATGGGTAAAGCCAATGGTGTAGGCCTCGTGCATGTGTTTGGCAAAGCTGTGGCGGTAGAGCTGGGCACTGTATAGCTCTATGCCCGCCACCCCAGACTGCCACAGGCGAGAAACCTCGGTTCTTTGCGTTCCTGATCTTTGCGTTTCTGAGGGCGTCATTGGGTACTCAAAGCGGTGATTGACGGGTGTAGGTGCTCAACCCAGCGGGCGTAGCCGTCACCATTTAAGTGCAGGCCGTCGGCGGTGTAGGCCCCATCGAGCTGACCGTTGACCACAAATAGCGCGTGAAGATCTACGTAGCGGTAGTCTAGAGACTCGGCCAGGGCGGCTATGCCCTGATTGAGCTGAAGAATCTTGGCGTTTGCACCTGGGAAGACTGAATCGCTCACGGGTAGCACGCTCTTCACGTAGACCTGGGTTTGGGGGGCCTGCTGTTTGATCAAGGTCAACATCTGCTGGTGGTGGCTCAGCACTTGCTCGGGCGATCGCCCCAAAAAGATCAGATCATTGATGCCAATCATCACAAAAATCGCCTGGGGGGCCGTCTTGAGCAAATCGGGCAAGCGCCGCAGCACGCCGCTGGTGGTATCGGCACTAATGCCGCGATTGCGAATTGTCGCGATAGGAAACCAGTCTGACCATTCCCCTTCGTCAATGATGCTATCGCCAAGGAAAAGGATGTCATTGGTACCAACAGAAAGTTTTTCGAACTGACTCTGGCGATGGCGATAGTAAGGACTCTGGTAGATAGCCACTTCGCGGCTGGCCTGACGGTGCCACCGCTCCTGCAAATAAGCCCATCCCCCCCGGCGAGCGATGACTAGAACCCCAGCAGCCAAAAACACAACGTTCAGGCTAATAGAAACCAGACTCATCCAGCGGGCGATCGCAGCCATCGGTCTTACTCACTAAATTCTCCCCACTACCGTAGAGCATTGCGAGAAGAGAGCCCAGTGGGGGCGTAATCACCAGCGCAAGAAAGCAAAGAGATGCCGATAACCCAATCAGCTATTCGTCTTATTTTGAGACTCAAGGAGATTGCGACAAGTCCCTTAAGTGGAACAACTAGTCTTATAATGAGACTCGCGATGAGGCGAAACGTGGGGCACGGAAGCGCTAGGACATTGTAGAGAAGCCCAGTTTTTACATCGCTGCTTCAACAGGTGGTTTGTATTCTGGCGGTGGAAATCAGTTCTTAGCCGCATCGTACCGATGCTCTAGCAACTAGATGTCTTAATTCAAGACTCAACAGAATCGTAGTCAGTCCTATGAATAGATTTGATAGCCTCATAACGAAACTAATCGGTTGAGCGTTTAGATGTGCTGGTTCGATTGCCTAGCTAGGGTGGCTAGCTAAGATCGCTATCTCCTAAATGATTAAGCCCCCGCTCGGCAGAATTTAGTGCGTTGCCTCTTGCGACTTTAGCTACCCTTGTGGAGAAGGACTGCTTGGCATCACCCACAGGTACTGTCGCTAGGGGCTACGGAATCGCTGTTGAGGGGGCGAAAATTTAGTCCAATTTTAGTCCAAAAAATTTTAGCCCTCTCTAGAATTACCAAAAACAAAGGGTTTCGCGGGTTTGATAATTTGCGTGACAGGCAACTACTCAAGCCTTGAGAGTTGCCTTAAAACTTCTTGGGTCGTGGGGTGGTTAGAAAGCTGGTCGGCTTGACCAGTCTTTAGAGCTGCTTGCACCAGATCTATAAAGTTGCTAGTTCCAGTTTTGGTATGAGGGTGATTTTGAGGCAGTGTCTTGGCTTGAATAGCCAGAGCCTTCAGGTAAAGGGGTTCTGCTTCGGCATAGCGCCCTGTTGACTTGTATAAGGCTGCCAAATTGTTCAAACTGGTAGCAACATTAGGATGCTCGGCTCCCAACAGCTGTTCCCGAGTAGTAAGTGATTGTTTGAAAAGAGGTTCCGCTTCACCATAACGGCCTGTTGAATAGTAAAGGACTGCAAGGCTGTTCAAGTTGGCAGTCATGGATGAGCGATCATTGCCCACCTGTCGCTCCCAAATGGCAAGCGATCGCTTTAAAAGAGATTCCGCTTCCCCATAACGCTCCATTGCACGGTACAGCCCGGCCAGATTATCTAAGTCAATTGCAACAGCGGGATGGTCTTTTCCATGGACTCGCTCATCAATGGAGATTGCTTGCTCAAGAAGTGGTTCCGCCTCGCCATAGCGCCCCATGGACTCGTACAACAAGGCCAGATTGTTTAGGCTGATAGCCACATCGGGATGGTCGGACCCCAACTGTTGTTCCTTGATGGTGAGCGATCGTTCGTAGAGGGGTTCCGCCTCGCTATAGCGTCCCATCACACGGTATAGCTCGGCCAAATTATTCAGACTAGTGGCCACATCGGGATGGTCGGACCCCAACTGCTGTTCTCGAATAGCAAGCGATCGTTCGTAGAGGGGTTCCGTCTCGGTGTAGCGTCCCATCACACGGTACAGCTCGGCCAAATTATTCAGACTAGTGGCCACATCGGGATGGTCGGACCCCAACTGCTGTTCTCGAATAGCAAGCGATCGTTCGTAGAGGGGTTCCGCCTCATCGTATTGCCCTATTAACTTATACAGCGAAGCCAAATTATTTAGGCCAATAGCCACATCAGGATGGTCAGCTCCCAACTGCTGTTCTCGAAGGCGCAAGGCGTTACGGTAAGCAACCTCAGCCTCGGCGTAGCAAATTTGTTGTTGGTAGGCATTACCTAAACTGTTGTACAGGCTAGCGACCAAAGGTGAGCCTGGGTCTTGGGCCAACAGGTTATCAATCTGTCGCTGCAAGTCGGCGGGGTCAGCGGCGGGTGATCTGGGAGTGTGCTCTTGGCTCTGGCTCTGGCTACGCTCCGGATCAAACGCCCAGGCGATTGGCTGCGAAAACTCAAACACTCCCCCCCGCCAGCTCCAAAAATCCGGCGCTTTGTCGGCCAACTGCGCCGCAATGCGGGGCGTCAGCCACAGCACCAGCGGCAGCTGAAACTCCCGCAGCGATTCCCGCGTCCACTGTAGCGAAAACAAAAACTGATCCAGGGCCGATCGCTCTTGATTTAGGCGCAGCCCCAGCAGCTCATCGGCCCCCAAAACAGTGACGACCGCAGCGGGGCTAGTAGCCAGCTCCGGTTCTTGCTCAACATGCGCTTGCAGACTTTGCTTCAGACTGGGCTGGTGCAGGTCAATGCGAATGCGATCGCACCTCGTCCCCTTTTCCCGCAGCTCAGTCTCGTAAGTATCGATAATCTCATCGCGATACTTCCAGTTGTCGCAGATCGCCACCAGCAAATTTAGCCGCCCATAGCTCGACTGTATCGACCACACCAATCGGCGCAGCTGATGTTGATTTTCGGCGGCGACATCGTCCACAAGATCCATCACTCAATCAGCTTCTTTTGTTTGAGCAAATCCACCACAATCGGGTGCACGTCATACCACAGCGCATCGTTTTCATATTCCAACACCATCAAGCCGTGGAGAAGTTTTACAAACCCGTCGCTGCTGGCATCGGGGGTTTCGGCGGTTTTATACACCCCCACCAACAGATCGTACAGATCGCTACCAATCTGCCGAGCAAAGTCGTGACGTAAGTTTCGCAGCGCTACCACCAAAATCTCATCGTCAATTTTAACGCTGTCGCTGTCGGGCTCAATTTCGAGCTGCACCATGCACTCCGTACAGCATTCGCGGGCAATGCGCACCAGCTCTCGCATCACGCCTCCACTTTTCAGCACTATCTGTCGGGCCGTCTGAGCATCTACCAAATCCTCGGGCAGCCGCTTAGACAGCACCTTTAAAAAAACATCGAAGGTTTTGGCAACTGGCTCTGCCTCGGAGTTGTGGCAGTCAGCCTTGGCAAAAAACTTCGCTACCGGAAACAGGTGCGGTCGCACCACCCCTTCAGAATTCAGCGCCCCCATCACCTGCGGCTCTTGCACCGCCGAAACGGGAATGGTGAACACCACCCGAAACTGGGGCGAAAACAGCGATTTAATGTTGTTGCGGTAGATTTCTTCCACTAGGGGCAGATCCAGCTTATCCAGGTCATCGATAATCACCAAGACAGGCTTTTTAGTCGCGGTTTGAATAGCTGCTGCCAGGCGATCGCACTTGCCCACCAAGTCAGAAATCCGCTTTTCAAACGTTTTCTCTAGCTCATCGCGAAAGCTTTTTTCTTGCTGAAGTTTGGCTGTGAACAGATTGAGAATGTTGTCTAGCCCTAGCCCTAACTCTCCTGTAGTGGCTTGGCTTGAGGTTTGGGTGCGCTCCGTAGTATTCCAACCCAGCAGCGATTGTTTAATATCGTCATCGACACGGATATTGCTTTGCTTGGTCGCCTGGCTCAGTAGCTTAATGGCGATCGCATAGAGAATATTGACGTGGGTAATGCCGCTCATCTCAATCAAATCTGCGATCGAGAAAAAGACCACCGAATGCTTAGGCTGCATCTCAATCGCCAGGCGTTTCAGCAGCGTAGACTTGCCGCAGCCCCGGTGGCCCGCAAAAATAAATTTGCCGTTTTTAACCGAGGCCTCAATTTCGCGCTTCAGCCGCACCATCACCGGCAGGCCATAGTCCACCCGAAACCGCTCAATATCCTGCGGTTCCACTAGGGGGAACAGGTCTAAATCTTTGTAGGCCTGCTGATATCGCTCTAAAAGCGCCTGATCCATGCCACCCAACACCCACGAAACCCCTCCATGGTACTGCCTCAGGCAAATGCCGAGCGGTGGACAGGCAGTCAGCACCTTTAAAAACTAGTTAAAGCGTTGGCTAGAGAAGAAACTACTAGCAATCTCAAAGCTTTACCGTGCGTTCAAATATAGACTCATAAATCTCTACATGAGTCTCAAAAATGCTCGGCTTAGTCTCATTGTGTTCTGAAATTGCAAGCTGTGTAATGCGAAGGGTTTCTACAGCATCAAAGCTACCGGTCGATGCGATTCGGACGATAATGAAACCGTGTTATCAACGTAGGCAAGCCTGTGACCTCCGAAAAACCAGACGCGCCAGACGCGATCGAGCATCAGAACGTCCCTATCGAGCATCGCAGTCTGCACGACTTTTTATATAGCGCTGCCGACGAASMTRSWRSYGAAACCGCCGCCGCCCCGCCCACCGCTTCTACCGGCAATACCCCCATCCCCGTTGCCGAGTGGTGCGAACAAACCCAGGATGCCAAAGTCACCGGGGTTTATGCCGTACTCGATCGCGCTGGTCAGACCCAGTTTGTTGGTATCTCCCGCAATGTCTCTCTATCGCTGCGCAGCCACCTCGCCGCCAAAGGAGACGCGGTTTGCGCCCTGGTCACGGTAGAGCCCTTTAACTTTCCCAACCGAGAGGCCATGAGTGCCCTGCGCGATCAGTGGATTGCGGCGCTGCCCAGCCCTCCGCCCGGTAATGTCGATGGCACCTGGGCTGGCACCATTGCTCAAGCGGCTACCGAAGCCATGTCTGCCGCCGAACGCGAAGCCTACGAAGCTAAAAAGCTCAAGCTCCGCCGCGCGATGGCCGATGGCGCACTGTCTAAAGAGCAGGGTGCGGCCCCAACGGCTCAGGCAGGCGATGCCAAAGCAGATCTCGAAGCCGCCCTGACCGATGACAACTGGAGCGCCCTGATTCGCGATCAAACCCAAGAAACCCAGTCGTAAAGAGGCGGGGTGGGAAGATTTTTTAGGGTGCCTCACGGGCGACTACGAAGAGGTGGTGTCCTGATGGAACGCAGTGCTCATTCTTACGGCAAAAAGCTGGTCGATTACGAAAGCTTGGGCATTGCTGAAGACTGGATTGTCGATTGTCTAAGCTTGAGAGGGCGGCGCTACCCTGGCAGCATACCGATTGGTCGATGATGACTATCAGATTCATCAGTTTCGGTGAGAATAAGGTGATTCGTTCAGGGCGGTTTCCAAGCCTGTCGCTGATGGCTGAAACCACCCTTGGGACTGGGCAGCAGGCCTATGCCCTGCTGGGGTGGTTTAACTGTCTTGCGGTAGATTTAGCCAGCAAAGTAGGCGTTATAGAATTTGGAAAAAACTTCACGATCGCACCTATGCGCCCAGGGTTGCTTTCTGCCTTTCAATCCCAACGTTTTTTCACACTAGCCAGAGGGCGGGCAGCCAGTTTATGAATTTTCCTTGGCTTTGGCGGCTTTGCTAAGACTTTAGGGGTGAGCTTTAAAGGCTTAAAGCGCTTAGATAAGGTAGGCAAGTCTGGGGAACTAAGGTCTTTGTATGGCAACTCGCGATCGCACCGTTTTAGTTCTTGACGATGACATTCTGGGCAGTGCTGGCGTCTACCGGCATCTGCTTGAGCACGAGACTGCGCCTGCCTATCAGGTGATCACAGAGCGCTACAGCGGCCCCATTCTAGAGCTGTGCCACACCCATTCGGTGACTGGCATTCTTTTGGTCTGCCATGCTCCTGCGCGACGTGGCTTTGAGCTGCTGGCTCAGCTTAAAGCTCAGCTGGGCCAGGCCTGCCCGCCAATTGTGGTGGTGAGCGACAATGACGCCAATTTGGCCAGAGCGGCATTTAAGGCTGGCGCAGCAGACTACCTAGTTCGAGACGAGGTAACAGCCGACACGCTTGATCGGGCTCTCAGCGGTGCCATCCCAGCCTCGGATGCGGCAGCAGACCCTACAGCTGCGCTCTCCTCCGAAGACCGCTACCGCGACCTGGTTGAGTCGTTAGACGAAGGCTTTTGCCTCTGCGAACTACTGCTCGACCAGGATGGTGCCCCCGTTGACTATCGATTTTTAGAAGTCAATGCTGTCTTTGAGTCACTGACGGGTTTGCAGCAGCCCGTTGGCAAAACCGCGCGCGACCTGGTGCCCGGTCTGGAAGAAACCTGGGTTGAGACCTACAGCCGGGTAGTGCTCGATCGCCAGCCAATTCGCTTTGAACAGCAGTCGGTGCCCATGCATCGCTGGTTTGATGTCTATGCCTTTCCCATGGGGAAGCCCCAGCAGCACCTGTTTGGCATCCTGTTTAGAAACATCACCATTCGCAAACTGGTGGAACAGGAGCGCGAAAAGTTTTTTGCCGTGGGTTCTGATCTGCAAACCGTTACGAGTAGCGACGGGTATTTTCGCTGGGTCAGCCCATCCTTTGAACGCCTGCTGGGCTGGACAGCCGCCGAAACCACCACTCGACGCTGGACTGAGTTTGTCCACCCAGACGATGTTGACCGCTCCATGCTGGAGGCAAAAAACTCGTTTTCTGGCCAGGAAACCTTTGCCTTTGAAAACCGCTTTCGCCATCGAGATGGCTCCTACCGCTGGCTGCTCTGGAGAGCCCAGCCCGACAGCACTCAGCAGCTGCTCTACGGGGCCGCCGTCGACATCACCGAAAACAAACGCCGCGCCGCCAATACGGCCTTTCTGGCAGAAATCGCGACAGAGTTTTCTCAGCTTTCGTCGGCCGACGAGATTATGCAAACCGTCGGCACAAAAATTGGTGCCTATCTAAATCTGTTTGCCTGTGCCTTTGTCGAAATTGATGCGGCCGAGGCTGAGGCGGTCATCAACTATGCCTGGCACGCCGAAGGAATGCCCGACCCGGTAGGCACCTATCACATTGCCGATTTTGTCACCGATAGCTTTCGACAAGCGGCCCACAACCAGGAAACCGTTGTGGTTCGAGATACCCAGGCCGATGCCCGAATCAAGGGCGACCCCTACGCAGCCGTAAATGTCAGATCGCTGGTCAGCGTGCCGTTTCATAAAGATGGGCGGTGGCAGTTTATGCTCAACGTCTACGATTCGGTGCCCCACGACTGGCGCGATGACGAAGTTGAATTCATCCGTGAACTGGCCCATCAAATCTTTCCCTGGCTAGAGCGCGCTCGTGCTGAGGCGGCGCTGAGGGAAAGCGAGGCTCGCTTCAAAGGCTTTGCTGAAAACAGCAGCGACGTAATTTGGATTACGGATGCCAATAAGTATCGACTGGTCTACGTTAGTCCTTCTTTTGAGCAGGTGTGGGGTCGCTCTGCCACTGAAGTCTATGCAAACCTGCAGCTTTTTGTAGACTTTATTCACCCCGACGATCGCGATCGCATTCAGTGGGGTTGGCAGCAATGTACCCAGGCCGCCTTTACCCAGGAGTATCGCATCATTCGCCCCGATGGCACCATCGTCTGGATTCGCGATCGCGGTTTTCCCATTCTCGATCACCAGGGAGAGCTGCTGTGGGTGGGCGGCATTGCTGAAGATATTAGCGATCGCAAACGCATTGAACTAGCGTTGGCGGCCCAGGAGCAGCGCTACCGCTACATTTTTGAAACAATCGGTATTTCAATTTGGGAAGAAGACTTTTCTGAGGTCAAAACGGCCATTGCTCAGCTTAAGGCCGCCGGGGTGCAAGATTTTCGCCAGTACTTTGACACCCATCCCGAATTTGTGCAGCAGGCCATTGAAAAAGTACGCCTGCAGGATGTCAACCAGGCCTCTTTGCAAATGTTTGGGGCTCAAAAACGCGCCGACCTGCTAAACTCGCTAAACCAAATTTTTGTACCCGAAACCTATGCGGTATTTGTTGAAGAACTCCTGACCATTGCCGCCGAGGGAACTCAGTTTGTTGCCGAAACGACCCTGCGAAACCTGCAGGGCAAACCTCTACAGGTCTGGCTGAGTATTAGCTTTCCTGCCCCCACCGAATCCTACGACCGGGTAATCGTTTCGCTGCTGGATATCAGCGATCGCAAGCAGGCAGAGATCGCCCTGCAAAACAGCGAGAAACAGGCGCAGCTGGCGATACAGGTGGCGCGCTTAGGAACCTGGCGCTGCCATCTAGACACCAATCTCGTTGAGCTAGACGAGCGCATGGGCGAAATTTGGGGCGAGCCAGACAGTAGGGAGATGCTCCCGCTGCCCCAGGTCATGGAGCGCATTCACCCCGAGGATCGAGAACGCGTTACCAGGGCCATTGAGGCTGCCCTCGACCCGCGCGGGTCGGGAACGTACAGAATTGACTACCGAATTGTCTGGAGCGATGGCAGCCAGCGATGGGTTTCCGTCAACGGGCAGGTGCAATTTGAGGGCGAGGCCGGCTCTCGCCGAGCGGTTGAGTTTATGGGTACGGCCCTCGACATCACAGAGCGCAAGCAGGCAGAAGTCGCCCTGCGCGAGCGCGAACAGCGCCTCATTCTCGCCACCCAGTCGGCCAACCTGGGCGTATTTGAGTGGAATGTTCTAACCGACGAGGCCATCTGGGAAAATTCTCAGATGTACGACATTTTTGGTCACACCCCAGAAGACGGCACCATTAGTAACGCTCAGTTTATGGGCGACGTGATTCATCCCAACGATCGCGAGGCGTTTGAACGCCGTTTGGCAGAGGGCATGAAGAACGGGCGTATTCAGGCCGTTTGTCGCATTCGTCGACGCAGCGATAGTCAGTGGCGCTGGGTCGAGTTCATCGGCCAATTTGAGCTGGCGGCAGATGGTACGCCCCTGCGTTTGATTGGGGTGTTGAGCGACATTAGCGATCGCAAACGCAGCGAAGCCAAACGCAGACAGGCCGAAGCAGAACTGCGCAGCAGTGCCGAGCAGTTGAGCCTGGCCCTGGCGGCAGCCAAACTGGGCGACTGGAGCTGGGATGCCGCCACCGACATCGTGACCTTCTCAGAGCAGGCCGCTGCCATGTTTGGCATTCCGCCCGGCCCCCACATGACCTGGACGCAGGTGCAAAATCTCATTCATCCCGACGATCGCGATCGTGCCAGAGCCCAGGTCGAGCAGGCGGTCGTCGACCACAGCGACTACGACATCGAATACCAGGTGGTGCGGGCCGATGGTCAGCCCCGGTGGATTGCCGCTAAAGGACGCGCTCAATACGACTCGTCTGGGCAGGTTTTAGGCATGCTCGGGGTGGTGCAGGATGTTACCGCCCGCAAACACACTGAGCAAGAACGGGAGCAACTGCTGGCCAGCGAACGCACCGTTCGGGCCCAGGCCGAAGCGGCCAACCGCATCAAAGATGAGTTTTTGGCCGTGGTATCCCACGAGTTGCGATCGCCCCTCAACCCCATTTTGGGCTGGTCACAGCTGTTGCGCAAAGGTCAGCTCAATGCTCAAAAAACGCAGTACGCCCTCGATGTAATTGAGCGCAACGCCCAGATACAGGCGCAGCTGATCAACGATCTGCTGGATGTGTCTCGCATTTTGCGCGGCAAGCTGAGTCTGAACAAAAAAGCCGTTGACCTGGCGGTGGTGGTTCGAGCCGCCTTAGAAACGGTGCAGCTGGCGGCAGACGCCAAATCCATTCAAATTCACACGGTTTTGGAGCCCAATCTGGGGCCGGTGTCGGGCGATGTAGATCGGCTGCAGCAGGTAGTTTGGAACCTGCTGTCCAACGCGGTCAAGTTTAGCCCCGAGGGGGAGCGGGTTGAGGTGCGGCTGGAGCAGGTGGAGCGTGGGAGTGTAGGCGAGTGGGAGCGTGGGAGCGTGGGCGAGGGAACGAGCCCCACCCACCCGCCAACCCACCCACCCGCCAACCCACCTACCCACCCACCCGCCAACTCGCCCACCCACTACGCCCAGCTCACCATCAGCGATACGGGCAAAGGCATTCACCCCGACTTTCTGCCCCACGTTTTCGATCGCTTCCGCCAGGAGAGTTCGAACACCACGCGACAGTTTGGCGGGCTGGGGCTGGGGCTGGCCCTGGTGCGCTACCTGGTCGAACTGCACGGCGGCAAGGTGCAGGCCGACAGCCCCGGTGAGGGCTTAGGGGCAACCTTTACTGTCCAGATTCCGCTCATGGCGCAGGCCGCTGCCGCAGGCCAGGATGCCGAACGGTCTCAACCCTCCACCGACTTGACCAACGTGCAAATTTTGGTGGTCGATGACGATGCCAGCACGCTTGAGTTTATTGCCTTTTTGCTGGAGCTCAATGGGGCCAAAGTGGTGGCCGCCGCCAGCGTTGACGAGGCGCTCCTGGGGCTAGCCCAGTTTATTCCCGACGTCTTGCTCAGCGATATTGGCATGCCCGACCGGGACGGCTACATGCTCATGCGCCAGGTGAGACGCCTGCCCCCCGAAAAGGGCGGCCGGGTACCCGCGATCGCGCTGACCGCCTACGCCGGAGAAATTGACTATCAGCAGGCCATAGCGGCGGGCTTTCAAAAGCACATTGCCAAACCCGTCGAGCCCGATCACCTGCTCAAAGCGATCGCAGACCTGGTCAGGCGAGGTGACCATGCTTGAGCAAACCGCTGGAAACGGGCAGGACACCACCCTTTTCTCTAAATTTGGAGAAATGGGCGAACGGATGCAGGCGTTGGATTGGGCACAAACCCCAGTGGGACCAATCGAAACCTGGTCACAGAGTTTGAAGTCAACCATTCGCACCCTGCTGAGTTCGCGCTACCCCATGATTTTGCTGTGGGAACAGGAACTCATTCAGATCTACAACGACGCCTACATCAACCTAATTGGCGCAAAGCACCCCCACGCGCTGGGGCGATCGATTCGAGAGACGCAGGCCGAATCGTGGACTGTGATTGGGCCGATGATTACTGAGGTCATGTCTACGGGCATTCCAAACTGGGTGGAAGACCAGATGCTGGTGGTCAATCGCTCTGGCTACAACGAAGAAGCCCACTTTAGTTTGTCCTACAGCGCCGTCGAAGACGACGCCGGGGTAATTCGCGGCATGCTCTGCGTGTGTAGCGAAGTTACGCAGCAGGTGCTCGGTGAGCGCCGCCTGCGCCTGCAGCGAGATCTAGCCGCCCGAGCTGGGGAAACGCGCAGCGTCGAGGCCACCTGTCAGGATATTCTCACGGCGATCGCAGACTACCCGCTCGATGTTCCCTTTGCCCTCATCTACCTGCGGGAGTCAGCCGACGACGCTAGCCTGCGGCTGTGTGGCCCTATCCGAGACGACTGTTATGCGATCGCACCGATTGCGATCGCCCCTGGAACTGCAGCAGATCAGTGGTCTCTAACCAGCGTTATGGCAGGTCAAACTGTCGTTATCGACGGGCTCAGCCGCCATGCGACCATTCCCGGTGGGCCCTGGGGCGAAACGGTGCATCGAGCGATCGGCTTGCCCATTCCATCGGCCAATGTCACCGCTCCGCTTGGCACGTTGGTCTGCGGTCTCAGCCCCAATCGCGCCCTAGACGAGGGCTATCAATCGTTCTTTGAGCTGGTGGCAAGTCAGGTTTCAGTGTCCATCCGCAATGCCCAGGTGTATGAAGAAGAGCGGCAGCGGGCCGAGATGCTGGCGGAAATCGATCGCGCCAAAACCGTCTTTTTTTCCAACGTCAGCCACGAGTTTCGCACCCCGCTCACCCTGATGCTGAACCCGCTGGAGGATGTGCTGGAAAGCGGAAATTTGCCCGCTGCAGAGCGCAAACACATTGCTCTAGCCCATCGCAACAGCCTGCGGTTACTCAAGCTTGTCAATACCCTGCTCGATTTCTCCCGCATCGAAGCCGGTCGCATTCAAGCCGTCTATGAGCCCACCGATCTTGCGGCCCTAACGACCGATTTGGCCAGTGTATTTCGCTCGGCGATCGAAAGCGCTGGTCTGCAGCTGATCGTCGACTGTTCGCCGCTCCCCGAGCCTGGCTATGTTGACCACGAAATGTGGGAAAAAATTGTCCTCAACCTGCTATCCAATGCCTTTAAATTCACGCTTGAGGGCAAAATTCGGGTGAGTTTGCGCATGGGCCAAGAGAGCGATCGAAGCGAAAATGACCCGCTGCCGATTCATCCATCCATCCTCCTCAGCGTTCAAGACACAGGTACAGGGATTCCGACGACAGAATTGCCGCACTTATTCGAGCGTTTCTACCGCGTCAAAGGCTCCCAGGGGCGCAGTTACGAAGGCTCTGGCATCGGGCTGTCGCTCGTGCAGGAACTCGTCAAGCTGCATGGGGGAACGATCGACGTCACCAGCGCAGTGGGGCGGGGCACCACCTTCACCGTGGCCATTCCCACAGGCTGCGCCCACTTGCCAGTCGAGCAAATCGGTGGAGCGGCAGCACTAGCCTCCACAGAAATCAAGGCCCGTGCATTTGTGGAAGAGGCCCTACGCTGGCTACCGGAGCAAAGTAATCAGGCTCAAGAAGAAGCGGCTACACCGGGCAATAGCGTGCCGTCCTCGCGCCATGCTCCCAGGCCCTCCCCCTCGCGCATTCTGCTAGCCGACGACAATGCAGATATGCGCGACTACATCAAACAGTTGTTGAGTGCGCACTACAGCGTCACGGCTGTAACCGACGGCGTGGCTGCTTTAGCAGCTATCCAAACATCGCCGCCCAATTTGGTCATCACCGATGTCATGATGCCGGGGTTAGATGGGTTTGGGTTGCTCAAAGCGCTCAGAGACAACCCACAAACCAGAGAAATTCCAATCCTGCTGCTCTCGGCTCGGGCGGGTGAAGAATCTCGGCTGGAGGGCCTGACCGCCGGAGCAGATGACTACTTAACCAAACCTTTCTCGGCGCGTGAATTGCTGGCTCGGGTAGATGCCAATCTGAGGTTGGGCCAGCTCCGGCAGGAGGCCGTGCAGCGACGGATTCAAAATATTTTAGAAGGCATTACAGATGGATTTTTCACTCTAGATCATGAGTGGCGCTATATCTATATCAACCAAAGCGCTGAAACGCTTTTGGGCAAGCGCCGGATGGATCTACTTGGAAAAACGATCTGGGAAGAGCCTCCTGCGGTGATCGACCCGTCGGTGGAAACCACTATTCGCCAAGCGGTGGCTGAGCAAACTACGGTCGATTCAGAAGTCTTTAATGCCCCCCTCGACACCTGGTTTGAGGTGCACTGCTATCCCTTGCTTGAGGGGGTGTCAATTTACTTTCGCGACATTAGCGATCGCAAACAAGCCGAAGCGAAACGCAAACAGCTCTTAGACTCCGAACGCGTCGCGCGGGAACAGGCCGAGCAGGCCAATCGCGTTAAGGACGAATTTTTGGCCGTTCTCTCCCATGAATTGCGATCGCCCCTCAACCCAATTCTGGGCTGGTCACAACTGTTGCGCAGGGGTCAGCTCAATGAACAAAAGACGCAGCACGCCCTCGAGGTTATAGAGCGCAACGCCCAGACGCAGGCGCAGCTGATCAACGATCTGCTGGATGTGTCTCGCATTTTGCGCGGCAAGCTGAGCCTGAACAAACAAGCCGTTGACGTACAGGCCGTGATTCAAGCCGCTTTAGAAACGGTGCAGCTGGCAGCGGAAGCCAAATCAATTCAAATACATACCGCCCTTGACCCCGATGTAGGGACAGTTTTTGGCGATGCAGAGCGCTTGCAGCAGGTGGTTTGGAACCTGCTCTCCAATGCCGTCAAGTTCACCCCGGCGGGGGGACGGGTTGAGGTGCGGCTAGAGCCAGTCGAGCCTAGACGGGTAGGCGAGTGGGAGCGTGGGCGAGTGGGAGCGTGGGCGAGTGGGAGCGAGCGCGGGAGCGTGGGCGAGGGAACAAGCCCCACCCACCCGCCTACCCACCTCCCCGCCACCTCGTCTACCCATTACGCCCAGCTAACGGTCAGCGATACGGGCAAAGGCATTCATCCCGATTTTTTACCCTATGTGTTTGACCGCTTTCGGCAGGAGAGCATGGCCACCACCCGACAGTTTGGCGGCTTGGGTTTAGGACTTGCGCTGGTTCGGCATTTAGTCGAACTGCACGGCGGCAGAGTGCAGGCCAATAGCCCTAGTGAGGGGCAGGGGGCGACCTTTACCGTCCAGATTCCTCTGATGGCGCAGAAGGTTGCCACAGACCAGGAGCTTGAACGATCTAGGCTATCGACAGACTTGACCAACGTTCAAATTTTGGTGGTGGATGACGAGGCCAACACCCGTGAGTTTATGGCCTTTCTGCTAGAGCTAAACGGGGCTAAGGTGGTAACCGCTGCGAGTGCAGATGAGGCCATTTCAGTGCTGGCCCAATTTGCCCCCGATATTTTGCTGAGTGATATTGGCATGCCTCAGGTAGACGGCTACACGCTAATGCGACGCGTGCGGAGCTTACCGCCCAAACAGGGGGGACAAATTCCCGCGATCGCGCTGACCGCCTACGCCGGAGAAATTGACTATCAGCAGGCGATGGCGGCGGGCTTTCAAAAGCACATTGCCAAACCCGTCGAGCCCGATCACCTGATTGAGGCGATCGCAGGCCTGCTAAGCCGCAATGCGTAGGGTGCATTCACGGCTTGCAAACCCGCATATTCGCCCTGCCCTAATCAAGGGTTGGCAGGCAGCGAAAACTCTTGTATCGGCACCACTCGCAGGGTCAGCCCAACTGGCTGATCGAGGCGATCTTCCAAAAACGCCTGCGACTGTTGCACGTCCTCAGCGCTAATAGTATTGGGCGGAGCCGCAAAACTTAGGGAGATCTGGAGCGAGCCATCGTTTTGTTGGATGGCCATTTCCTGCAGCTCGGCCCGCCTCACTAGGGGGAGTTCGGTGCGAATAATTCTACCGACCTGCTGGCGAGAGTTAGACTGCACCAGCAAATTGTTGAGCGAAAGCCCCAGCGGAATGCCCAGCACCACTAGCACCAGTGCCGACAGCACTACCCCTTCCTGGGCGCGCTTTAAAGTGCCGTAGCGCTGCCACAAAAAGACCAAAATACCGCTGAAGATAATGCCCGTCAGGTTAGTGATAAATAGCAGGGTAGCCCCCAAAAAGATAGTCTGATCCAGCCGGGCAATGCCAATGCCAATCACGCCCAACGGCGGCACCAGGGCCACCGCGATCGCCACCCCCGGAAAGGCATCGGCCACATGCTTGCGCGATTTGGCAAAGGCTCCCGCCGCCCCTGCCGCGATCGCCACCATCAGGTCGATCAAGTTAGGCTCGGTACGCAGCAAAATTTCTTGATTTAAAAGCTGCAGGCCAATCAGACTGGCAATCAGCGTCGAGCTAAACACCGTCGCCAGCGTACCCCAAAGCAGAGTCAGACTCGCCCGCTTCATCAAGCGGCGGTTAGCAACGGCGATCGCGTAGGCAATGCCAATAATTGGCCCCATCAGCGGCGCAATAATCATTGCTCCAATCACCGTTGCAGTGCTGCCCGCCAGTAGCCCCAGCGACGAAATCACCCCCGACAGCATCAGCATCACAAAAAAGCTGAGCGACGGCACCGACTCTCGCCACAGCAAGCGATTCACCCCTGCCATCGGCATAGGCTTGCTGGCTAGCCACTGCCAATCGCCGCTATTGCTCAGCCACAGCTTGCGCTGCTGGCGGCGCACTCGGGCCAGCAGTTTTAGATATCGGTATCGCTGAGTCATGGCTTACCAAAAAGGTGCAGGCGCAGACCCATTCTCCAACGACCGCGACTCCTTTCACCCAGATTGGACACCGGACGCAACCTGAACAAAATTAGTCTACAGAGAATTAAAATTGGACTCATTTGGATTCAACACAGACTCAAACCTAGACCGCCAAGCCCTAGCCGTCTACCCCCTTTCTCCCTACGGGAGACGCCAGCGCGAACGACTCCGCTCTCCTTTGACTCCGCTCTCCTTCGACTCCGCTCAGGAACCGACCGACCGNMCCKMCCCMTCSACYCNYCCWCYCCTTCGACTCCCCTCTCCTTCGACTCCGCTCAGGAACCGACCGACCGACCGACCCATCCACCCATCCACCCATCCACCCATCCACCCGCCCACCCACCCACCCATCCACTCCAAACCTACAGTCCCGACAGCCGCACCTTATAAGGAATCTCCTCGACCGGCACGTCTTCGCTGTCCCAGTCGTCGTAGCGCAGCTGCAGGCGCTTCTCCCCGGCGTATCCAACCAGCTTGCCGCTGTAGCGTTTGGCCTCGGTGCCCAGGCTTTGAATGCGCACCATACCGTTAAATACCGTGGCCCGCGCCAGGTAAATCACCAGGTCATCGCGCGAGGGGCGATTTACCGTGGTGCTGGCGGTCAGGTGGCCGAGGCCGCGCTCGTCCATTTCCTGGGCCAGGGCCATCGCCGTATTGCGAATGCCGCGAATCGCCACGATCGCAGCGGCCACCGCCATCGTAATATCGACCCCCTCGTCGGTCAAAATGCGCTGGCTCGACAAAAATTGAAAGTTGCGCTCGCCCAGGTCGCTGCGAATGCGGCGGTGAATGAGGTTTTCGGGCTGAAAGTGGCTCAGCGCCCCCACGATCGCACCGCAGGCAGCCCGAGGTTCGCGCCAGGGCGACTCGCGGGTTTTGCCGTAGACCTGCTTGCCGTCCTCTTGAATGCGGCCCACGTGGGTCTTGAGATCGATCGCCACCAGCGAAATCGACTGCGCGTTGCCCTCGTAGACCCGGCGCTTGAGGTTTTCATCCAGCTCGTGGGCCACGGTGACATGGGCCAGCGTTGCCCCATTGTCGGTGCCGCCCCCAGCGGGGAAAAAGGCCTCCAGCTTGAGTTCACCAATTTCTGACAGGGTGGCAAACCGGGAGGCCACCACGTCGCGGTAGCGTTTGGTCGCCTCACCCTGGTGAATGCGATCGCCGCAGTTGGTGTAGGCCAGGGTGGTCACCGCGCTGGGCAGGCTCATATCGGCCCCGCAGGCTCCAATATCCGTTGCGCTAGCCCCGGCAAACTGTAGCTCGTCGCGCAGCAGCTGTAGGCCTTTGATCAGGGCATAGCGATCGCTCACCAGCTCGTTGAGATAGTTGTGGTACGCATTGCGCTCCATGCCAAAACTGGCCGAGAGCTGCCAAAATCGCGCAATTCGCTCCTCGCTGGGGGCGGCGTCAAAGGGCAAAGCCATCGATATTAACCCTTCCAGTTGAATAGCCGCCTTAAATCATGCCACGACCAGCCTAAACTCAACCGTTCAACTGTCAAAATGCCTATTCCTCAACAGGCCTGAAACTCCTGCAGTAAAAGCGCCAGCCGAATCTGCACCGCTTCGTCAAAGCGGCGGGGGTCGAGGCCCGTCAGCGAGGCGATTTTCTCCAGGCGGTAGGTCAGCGTATTGCGATGAATGCAGAGCTGCTTCGCCGTCGACGACAGCGCGCAATCGGCGGCAAAGAAAACCTTCAGCGTGCTGATTAAGTCGGGCTCATTGTCGAGAGGGCTGAGCAAATGCAGCGCCAGATCGACCTTGGTGCGCTCATCCGCCACGCAGGCAAAGGCCGCCATACCCAAGTCATCTAGACAGTAGACCCGGTTTTGGCCGTTAAACCGTCGCCCCAGCCGTAGCGCCACCTGGGCATCTTGGTACGAGCGCGACACCCCCAAAATACCGGGGTGATAACGGCCAATGCCAATGCACACCGTCGTGCCCGTAGTCTCGCGCAGCTGCTCCAGCAGGGCATTAGCCGCTCGCTTAAGGGCCTCCAGATTAGTCCAGGAGGAGCCGATCGCGTCTGCGGAAGTACCGCTGTGGTTGGCCCAGGGATGCAGGTTTTTGCTGTCGCTGGCCTTGAGTACGGCAAACTGCCCCCCGCCCAAATCGGCGCAGATGGTATCGTCGGGCAAATTAAAGAAGGTCACCGTACTGGTAATGATGGCTTGAGAACGGCGCTGCTGTTCATAGGTGGGCGCTTCTGCGCTGTAGCTAGCTGTCAAAATCGCCTCTGTAGCGTCGATTAAAATGACCGCTCGCGGCGGAGAAAAATCTATGCCAAGCAGAGCCGCCTGCTGTAGTGCCAGAGCTTCGTCTTTAATATGGCCCTGCAAAAGATTATAAATAACCTGATTCTTAAAAACTTGCTGGCTGGAAGGAGTGGAATAGGTAATCTGACTAATCATTAAGTCAATGTAAGCTTGAGTTAGCTTTGGCGAAAGCTTTTCGCCATCGGCCCACTGCTCAATAAAAACCACTCCCATCTGGTCATACACATGGAAGGGAAATTTTAAATACTGGCCAGCGCCGTTGTCGTTGCCCCCATTTTTTGACGATTCTTTTATAGAAGAAAGATCGTGTTCGACCCGCTGACTGGCCACTACGGTTTCGTCCGCATCACTGACTAAAACAGCGGTTTGTAGCAACGAAGACATTTGCTTGGCAACCACTTCAGCGATTTGATCAAAAGATTGAGCCACGGTCAAGCACGCTGTAGATAAAAACTGTACCAGATTAATCTTGCCAAACGCTGAGCAATTCTAGCAATTCACGTCACCCCAATGAACTAGCTTCGTGGTTGCGATCGATCTTGACACCTACCGAAAGAAATAGTTTTTTGCAATCAAAAGAGGTATCCCTAAAAAGAATCTTTTAAACCTTAAAAAGTTCTAAAAACTCAACTGTGCAAAATGCACAAACGGCATCAACAAAACAGCAGAATGTCTTGTCAAATGTCCAATGAAGTTATTTGCAAATCTGCCTAGTATGACATTTGTAGTTGTTAATTTAGGGCATTCGGCTATGGCCTATCGCCTTCCGATACCCGCGATCGCCCGAATTTTAGTGGTGCGCGCGCTGCCAGGTCTAGGGGATTTGTTGTGCGCGGTGCCAGCGCTGCGATCGCTGCGGCAGGCCTATCCCCAGGCCAAAATTACCTGGCTCGGCTTGCCGGGCACCGAGTGGTTTGGCCAGCGGTTTGCCCATTTGATCGATCGGTGGCTGCCCTTTCCCGGCTTTCCGGGCATTCCCGAGGGCTGGCAGGGGCCGCAGGCCACCATTGACTTTTGTCAGTCTTTGCAGAGTCAGGCCTACGACCTCACGCTGCAAATGCACGGCAGCGGCAGCTACATCAACCCGTTTCTCACCCTGCTCGGCGGCCAACACCAGGCCGGGTTCTACCTGCCAGGGCAGTATTGCCCCAATCCCCACTATTTTTTGCCCTACCCCCAGCAGGGTTCAGAGGTCGATCGCCTGCTCGATCTAATGCTGTTTTTGGGGCTGCCCGAAACCAACCGCACCCTCGAATTTCCGCTCGCCGAGGTAGAGTACCAGGCCGGTCTGCAGCTGCTAGAGGCGCACTCTCTGGTGCCGGGTCAGTACATTTGCCTGCATCCGGGGGCCAGCATTGAGTCGCGCCGCTGGTCGACGGTCGGGTTTATAGAGGTCGCGCGGCAGTTAGCCAGCCAGGGGCATCGCATTGTGCTCACCGGCACCGCCGCCGAGCGCAGATTGACCAATCAAGTTTCGGCCGCCATCAACCAGCCCGGCACGCCCCTGCCCGTCAATCTGGCGGGCCGCACCTGCCTGGGAGCCCTGTCGGTTTTGCTGCGCCACGCCGCCCTGCTGGTCTGCAACGACACCGGCATTTCGCACCTGGGGGCCGCGCTCAAGACCCCCAGCGTGGTCATATTTAGTGACTCAGACATGCAGCGCTGGGCACCCCTAAACGAAGCCCGCCACCGTCGCGTCGACAGCCGCCAGGCCGGCTCGGCAACCCCGGCCAGGGTGCTGGTGCAAGCCCACGACCTGCTCAGCTCTCCCCACGGTCCTGAGTCGCGGCCTGAATCGCGGCCTGAGTCGCTGATGGAGGCCTGCTATGGCCGTTAAAACCAGCGTCAATCTGCAACGAATTATCGTTTTTACCCAGTCCCCAAATTCAGCCCCAGCCGATCTACAGCACCTCTGTCCCCAGGCCAGCCTGACCGTTGTAGACCCCGCCCAGGTCGCCTGGCTGCTGCTTTCGCAAACCAGCGCCCCGGTCGATTGGCAGCGGGCGATCGCCTGGCTGCGCCAGCAGCAGTTCGACGCCGCCGTAATTTTCACTGCCCCCGGCCAGTCCCCTTATACCCTGGGCTACCTCTGCTACCTGGCAGGCATTCCCATCCGCATCGGCCAATCCTGCGAGTTTGGTGGCCAGGTACTCAGCCACTGCTCGCCCCCGGTTGGCGGAGACGGTGAGCAGCTGCTGAGCCTGCTGAGGGAGTGGGTGAGTGGGCAGGTGGGCGGGTAGGCGGGTGGTCGAGTGGAAGGGTGGATGAGTGGATGAGACCTAGCTGCAAGTCCTGAACTCCACCCATCCCCCCATTCCCAACTCCACCCCCTCACGAAGCCCTTTCCTACTCATCCACCCATCTACCCCCTACCCATCCACCCCTTACCCTCCCACCCGCCTACCCATCCACCCCCTACCCGCCTACCCCTTACCCATTCCCCACACCCATGCAACGCCTTCGCATCCTCACCTGGCACGTTCACGGCAGCTACCTCTACTACCTGACCCAGTGCCCCCACGACTTTTACCTGCCAACCAAGCCGGGGCATCCCGAAGGGTACGGCGGACGGCTGCCGGGGTTTGACTGGGGCCACAACGTCTTCGACATTGCGGCAGAAGACGTGCGCCATCAGGAGTTCGACTGCATCTTGTACCAGTCGCGCCGCAACTACGAGCAGGATCAGCACGAGATTCTCAGCCCCGAACAGCGGCAGCTACCGCAGCTGTTTTTGGAGCACGACCCGCCCCGCGAGCACCCCACCGACACTCGCCACGGGGTTGACGATCCTGGGGTGCTGCTGGTGCATGTAACGGCCTTTAACCGGCTGATGTGGGACTGTGGCCGCACTCCCACCCGAGTGATTGAGCACGGGGTAACGGTGCCCGAAGAGGTGCAGTACACAGGCGAAATTGCCAAGGGCATTGTGGTGGTGAACGGGTTGCGATCGCGCGGTCGCCGCCTGGGAGCCGACCTGTTTCAGCAGGTGCGTCAGCACATTCCCCTCGATCTGGTCGGCATGGATTCTGAAAGCCTCGGCGGTCTGGGCAATATCTCCCACCGCGACCTACCCGCCCTAATGGCCCGCTACCGATTTTTCTTTCACCCCGTGCGCTACACCAGCCTGGGCCTAGCCGTCTGCGAAGCCATGTATCTGGGCCTGCCCATCGTCGGCCTCGCCACCACCGAGCTACCCACCGTGGTTGAAAACGACGTTTCTGGCTTTATTCACACCGATCCAGCGGCGCTCATCAAGCAGATGCAGCAGCTAATTGACCACCCCGACCTCGCCCGTCACCTCAGCCAGGGAGCCCAAACCGTCGGCCAAACCCGATTTAACCTGTACCACTTTGTGCAGGACTGGAACGCCGCCTTTGCCGACGCCATTCAGCTCAGGCAGGACCAGAATCACCGCCCGCCCGCGCTGGCGGCCCCACCCCCCCAAGGCCGGAGTCGCTAGCGATCTAAGCCTCATTTTCCCATCCCCCTCTCCTTCGACTCCGCTTCCTTCGACTCCGCTCAGGAACCGACCTTCCTCCCATCCCTCTCTCCTTCGACTCCGCTCAGGAGCCGACCCGCCTACCCATCCACCCTCTCACCCCTCACAGCTATGACCAAACGAATCGCCATCATCAGCGAACACGCCTCACCCCTGGGCACCTTTGGCGGTACCGACAGCGGCGGCCAGAATGTCTACGTGGGCCAGACGGCCAAGCAGCTCGCCGCCCTGGGCTACAAGGTTGACGTTTTTACCCGGCGCGATGCCCCCGACCTGCCCGAGGCGGTGCTGTGGCATCAGGGGGTGCGCGTTATTCATGTGCCAGCGGGGCCGCCGGAGCCGGTGCCCAAAGAACAGCTGCTGCCCCACATGAAGGCATTCACCCGCTTTATGGTGGCCTTTGCCCGTCGCGAACAGCAGCAGAACGGCGGCTACGATCTGGTGCACGCCAATTTTTGGATGTCGGCGCGGGTGGCCAGCCAGATCAAGCAGTACACCGGCATTCCCTTTGTGGTCACGTTTCACGCCCTGGGTAAGGTGCGGCGGCGTTACCAGGGCGAGGCCGATGGCTTCCCGGACGATCGCTTTGCCATTGAAGAACAGGTCGTGCAGGCGGCAGACGGCATTATCGCTGAATGCCCCCAGGATCGCGACGACCTGATTCAGCTCTACGGGGCCGACGCCCGCAAGATTCACGTCGTGCCCTGCGGGGTCGATTTGAGCGAGTTTTGGCCAATTCCAAAAGGGCAGGCCAGGGCTACTCTGGGGCTGCCCGCCGCCGAGCGGGTGGTGCTGCAGCTGGGTCGCATGGTGCCGCGCAAGGGGGTCGATACGGTCGTAGAGGCGATCGCGCTGCTGAACCGGCAGCGGCTGCCGACCCGGCTGGTGGTGGTCGGGGGCGAGTCGGCGGTGCCCGACCCACAGGTTACGCCCGAGATTGGTCGCCTGCAGGCGATCGCGGCTGATCTGGGCATCGGCGATCGGGTCTCCTTTATCGGCCAGCGGGGGCGCGAGGTGCTGAAGTACTTCTACAGCGCCGCCGATGTGTTTGTGACTACCCCCTGGTACGAGCCCTTTGGCATTACCCCGCTGGAGGCGATGGCCTGCGGCACTCCCGTGATTGGCTCAAATGTGGGGGGCATCAAGTTCACGGTGCGCGATGGCGAAACGGGCTACCTGGTAGCGCCTAAGAATGCTCAGGAGGTCTGCGATCGCATTGCCTTCCTGTACCAAAACCCGACCATGCTCAACCTGTTTGGTCGCCAGGCCCAGCGCCATGTGGCGCGACGGTTTACCTGGGCCAAGGTGGCCAGCGCCCTGGCGGGCATCTATGAGTCGGTGCTCAGCACCAGCCTCAGCGCCAACGCCACCGCCGAAACCACCATCAACGACCTGGCTCAGATCGAGGCCCGGTTCGATGCCTCCATTTTGGCGATGCGGCAGGCCCGTCGCCTGGTCAGCGCCGACATTCTGGCGGTGTCTCGACAGATTAGCGAATGCTTTAACCGGGGGGGCAAGGTGCTGGTCTGCGGCAACGGGGGCAGCGCCGCCGAATCGCAGCACTTCGCCGCCGAACTGGTGGGTCGGTTTTGCTCCCACCACCGCACCGGGCTGCCGGTGATGGCCCTGACCGCCGATGTGGCCCTGCTCACCGCCTGGGCCAACGATGTCGGCTACAGCGATATTTTCGCTCGCCAGGTCTACACCTTTGCCCAGCCCGACGACCTGCTGCTGGTCATCAGCACCAGCGGCAAGTCTGAAAACCTGGTGCAGGCGGTGGCGGCGGCTAAAGCCTGCAACGTGCGCACCGTTGGCCTGCTGGGCGGCAGCRGCNNGGYGANCCTGSWGYMCCTRRYSSMSYWGKCWWTMTGSNNGNTGSCWANCCNSGAYYYYSASCGNAYYCAGNAMGKGYWGYTNNNGCTGGCCMWSSWSCTGMYSKGCKASYGGGTYGRSRCCGACCTGGAGCGCTCCGACCCGCCCGCCCTGCCGCGATCGCAGGAGGAAGCCACCCCGCTCCACCCCAGGGTGGTCAGCACCGCCGCCTCGCTGCCCGCCAGTCAAAGTTCTTAGTTCAAAATTCAAACCCTGCTTTTTGAATTTTGCCTTTTTAATTTTGAACCTTACCCAACCAATTCATCAGAAAGGAAATCCCATGCAGACTCTTTCCAAACCCTCCACCCAGTTCCCCGCCCTCGCCAACAAAGTAGCCATCGTCACCGGAGGCGCGCGGGGCCTAGGTGCGGCCACCTGTCGCTGCCTGGCCGAAGCCGGGCTGAAAGTCGTTGTCGCCGACCTGCGCCACGAACTCGCCACCGAACTGGTGCAGGAAATTGAATCATCCACCGGCCAGCAGGGTCAGGCGATCGCCCTCAACCTCGATGTCACCAGCCCCGCCAGCGCTACGGCTCTGTTGGAGCAGGTGCGCGATCGCTACGGCCGCATCGACGTGCTGATCAACAACGCCGGCATCGACATCACCGAATCGATTGAAGACCTCACCACCGACCAGTGGCAGCAGGTGATCGGCGTCAACCTCAGCGGCCCCTTCTTCATGTCAAAGGCCGTCTTCCCTGAAATGCGCCAAAACGGCGGCGGCCACATCATCAACATTGTCTCCACCGCCGCCAAACGCGCCTGGGCCAACGCCTCCGCCTACCACGCCAGCAAGTGGGGCCTGCTCGGCTTCTCCCAGGCCCTCCACGTCGAAGGGCGACCCCACAACATCAAAGTCACCTCTTTGATTGCTGGCGGCATGCGCACCCCCTTTCTGCTCGATCGCTTCCCCGACATCGACCAGAACACCCTGCAAGACCCCGCCAACGTCGCCGAAACCATCCGCTACCTGCTGACGCAGCCCCAGGGCACGGTGATTTCAGAAATGATGGTGCTGCCGATGAAAGAGACGTCTTGGCCGTAGGTGGGTAGGCGGGTAGGCGGGTGGATGAGTGGATGGGTGGATGGGTAGGCGGGTTAGTAGTTTTGAATGCTATCCCCTTGTCCAATTCTCCACTCATCCCCTACCCCCATTGCCCACTCTCTGCTCCCACCCATCCACCCTCCCACTCATCTACCCATCCACTCTCCTACTCTCCCACCCATCCACCCTCCCCAATGCTTCCCGCAATCTTCCTCGACAAAGACGGCACGCTGATTGAAGACGTCCCCTACAACGTCGACCCAGACCTGATCCGACTGGGTGCGGGGGTAGCGACGGGGGTACGGCGGCTGTACGAGGCGGGGTTTGCCCTGGTGGTGGTGACGAACCAGTCGGGGGTGGCGCGGGGATACTTTGCTGAAAGCGCGATCGCTCCTGTAGAGCAGCGCCTCCGTCAGCTGCTGGGCGTGCCCCTGGCTGGGTTTTACTACTGCCCCCACCACCCCGAGGGGGCCGTGGCTCGCTACGCCTTTCGCTGTCGCTGTCGCAAACCCGAGCCGGGTATGCTGCGGCGGGCGGCGGCAGACCTAAACCTAAACCTGGAGCGCTCCTGGCTGGTGGGCGACATTCTCAACGACATTGAGGCGGGGCGGCGGGCTGGGTGCCGCACCATCTTGCTCGACAACGGCAACGAAACCGAATGGGTTTTGAACCCGGGGCGGGTGCCCCACCAGACCGTAGCTACCTTTGACCAGGCCGCCGACATTATTCTTCAGCACCGCTCTGCAGCAATACCATGCACATCCCCATGCAAACAATAGATGCTCAAACCAAACGACTGCTTAACCTGATCACCAGCTTCTCTGACCTGCGGGTGCTGGTGATTGGCGATGCCATGCTCGACACCTACCTGCAGGGGGCAACCACGCGCCTGTGCCGCGAGGCCCCGGTGCCCATTGTGGATGTGGGGGAAGCCAACCACGTGCCGGGCGGAGCCGCCAATACCGCCGCCAATGTGGCAGCCCTGGGGGCCGAGGCCTACCTGCTAACGGTAGTTGGCGACGACGCAGCCGGGCAGCAGCTAGAAGAAGCGCTGGCCGACGGTGGGGTAAAACTAGCGGGGGTAGTGCGATCGCGCGATCGCGCTACCCTGGTTAAACAGCGTTTGCTGGCCGATCAGCAGCTGCTGGTGCGCTTTGATCAGGGCAGTACCACCGACCTTTCAGGCCGCGATGAAGAGCAGCTCTTGGCCCAGCTAGAGCGCTACTTTTCCCTCTGCGATGCCGTGATTATTTCAGACTACGCCTACGGCATCATCACGCCGCAGGTCACCCTGGCCCTGCAGCGGTTGCAGGCGCTGCACCCCCGCATTTTGGTGGCCGACTCCAAGCGCCTGGAGGTCTACAAGCGGCTGGACGTGACAGCGGTGAAGCCCAACTACGACGAAGCTATTGCCCTGCTGGGGCTACCGCGTCTGTCGGGGGCGGCCAGGGTCGAGCAAATGACCCGCCACGGCCAGCGGGTGCTCAGCGAAACCGGAGCCTGGATGGCCGCCATCACCCTCGATCGCGACGGCGTTCTGATCTTTTTGGAAGACGGTGAGGGCAGCGTGGGTGAGCCCACCCGCACCCTGGCCATCCCCGCCCCCAATACCCACGCCACCGGGGCAGGCGATACCTACGTGGCCACCCTGGCCCTGGCCCTGGCCGCCGAGGCCGACCCCCACGGAGCCGCCTCGCTGGCGGCCACCGCAACGGCAGTGGTGGTCACAGAACCGGGCACCACTCGCTGCCACCCCCTGGCCCTGCGGCGGGCGCTAATGGAGGGCAACAAGCGGATTATGGATCAGACCGAGCTGGTGTCGATCGTGGCGCAGCAGCGGCACCGGGGCCAGCGGATTGTGTTTACCAACGGCTGCTTCGACATCTTGCACTCGGGCCACGTCACCTGCCTGGAGCGAGCCAAAGCCCTGGGCGACGTGCTGATTGTTGGGGTCAATACCGACGACAGCATCCGCCAGCTCAAGGGGCCAACCCGCCCGGTAAACGCCCTGGCCGATCGCCTCACGGTGCTAGCTGCCCTGGGCTGCGTCGACTACGTAGTGCCCTTTGCCGACCTGGCCCCCCGCGAGCTAATTCGCCTGATTCGCCCCGATGTCTACGCCAAGGGCGGCGACTACACTCGCCAGTCGCTACCCGAAACGCCCCTGATTGAAGAACTGGGTGGTGAGGTGGTGATTGTGCCCTACGTGGGCGATCGCTCCACCACCGGCCTGATTCAGCAAATTCGCGCCGGAGACTCGTAATGGATTGGAACACCGCCCAGCGGATTCTCTGCGTTCGCCTCGACAGCCTGGGGGATGTGCTAATGACCACCCCGGCCATGGCTGCGATCAAGGCCAGCCGCCCCGGCTGCCACCTCACCCTGATGACCTCGGCGGCGGGGGCTGCGATCGCCCCCCAGCTGCCCATGGTCGACGAGGTCTGGGTCTACGATGCCCCCTGGCTCAAGGCTACCGCCCCCCGCGAAACCAGCCAGCCCGAGCACGACATGCTGGCCGAACTGCGGCGGCGGCGCTTTGATGCCGCGATTATTTTCACCGTCTACAGCCAGAACCCGCTACCCACCGCCACCATGGCCTACCTGGCCGACATTCCCCTGCGGCTGGCTCACTGCCGCGAAAACCCCTACCAGCTGCTCACCGACCACATTCCTGAACCCGAACCCGAGCTCAGCCGCCACGAAGTGCAGCGCCAGCTCGATTTAGTCGCCAGCGTGGGCTATACCAACCCCGACTCGCGCCTGCGGCTAACTGTGCCTACCCTAGCTCAGCAGCGAATCACGACCCTGCTGGGTGAACTGGGTTTATCGCCGCAACCAACGAAAACCCCAAGGCCAGCCAGAGACCCCGTAGGGGCACAGCATGCTGTGCCCCTACCGATTGGGGGTATGCAAGAGACAAATTCAGACCAGCCCTGGATCGTGATTCATCCTGGGGCCTCGGCACCCTCCCGCCGTTATCCGCCCGAGCTGTTTGCTCAAGTGGCGCGATCGCTCGTTCAATCGGGCCTCACCGTTCTCTTTACCGGCACTCCGCCCGAGCGCGACCTGGTCGAAAGCATTCGCGATCAAATGGATGCGCCCTCCTACTCCCTGGTGGGTCTGCTCGATTTGAAGGATCTGTCGGCGCTGCTGGCCGCCGCCCCGCTGCTGCTCTCCAACAACACCGGCCCGGTTCACATTGCCGCCGCCGTCGGCACCCCCGTGGTCGATCTCTACGCCCTCACCAACCTGCAGCACACTCCCTGGCAGGTGCCCCACCAGGTGCTGTTTCACGACGTGCCCTGCCGTCTCTGCTACAAGAGCATTTGCCCGGAGGGGCACCACGCCTGCCTGCGCCAGGTTGAACCCCAGGCGGTGGTGGCGGCGGTGCTTGAACTGCTGTTTATGGAGCAGTTCAAGCTAGAACATCAAGCCATTGTGGCCAAAAACCCGTTGGCCAAGAACCCCGTTTATTCGTCGCTAATTTAAGGACAGATCTTGCCTGCAGGACTAGAAACCGGGTTTTTGAAGCTGCTGCCAGGGTTCGAGATTATCTCCCGGTCAAGGCCGGAATCACTGTTTCGCCAAAGGTGTCAATGAACTGGGCCTGGGCGGTGTTGACATTGTGCAAAATCAGCTCGTCAAAGCCCAGCTCAATGTCGGCCTTGAGCCAGTCGAGGTGCTGCTGGGGGTCGGCCGAAATGCGTACGTGCTGATCCATCTCGTCGGGGGTAACAAAGGCTCCAGCGGCGTCAAATTGCTCAACGGTGCGAATGTCACTCAGCAGCACGCTTTTGAAGATGTTGTTGCGCCACTGCTGGTGGGCTCCCTCGCGGGCGGCCTCTTGAGTGCGATCGTAGGAGAGCTGCACCTTGAGAATCATCGGTTTGCCCTCGCCACCGCCGCGCCGAAAGGCATCGACCACGGGCTTGAGCTGCTCGGGCGGGCGCGAGGTGGTAATCAGCCCATCGGCCCAGCTTCCCAACCACTCAGCGGTTTGAGGCGTAATGGCAGCCCCAATGACTTGCGGCTGATAGTCAGGTCGGGTGTACAGTTTGGCGTCTTCTATCGCGACTAGGCCGTGGTGGTTGATGGTTTCACCTGCCCAGAGCGCGCGCATGATGTCGACGCATTCCTTTAGGCGGCGGTTGCGATCGCCCTTACACGGCCAGTGGGTGCCGGTAATGTGCTCGTTAATTGCCTGCCCGCTGCCCACCGTTAGCCAAAAGCGGTGAGGAAACATTTCCATCAGCGTGGCCGCCGCCTGGGCAATGATGGCCGGATGGTAGCGCTGCCCCGGCGCATTCACAATTCGAAAGTGCAGGTTGGTCGCCTGCATCGCCGCCCCTAGCCACGACCAGGCAAACCCGCTCTCGCCCTGGTCTTCGCTCCAGGGGAAAAAGTGGTCAGACGACAGAGCGTGGGTAAAGCCTGCCTGTTCAGCCCGCTGCACCCATTCGAGCAGCTGGCTCGGTTTGAACTGTTCGTGGGAGGCGTGATAGCCGAGATGAACCATGGTAGTAGAGGGGATTTAGAGGTGGATGGGTGGGAGGGTGGATGGGTGGATGCGTGGGAGGGTAGGAGAGTGGATGGATGAGCGGGAGGGTGAGGGAGTGGATGAGTGGGAGGGTGGATGAGGTAATGAAGGGATGGCATTTAATTCCGTACTCATCCACCCATCTACCCATCTACCCATCTACCCATCTACCCATTCACCCCGCGTAGGCGATGGTGCTAAGCAGCGCGGTTTCGGCCTGGCGGGAGTCGAGGCGGGTATGCTGCACTACAATCGGCACGTCAGCGGTAATCACGCTGGCGTAGTCGGTACCTCTGGGCACAGGTTCGGGGTCTTGCAAGTCGTTGAACCTCACGTGCTGGGTGCGGCGGGCGGGCACAGTGACCCGGTAGGGGCCAACGGGGTCGCGATCGCTGAAGTAGAGCACAATCTCCACCTGAGCATCCTGGTCCGACGTATTCAGCAAACAGGCCGTTTCGTGGCTGACAAACTCCGGCGGTCGGTCGGTGTTGTCGGGGGGAATGTAGCCCTCAGCGATCGCCCAGCAGGTTTTGCCAATCGGATTTGCCATAAACCGTCTCCCCATGTGCTGACGCAGTATTAACGCAATGCTTTGAGATGCACTGCAGCTGAAGCGGCGCTGCCAACCAGAACCTCAGCCAATAGGAGCCTACCGGGCCTGCCTGCGCAATTCGTCTGCCAGGAGGACCACTTCGCCCGCCGCTGCGCTCTCTCTTGGGAGGGGGATGGGTAGGCGGGTGGATGAGTGGGCGGGTGGATGAGTGGGCGGGTGGATGGGTAGGCGAGTGGGCGAGCCGGTCGGTCGGTCGGTCGGTTCCTGAGCGGAGTCGAAGGAGAGCGGAGTCGAAGGAGAGCGGAGTCGAAGGAGAGCGGAGTCGAAGGAGAGCGGNGTCGNNGKMGRWSGGSTMSNGAGSGKMGNTCGRWKSMNGAGCGRAGTYGAAGGAGANNNANGKKGWAGGAGNNGGTCGGTCGGTTCCTGAGCGGAGTCGAAGGAGAGCGGAGTCGAAGGWGAGCAAGGGGGTGCGGGAGGGGTCAACGCAGCAGCAAACACCTACTCAAACATTCTCCGAAGAAAGAAAAACCATTACCAAAATGCTTCACAAACTCTCACCTGCAACAGAGGACAGTAAAGCACCGGCTCAGAACTCTAAAGGGGTGCCCCACAATACTGCGAGGATTTTGTTATGACCGGTCGTTTAGAAGGCAAAGTCGCCATCATCACCGGGGCCGCCGCCGGTATGGGTGAAGCGATCGCCCACAAGTTTGCCGCCGAAGGAGCCAAAGTTGTTATCAACGGGCTGCCCGATGACCCTATTGACGATGTGGCCCAGGCCATTCGTAAGCACGGCAGCGAGGTCGCCGTCTACAAAGGCGATATTTCCCAGGTTGAGGAGGCTCAGGCCTGTGTGCAGACCGCGATCGACACCTTCGGCCAAATCGACATTCTCATCAACAATGCCGGGGTATTTTTGGTCACCGCCGAAACCCAAGACTACCCGGTTGATCTGTTCGATCGCACTGTTCAAATGAATATGCGCTCCGCCTTTCTAATGACCAAACACGCCCTGCCCTACTTGCAGCAGAGCCGGGGCAATATTGTCTCCGCCGGGTCTGAGGCCGGGTTTAATGGCCTGGCCCAAAACACTACCTACGGCGGCACCAAAGGCTGGATGCACTCCTTCATGAAAGGGGTAGCCGTCGAGCAGGCAAAGTACGGCGTGCGCGCCAACTGCGTCTGCCCCGGCGCGATCGACACCGCCTGGACGCATAAAGAAACCGGCCCTATGGACGAACAAATGGAGGAGATGCTGATTCAGGCTACCCCCATGGCCCGCCGTGGCACCCCCGAAGAAATGGCCAACGTCTACGCCTTTTTGGCTAGCGATGAGGCTAGCTACGTCACAGGTGCGCTGTGGCTAGCCGATGGTGGCGTCACCGTAGCCAAAGGTTCCGTCGGTAGCCAGGTGCCCGACGAACTCAAGCGCGAACCCACCGGACAGCTCACCGACCTGCGCCACAGCCGCGAAGGCCTGGCCAACAAAGCCACCAAGACCCTGAAGTAGTTTGTCAGGAATGTGGGGGCTTCGACGATATGGGGGCTGAGCGGAGTCGAAGCCCCCATATCCCCATCCCCACCTTGCGGAAAGCGGCTCCACGTCTACATTCCCCCATCTCCCTCTCCTCTCCCTCGACTCCGCTCTCCTTCGACTCCGCTCAGGAACCGACCGACCATCTCCTTCAACTTCGCTCTCCTTCAACTTCGCTCTCCTTCGACTCCGCTCAGGAGCCGACCGACCGACCCTCTCCTTCGACTCCGCTCAGGAGCCGACCCGCCTACCCATCTACCCATCCACCCGCCGACCCATCTACCCATCTACCCGCCCACCCATCCACCCAAAATGCCCTCCACCGACATCCTCATCCCCACCTACAACCGGCCCGATGCCCTGGCGGCAACCCTGACCAGCCTGTGCGCCCAGACCTGCCAAGATTTTCGGGTCACGGTTTCTGACCAAACCGACGACCTCGATCTCAGCACTCTGGGAACCATTCAAACGGTGCTGCGGGTGCTGGAGGCCCACGGCAACGCGCCGCGTCTGCTCAAACACCTGCCCCGGCTCGGCATTGCTGAGCACCGTCAGTTTTTGCTAGAGCAGGCTAGCGCCCCCTATGTGCTGTTTATTGACGACGATGTGCTGCTAGAGCCCTGGGTGCTGGAGCTGTTGCTAGAGACCATTCAGCGCGAGGGGTGTGGCTTTGTCGGCAACCCGTTGACCGGGCTGAGCTATAGCGACGATGTGCGCCCCCACGAGCAGCAGCCGTTTACTCCCTGGCAGGGGCCTGTGCAGCCCGAAACCATCGCCAAAGGGACTCCTGAGTGGGAGCGGTGGCGGCTCCACAACGCAGCCAACCCCTTGCACCTACAGGAAAAATATGGCTTTACCCCCGAGCGACCCTGCACCTACCACGTCGCCTGGATTGGCGGCTGTGTGTTGTTCGATCGCGCCAAGCTGGAATCGGTGGGTGGGTTTGCCTTCTGGTCAGACCTACCGCCCGAGAGCTGCGGCGAAGACGTGCTGGTGCAGCAGCGGGTGATGAAGCAGTACGGCGGCTGCGGCGTGCTGCCGTCGGGGGCCTACCACCAGGAGCTGCCGACCACAATTGGCGATCGCACCTTCAGCGCCCCCAACCTGCTGCCGGTCTAGCCACCTATTCATTTCACAAAGCTCTCACCTCCGACCCTGGCCATTTCCCTCAGCGGTAAGAGTCCGATACCCGACGTTTTTCTCACCATAAGAGTAGACAGATCTGCATTTAGAGGAGAGAACAGACCTATGGCTTGGCCAGTCAAGAGCAGACTCATTGGTGGATTGGCCGGAGCGCTGATGTTGGGCCTGCCCAGTACCGCGATTGCCGCCACTGCCACCATTCAGCCCCAGGCAGCCCACAGCACGGCACAGATTCGGCTCGGCCTCGCAGAGCTGTTCCAAAACGTTTTTCGCTACATACAAGTCAGCACCATCTCCGACCAGGAAGAGGTCGAACTGGGCCGCCAGATCAACCAGATGGTGCTGAGCCAGCAGTACCAGCTTTACAGCAACCGCCAAGTGCAGCAGTACGTTGACCAGGTGGGGCAGCGACTTGTTGCAGCTAGCGACAGCCGCGACATTCCCTACACTTTCCAGGTTGTCAGCAGCGATCAAGTCAACGCCTTTGCCACACCGGGGGGCTTCGTCTACGTCACCACGGGGCTGCTGCAAGAAGCCGACAACGAAGCCCAGCTGGCCTCGGTGTTGGCCCACGAAATTGCCCACATCAATGAACGCCACAGCATTCAGGCCCTGCGGCGAGCCGTACTGGCCCAGGGCATTGCCGAGACCGCTGGGGTAGAGACGAGCGCCCTGGCCCAGGTTGGCTACCAGGTCGCCTTTGAACTGCCGCGATCGCGTGACTTTGAGTACGCTGCCGATGCCGCTGGGCTGCAAATTCTTCAGGCGGCGGGCTACCCACCTGAGGCCTTCGTCAGCTTTCTAGAACAGCTGATGGACTCCTCCGCCCAGCCAGAATTTTTGCGCACCCACCCCGCTAGCGACAGCCGCATTCGCGAACTGCGCTCCCAGTACAGCACCAGCGCCAGCGTTCCCCAGCAGGGCACCAGCACCAGCACCTACCGAGAGGCCATTGCCCCGCTCGACTAAAACAACTCGCTGATGTTCCTTTAACCCCTACCTTCCGAAAGAGGCTGCCCCATGATCCCGCCGGTACGTTGATATAGAGAAGTTCGAGAGCGTGGTTTTGAGTTTTGAGCTGCTGTCAACATTCTTTCAAATCGGTCTGCAATCTACCCAAAGTTGCAGACCGATAGGGACGAAAGCAGTTTGAAACTCAAAACTTTCTTTCGCAGGTTTCTTATTTATTTGTGGACGTAGAAAAATCGATTTTTGGGCAGTTTTAAGCAGGGGCTATTTTATAGATGGCGAAATCAGACAGCAAGACCACGACCGACCACAACACCATTAAAAAGTGGGTTGAGTCACGGGGTGGCTTTCCTGCCACGGTTAAAAGCACAAAGGAAAACGGCGACCCTGGCCTGCTGCGCATTGACTTCCCCGGCTACAGCGGCAAAGACTCGCTAGAGCGCATTGAGTGGGACGATTTTTTTGACAAATTTGAAGAGAGCAGCCTCGCGCTGCTGTACCAGGAAGAGCTAAAGAGCGGCGAAGAGAGCCGATTTTGCAAGTTAGTGAGTCGGTAAGCTCAGGCAAGCGCTTAGCTTAAAGGGTGGCTCTCAACTCAAACTTCTTTTCCTGTCGTGACCAGAATTCTCTTCATTGAACTCCTTGGTGGTCTGGGAGATGTCTTAATTGCTCTGCCAGCAATTCAGGCCCTAGCGGCTTCCCACGCCCCAGCCCACGTGACGGTGCTCACCTTTGCCCCAGGCGACCAGCTACTCGCCCACCATCCCCTGGTGCAGCAGGTTTGGACAGCCGCCCCAGGGCAGGCTCGACTGGCGGTGGCCAAGGTCTTACAGCATTCCTTCGATCTTGTCGTGACCGACACCACCTACGATGGCATTGCCGATCTGGTCGCGCAATCTAGCGCCGGGCGCACGGTGACAAACCTGTGGCGCAGCCCCCCCGCCGAGCAGCTAGTGAGCGATCGCATGCTGCAGATTCTCCAGGCCGAATCGCTCGTCACCCCTGAGGCCGCCCAGGCCCACCGCCACCCCCGCCTGTACCTGAGCGAAGCCGAGCAGACCTCCGTACAAACTCAGCTGGCCTCAATGCCGCGCCCCCGCATTGGGCTGTATGCCGATGCCGGAATGGCCATCAAGCAGTGGTCGCCCGATCGCTTTGTGGCCCTGGGAAAACTTCTTCAGCACCGCTACGATGCCCACCTGGTCGTCCCCGTCGGAGCCTCCCTAGAGCAGGCGCAAACCATCGCTGACCCGCTCGAAACCGCTGCCCTCTGGCCCCGTGGCTCCCTGCGGGAGCTAGCCGCCCTCTTCGCCCAGCTTGACTGCGTAGTTGCAGGCGACACCGGCCCCGCCCGCATCGCCGCCGCCGTCGGCACCCCTACCATCACCCTGTTTGGCCCCTCCTGGGCTGGCCGCTACGGGCAGCCCGCCCCCCACTACAACCTCCAGGGCTACCCACCCTGCTCTGAACGCAACATCGCCAACTTCACCGAGCAACCCTGCTGGTACAGCGGCACCTGCCCTTTTCCGTGGGATACCTGCGTCAGCTTGATTGCCCCTGAAGCCGTCGCCGATGCCGTAGGGAAAGTGCTGGGAGCGTGGGAGCGTGGGAGTGTGGGAGCGTGGGAGCGTGGGAGTGTGGGAGCGTTGGCGAGTGGGAGCGTGGGAGCGTGGGAGCGTGAGAGTGTAGACAAGCACGGGCTAGATAAAGCTCAACCCTCCCCACCTACCCGCCCACCCATCCACCCGCCCACCCATCCACCCATCCACCCATCCACCCATCCACCCATCCACCCGCCCACCCACCTACCCGCCTACCCATCCACCCACCTACCCACCCACCCACCCACCTGGCCCGCCACCCGCAACCTCCTCCTCCTCCGCCCCGACAACATTGGCGACGTGCTGATGACCGCCCCCGCTCTGCGGGCGATTAAAGAAACTCAGCCCGAGACGCGCGTGACCCTGCTGGCTAGCCCGGCGGGGTCGCTGGCAGCGGCGGTGCTGCCCTGGGTAGATGAGGTGATCACCCACCGCACCCTGTGGCAGGCGTTAGACCGGCCCCCCGGCGATCTGGAGCAGGAGTGGCAGCTGATCGAAACCCTCAAGGCCCGCCAGTTTGACGGGGCGATCGCCCTCACCAGCTTCAAACAAAGCCCCCACCCCGCCGCCTTTATTTGTCAGATGGCGAGCATTCCCCTGCGGCTGGGGGCCTCTAAAGAAACTGGGGAATGCCTCACCCACCGCCTGGCCAACCTGCCCGACGACCTGCACCAGGTCGATCGCAACCTGCGTCTGGTGGAAGCGGCAGGGTATCAAGTGCGCGATCGCCACCTCTCCCTCGCCATCCCCACGTCCCCCCACATCCCTGCCCAGCCCTACCTGCTGCTCAACCCCTGGACCAGCTGCCCCTCGCGCATGTACGACCTGGAACGATTTGCGATCGCCGCCCGCACCCTGGCCGAAACCACTAACTGGCCTGTCGTCGTCACCGGCACCGACAAAAACCGCGCCGCCGCCGAGCCCCTGCTGGCCACCCTCGGCCTCCACGCCATCGACCTAATCGGCAAAACCACCCTCTCCGACCTCGTCGCCCTGGTCGCCAAAGCCCAGCTCCTGCTCTCCAACAACACCTCGACCATGCACATCGCCGACGCCACCCAGACCCCCAGCGTCATTCTCTTTGCCGGAACAGAGCTAGAGCGCCAGTGGCAGCCCCGCCAAACCCGCGCCCACCTGCTCCGTCGCCCCACCCCCTGCAACCCCTGCTACGCCTTCACCTGCCCCTACGCGATGGAATGCCTCGACATTCCCCCCACCGAAGTCGTCACCGCCGCCCTCTCCCTCCTAGGCACCTAGCCCCCCTTCCTCTCCTTCGACTCCGCTCTCCTTCGACTCCGCTCTCCTTCGACTTCGCTCAGGAACCGCTCCGCCTACCCCCCCCCCCCTCCCACCCACCCACCCCCCCCCCCCCCCCCCCCCCCCCCCCCCCCCCCCCCCCCCCCCCCCCCCCCCCCCCCCCCCCCCCGCCACACCCCCCCCGC
>NZ_JADEWR010000018.1 GCF_015207525.1 Nodosilinea sp. LEGE 06152
CTGTTGTGCTGGAAGTTGCCCTGGCAGATGTGGTAGTTTCCCTGTTATTGGCCGACATCGAGCGAAAACGCCCCTTGTTACTACAGCAGGGGATTGACGTTCAGATTACCAGGTGCAAGATCTGAGTATGGTCAGTTAAGTCTATGAAATTGTTTAAGCGAATCAAGCGGCAGCCGTTCCTGAGATCGTCAAAGCGGCTGCTACAGCTCGTCAGTGGAGTTGGAGTTTGCCTGCTGGTGGCGACGGCCTGGTCGTCGTGGTTTGCCCCGGCTACGGCCCAGGTTACAACCTACGAAGTCAAGTCAGTACCCGGCAATGTGATCTGGGGTGAGCTGTTTAAGCCCGACAGCGCGCCAATTTTGACGGTTAAGTCGGGCGATCGCATCCGCATGGAGACCGTCTCCCACGAAGGCATTTTGGCCGACCAGGGCGACACCGTAGAGTTTTTGACCGGCGGCGGCATCAAGGCAGACGAGATTCTGCCCGACCAGCTCACCATCAAGGGCACCGTACCCAAATCTGGCCCTGGCCCCCACGTAATTACCGGGCCTATCTACGTCGAAGGGGCAGAACCGGGCGACGTACTGGAGATCAAAACCATCGACATCGAGTACCGGGCACCCTACGGCGTGATCTCAAACCGCCACGGTCGCGGTGCCCTACCAGGCGAATACCCCGAAAACGAAGCGCCGATCTACACCAAAATCATTCCCATCGACGCTGAGCGAGAAATTGGTATCTTTAAGCCCTCCAATGGGCTACCCGATCTCGAAATTCCCCTCAAACCGTTTATGGGTCTGATGGGCGTGGTGCCTGCGGCGGTAGAAGACGCGGCCAACTCGGTACCGCCGGGGCTGTACGGCGGCAACGTAGACATTAAGCACCTGGGCCGGGGCAGCAGTCTGTACCTACCGGTGCAGGTGCCCGGAGCGCTGTTTTACTCCGGCGACCCGCACTGCGCCCAAGGCAATGGCGAAGTGGCGTTGACCGCGATCGAATGCTCACTGCTGCCCACCTTCGAACTGGTGTTGCACAAAGACATGGAGCTACCCGCACCCATGGGTGAAACCGCCGATGCCTGGATTGCCGTTGGTCTCGATGTTGACCTCAACGAAGCGATGAAGAAGTCGGTGCGCGAATACCTGCGAATTATGAACGACAAGTACGGCCTGACTAAGGCCGACGCGCTGCTCTACGGCAGTGCCGATATTGACTTCGAAGTGTCTCAGGTGGTGGATATTGTCAAAGGCATCCACGGGGTAATTCCCAAAGATCGCTTCACGGCTCTGGAGAAGTAGGGACGTAGCATGCTACGCCCCTACAGGATTCCTGATCACGAACTGGGGTTTACCAAATCGGATTGCGTATAAAGCAAGCAACCCCTGGATTAGAAAAGAACCCCAGATTCTCTAAGCATCTGGGGTTCTTCAGTTTTTAACGCGTCTAATTAAGCAGCGTCAGCAGGTAAATCAGGGTAAATAGCACAATCCACACTACGTCCACAAAGTGCCAGTAGATCTCGGCCATTTCCGGGCCGGTGTGGGTGATGTCGCTGTAGTGGTTGGCGCGGCGCGATCGCCACAGCACCCCCAAAATCAGCAACAGCCCAATAAACACGTGCGCCCCGTGGAAGCCCGTCGTCAGATAAAAGCAGTTGCTAAACAGGTTTGTTTTCAAACCGTAGCCCAGGTTCATATACTCATACACCTGACCAGCCAAAAACACTGCGCCCATAGCGGCGGTGATGCCAAACCACTTGCGCATGCCCGCCAGGTCGTTTTTCTTAATCGCCTTGGTGCCCAGGTTAATTACCCAGCTGCTCGACACCAGAATCAGGGTGTTCACCGCCGGTAGCAGCAGTTCCACCTCGGTCTCTTCGGGCGGCCACTGCACATGGCTGCCGCGAAAGACCAAAAATACGGCAAAAAAGCCCGCGAACATCAAAAATTCTGAGGCCAAAAAGGTAATCAGGCCAAGCACCCGCAAATCCTGGTGCTCTTCGTGGGCCGCCACCTCATGGCCGTTAGCCACGGCAGCATTCGAGTCAATTGAGCCTTGCATAGGGTCTTGGGGGGTAAAGGGTAGAGAGGGGTGAGTGGAGAAGGTGAGAAGATCAGAGCGAGGGGATCACCGAGAGTATATTGCTCCCGGTGAATCCGCCGTATCACACCCGCGTTGCCTCAGTGGGTTCTCCCGCCGGGCCGACCTGATCGGCTTTATCCATGCCGTACTCGTAGGGGCCGTGGGTCAACACCGGCAGCACCTCCCAGTTTTCGATGATGGGTGGCGAATCGGTCGTCCACTCCATGGTCAAGGCATTCCAGGGGTTGGGGCCAGCCTTAGCGCCCGCCATCCAGCTCCAAATCACGTTGATGTAGAACGGAATTACCGACACCGCCAAAATGTAGGCACCGACTGTAACGAGCTGGTTTAGGTGGGCAAACTGCGGGTCATACATGGCCACCCGGCGGGGCATCCCCTGCATACCAAGATTGTGCATGGGGGTGAAGGTGAGAATGGTGCCAATAAAGGTCAGCACAAAATGCACCTTGCCCAGGCCCTCGTTGAGCATGCGCCCGGTAATTTTAGGGAACCAGTGGTACACCCCTGAGTAAATGCCAAACACCGACCCGCCAAACAGCACGTAGTGGAAGTGGCCTACTACGTAGTAGGTATCGTGCACGTGGATGTCGAAGGGCGCAGCCCCCAGGGTAACGCCGCTGAGACCGCCAAATACAAACATCGACAGCAGCCCCACCGCAAACAGCATGGCGGTGGTATAGCGAATTTTGCCGCCCCACAGCGTCGCCACCCAGCTAAAGATCTTGACCCCCGTGGGCACGGCCACAATCAGCGTTGAAATGGTGAAGAAAATTCGCATCCAGGGAGCGGTGCCGCTGGTAAACATATGGTGCACCCACACGAACAGGCCCACCAGACAGATGGTTAGCGACGAGTAGGCGATCGCCTTGTAGCCAAAAATTGGCTTGCGGGCGTGTACGGGTATCACCTCCGACATAATGCCGAAAATCGGCAAAATCATCAGATACACAGCCGGGTGCGAGTAAAACCAGAACAGGTGCTGGTAAACCACCACGTTACCGCCCGCGTCGGGCTTAAAGAACGAGGTGCCAAAGTTTATGTCAAAGGTCAGCAGAATCAGCGCCGCCGCCAGCACCGGCGTCGCAAACAGGGCCAGAATCGACGTTGCCACCATGGCCCAGCAAAACAGCGGCATCTGATCCCAGGCCATGCTGGGCACCCGCATCTTCCAGATGGTGACCAAAAAGTTCACCGATCCCAGAATGGAGGAAGTACCCACCATAATCAGGGCTACGCACCACAGAGTCTGGGGCAGGTTGGCGGTAATTTCGCTCAGGGGCGGGTACGAAGTCCAGCCCGACTGGGCACCACCGCCCAGGAAAAAGCTGGCGGCCAGTACCGCACCCGCAGGTGGGTTAAGCCAAAAAGCCAGGGCATTGAGCTTAGGGAAAGCCATGTCCCGCGCCCCAATCATCAGCGGAATCAGAAAGTTGCCAAACCCCCCAATCGCCGCTGGCACAATCCATAGAAAGATCATGATTGTGCCGTGGTTGGTCAAAAAGGCGTTGTACAGCTCGGGACTGAGAAAGTCAGAGTCGGGGGTAGCTAGCTCGGTGCGCATCAGCACCGCCATAAAGCCCCCCACCAAATAGAACAAAAACGACGTTACCAGGTACTGAATACCGATGACCTTGTGGTCAACGTTGAAGGTGAAGTAGTCGTACCATTTCCACTTGTCAGGGTGGCCGTGGCCGCCTTGAGCCTCAGTGGGTTTGATGGAAACTTCTGCTTGAGCCATAAATTGGGTTTTGCTAAAGGGCTATAAAACTGTGGCGAACCCAGAGGGAATTGGTCGAAGGGACAATAGCCAGAACGGCTAGCCAAAGCGGAGTTAGGGGTTTTGAGCAGCCCCGTGGTCCATCTGAGTGTGGTCCATCTGGGCAATTTGTACCGGGGATTGAGCCAAATCTGGAGCGATGGCCGTAGGCCGGTCTTTGACCATTGCGGCCAGATACTCGGCATCAGAAGGGTTCTCCAGAGGCTGAGCCACCGTTGTCGTCGACGTCGCCTCGGCCACCCGACTGGCCACCCAATCGGCATAGTCTTCGGGGGAGTGCACAATCACCTGGGTCCGCATGGCACCGTGGTAAGACCCACACAGTTCGGCACAGACTACCGGATAGGTGCCCTCGCGAGTTGCTACAAAGCGTAGTTCACCGGGTTCACCGGGTAGGGCGTCCTGCTTGAGGCGAAACTGCGGCACCCAAAAGGAGTGGATTACGTCCTGGGCCTCGATCTTGAGCTGCACGTCTTTGCCCACGGGAATGTGCAGTTCTCCATCGGTGATGCCAGTATCGGGGTATCGAAAAATCCAGGCGAACTGCATGCCGGTGACATTTACCGTCACATCGGGCTGGTTGGGCTGCAGCAGCGGGCTGGCTCCAAAGCCGTATACCTGACTTTTGGAGTAGACATCGGCGTCGGCATTCTCACCTGGACCCATTTGAGCCAACAGCGGAGCCACATCGATCACCGACTGCTGCGGGGCCATAGCTACCATCGCGCCGTGGCCGTGGTGCCCACCAGGCGAAAAGCCGCCCATTTCTTGAAACACCACCACGCTGTACAGCCCCAAGCCCACGACAATAATGCTGGGAATAGCGGTCCAGAAGGCTTCTAGGGGTAGGTTGCCCTCGATCGGTGGGCCGTCGGTGTCGTCCCCCTTGCGGCGGCGAAAGCGAATCATTGAGTAAACGATCGCCCCCTGTACCACAATAAACAGGGCAGTACCGATAGTGACCATCACGCCAAATAGGTCGTCTACCAGGGGTGCCTGTTCTGAGGCCTGCACCGGCAGCAGATTGTGATTTTGCCCCACCCATAGACTTATCAGGGTGACTGCGATACCGAGAACCAGCGTCCAAAAGGGGGCGGGAATTTGTTTCATGGCTACTCTCCTGCGGAGATGTTGCGAAAGATGCAGAACCTATTCAATGTTGAGGACATGCACCTAGAACTTGCGAATTAACTGTCAGGGCCAAAAAATCATCAGCCATGTCTCTCTGCATGCTAAAGGGCAGACCTGGCCGGGCTTGAGAAACTTTTGATTTGCTTCAACTCTGTTAGCCATCCACAGCTTTTTCACAAAGTTTTGTAACCTGGTTTTTGTAACCTGGCAAGTTATCAAGAAATCAGGACTTTGATAACAAATCAATCGTTTTTGCGGCCGTAGGCTGGATCCTGCCAAAATTAAAGGATATTGACCGTCAAGCTGCTATCTGGTGGTTGATTTTTTCTAACCCCTGTCTAGTTTAGACATTTCAGTTCAGAGGTGGCAGCTCGCAGGCGGTCTAGCTCCAGAAACCATTGGCTAAATTTGCTGCCTAGGGAGCATCGGCAAGCCGTGAGCACCACCGGGTATAGAGTTACTTTTTCTTGCGAGCTGGGGTGGGCACTGGGGGGTGGGCATGCTAAGCAAAATACTTGGTCGGTAGAACTAGTTGCCGCTGAGGAGTTTTCGTACCCTGGGAGAAACTGCACCATGGAATTTTCGATGGCCCCGAGCCAGCCCGACGTTCGCAAAGAAGCCCTCGTGGCGCTGACGGCCCAGTTTGTCAGACAAGGGCATCCGCCTGCCTACGCCCAGCACATGGCTACCGCCTCCATCTTTCAAGCCGACCTCGAGCTGCGCAATGCCCAGTTTAGCCGCCTGGTTGCCTGGCTGAAAGAGTCCCATGCCGATATCTATCCTGAGGCGATCGCAATTGCAGAGTCGGTGCGGCAGGAGTTTGAGAAGCGCGTTACGGGTCAGTTTTAAGCCCGCTGGTTCAGCTTCGGTTCAGCCTTGCAGTTCAGCCTCTGCTCTTGCCCTCACGCTCGGTTGTCTATGCCCCCACTTCCCCACCACGTCGCTAACTGGCTGAGCAGCGGCGAAGAATTTTTAGCCCAGGGCAACTACGTCCAGGCCTTAGCAGCCTTCGAGCACGCTCTGGGCCTGGCCCAGCACAGCTGCCATCCTAAGGCCCAGGTGTTGGCCCTGCAGCGGCTGGGATACGCGCATCTGGAGCAGGGGCAACCTTCGCTGTCAGTAGCGTCAATTCAGCAGGCGATCGCCATTGCCCTAGAGCAGCAGAACCTCAACGATCTCTACGAGTGCCACCGCCAGCTAGCTCAAACCTACAAATCGATGGGCTTTTTTGAGCTGGCTCTCCAACATCTGGAAGCTGCTGAGGTCCTCCGGGGCAGCCTAGACTGGCCCAGCACACCCGCTGGTTCAACCGCTATCGATGCAGGCGTTTTAGCGGCAGAGGTTTTTCAGCGCTACCCACGTCTAGGTGAGCAGGGCCGTGATGCCGTGACGCTGCTGTTTCAGTCAATTGTGGAGCAGGCCAACGTAGGGGTAGCCATTTTTCAAGACGAGCGGTTGGTCTACGGCAACCCGCGCCTGATGCAGTGGGTCGGCTACAGTAGCCAAGACCTTGAAACGCTGACGCTTGCCGATTTGGTGGCCCCAGGGCCAGAACTCGACTTAACAACCCTGGGGGCCGTCGCCGCTGGCCCTGGGGAGGGGCAGCTGTTGAGCAAAACTGGCCACAGCATGGCTGTCGAAATCTATGCTACCGCCGTAGATATCAGCGATCGCCGAGCCCTGGTCACCTTCCTGCACGACATCACTGCCGCCCAGCGGATGGCCGACCAGCTCAAGGCCTCAGAATCTCGCTACCGCAGCCTAATTGACCACGTACCAATCGGCCTGTGTCGCTTCAGCGTTGAGGGACAACCCCTCGACGGCAACCCAGCGCTGCTGAGTATCTTTGGCTTCGATGCGATCGCCGATCTTTTGCAGGCTAGCCCCATTCAACCCAGCAGCCCGGTGATTGATCAGGCCCAGCCCATGCTCTGGCGCGACTACCTGAGGCAGGCGGGCACCCTAAAGGATTGCGAGCTGAATTTATCGCGATCGGATGGGCGCAACCTGTGGGTACGGGTGGTGGCCAGGGCGATCGCCGATGCCTCCGGCACCATTCAGTACTACGAAGGAGCGGTCGAAGACATCACCGAAATCAAAGCCGCCCAAATCGCCCTACAGGAGTTAGCGATGCGCGATTCACTCACCCACATCTACAACCGCCGCCACTTCATTGAGTTAGCCAGCCAAGAACTGGCCCGATCGGCCCGCTTCAATCGCCCGGTCACCCTGCTCATGATCGATATCGACCATTTCAAAACTATCAACGACACCTATGGTCACCTGGTCGGCGATACCGTGCTGCGCGACATTGCCCTGCGGATCAAGACTAACCTGCGCCAGAGCGATATTTTGGCCCGCTACGGCGGCGAAGAATTTATTTTGATGATGCCTGAAACCGATCAAACCCAGGCCTTGAGCGGGGCCGAACGGCTGCGACAGATGATTGCTACCACGCCCTTTGACAGCGGCAGCGACCCACTCTCGGTTACCGCCAGCATAGGGCTGTCGTGCTGGCCCGCCAACCCAGACGCCAATGCGCCGCTGCCCCACATCAATGATCTGATTAGCAAAGCAGACCTGGCTCTCTACCGCGCCAAGCACTCAGGCCGCAACCAAACCCAAGCCGAAGCCTGGTTCTACAGCGTTAGCCGAAGCACCAAAACGTAGCATTGGCCAGCCGTAGCAAGCGTTGCCCAAACTGGGTCGTTTGCTTGCCTGGTACAGCCGTCGCCATAGAGGGAGGGCGTTTTCGGCGTTTTCATCGGCACCTACAGGCGATAGCTATACGCCAGTTCGCCGTCCCGGTTTGGGCGACAGGCGGTAGAACTGTCCTCATCGAACTGGCCGGCGCTATGGCGTCTTAGTATTCAGCTAGTCAACGGCATAAAAACGCCCCTCAGCAGCGGACCATTCTGTGTCCGCTGCTGAGGGGCATAGCGTTAGCCATAGCCCGCTAGCTGGCGATGTAGCCGTGCATGGTGGCCTTGCGACGACGCAGGTGCTTGAGGGCCTGCTGTTCAAGCTGACGCACCCGTTCTCGACTGATATTCATGCGGTTGCCCACCTTGGCCAGCGACAGCTCGTTGCCGTCTTCTAGACCGTAGCGAAGGGTAATCACTTCTTTTTGCTGAGGGGTAAGCTCAGAGAGCAGGTTGCGAATATCCTGCTTAAGTGATTCCTGAGCTGTGAAGGTTTCGGGCGAAATGCCGTCGTCTTCAAGCAGCTCTTGCAGCTCGGTATCCTGGTTGTCGCCAATGCGCACATCCAGGGAAATAGGCTGCCGCGCCAGCACCAAAAACTCGCGAATTTGCTTCGGCTCTAGCTCCAGCGCTTCACCAATTTCATTGGCATTAGGGCTGCGGCCCAGCTGCTGAGACAGCTCGCGCTGCACTCGCTTGATCTTGTTGAGCTTTTCGGTGATATGAATGGGCAGGCGAATGGTGCGCGCCTGCTGGGCGATCGCGCGGGTAATCGCCTGGCGAATCCACCAGTAGGCGTAGGTCGAGAACTTGTAGCCCTTGGTGGGGTCAAACTTCTCAACGCCGCGCTCAAGCCCCAGGGTGCCTTCCTGAATCAGATCCAGAAACTCCAGGTTGCGCTTCTGGTACTTTTTGGCGATCGCAACGACCAGGCGCAGGTTGGCCTCGATCATTTTGCGCTTGGCCCGCTCGCCCTGGCGCACGGTTTGCTTGAGCTGCTCTTCGCTCAGCCCACCCGCCTCAGCCCACTCAGCCTGGCTGGGTTCGTGGCCTAGAGATTCAGTCAAGCTTTCCTTCTGCTCTAGCAGCGCCATGTACGACTGCACCTGCTTACCAAAGATAATTTCTTCTTCGTGGGTCAGCAGGGGCACCCGACCAATCTCATGGAGGTAGGTTCTTACAGCGTCGGCACTGTAGAGGGGCTTGCTTTTTAATGTGCGAGTCTTTGTTTTAGCCATGAATTAACCTTTCCTCCACTGACAATGCGAATACGCCGAAACCCAAAACCCAGAAACCTGAAATTCAAAAAATTGAAGCACTGATGACCCAGCAGAACTCGTTTTCGATCCCTAAAAAAACCTAAAAATGCCTGACTCTGCAGAACTGCGCTAATCTGTTAACTGCCGATGACACCGAGCCTGGTACGCTGCGTCTTCATTCGCGCCCAACTCGTCTAAAACTAGCGTCCTATAATTTCCTGAGCTGACCCTGAAAGATCAGGATTAAATTAATCACTTGCAACGCATTTCTATTGAAATGAGGCGAAACGAGGTGACAGGCGGGACCATGGCTTTGAAAGTACCAGCGTTGGGGTCGCCAGCCTGAACCACGGACAGAACATTCTGAGTGGAGCGCTGAGGTCAACCCCTAGGCTCAAACTCGAAGGCATTATGAGTTTACTCCTTCAGAATATAACAACTTTCTAGTTGCGTAAAGTGTTACAAGTTGTAGTTGCCTGTTTGACGGCTAGGGGCACGGCTTTGTTTCCATGGTTTAGAGTAACTAGCTCCTACGCAGTGGTCTGCATCAGATGTGTCAGTTCTAGGATCAGCAGACGCTAGCTGGCATACCGGGCAAAACATTTATCTCTATATAGATAGTGACGGATCTAACTCCTTCGCTCTATGGGGCTTCCCCCCTGGGAAAACCGAACCACGCTGACTGAAATGGCAATCACACCCCCTGGGCAGCTCAGCCTGGGCAGCTTAGCTAAAATCCCTCACCATTGAGATTACCTAGACTATGTAACAGCGGTGTGTCGACGGTATGGCAACCCTATGGCAGGGCAACAACATACTACAAACCCCTGTGGGCCTGGCCTGTGGGCGACAGCAAATTTTACGAAGGGCTTAGGCATGTCAGCAGTTCTCGCTACAATGCTTGTCCCACCAGCGTTGTCACGCCCGACCTAAAAAGCAGGCGAGGGCTGCAGCTACTAATTTTTGGGCCATCAGCAGTTAATCGATGGCAGCCCCTGGGTATCGCGCCAAACCCCAGCTCAAAACTTGTTCTACAACCTGCCCCAAATTCACCCGAAATTTGCTCAAACCCGGTAGACTCAGTGAGATTATTTTTTCATTCATAGGCATAAGCACCCATGAACTACGGGCTAAACCACCGTCTGCTGACCACGAGACCCGCTCCTATCGGCATTTTTGACAGTGGAGTAGGTGGCCTGACGGTGCTGCGCGAAATCTATCGTCAGCTCCCCAACGAGTCGGTGCTGTACTTTGGCGATACGGCGCGGCTGCCCTACGGGTCGCGATCGCCCGAAGAAATTCTCTACTTTACCCGCCAGATCTTGACCTGGATGGCCGAGCAGGGCGTCAAGATGGTGATGATGGCCTGCAGCACCAGTTCGGCTCTGGCCCTCGACCAGGTGCAGAATGAGTTTCCGTTTCCGGTGCTGGGGCTTGTACGTCCGGGAGCTCAGGCCGCCGCCCTTAGAGGCAAACGCATTGGGGTGATTGCGACCCAGGCCACCGTTAACAGCCAGGCCTACACCCACGCCATTCTAGAAATCTCACCGACCTGCCAGGTGTGGGAGGTGGGCTGCCCCAAGTTTGTGCCCATTGTTGAGCAAAACCAAATCAACACGCCCCACGCCCAGCAGGTTGCAGCAACCTACCTGCGATCGCTAATGGCGGCTAACATTGACACTCTGGTGTACGGCTGCACCCACTATCCCCACCTGGCTCCGGTGCTGACGTCAATTTTGCCCAACACTATGCAATACGTTGACCCAGCTGTTTCAATGGTGGCGGCCGCCGTTCAAGAACTCGATGCCCTCGGTCTGCGCAGCAGTGTTCCTGCCTGGTCTACAGAATTTTACGTCAGCGGGTCAGCCGCCGACTTCAAGCGACTGGCCGTACAGTGGCTTGGTCATCAGCCCAAAGTCAGTCAAATTCGCCTACCCGAGCTAGCCGTTCAGCCCCAGGGCTAAACGACCCTGGCCCTTTAGCCTTCGGTGCGGCGCGAGCTGCTGGCTCGCTTAGCCAGCAGCAGCGCTCCATAGACCACCAGTAGATAAGCGATCGCCAGCAGAGGAATAACCCATAGGGAGGAAGCGTAAGTCATGGTCAGCAGAGGTAGTAAATAAGCAATAAAGCCCGACAACTCGGGTGGACAAGCTAGGTTTAGTAGCAGCCAAAAGGATGCACAAACTCACCCCTTCTTTGGGGAAGGAATTTTGCCCGACGACTATTGGGGGTGAGATCACACACCCTTAAACCGTATAAAAACGACCTGACGCTTAGAAAACAGGTGGAAAAACCGCCCAGCGCCGAGACCAACTCAAAGGAGTAAACAAGCAATAACCGGGCCTTAGCAGCCGTTCAGAACTTGCTTGTTATCTTGAGAAATTCTTAATTTAAGTCTATCACGGGATTCTCTAGCCGAGAGGCTGATTCTGAGCCTGAAGCGGTATAAATTTTGGCAGTGGCCAAAATTAACTATGTCCATTTCACGCCTTGCTGCGATCGCAGGGCCAACCGCCACAGTGCTGTTGTTACAAAGGTTTTGGCCTTAGAGCAAAACCGCCGCCACAGCTGGGTTTGAGGTCCATGGCCCGAGAAAAGCTCCGGCTTTTACCAATACTCCCTCCGGGGTTGCCTTAGAATGACGATAGAATATGTAAAAATTCGTAACTTTACCGCTCTTGCCGGGGTCCATGACTTCAGTAACTTCTCTTTTCGCGCCAGTTGAGTCCGACCTTGACCAAATGACCCAAAACCTAAAGGGGTTAGTTGGTACCAGGCATCCCATTCTGTCAGCAGCGGCAGAACATCTATTTGGGGCTGGAGGCAAGCGGTTGCGCCCGGCCATTGTGCTGCTGTTGTCTAAGGCCACCCTGCCGGGGCAAGACATTACGGCTAAGCACCGCCGCCTAGCCGAAATTACCGAAATGATTCATACCGCCAGCCTGGTGCACGACGACGTTGTTGACGAGGCCAGTTTGCGGCGAGGAGTGCCTACCGTACACAGCAGTTTTGGCAATCGCATTGCCGTGCTGGCCGGAGACTTTTTATTCGCTCAGTCTTCGTGGTACCTGGCCAACCTCGACAACCTGCGGGTGGTCAAGCTGCTCTCCCAGGTGATTATGGATCTGGCGGAGGGCGAAATTCAGCAGGGGCTGAACCGCTTTGACACCAGCCTCTCCATCGATGCGTACTTAGACAAAAGCTATTTTAAAACCGCCTCACTGATGGCCAATAGCGCCAAGGCGGCTGGGGTGCTCAGCGAGATGCCCGAAACGACCATTGAACAGCTCTACGACTACGGCCGTCACTTGGGCCTAGCCTTTCAGGTAGTCGATGACATTCTCGACTTCACCAGCTCTGACGAGGTACTGGGCAAGCCCGCCTGCTCTGACCTCAAGAGCGGCAACCTCACAGCCCCGGTGCTCTACGCCATGGTAGAGCATCCCTTTCTGACGACCCTGATCGAGCGCGAGTTTTCTGAGGCCAATGACTTTGATCAGGCGATAGAATTAGTGCACTGCAGTAGCGGCATTGGGCGATCGCGCGATCTGGCGGCCCATCACGCCCGTCAGGCCGCTACTTGTCTAGAGCACCTGCCGCCCTCCGCCGCCCGTCAGGCGCTGCAAGATTTGACCAGCTACGTGCTGCGGCGCATTTCTTAGAAAACCTGTAACTATGGGCCAGGAAATTGAGCGGAAGTTTTTGGTGATAGGCGACAGCTGGCGTGGAGTGGCCCTAGGCGAGGTAATGCGCCAGGGCTACATTCCCACCCAAGATGCCCGTACGGTAAGAGTACGGCAGACGGGCGATCGCGCCTATATCACCCTAAAAGGCCCCGCCGTTGGTCTAGTACGCCCTGAATTTGAGTACCCCATCCCAGCAGAAGACGCTCAAGTCATTCTAGAGACCCTTTGCAGCCCTCCCTTAATCGAAAAAACCCGCTACCGCCTGCCCCTAGGCGAGGTAGTTTGGGAAATAGACGAATTTTGGGGTGATAACCAGGGTTTAATCGTCGCCGAGGTAGAGCTGACCAGCCCCGATCAGGTTGTGGATCTACCCGAGTGGGTTGGAGCAGAGGTTACCTACGACCCCCGCTACCAAAACTCTAACCTGGCGCGCCATCCCTACGGCACCTGGGGTTCGCCAGGTTGAATTTCTAAATTGGAGATTCTCCAGGTTTAATACTTTCTAAGTAGAGTACTGTCGCCCTCGCCACTGGGTAGGCCGCCGCAAGGAAGAAAGGCCAATGCGCACAACGGCCACCGGGTCAGCCAGGGGCGACAGCCAAAAAGCCCAGGCTCCCGGTGCCCCTTGCAGATCGTAGGCTGAGGCGACAGCGGCCTGCATGCCAACTCGCACGGCCAGCAGGCCAAGGTTTACAGCCCACAGCAGCAGCAGCGGCAGCGAGAAGCCCTCTAGGGAACCCTGGTGCACCAGCCACAGCCCCGGCACCAGCACCCAGGGCAGCCCCTGCACCAGGGCTAAAAAAGCGAAGTCCCACCACACCTGGCTGGCAGAGGCAGCATCCTTGAGGTCGAGGGAGCGGCCCCACTCGCGCCAGGTTTCGGCCATACCGTCGTACATGCGCACCTTCAGCAAGCGACTCCCATCCCAAAAGCCGACCTTTGCGCCTTGGGCGGCGGCACAGCGGGCCAGGGTAACGTCGTCACAAAACGACGCCGAGGCAGATTGATACCCATCGAGCTGCTCTAGCAGCGATCGCCGCACCATAAAGCACTGACCGTTGGCCATCACCCGCTGGGGCGCACCGCTGGGGCTGCCGGCGGGGCCAAAACGATAGACGAGCGTCATCAACAGAGCCGGCTGCAGCCAAAATTCGCCGGGATACTTGAGAATAAATCGAGGCGCTAGCGACACCAGATCGTAGCCTTCGGTCTCCATGGCCTTTGCCAGGGCCGCCACCAAACCAGGCTGAGGCTGAGTATCGGCGTCAATGCCCAAAACCCAGGTGCTAGCGGCGGCGGTGTGGCGAAAGCCGTAGTCCAAGGCCCATGGGCGACCGACCCATCCCTGGGGCAGCGGGTCGTCTTCCAGCAGGCGCAGGCGCGGGTCATCCGCTTGATAGGCTTCGACCACTGCCTGTGTGCTATCTGTAGAGCGGCTATCGACGACTAGCACCTCACGCATCTCGTAGCTCTGGCGAGTGAGGCCCTCTAGGCAGGGCCGCAAACGGTGGGCTTCGTTGAGGGTGGGCACCACTACTGATACAGTACCGAGCTGATCAAGGGTAGAAGGTTCTGGAGCCAGGGGCGGGCGGCGAAAAGGCCCCTGTAGTAGTCGCGATAACAGAACCGCTACCATCGGCACCTGCACGACCAAGAGCCCAACGGCTATAGCACTTAACCAGGGAAACGGGGCAGCCACATCAGTGGGCAAGGGAGTACCTCAAACCAGGCAGACTAACAAGTTGTGGATTGGCTGTTTGGAGATTAGCCCTCTATCCACTGAAGGATAGGTCATCATACGTTCACAGGGGAAGCCATCGACCCGGCCGAAAAACCGAGGATCAGGGCTACTTGAGAACCACCTTGGCTGAGTTCACTGGTTCAACCACCTGGGCAGGCTGAGCGACATCAGCCAGGGCCTCCTGGGCGGTAGCGCGCCAGCACAGTACGGCAGGCAGCGCCCCGGTCAAAATACCCAGGGCAATGGGAACGTAAAAACCAGCCGCCAGGCTCATCACCAACGCAAAGCCAAAGTTGGACAGGTACACCACTAAGGGCAAGGTTAACTGGGCTTGATCAAGCTCGGGGGAGAACTTGAAGGTCTTCCACAGCCCCAGGGCTACGCCCATAAAGACAATGCCCGTTCCCAGCCAGCCAGCAAAGTTCTGATAGGGCATGCCGAAGAAAGCGCCGGGCTGGTGCCAGTACCAGAAGGGCAGCGCGGTCTGGCTCATGGCCGGGTCGAGCACAAAGTCCCAGGAGGTGAGCAGCACGGACCCCAGCAGCACCGCTGCCAGCGATCGCGCCCAGCCGTAGCGGCCAGGGCCACCACCCGCCGCCAAACCACTGCGAGCCAGCAAAAAGGACGCTAACCCCAGATAAAACCACGACAGCGGAATCGTAAACGGCACTAGCCCAGCCACTTTGTAGCCCAGCCCGTTGAGGTAGCTGTAGTTGCCGAAGGGGAAGCCGGTGCTAGTACCCAACAGCTCGCTGGTGATGGAGATACCGACGGCTGCGATCGCAAAGGTCAGCAGAGTACCCAGACCCAGGGTACGATAGGCATATAGCGCGACCGCCAGGGTGCCTAGCAAAATGTAGCCGACGCCGCCACCGGCCATGCTCCACTGAAAAAGAGTTTGCCCGGCAGGCAAGTAATCTAGGATGCCAGGGTGGGGTACCACCCACAGTAACCCTGCCAGACCAAAGACCATGGCAACGATGTGACCGTACAGGCAAAACCGCTCAATGGCTAAAAGATTTCTCATGGTAAGTCCTAGATACTGATGGTCGGGCTACTGTAGCTCAGCCCAGTTAGCCCACTGCCAATGTGCTGTTGATAACTATAGTTGCAATCGTCGCTTAAATCATAAGTTTTGTAAACGGTAAATTTGGCGGTGACTGCCCTGCCCCGGGCTTCGTAAACGAGAAAGAAGTTGCCTGCCTTACACATCAGGAAGGGCAGGTCCGCTCGTTGGAGATTCGGTGTGGAAATTGGGAAAATCGGCTAGGATGACGGCATACAGGTCAGATCTTTGAGATCCTATGGCACCGATGATGACCCCTGGCCCAACCCTGACGGTTAGGCCACTGCAGTACCGCGATTTAGACGACCTCAAGCAGTGGCAGCCAGAGGATTTAGAGGCTGGCGGCGATCGCGATGCCGCTGAGGCCATGGTGTCATGGCTAGACTTTCAGCGACGGTGGTACGGTCCGCTTAAGGTAATGAGCTGGCTGCCTCGCCCGGTTCAGCAGCAGAGCCAAACCACCTTCGTGGCCGAGCGCCAAAAAAGCCTGGTTGGGCTGATTCAGGTATCCCCCTTTAACCAAACTCGCAGCACCTGGCGGGTGGACCAGGTGGTGGTTAACCGCCGCGCCCTGGCCGACACCGCTGCCCCAGGCACCTCAGGCTATATGGATGTCGGTTCGCGGCTGCTGCGTCACTGCTTTGAAGTGGTGTGGGAAGCTAGAACCTGGATGATAGAGGTCGATGTCAGCTACAAGTCGGCCCTGGCTCTCTATCGCTTTAACGGGTTTCAGCCCCTCGCCCAAATCACCTACTGGGCTCTGCCGCCCGAGCAAATTGCCGCGCTGGCCCAGCGCGAACCCGATCTGCCCAACCTGTTGCCGATCAGCAACGCTGACGCCCAACTGCTCTACCAGCTCGATACGGCCTCTATGCCGCCCCTGGTGCGACAGGTGTTTGACCACCAAATTCAAGACTTCAAAACGGGCCTACTGAGTACCGCCACCGCTACTACCGATCGCCTCGTCAACCAGGTTGAGACGGTTAGCGCCTACGTTTTTGAGCAGCAGCGCAAGGCCGCCATTGGCCAGTTTAAGCTCGCCATCTCCCGCGACGGTAAGCAGCCCCATACCGCTGGGCTGACGGTACACCCAGCTTACACCTGGCTCTACCCCGAGCTGATGACGCAGATGGCCAAGGTCTTGCACCCTTTTCCGGCTCAGTCTCTGCGGCTGACCTCTCTGGACTACCAGCCCGAGCGCGAAGAATGCTTTACCCAAATTCAGGCTATTCCTGAGTCCCATGCGTTGCTAATGTCGCGATCGGTATGGCACAAGGTGCGCGAGGCTCGCCATCTCTCTCTGGAAGGGTTGCAGCTATCCGACGTGTTTACAGGGCTACAGCCTGCTGGCAAGCCCATTCCCGGCCGCATGACCTGGTCGGCAGAGCGCTGGCCAGTGCTGGGGTCGAACAAGCCCGAGGGCAGCACCGATACCTCTGGCTCTGAGGGCGATCGCTAAGCATTGCCGGCTCTATGGCCACAGCGCTATGACACCCGTTTCCGCTCTGGGGTTAGATATCGGTCGCAGGCGAATTGGCGTGGCGGGCTGCGACGGTACGGGCCTGATCGCTACCGGGCTCACTACCCTGCAACGGCGATCGTTTGCCGAGCTCGTCGCCGATCTTCAGCAGATTGCCTCGGCCCGACAGGCTCAGGTCCTGGTCGTGGGCCTGCCGCTAACTATGGATGGCGAAGAAGGCTTTCAGGCCCGTCAGGTGCGCAAGGTAGCTAGTGGGCTAGGGCAAGCATTGGGCTTGCCCATAGTTTATATTGACGAGCGGCTGAGTTCAGTGGAAGCTGAGCAGCTGATGCGAGCCGCAGGTCACTCTGTGGCCCACGAAAAAGCCCTGATCGATCGCAAAGCTGCCGCCATTATTCTGCAGCGCTGGCTAGACGAACGCCGCTCGTCCTAACCTCGTCGCAAACAGACGTAACAGGATGGGATATTCTGATAAAACCGTTCAGTGTTCATGCTGGGCTGCGGCCCTATTGTCCGCACCTGGTTATTCAGAAAAAGAGTGGCTTCATGGCGGATAACACCCAACCCATCGATGAGTCAGCCGTCGTTCTCACCGACGATGCCGGGCGGTTTTTGCCCTGCCAGGTGGAGCAAAGCTTTCAGCTCAATGGCCGCGAGTACCTGCTGTTGCTGCCCATCGATGCCCCGATTGAAATTTTTGTTTGGCAACAAGGTGACGACGACGACGATGTCTTGATGGATGTCGAGGACGAGGATATCGACCAAATTTTCTTGACGGCTAAGGCCGTGCTGGCTGAGCAAAACCTGATGCTACAGCGCACGGCCATTACGCTGACCGCCGCCGGAGAGCTACCCGAAGCCGAGGAGGACAATTGTCTTACCCTAGAGCTTGATGACCTCGATGAAGCCGGTAATCCCGTTACTGAAGAGTTTCAAATTTTAGCCACCTGCTTTTACGAAGACGAAGAATACACACTGTGTACCCCGCTAGATCCGCTGCTCATTTTCGCCAACCGCAACAGCAGCGGAACGCTAGAGGTGGTCACCCCTGAAGAGTTTCAGCTGATTCGCGGCAGACTAGAGGAAAAGCTGTTTGATCTATTAGAGTAGGGGCGTCTAGGATATGGACGGCGATGTGAACGTCCCCGGTGACGGTTATCAAAATTGCAGCTATGACTAAGGGTTCACGCTGGGTTCGGTGGAGTTTTCTAGGCCTGTTGCTACCCCTGGCCACAGGGGCAGCAGCCTGGCAAGGCTGGGCCTGGTGGAGTTGGGCCAACCGGCCTGTGAGCGAAAACACGGCTGAAACCACGGCTCAAATCGTGCAGATTCAAATTCCGCCGGGCACTCCGGGTCAGCAAATTGGCCAAGACCTGGAGGCGGCGGGCCTGATTCGTTCGGCTGTAGCCTGGAAGCTGTGGTCGCGCTGGCAGACTTGGCAAAATCCTGAAATTGGGTTTCAGGCGGGCACCTACGCCCTTAGCCCCATCGACTCTATGACCACTATTGCTGAAACTATCCGCAGCGGTCAGGTGGTACAAACCTCGTTTACCATTCCAGAGGGCTGGAACCGCAGACAAATGGCCGCCTATTTTCAGGAGGCTGGGTTCTTCTCAGCCGATGCCTTTCTGGCGGCTACGGAGCAAATTCCTCGCGATCGGTACCCCTGGTTGCCCGACACAATTCCGCACCTGGAGGGATTTTTGTTTCCGGATACCTACCAGCTACCGGCTGAGGGAGTCACCCCCGAAGCGGCAGTAAATGCTATGCTGCAGCGCTTTGAGGCGGTAGCGCTGCCGCTCTATCAGCAAACTACTACCGATCTATCGCTGCTGGACTGGGCTACTCTAGCCAGCATTGTCGAGAAAGAATCTGTGGTTCCCGACGAGCGAGGTGTGATTGCTGGGGTATTTACAAACCGCCTGCAGCAAAACATGCCCCTGGGAGCCGACCCTACCGTCGAGTATGGCTTGGGCATTACCCAAACCAAGGAGCAACCCCTTACCTGGACTCAGGTGGGTACACCCTCACCCTACAACACCTACATTAACCCTGGTTTGCCACCTACCCCTATTGCCAGTGCTGGCCAAGCCAGCCTGGAGGCGACTCTGAACCCGGCCAGCACTGACTATTTATATTTTGTGGCCCGCTACGACGGCACCCATGTATTTAGCCGCACCCTGGCCGAGCACGAAGCCGCTCGTGATGCCATCCGGGCCGCCATCGACAACTAACCCCTGCAAAATGGCTAGTCAGGTGTGAGGGCCGCTTAAGCACGGACTGCCGGTGGGTAGAAAAGCTGCGATCGCTCCTTTGACCTGCGCCTACAGGCCACCAATCTAGATTATGCTGGCCTTTGGGGCTTATGGTTTTGTTATGTCCTTTTCTCGCCTGCTACAACCCGACTTAGTTCTAGAGGGAAACGTGCTCAGCATTTCTCCAGATCTGTTGGCCCACCACGGTCTCAAGGGACTAATTTTGGACGTGGACGATACCCTTGTGCCCCTGCGCCAGGCCGAAACCAACCCCGATTTGGCCCGCTGGATGAACCATATCAAGGCCGAAGCCTCGGTGTGGCTGGTGAGCAACAACATTAACGCCCCTCGCATTAGCCGCATTGCAGACTTGCTAGAGGTGCCCTACCTAACTAGCGCTGGTAAACCCTCAGGCCGCAAGCTTAAGCTAGCCCTAGCGGCCATGAACCTGCCGGCCAGTCAGGTGGCGATGGTGGGCGATCGCCTGTTTACCGATGTTCTAGCGGGTAACCGGGTAGGTTTATTCACCATTTTGGTCAGCCCTATGCCCGACCTCAATCAGATTGTTCGCACCTCCCCCCTGCGCTCCCTTGAGGTGATTATTTCTCAGTACCTTGGGGTTACGCTTTAGGGGTTTGACGGGCACCTCTGCCTTTGTGAGACCCCTTTACAAACCGTAGTAAACGAGCGAGAAACTTTGCTCAGCAAAATATAAAGAAAACATTAGAGTTAATTTGATACCAAAAAAAGGCTGCGATAGTAGGTACAGATAAAGAGGGGCCAGTTTATAAAGGCTCTTAATTTAATAAGCCATTTTTGGGTGTCAGCCTTGGGGTTGGCACCCAATGTTTTTTGTAACCGGCTCCCGAGCGGAGGCGTAGCGAAGCCGCCCAGGGGGCTAGGAAACCTATCGGCACGGCATCGGCTGCACGGCGTCGAAGCTAGGGTCGCTTACGTTGCGATCGCCTGCCTGCCGCCGCCGCTTTAGGCTGGCGCTGGGGTTAATGCGATCGGCCATACCATCAGCCCTAGGGGGGTTGCTATACTGCCAGGGCTATTGTTTTGAGTAGTTAGTGATTGTCTGTGAGCTCAGTTCAAACCCTAGTTGTAAAGATTGGCACCTCTAGCCTGACCGGCGGTGGGGCGGGGCAGTTTGCCCTCTCTACGCTGGCGGCGCTGGTTGAAACCCTCTGCACCCTCCGCCAGCAGGGGCACCAAGTGGTGCTGGTGTCATCGGGAGCTGTGGGCATTGGCTGCAGGCGACTGCACCTGAGCGAGCGGCCCAAAACCCTGGCTATGAAGCAGGCTGTAGCCGCCGTGGGCCAGGGCCGCCTTATGCGTATTTATGACGACCTGTTTTCGGCCCTTAACCAACCCATCGCCCAGGTGCTGCTGACCCGTAGCGATCTGGCTCAGCGATCGCGCTACGTCAACAGCTATCGCACCTTTCGCCAGCTGTTGCAGCTAGGGGTAATTCCCATCGTCAACGAAAACGATACCGTAGCAGTTGAAGAACTCAAGTTTGGCGACAACGATACCCTTTCGGCTCTGGTCGCCAGTCTGATTGGCGCTCAGTGGCTCTTTTTGCTCACCGATGTCGATCGCCTCTATTCCGCCGACCCCCGCTCTAATCCTGGAGCCGAGCCGATTATTGCGATCGATCGCCTGGCAGACATTCAGGCCCTCAAGGCGGTAGCCGGAGGTCAGGGGTCGGCCTGGGGCACTGGCGGCATGTTGACAAAGCTAGAGGCGGCCCAAATTGCCACCACCGCTGGCGTACGCACGGTCATCACCGATGGTCGCCAGCCCCAAAACGTCGTGAAAGCCCTGGCTGGGGAGGCCGTCGGTACCCAGTTTGCGCCTCGGCCTCAGCCCAGCCCGGCCCGTAAACGCTGGATTGCTGCCGGCCTTGCCCCCGCCGGACGGCTCTACCTCGATCAGGGAGCGGCCAAGGCAATTCTAACCGGGGGTAAATCGCTGCTGGCCGCAGGCATTACCCATATCGAGGGCAACTTTGAGTCCCAGGATGCGGTAGTGATCTGCAACGCCAGCGGTGCCGACATTGCCCGAGGCATTGTCAACTACAACGCCTCAGAGCTGCAGCGCATTTTAGGACACCGATCGGAGCACATCGCTGAGATCTTGGGCTACAACGGGGCCGACACCGTGGTTCATCGCGACAATTTGGTGATTGCAACCGATACAGATAGTCTTGACAAGCCGTAGGGCCGGGCAACCCGTCAGGCTTGGAAACCTGCAAGCGGTGGGAGCTTTAGTAAGCGCCCCTGCGATCGAACAAAACCGTAATGGTTTTTACAATCACCTGTAGGTCATACAGGGGCGACCAAATATCCTGGTAGTGCAGGTCGAGGTGAACAATTTCCTCGAAGTCCTTAATGGCCGATCGCCCGCTGATTTGCCACTGCCCCGTGATACCCGGTTTGACCTCAAGTCGCCGCCAGTGATGGGGGCTATAGCGCGACACCTCGTCTTCGGTAGGGGGACGAGTGCCCACCAGGCTCATGTCGCCCTTAAGAACATTCCAAAACTGTGGAAACTCGTCGAGGCTGGTTTTGCGCAGCAGGCGGCCAACCCGAGTAATGCGAGGATCATGCTCATTTTTGAAGATCAGGCCCTGGGCCTGGTTTAAAACAGTCTGCTTGAGCAGGTCGGCGTTTTGCACCATCGAGCGAAACTTCCAGATGGTGAAGGGACGACCCTGGAGACCGTAGCGTTTTTGAGCATAAAAAATAGGGCCAGGGCTGTCTAACTTGATGGCTAACGCCACCGGTATCACGATCAAACTTAAAATAACCAGGCCCACCAGGGCACCCAAAATATCGATAGATCGCTTAATAAGGCATTTAGCAGAAGGATGAATAACGGCTACGGAAAAGTCTGGAGTAACATTTCCGGAACTGTCTGGACGGAGGGATAACATGGTAGACCCTGTTGACGGAACTCGTGTGCTGCAAGTGTTTCTGTAAATTTTATACCGGCTTATCCGTGAATACCTCAAAAAATTAAGCAACTTTGTGCTTTTTTTAACATGAGTACTGAATGGAGCTAGTCTTTCCCGCATCCTACTGGAGTTGCGAGGTACTTAGCTGTGCTGATTGCCACAGTAGCCCCAGGTATAAGTACACACGGAGGTATGTGATCACTATCAGCCCAACTAGAGTAAATCGGGCTGCGGTGGGAGACCCTTCGCAGAAGCTTTCTAGAAGAGCAGCGATCGTAAAGTTTGTGTAAAGCTTTTAACGGTTGATAACTTTGGCAGAATACCTGAGCTAAAAACTGCCCTATTTCGTGAGTCTGCGGGGAACAGATACTAAGATAAGCCTACAGCCGACCCAGAACACGCGAAAAGGATTGATTGCATGGCCGGGGCAGACACCATAGCGGAGGATTGGTTATCCCGCTTACGAGAAGATTTCCCTGAGCAACCTCAGTCTGTCTGTCAGAGCATTGTCAGTTGGCTGCTGGGCGAGTCTCCGGAGCGATTGGCCGACCTGGCGGAGGCCGACCTGGCGATCGCGCGGCAGGCGATTGAGTACCGCTATCGCATTTTGCAGCAGCGCTACTGGGGGGTCAGCCCCGATCAGGGCTATCAGCGGTTGATCAAGCGGCTCAGCAGTCTATTTCTCATTCGCAACAAGATTAAGACCTGGATCTCGCTGAGCCGCGATCGCCGCCGATCGGTGGTCGACGTGATTCAGGAGGTGATTCAGGAGATGATGCGCAGCGATCGCCACCTGGCCCAGCAGCTCAAGTGGATCGCCACCTGCACCCAAAACTCACGCCTGCGCAACCTGCTGATGCTGGCCAGCATCGAAGAGTACTGCCTGCGCCCCATTCGCAACCAGCCCCTAATTATCTATCGCTTTGTCAACTACCTGCGGCGCAGCCAGAAGGGCGGCATGACCCAGGTGCCGACCGGCGAACTGATTCGCCTAGTCTCTGATGAAATTGCCCCCGGCGACAGCGAGGATTCGCTCAGCCTGCTTGATGTAGAAGCCTGGAACCAGTACCAGGAAGAACAAACCGAGCTAGAGCAGCAGAGCATGCGGCACCAGGTTAAGACCTCGTTTGTTAACTACCTCAGCCGCAACCTTGATGACACGGCCGCCCGCTGGCTGGAGCTACACCTGAAGGGGCTGAGCCAAGACCAGATTGCTCAAAGCCTGGGTATGCCGGTGCAGCAGGTCTACCGCCTGCGCGAAAAAGTCAGCTACCATGCGGTACGCATTTTTGCCCTGCGCGAGCAGCCCGCCATGGTGCTGGGCTGGCTCAAGACCTCGCTGCAAGAACACAACTTTGGCCTCACTCCCACCCAGTGGGATCACTACTGGCAAGGCCTTTCTCCTGAAGAGCAGGCCATTTTGACGACCTATAAAGAAGGGCAACCCACTGAGGCCCTCGCCCGCCGCCTGGGGCTCAAGAATAGGCAAATTCAGGCCCAGTGGGTACAGCTTTACCTGCGCGCCCAGGAGTTACGCACTCAGGGCGAGGGGTAACTCCTGGGCCTGCGCTGTAGCGGTGGCAGGCTAAGACTGTAAATACCCGGCGGTTACGCAGTCTTCTATTACCCCCAGCACAAAGGGCCACAGTGCTGGAGCACCTGTTTCAACTGGGGCCATGCGCTGCATCACCTGGGCGCGGCAAATGCCGTGCTGCTTCCAGGTGCCGCCGCCAGTTTGCCAGTTATGCAGCAGAGGTTGAATGCGGTCTAGGGCGGCGGCAAAGCGGGCGGTAGGGGTAGCCTGAGCCTCAAACTCATCCCAGAGCTGGCGCAGGCGATCGCTTTGCGAATTGCCCCCAGCGGTGGGCAGCAGCCCAAAAATGCGATCGGCGGCCCGCTGCTCGCGATCGGCTTTATCGTGGTGGCCTGCGGTGTCGTAACAGAACGTATCGCCCGCGTCGATTTCGACCAGGTCGTGGATCAGGACCTGGTGCATGGCGTGCTGCACGTCTACCCCAGCAGGGGCGTATTCAGCCAGCACCAGCACCATCATGGCCAGGTGCCAGGAGTGCTCGGCGCTATTTTCACGGCGCGAGGCATCCATCAGCTGGGTCTGGCGCAAGACTTGCTTGAGGCGATCGATTTCGACGACAAAGGCGATTTGTTGCTGAAGCCGTTGGTTGGTCATGGAGGGGAGTGTTATAGTAGAGATGACTCGGACCCATGCGGTCACAACGCCCAAATCATGTCAGGACCGGAAGGTAGCAGCATTACGGGATGCTTGTGACAGGCGTGGACTCCGGGTCTTTTGCGTTTTGGCCGCTTGGTGCCTTCTCCCCAGGTTAGTAGGGGGATGGCGACGGGTTTCACCCATGATAGGGGCGGCATTGCCCCTGGGCACCCAGTCTCTGCTGCCGATACGCTAAATCAGTTGCAGCGCGAAAAGGAGACCGCTGGCTATGGCTGGTTTCGGAGACGTGGTTAAAAAAGCGTTTTATTTAGGGGTTGGGGTAGCGTCTTACGCCGGAGAGAAGGCGGGCGATACCTTCAAAGACCTGCGAGAGCAATCTCAAACCCTGGTGAATGAGTTGGTAGCACGCGGCGAGATTACCGCTGAAGAAGCCCAACGCCTCGTAAATGACATGGTCAATCGGGCTCAGAATACGGCAGCCAACAGTACCAGCACTACAGACAACCTGCCGCAGCCGCGACCGATTGAAATTTTAGATGACGACACGCCTAGCGTTGCCGATGCCCAAACAGAGGCGCTACGCACGCAGGTAGCAGCCCTGCGCCAAGAACTAGAAAACCTCAAGCGTAAGTCGAGTAGCTAGCCCTATGGATGACTGGTCGAAGCAGTTTTTTAATGCCTTTGGCACCGCCGTACAAGATTTTACCCAGCAGCTGAGTGAAGACACTGAGCGTTGGCTAGATGAACTTACGGAGCAGCTGGTTCACGCCTCAGATGCTCTTTTACAGAGAACTGATCAATGGGCTGAACAGGTACAAGAGGCGATCGACCCGGAGATCGATCGCATTGTGGATGAGCTCAACCATGTTGTAGAACCCTGGCGATTTACCCTTAATACGCAGGTCGATGACGTGGTCGATCAGCTTGACGAAATATTGGGGCCGCTGGTGACGGGCCTATCGGGTATTGACCAGTGGTTTGAGGAAGTCTCGAGCCCCATCAACAACACCGTTGAGCCGCTGCTGCAAAATTATCCTGCCTGTGTCGGCTGCCGAAATTTTTGCGGTCAGACCTACGGCGGCAATACTTTGGTGTGCGCCATGCACCCCTTTGGCCCCGAGGAAGAACGCCAATGTCCCGATTGGGATTCTGTTTGGCCGCAGCCACCGACTCCGTAATGGTGTGAGCGGCTGTATGACCTGATTCTCTTAGGTGCATTGCTAACGCGTTGGCGTGGCCTCGCCTCAGCGTTATGCACTCTACGGCTGGTCAGTCAGCAGCGGGAAGAAGTGGCCAACAGGGCCTTGACCTTGGCCAATTGCAAGAGCGTGCCTGAGCGCACTGGTGACGTAGTCTTTGGCATCCTTGACAGCGCTCAGGGGAGCTTTGCCTAACGCCAGGTTGGCCGCGATCGCGGCCGATAGCGTACAGCCCGTGCCGTGGGTGTGGGTGGTCTCGACAACGTCTGTGGCTAGAACCACCACCTCATGCCCATCAAACCAAACGTCGGTGCTGCGGAGGCGATCGGCCATGCCGCCCCCTTTGACTAGCACCGCCTGGGGACCAAGCTGATAAATGTGACGGGCGGCGGCTTCCATATCCGCCAGGGTAGAAATTTCTAGGCCGCTAAGCAACTGGGCCTCATGGCGGTTGGGCGTGAGAATGCGCGCCTGGGGAATGAGGGTGCGGGTCAGGGTAGCGATCGCGTCATCGTCAATTAGCTGCGCCCCGGTACGCGACACCATGACCGGATCTACCACCACGGGAATGTTTTGAGGCAGCGAACCCAGAGCTTGGGCCACCGCTTGAATAATGCCCTGGTTGAGCAACATACCGGTTTTGACCCCCTGCACCGCAATGTCGCCAGTAACGGCCTCAATTTGAGCCACCACGGCCTCGGGCGGTAGCGCATCGACTCGCGTTACCCCCAGGGTATTTTGGGCGGTGACGCAGGTGAGAGCGCTGGTGCCGTGGACCAGGTGAAACGCAAAGGTGCGCAAGTCGGCCTGAATACCAGCCCCACCGCCGCTGTCAGAGCCAGCGATGGTGAGGGCCGCAGGCCAGGGGGGCGGCGTGGTCATGGCTAGCGGTTGTTGTTGGGCCGTCGCCGCTGCAAAAACTCAGGGATATCCAGCCCTGCCCCTAGACCGCTGGAGCCGCTGCTGGCCGGAGGTGTAATTGGTGGAGCCGACAGCGTGCGCTTAAAGGGGGTAACGCGGGCCACCTCTAGCTCGGGCTGGGCTCCAGCGCGGTGGTTAAAACCAGTGGCAATCACGGTGATGCACACTTCGCCCTGCATGCGCTCGTCGATTACGGCCCCAAAGATAATGTTGGCGTTGGGGTCGACCCCTTCGTAAATAATTTCGGCAGCCGCGTTAACTTCATGGAGGGTGAGGTCGGAGCCACCCGTGACGTTAAACACCGCCCCAGACGCTCCATCGATGGAAGACTCTAACAACGGCGAGGAGATCGCCGCGATCGCCGCTTCCCGCGCCCGAGACTTACCCGACCCCGTGCCAATACCCATCAGTGCCGTGCCCGCATCAGCCATGATGGCCCGCACGTCAGCAAAGTCAACGTTGACCAAACCGGGGATCGTAATGATGTCAGAGATACCCTGCACCCCCTGGCGCAGAATGTCGTCGGCAGTACGAAAGGCCTCCTGCACCGGAGTCTGCTCAGAGATCACCGACAGCAGCTTGTCGTTGGGAATAATAATTAGTGTGTCGACTCGGCCCTGAAGCGCAGCAATGCCTTCGTCGGCCTGATTCATGCGGCGACGCCCCTCAAAGGTAAACGGGCGAGTGACGACCCCAACAGTCAGTGCTCCCGCTTCTTTGGCAACTTCGGCCACAATAGGGGCCGCCCCCGTACCGGTACCCCCACCCATACCGGCGGTAATAAATACCAGATCCGACTCTTCTAGGGCGGCGGCAATTTCTTCGCGCGATTCTTCGGCGGCTTTTTGACCGATGGCCGGGTTGCCCCCCGCCCCTAGCCCACGGGTTAACTTCTGACCAATATGCAGGCTGTTGGTCATGGTGGTGGTATCGAGGGCCTGGGCATCGGTATTGACCGACCAAAACTCGATTCCGGCGAGGCCGCTGCTAATCATGCGGTTGACGGCATTGCAGCCGCCACCGCCGACCCCAATCACCTTAATGCGGGCGACGCTACTGGGCAAAGCCGTGTTGTTGGTGTACGTTTCTCCGGGCATAGCTCTGGCATTGTGGGGTTGACTGGAGTTAAGCTCGCCGTGGCTAAACGGGTTAGACGGGCTAGCGAAAGCGGTCACAGCATCAGCCGACGAGCGCGGGTCGGAGGAGACAGATTCTGTCTGATGAGACAAATAAGCCTCGTAGTCAGCGCCGCTGTGGCCAGCACCATTGCCGTGGGGGTCGTCGGGGAGCATAGAATTTAAGGCCGTAGACAATATATTAATTACCCGTACTAGATAACCGAAGATAGCACCTAAGTCTTGAAAATCTAAGCCCCGGCTGATTCTAGACAACTATAGAGTACTTCGCTGGAAAAAACCAAATCGCCTTGGCAAGTCTTAAACTACCTGATTTAACCACTGAAACCCAAAAAATAAACGCTCCTGTCTGGATATATTGGGTCAATTTTGAGCCAAAAAATCTTTGCCGACGTGGGCAGGGGTCTAGGGCTGACCTGTTGGGCCACCCCCTGCCGCCGCTCAGGGTCGGGGGGTAGCTGTCGATGGGGCATCGGCTTCTACTACGGCTATTGAGGGCGCGCTGGGGTTGCTGAGATCGATGCGGGCGACTTCGTTGTCGGTAAGCTGGTTGGGCAGGTTGCGCATGCGATCGAGGGTAGCCAGCTGCTGCTCTAGCTCTGGGCTGTAGGGACCGAGGTAGACCGTACCGAGGGCGGTTTCTAGCACCAGGTTGTTGGGGTCGTGCCAGTCAATTTCGGTGATGGCGACCGGGCTATTCACGATCGTTTCGTAGATCTGGGGCCAGTAGCGCTGGTACTGAGGCTGAATACCACGCAGCTGTAGAGTTGGCAACTGCGGCGAGGCGCTGCCAATGCCAAAGCTGGACAGGGGCATCCAGGCACCGTGGGCATCGAGAAATCCGGCCTGGAGGTACTGATTGTCGGCGGTGCGATCGCTCTTGCCGACGGGTAGCACCACGGCCACAGGTACGCGTTCTTCGACCCGAACGTTGAGGCGCGGCGGCAAAAGCTGGCGGGTGACTTCGGCAGAAACGATGGGGCCGCGATCGCGCAGCTGGCGGGCCAACAGCTCTGGCTCAACCTTCATCAGCGCCTGGGGGTACTGGAGCGGCACCAGGTTTTGCACGGCCTCATCGCTGAGCAGATGGTTGCCGCTGACGTTGATCTGGGTCGGGCTATGGATCAGCCACACCGGGCGAGTAGCGCCCCAAAAAATTGCGGCGGTGAGCCCCGAGAGGGCCCAAAACCGCCACAGCGCTTGGCTAATGGAGATGCGCCGCCGCCGCCTGAGGCTCTGGCGGCGGCTCTTGAGTTCGTCGCGGGAGAGGGGTGAAACGCGGGTCATGGCATAGGAAGGGGCTTGGCGTAGCCCGGCGATCGGAGCTGCCACAAAACGCGGGGTCAAGGGGTAAGGAGGGCTTTCTACTCGCGTATTTTGGCCCCTGCCAACCCCAGCCGCCTTTAGGCTGATGCCGATTTTAGCGCCTGTAGCGATTGATGCAACGCTTTTTCCCAGCGCAGCGCTAAATCGCTGTCGGTGAAGGGAATATGGTAGGTTTCACCGCTGGCGGTGGCCAGGGCCAGCGCAACGTCTCCCTTGGCCGGCTGGGCCTCGTCGACCACAGGCTGGCCGTCAATCTCTAGCCGCAGGTCGGTGATGTCTTGGAGGGACAGGTCAGTGAGGTCGATGGGCCCCTGACGGGTGGGGCGGCCCCAGGTGAGGCGATCGCCCCGCTGACCGAGCATGGCTTTGATGTCATACTTGCTGCGATCAAACGCGGCCGCCCAAGCTTCGTAGGCCTGCACTTTTTGGTACTCGTGCCAGCCCGCCCAGGCCAACCCAATAAAGACCGCCAGCAGGGGCAGCCACAGAAGTCCTCGTTCCATAGATAACTATCTCTACCTCGTGTGACATAAGGTTGACCCAGAAACCGGGCATACAGGTAGCCGAAAACAAATATCTCTCCTCAGGAGGTAGGGGCAACGGTTAGTGTGTGGTTACTTTCCGTCCAAATTTTCGGCCTAGCGCCGCAGCGGCAATGGGCTGCTTTACTAATTGTAAAGTCTTGCAACGGCAGCCGACAGAATTTCCTGGTGCCGTGAAAAAGTAGGCCTAGGCAAGTGACTTGCCGACCCACTGCATTTTATGGAGGCTGGTACATTGGCATTTCTACCCCTTTTAGCCACGACGGTTCCCCACACGGCTGCTTGGAGCCCTAAGGTGGCCGCTGTGATGATTGTCTGCAACCTTTTGGCCATCGCCATTGGCCGGTTCACTATTCAAATTCCCGATGCTAAGCCGTCGCTGCCTTCCCCTGAGTTTTTTGGCGGCATGGGGCTACCTGCCCTGCTGGGAACCACCAGCTTTGGCCATCTGCTAGGGGCCGGGGCAATTTTGGGCCTGGCCAATCTGGGCGTGCTCTAGGGTTGTTCGCCAACGTCAAGAGGTTCAACGTGAGGATGCCGGTGGCTGAGTCTACCGGCATCCTCACGGCATTTAGGGCCGAGATTTAGGCTCGGGTTTAAGCCCCTGGCAGAGGCGGCGATCGCGCTCTGCAATGCCGCTGTTGGTTTGTAGATAGTCGGTCGCCCAGGCGCAGCCGTAGGCCAGAGGATCAAGGCTCAGGATCGGTTCTGTTTTCCAGAACACCACGGTTTCGTCGTCTCCTACTGAGGCCAGCACGGTGCCCTCGCGATTGAAGGCTACGCTGCGTACCCCAGAATTGTGCTGTTTAAGCGTGTTGATCAGAGCTGGGGTCGGCTGGGTGAGCCCTCCCCGTGGGCAGAGCTGACCGGAGAGACAGTTGAGGCTCCAGAGCTTAACCGTTTCGTCAATGCTGGCGGTGGCCAGCAGGCTACCGTCGGGGCTAAAGGCGACCCCCCACACCGCCGCCTGATGGCCCCTAAGCGTTGCTACCAGGGTACCGTCGGGTCGCCACAGGCGAGCGGTATTGTCGCCGCTACCGGTGGCAATCCAGCGGCTGTCGGGGCTGTAGGCCACCCGCCACACCGCCGACCCGTGCTCTAGGGTGTGCAGCAGATCGCCCTCGCGGCTCCACAGCCGCAGTTTGCCGTCATTGCTGGCGGTGGCAAACTGCGCGCCATCGGGGCTATAGGCCACATCCCAAATCGGGGCCGCTGCACCTACCCATTGGGCGATCGCGCTGCCGTCAGCCGCCCGCCGGTAGAGCTGACCCGTCACGGTGCTGGCAACCAGCTCTTGACCGCTGGGGTGCCAGGCGACCCCCAACAGAGCTGCGTCGTGACCGCCGATGGTCTGCTTCAGGTTTCCGTCAAAGTCCCACAGTTTGAGGGTGGTATCTTCACTGGCAGAGGTCAGCCAGGGCTGAGTGGGGTGCAGCGCCAGGCGGGTAATGCCGGCCCGGTGAGCCTGAAAGCTTTTCACGGTGGCGCTGGCCGGGTTAATTAAGGTGAGCAACTGGTTGCTGCCCGCAGTGGCGAGGGTTTGCCCACTGGGGCTAAATACCGCTCCTAGAGCAAGGCTGCTCAACCCCTGCAGCTTGTGATAAAAGGGACTGTGCGGCTGCCACAGCAGCACCTGGTTGTCGGCCCCAGCGGAGGCGATAGTTGCCCCATCGGGGCTGTAGGCTACCCCCCAAACGGCGGCGCTGTGGCCCTCTAGGGTAGTCAGCAGGGTGCCACTGGCGCTCCACAGCGCCAGGGTTTTATCCCAGCTGGCGGAAACAAATTCTTGCCCATTAGCACTCCAGGCGATCGCTTTGACCGGGGCCCTGTGGTGCACCAGGGTTTTGAGCAGGGTGCCGTCTAGGGTCCACAGCTTGATGGTTTTGTCGAGGCTGCCGCTGAGCAGACGATCGCCTGCCGGGTTAAAGGCCAGGGTGTGCACGGGGGCGCTGTGGCCCTCTAGACGGCCTAAGTACTGGCCATCGGGCCGCCACATCGAAATTGTGTTGTCGTTGCCCCCAATGGCGATCGCGTCTTTCCGGGAGCTGTAGGCAATGGCGCGAATGCCAGTCACCTCACCGGGGTGCTGAAACTGACCGATGCGTTCTCCCGACAAAGCTCCTGACGCATCTTCCGCCAGACTAAAGGCCTCCACCTGGTTGCCGCTTCCGCCCACCAGCAGCGCGGTGCCGTCAGGGCTGATTGCCATGCTCCAGATGCCGCGGATGGGGGTCTCAATCGTGCTTTTTAGCTCTCCTGTCGCCGTCCAGAGCCGAACGGTACCATCGTCGCCCGCCGAGGCCAGGTGGCGACCGTTGGGGGTGTAGGCAAGGGCGCGAATTGCCGCCTGGTGGCCGATTAGAGTTTTGAATAGAGTGCCATCGGACTGCCAGAGATGAATGGTGGCATCGACCCCGGCGGTAGCTATTTGCCCGGCGTAGTCTGGGCTGGGGTTGAAGCTGGTGGCCAGCACCGCCGCCCGGTGGCCGGTGAGGCGATTTTTCTGGTGAATGCTCAGCACAATGCGTTCCAAAATGGCGTCGGCCTGGGCCTGCAGGGCGGGGTCACTTCCGGGCAACTGCCGCAGCCGCTGCTGGCCTCGAATTGCCTCTAGCAGCGCCTCAAAAGACTGCTGGGAGGAGTGCAGCGCCTCGGCACTGCGCACGATGGCATTAGCTTCGTTTTGGGTGGCCTGGCGGTACTGGCGACGGGCCACAAACCCCAGGCCGGTGGCCGCCACCAGGGCGATCGTCACCGTCCCCAGCAGCAGTCGCTGCTGGTCCAGGTGCCGCTGCTGCTCTAGGCGGCGCTGGTGCTCCACCGCCAGTCGGGCCTCAACCTCGACCAGGCGATCGGCTTCTAGCCGAGCCAGGGCTTCGCGCTGATCGAGGGCTTGACTGGCGGCCAAAAATCGATAGTCGAGGGGGCTGAGGCGCTGGTGCTCAGCCCAGGTCAGGGTTTCTTGCAGAGCCTGACCCCGTAGCAGTCGCGACTCATCGGTGTAGTCTGAGGCTACCCAGGCATTGAGGGGAGCGGCGTAGGGCCGCAGGTCGTTGAGCTGCTGCCGAACCCAGGCGGGGCTAAACACCGCCCGGTAGATGGGGTTTTTGACCTGAAGGTAGCCGCCTCGGCGCTCGACGAGACCCAGCAGCAGCAGCTCCGCCAAATCGAGCGAACCCTCACTAGCAACCGCCCCCTGCTCCAGCACCTGCTGGTAAAATCCCAGCCGCTGCCCCAGGCGATGGGGCTGATGCCAGAGGCGATCGCGGATGGTTTTGAGGTGCTCGGGCTCGTCGTGCAGTTCCCAATTTTCGATGATGTGGCGCTGCACCAAATCGTCAACCCAGGCAGCGGCAGTCTGGCTAGACTGGCCGGCAGCGGTGACGAGCAGATGGCAAAGTTTCTGGGTTAGGAAGGGTTGTCCCCCAGTCCAGTACAGCACTCGCTCTAGAACCGGCTGGGGATCGCTCACCCAGGGCTTGAGAGCAGTAACTAGGGGCTGCGCTTCCGCCAGCGTAAAGCCCTCTAGCGCAATCGCCTGGCCGATATTGAAGGGAGTGCAGGTCTTGTCGGCAACCAGAGCACTGGGGGTAGCGACCCCAAATAGGGCAAAGGTCAACCGCTGATAGGCTGGGTTGTCGGCGCGGCGGTTGAAGCAGGTGCGAATCAGGGCAAAAAAGTCATTGGTCTGAAAGGCCAGCCCCAAAATGCTGTCGATTTCGTCAATGAAAACGACCAGGGGTGCCGCCAGGCTGGGCAGCACCACCTGATCGATAAGTTCGGCCAGGCGGGCGACGGGCGGCAGGTGAGCCTGGCTGCGCCACCACTGACCCAGGGCGATCGGTAGGGCTAGCCCCCGCACCAAAGAGGCAGCGATCGCGGCATACCACTGGTCAATTGTGATTTGCTGGCTGCCAATCGCGGTGAGATCAATGGCTACGCTGTGCACCCCCAGCTGACTTAGCACCGTCATGGTATGCACCCGCAGACTCGACTTGCCCATCTGTCGAGCGTTGAACACGTAGCAAAGATGGCCCTCCAGCAGCTGTTGCTGAAGGGTGGCGTCGGCGCGCCGCTGCACGTAGGTAGGCGCGGTAGGCGGTAGGCTACCCCCCACTTGATAGGGCGACTTGAGCGACTGGGTGAGCACTAATTCTCCAGCAGGGTGGCAAAATACTGGCGATATAGCTCACAGCTGGCCACCGAGAGCTGCTGTCTAAAGCGTACCAGCCCCAGCCCCTGCAAGCGAAAAGCTACCTGGGGCGGCAGCTTCACCCCTGCGGAGCTGGTAGCTACCTGAACCATAGCTTCACTGAGTTCAGCTTCTGCTTCGAGCATCTCCAGCTGGTGGCGCAGGTGGCTGCTGTAGATGCCGTCGTAGGCGATCGCCTGCTCAACGACAGCAGCTAGAGGCTGCTGAGCCAGGTGAAACAGGCTGAGCTGGGTTAGGTAGGGGTGCCCTCCCACCAGGTCGAGCAGCTGCAGCAGATCGCCCTCGTCTGAGGCCAAACCATAGCGCAGAGCCAGTTCCTGCACCTGGTCGAGGTTGAAGGGGGGCAGCTCAACGGAAAACCCCACGTTGAAGGGTGATTGGTGAATGTTCAAGGGCATCCAGGCTTCGGTCGAGTGGGCAATCACCAGCCGCAGCTGTAGCCAAAGGTTTTGCTCGGTCCCGTAGCGGCCCTGCTCGTACCAGGCCCGCAGCATGCCCAAAACGTCAGTGGCCACATCGCCGTAGGTAAACAGCTCATCCAGGTCATCGATCACGAGCAGCAGGGGCTGGTCTGAGGCGGGCAGCAGGTAGGTTTCAAAGTAGTCAGTGCAGCTGTAGATGCCGCCAAACAGCCCGTCCCAGCGCTGGTCGAGCTGGTTTGGTAGACCCAGGGCGCGGGCCACTACCGCACAAAACCAGCGCAGGGTTTGATCGAGATCCCCCAGGCAGCGGCGATCGATCGATCGCAGGCTGACGACCACCAACCGCAGACCATAGTCTTGGGCATGGCCCAACAGGAGATTGATCAGTGAGGTTTTGCCAAACTGGCGTGGAGCCCTGAGGCGCACCATGGCCCCAGCCGTCAAAATTTCCTGGGTGCCGCTCGACTCGACCCCAGGTCGATGGATGTAGAACGGTGAGTCGAGGGACAGCGGGCCGTTGAGGGGGCCGCGCTGAGGGGTAAGGGAAGATTCAAGCCGCTGGGTGTCTTCGGGAAGCAGGTAGTCGTCGGCGGTTAGCACAAGATTAAACGCCGCAAAGTAGGTATCTAGGGTGGTAAGGTCGACGGGCTTTTGCCGCCGTCTGGCCTTAACCAGAGTGTTGGCGCTTAGCCCGGTAACGGCACACAGCTGATCGAGGGTATAGGGGTTGCCGTTATTATGCTGGGCGGCCAGCTGCTGCTCAGCGGCTCGCAGTCGCTGCCACCCTTGGGAGCTCAGCACGACGCCCCGTTTGCGGCGATCGCTTGAGGTCATGGCTTGGGTCATTGATTACACAGACATAATTTGCGCCTAGCTTGAAGAATAACGAAGGCCGAAGGGCATCGGCACCAAAGGCAGCGGCGGCGCTATTCGTCATCCGTTCGCCATCAAAATTACTCAAAGCAAGACTCGATTACAAGCCCAACTGCGGCTTCCCCATGACCCCATTCAAGCCAAATTGTAAACCTCAGTGCTGTCGGTTTTATCTTGCTGAAATATCTTGCGATCTTGAGTAGACACCAAATTACTTCTTAACTTATGTTAAGGCTGTCTCAGGCAATTATTTAGCCGTTTATGGGCAAATAGCGCATTGAGAGCTGTCTGCGACTGGCTTTCGGCCATCAAAATAAACTGTTCAACACCAAACTCAAATTCCAAAATCTCAGAACAAATTGCCTATCTAATTTTTTGCGTCGCTACTGCCACAGGGCTAAACGTTAAAAAACCGTATGGCCAACTCCCACATCATCGCCCCGTCGCCCGCCTCGGCAGGTTCTAATTTCACCTGTCACCGAGCCGCAGGGAACCAGGGTGCCGCTCGGCAACTGCTGCTGATTGACAATGAACCCGACATTTGCGTTTTGGTACAGGATGCCCTGAGGGAGTTTGAGGGCTGGCAGGTGACCGTCTGCTGTGACCCCAGCACCGTCGATTTCGACACCAGCCCCCCGTGGGACGCCATTTTGCTAGAAATTTCGGTGACGCGGCTAACGGGGATAGCCCTGGTGCCGGCCTTTCAGTTTCACCCTAGAACCCGCCACATTCCCATTGTGCTGTTGACGTCTCAGGTCATGGCGCGAGACTATGCTCGCTTTGAGCAGATGGGCGTAGCGGGGGTGATTGCTAAACCCTTTGACCCCGTTATTTTGGGCCACCAGATTGCTCAAATGCTGAACTGGGTCACCTATCAGAACTAGGCACGTACCGCTCAGCTTATTAGTGCCAGCGGGGAGCTAAGCGAGGCGGGTTTCGGGGTCGGCCTGGATTGGGTCAGCGTTGAGCTGAGTTTTGGGGTAGTGGATCGATTTGAGGTACCAAAAGGCGACGACCAGCGGCAGCACGTAGCGATCCCAGGGAATCGCTTTCATCATAATCAGGGCGTTGAAGGCCACTATCCAAAACAGCAGATCTGGCTTGGCAAAGCGCAGGCAGGTGAGCAGGGCCAGACCGTAGAACATGGCCAGGTTTAAGGCGTAGAAAGGCAGCAGCTCGGCCACTTTGCCCATGTTGCCGTAGGGAGTATCTAGGGGCGGAAAGATCAGGCAAAAAACGAGCAGACCGCCTGCAATGAGCAGCCATTTTTTCTGGTTGTTACGCAGGGATTGCAGGGGATTGGCGGGGCGAAACAGCAGCCATTCTGGAATGACGATATAGGCTCCAACAAAGGCTAGAAAGTTGACTATACCGCCGGGAGTCAGGGCCAGGGTACTTTGCTGAACTTCGGGCGCATGAGCGACGATCGCACTGGTGGGAGCCAGCCCATCAAACAGCGCAATCCAGCCCAAGAACGACAGGCTGGCCAGGGCCGGGGCCAGCCAGCGCTGGTGCTGACGTAGGCTCACCGCTTGCCCCTGGCGGTACTGGTTGGCGATCGCTAAAAACTCGTAGGTGGCGATCGCCATTGGAAACGCCAGCATATACTGCCGCGAAGAAATCGCCAGCACAAAGGCCAGGCAGCTCAGCCAGTGGCGATCGCGCACGTAGGCCACAAACCCCAGCAGCACCCAGGTGCAGGCGACCATTTCGGTGTAGAGCCGACCGCTGAGAAATAAAAAATACGGGCATAAAAATAGCCCAATCAAACATAAAATGGCCCGACCGCCCTTCTGTCTGCTGGGCCAGCCAATAACAGCCACAATTCCTAAGGACAGTACCAAATTGAGCAGCCTTCCCGCCACCATGCCCTGGTTGAACAGGTACTCTAAAAATCCAAAGATCATGAAGGGCAGGGGGGTGTTTAAACTGTGATACTCCCGCAGGTCAGACAGTGACGGCAGCAGGCTATCGCTAAAGGTCAGGCTCGACTTCCAAAAGTTGACTTCATCCCAATAGGGCGGGCCCTGCAAAAAATCGAGCCAGGCGACAATGGCCAAATAAATCACGGTAATGCCGCCAAGAAACAAAATCTTTTGCTGGGAGTGGCTGAAGGATTGCAGTTTCATGGCGGAAAGGATTTCTAAACTCAGGAGAAAACAGCTGCTCAGGCATGCAGTCAAGTGGGAGGCCCTGCTAGCCTGGGGCCAAGGCTAGCAGGGAGCTGCCGGAGTCGAGGCGGCTGTGGTCTTCTGCTGACTGCGCTCCCAGAAAAAGCCAGCCACGTTGGCCACCTGAGACAAAAATAGCAGCCCCGACAAAACCATAGCCTGAATTTGAGGCTGTCGCGAGAGGGGATAGGTTAGCAACTGCCAATAAAACCGTAGTGGCTCCACCTTTACCTGCTCATCGGCCCGGCGAGCCCTGACCTGGTGAAAGCAGTAGGCTCCCCGCCCATAGTTAAAGTGCTGCCGCCAAAACCGCCGCAGCGACAGGTGGTGGGTGTGCCTCACCCTGGCTGCTGGTGCATAGGCCAGGGGTAGCCCCAGCTGTAGCCAGCGATCGCAAAATTCCCGGTCTTCCCCCGCCGCCAGCGGAAAGGAGGTGTCGAACCCACCGCTCTGGCGGAACTGCTCGGTAGCCATCGCAAAATTGTTGGAGGCAAAAAAGCTGGGTGCCTGGCGACTGTTGTAGTAGTCGTACAGGTAGTCAATCAGAAGCTGGCTGGCGGTTGAGAAGAGGTTTTCAGGTAGGGCGTTCACGGTGTAGCCACCCACCAGCGCCGTGGGCTGCTGGTGCAGCGTAGTCTCTAGCGCCGTGAGCCAGTCGGGGTAGGGCTGGCAGTCGTCATCGGTAAACACCAGGTACTGTCCCCGGGCGTGGGCCGCCCCGGTATTACGAGCGCGGGCGGGGCCGCTGTTGTCCTGCCGCAGTAGGGTGAGGTTGAGGGTCGACTCAAAGGTCTCTGCCACCGGAGCAATGGGCGGGCTGCTGCCATCGTCAACCACAATCACCTCGAAGCGATCGCGGGGATAGCTCAGCTGCGTCAGGCTTTGCAGCAAGCTCGCCAGGCGGTCGGGCCGATTGTAGGTCGGTATTACAATAGAGAACACAGGGACGGGATGGCTCATGGTCGTGGCGGGTAAAGGTCGACGGGTGGAAGTGAACGCAGGACTTTGGCTGCTTAGCAGCTAGCCAGGAGTACCGGCCAGAGGCACCGCAACGTCTTCGGCGGCTGACGACAGACGCACCTCTCCCGGTGCTGGTGGGGTGGTTTGCAGCAGGTGCTGCCCCAACCGACGGGCCAGGGCCAAAATGGTAAAGGTAGGCGAGTAGGATGGCCCGGTGGGAAACACCGCCGAGCTGGCCACGTAGAGGTTTTCGGTGCCAAACACCCGGCAGTCGGTATCGACCACCCCCTCCTCAGGACGGTGGGCCATCCGGGTCGTGCCCATCTGGTGAGCGGCATCGGTCATGTTGTCTAGAGTAGGCGGCTGGTCGCCAAAGTCAAAGTGGCCCAGACCCGCTTCAGCAAACCGCTGGGTGAGCAATTCCAAAATCTTCTCGGTCGAGCGGTGATCCTGATTGGTAAAGCGCCAGTCGAGCACTGTTTTGCGCTGGCCCAGGGGATCCAGCTCGGTGCCGAGGGTAATGCGGCTGTCGGTGTGGGGCACCTGCTCGGTGACAAACTTTACTCTGTAGGAAGCGATCGCGCCGTTGCCATCCCGGCAGGCGGGTCGTCCGCGCACCAGCCGTCCCAGGCTATCCCACCGGGTTTCGTAGATGGGCTTCAGGTAGAGCACGTGCTCCAGCAGCTGATGAGCCTGCTGAGTGGCGTCGTCGAGGGCAAAGCAGATACAAAACCGGGGCTTGGGGGCGTACTGTAGCTCGTTGGCATACTGACGGGCCAGGGGGCCGGGGCGCAGCGTGCCCGTGTGGTGCTTGGGGTGATCAGTGTAAAACCGCCCCACCAGGTTGTGGCTATTGCCCAGGCCGCCGGGCAGCTGGCGGTTGCTAGCCAGTAAAAGACGGGCCGACTCCAGAGCCCCCGTCGCCAGCACAATTGCGTCAGCCTCCACGGTCAGCTCGCGTCCTTCCAGCGATCGACAGCGCACCGTAGTCACCCGACGGTGGGCTTTATCCAGACCCAGCTCAGTCACGGTTGCTCCCAAAATGACCCGCAGATTGGTCGCCCGGCGCATTTCGTCACCAAAGCGTTTGGCGGTGCGGGTGGGGGTTTTCTCCCAGTAAAAGCTGCTCATTTTTAGGCCGCTGGCCCCAAGGGTCGATCGCAGCGCCACGATTTCGGCTCGCTGGGCCTCGGCCTCCAGGTCGCCAAACCCGTAGTCTGCCGCCGCCGAGCGGTAGTGCTCCAGCAAATCGTCAAAGGCGATCGGCCAGCCGCTGTTGGGTACCCAGGGGCGGGGCTCAAAGTCGGAGGGTTGCAGGTACTTCCACTTGCCGGTCCACACGTTGCTGGTGCCACCAAACTGCCGCACCCGACTCACACCCCGCAGCTCGGGGGGCAGGTAGCGGTGGTAGTAAGAGTCGGGGTCGAGTTCGCGGTGGCGCTTGGCCAAAAACACCACGTCATTGAGGGCCTGAATGGCGGGGTCAAAGCGATCGCGGCCGCTCTCCAACAGCACCACATCGCGTCCGTGGCGGGCCAGGTGGGTGGCCACCTCGGCCCCGGCAATGCCAGAACCCACCACCACCACCTGTCCTCGCAATGTCGTTTGCTCGCCCAGATCAAGAATATCGGTAATCATAGAACGTCCTTTAATCAATCTTTTGTGTGGTCCCCCACCATTCCTCAGAACGGAGTGGCCAGCGTCACCACAGTCGAACGTGCCTAGGCGGGTGGTAGTGCCCTGGTCGGCGTCGCCACCCGCCGCAGACCCTGCTTAATCTGGTCGATCGCACCGTAGACAGCGATCGCACCAATATGTCGAGGGTGCAGCCGCAGCGCCCAGAGCCAGTGGGTCAGGGCCGCAACCGTTTGGCCCATTTGGTAAGAAGTTTGGGCGTGCTTGTAGACAAACTCCGCAAACATTTTGGGGTGGGCCTCAAAGGCGGCCCGATGCTTTTCAATCAGCCGGTTAAAACTCTCCTGGCGCAGTTTGGGGTTGCCCGACACCCGCGTGCCCGTATGGGTCAGCAGGTGATAGGTGACCGTGGGCAGACCAATCAGCGTGCAGGCCGGGTTGAGCCGCAAAAAGAACTCCGAATGCACCCGCGATCGAAAGGTTTCATCCCAGCCGCCGATGGCCAGTACTACCTCACGCTCCACCACCAGGGTTTGCTTGGTGTGGGGCGATCGCCCCGGTTCGGGGTCTTCTAAGAAAAAGTGCCTACCCTTGGGGCGATGGGCGGGGGGCAGACGGGTCAACAGCACCTCGCCGTGCTCGTTCACTTTGTTAATGCCCGACAAAACCCCCACGGGTGATGCTGTCTTTGGGGCGGCCTCCAGAGCCGCCATCGACACCGCCGCCATGTGGGGCAGCAGCACATCGTCGTCGTCGAGGTAGGTCACCCAACGGCCTCGCGCCGCCTCGGTTCCCGCATTGCGCGCCCCCGCCCCGCCCCGGCCTGGGTCGAGGCGAATGATCCGCACGCGGGGATCGTCGGGCAGCTGCACGGGCGGGTCAGAGGCATCATCCACSACTACCACCTCCAGGTCGGAGTAGGTTTGCTGCAGGGCGCTGCGCACCGCCAGAGGCAGCAGATGGGGTCGATTGTGGGTCGGAATGATAACGCTGAGCTGAGGTTGCATGGTCTAACCCTTGTGTCTAATCCTGCCTAAAAATGCCTCAAACTAGCCGCCAAATTCTTAGGGCAGCAGCTGTCCAGCCGACACCGGCACCACCGGCACCATCGACCAGCTGCGCGGCTGATAGAACTGACACTTGTTGACGTTTTGCTGCGATGTCACCGTGAAGCGAAACGACTCGACCAGATCAAAGGTGTAAACCGCATCTTTGCGCAGGCGAATTTGGGCGCTATACACCCCCGGTGCCAGCCCCAGATAGGGCATCTGCAGCCGAATTTCTGACAGCCCCGGCGACAGCTGAAAAAAGGCGTCGTCGTTTTGCCCCCGCAGCGACAGTACGTAGCCCGCGCTCTCAATGCCGCCCACTTTGGCGATGCGAATGTCGAGCGCTACCCCGCTATAGCTGTCGTGGGCCTCACAAACGGCGCACAGGCTGAGGGGTTCACCCGTCAACAGGGTTTGGGTGGGCTGTCCGTCACCATCGCGAAAGAACAGGTCGCGAAAGTCAATGCCGTTGCTCTCCTCGGCGGCTTTTGGCGGAAAGACCATGCGGTTTTCGGAGCGCTCGATGCTGTTGAGAAACAGGTCGCGCTCGTACTGATCGACCACGGCATTGACCTCGCCCTGGGCCACTAGCGCTCCCCTAGTCAGATAGATGGCCTGGTCGCAAATGTTGAGAATGGCCTGGGAGTTGTGGTTGACCAGAATAAAAGCCACCCCCCGCTGGCGCAGCTCGTAGAGGCGGCGATAGCACTTGGCCTTAAAGCGGGCGTCGCCGACCGCTAGCACCTCATCGACCAGCAGAATATTGGGCTCGGTGTAGATGGCGCAGGCAAACCCTAGCCGCGCCGCCATCCCCGAGCTGTAGGTCTGCACCGGAGCGTCAATGGCCTCCTCAATTTCGGCAAACTCGACCACCTCAGCAAAGCGCTGCTTAATCTGCTGGGTGGTGAGGCCCAGAATCGACATGTTGGCGTAGATATTTTCCCGCCCGGTCAGAATTGGGTTAAACCCTGCCCCCAGCGCAATCAGCGGGGCCAGCCGTCCGCGCACCCGCACCCGCCCCGTGTCAGGCTTGATCAGGCCGCTAATGATGCGCAGCAGGGTGCTTTTACCCGCCCCGTTGCTGCCTACCAACCCCACCGCCTGCCCGCGATGCAGCTGAAAGCTGATGTCTTTTAGCGCCCAAAACTCCTGGGGTCTGAGGCGATCGCTGTGGGGTCTGCCCCCGGTGAGGTCAGCGGCAATATCCTTCACACCGTAGAAGAGCGATCGCCTCAGGTCGCGGCAGAATTTCTTCGATACCCCCTCCACCGAAATCACGGGCTGACTATCGGATTCAGGAGTTGCCATAAACGATTCCGTTAGTGATTCAGTACTGAGCCGTATTGTCATGACGTTACCCTCTCAACCACGTAGGGCATGGCAATGCGAAACCCAACCCAGGTCAGCAGCAGACCCAGCAGCGTTAGCCCGCTCACCACCCAAAAGCTCACCACCTCAGTCAGCACTCCGGTGGTGGCCAGCTCGCGGGTAGTCACCAGCAGCGGTGCCACCGGGTTGAGGGCCACCAGCATGCCAAAGGCTCCCTCGGTAGGTACGGGGTAGATGACCGGCGTTAAAAACAGCCAGAAACCCATGATCATGTTGAGGCTCTTCGAGACATCCTGGTAGAGCACGCCAATGGGGGCCAGCAAAATGCCGACCAGCGTGCCCAACAGCACCAGGTGAATGAGCGCCACCGGGGCCAAAATCACCGTCCAGCTCACCGGCACGCGAAAGAACAAAAACAGCCCCACAATCAAGACCAGCTTGATACCAAAGTTGAAGCCCACCTCCCCCAGCTTGGCCAGAATGATCGCCTCACGCGGGAAGTTGACCCGCGCCAGCATGGGCTTGGCTATAATCACCGCCTGCACCGGCCCGGTGGCGGCATCCACGAAGGTCTGCCAGAGGGCGGTGTTAAACATGACAAAGGCCGGGTAAGGAATATCGGTTTCCCCGACGGTAAAGACGTTGGCATCTTTGGCCAGGGTAAAGCCCACGGCCATCGCAACCGGCGGAATAAAGGCCCAGGCTATACCCAGGGCGGCCTGTCGGTACTGGGCGCTAATGTCGCGCACCATCAGCCGCCAGGCCAGCTCACGGGAGGCCAGCAGATCTCGCCACATCGTCCACAGCAAAAACCGGGGGCGGCGCAGCAGGCTATCGGGGGTATAAATCAGTTCGGGCGGCATCAGCGGAACAACTCCATCAACGATCTAGGCGTTTGACTGGGTCTGAAAACTCCCTAGCCCTGGGAGTAGTTGGTGTTCGCCCCAGAGGCGCGGTGCCGATGGGTGAGGTAGCGGTTAAGCCAGTGCTCGGTTTTGGCGAGCGCCCGCGCCAGCAGGTGACTGCCTGCGCCAAAGGTCAACTTTTGGGTGAATGGATAAATTAAGGTGCCGTAGCGCCGCCAGCCCAGCTTTTTGTATTTGGTTTTGAAGTAGCCGTCTTCAGCCAGGTTCCACTTGTCGCGCAGGCGGTGCAGGCTCTCCAATGTCCAGCGATTGCTCCAGCGCAGCATGTAGTAGTGCACGTCAGCCCACTCTTGGGGCGGGCCGGGTACATAGGTGACCAAGGAAGCGGGTTCAAAGTAAACCGTTTCACCCGCCTCGCGCACTGTCATGCAAAAGTCGAGGTGCTCCTTAGTGTTGAGCATGGCCTCATCGAGGGGGCCGATCTGGTCAAACAGCGATCGCCGCACCAGCACGCAGTGAAATTCAGCCAGTTCGGTGGGGGTGCGATCGAGGCTGGAGCGAATTTCCGCTACCGTTTTGCCCTGGTGAAACATTTTTTCGCGCAGGCGGCGGCGGCCCAGCTTATCGACCCACACGTGGGACTCGCCCCCGGCAAAGTGCACTTCGGCGTGGATGGGCTCGTGCTGGCACATCAGCGGGCCGACCACCGCCGCGTTGGTCTCCTCAGCGCAGGTGACCAGCGCCTCTAGCCAGCCCGGCGACACCACAACGTCGTTATCTACAAACACCAGGTAGGGGGTATCGACGGCCTGCAACCCCAGATTGCGTGCCTGGTTGGGGTAGAGGTAGTGCTCGGTGCGGATCAGCTTAAAGCCCTTTTCTAAGGCCTGTTCTTCGAGGTAGCGGCGCAGTTTTTTAGGCGAGTTGCCGTCGACACACACCAGCTTGAAGGGCAGCTGGGTGTGGGCGTAAATGCTCTCCAGAGAGGTTTGGGCATAGCTAAACCGCTCGCGGGGCACAACAACCAGGGTAACTAGGGGTTCAGTCATGGAGTACTCCTATTTCTCTGCTGAGGCAGGGCGCATAGATGGGGTTAGTGAGGCATGAGCTAGGGAGGCAGACTCGTTGTGAGGCCCCGATCGATTTGCCGGAGCCAGCAGGCGATCGTACACCTGCACCAGGCGATCGTTCAGCATTTGCATGTCAAAGTGACGCTCCACAAACCGCCGTCCGGCCATCCCGAGATCTGGCCAGATCTCGGGATGGTCGATCAGGTAGCCCAGCCGTTCGGCCAGGGCATTGGCGTCGCGTTCGGGAACTAAAAACCCCGACACGCCATCTTCTACTAGCTCGGGAATGCCGCCGTGGTCGGTGCTCAGCACCGGCAAGCCCATGGCCATCGCCTCCTTCAGGACATTGATAGGGGCATCCTGGTTGCCATCGGCGGCGGTAATGCTGGGGGCCACAAACAGGTGGCAGGTGTCGAGAATCTCGACAATTTCGGCCTCATTCTTCCAGCCCACCAGCTCAATGTAGGACTCGGCTCGCAGCTCGACGATCAGCTGCTGCAGGGCGGAGCGCAGGGGGCCGTCGCCAATAATGGTGTAGGTCAGGTTGGGGTAGCGCTGAGCCTGCTGGGCGACGGCGCGAATGGCAAACTCAAGCCCTTTTTTTTCCACCAAGCGACCGGTCGTTGCAATCCGAACGGGCTGACCTGGCTCTAGCTCTCGCGGCCGAAAGGTGAATTTATTGATGTCTAGGCCTGAGAAATGCACCGCAACGCGATCGCTGGGCCAGCCCAGAGCCAAGACCCGCTGTCGAAAGAAGTCGCAGTTGGCCAGGCAGTAATCAACGTGCCGCACGAGCTGGCGGTAAACGCGATCGCCCCCTTCCTGCACGTAGCGGCTGATGTCAAACCCGCGAAACATCAGCAGGAGCCGAGGGGCGGGTCGCAGCAACCGTTTGAAGGCCAGCCCCCGATACCCCTGGGTACCAAACTGGCAGTGAATAATGTCGTAGGACTGGGGCCGACCCACCAGTGCTACCGCCGTGTAGAAGAGCCACAGGTTGAGCGCCTGCTCACCGTGGACAAAGGGGTTGAGCGATCGCGCTATCAAGCCCGGGGCGCGCCAGCCAGCACGCAGCCCCAGCCCAATCCCCTGCACCAGCCGCCAGAGATAGTTTTGGGGCACCTCCGGCATGGGGTAGGTGCGCTCCCACAGGCGATAGCGGCTCACATCGGGGTGCGACACCGCCCAATTGCCCACGCGGTTGGTGTAGATATCGACCTGATGGCCGCGATCGATCAGCCCCGTCACCTGGTTGAGCACAAAAGTCTCTGACAGACACGGGAAGTCGGCGACCAAAAATGCAATGCGCATATCACTCTCCTCAACGTCGACTGGATGCTCCGCCAAATTTAAGTCGTAGGGTTTCCCAGGCGCTGATGTAGCGCACCATCACCATCACTGACGACACCCTAAGTTTTTGATCTAGGTTCCTAAGTCGTCCGTCGCCAAAGGCGTTGACCACAAAAAACACTGGCGGCACTAGGTTTTGCATCAGAGCCTGCACAAACACCCGGTGGCGCTGCCCTATAGACTTAGCCTGCTTGAGCTGCACATCGTAGTAGCCACCCGCTAGCCGCACTGTGCGCTGGTACAGCTCCCCCAGCGATCGCCGCGCCGGGTGTTCCACCTGCACCTCATCGGCGTAGACCTGCTGAAACCCGGCTGCAAACACCCGTCGGCCCCACTCCAGGTCGCCGTTTGACTTTAGCTGCAGGTCAAACGGCCCAACTTGGTCAATCACCCGTCGCCAGGTCAGCACGTTGGCGGTGGCCCCGCCGTGCTGCTCCCGCAGGAGCCGCTCCTGGGGAAAAGCTGTCAGGCTCTCGTAAAGCTCGACCGCCGTGGGCCGCTGGGGATCGGCAAAAAACAGGTTAATCCGGCCCACCACCTGACCACAGTTGGGCTCCTGGCGCAGTCGCGCCACCCCTCGCTCCAGCCAGTCTGCGGCGGGAATACAGTCGGCGTCGGTAAAGGCAATCACCTCCCCCTTGGCCAGCGCTAGCCCCCGGTTGCGCGCCGCGTAGGACCCTGGCACGGGCTCTACGGCTAGCGTAGCGTTGTCGCAGGCAGCCACTAGCGCCTGAACCCGAGCCAGGTTGTCAGAGCCATTGTCGACCACGATGATTTCAAAACGCGATCGCGCGTAGGTTTGCCGAGCTAAAGCCGCTAGACACAGCCCCAGCCGCTCCCCGTCGTTAAAGACGGGAATAACAACTGACACAAATGGAGCTTCAGACTCAGACATAGCGCTGCCTTAGAGCTTCCCTAAGCGGCTTGGGAAAGCGATCGCCCGGCAGGCACAGGTTCATCTCCCTGCTTCAGCTTCGACCACTCCTGATTGGTAAAGTTCTCGTGGTACGAGCGCTCGACATTGATATTCCAGATGTCGTGGTTTTCGCCCACAATATTTTTGGCCGCTAGCAGCGCCGACAGCATGGAGTGGTCTTGGTTGTTATAGCGGTGCATGCCGTTGCGACCCACCGTTTGCAGATTTTCGAAGCTGCGTATGTAGTCTTCCAGCACCTTCAAGTGCTTGCGGTATTCACCGTCGTACACCGGGTAGGCTTTGTACTGGCGAATGACGCAGCCATCTTCTACGTCCTCTGGCTTAACCCCCAAACCCAGCCGGGTAATCTCCTCAGAGGCTAGCTCAATTAGCTTCTCGTTGGGCATTTCCCAGAGGTCATCCCCTTCGCTGCAAAAATACTCCATACCCAGGCAGGTTTTGCTGGAGTCGGGCACCATTTCGGGGCTCCAGTTCTTAAAGTTTTGAATGCGCCCCACCTTGAATTCTGGGCTGTGAATGTACAGCCAGTTGTCAGGAAAGAGGTCAGGATTATTGACAATCAGCGACACAATTAGGAAATCGCGATACTTCAATCCGCGAGCCGCCGCCAGTACTTCTTCTGGAGGCAGCGGATCGAGCCGATTCACCAGCAGGGCAATGGGCATTGAGTTAATAAAGTGTTCGCCCACAATGTCAAAGGTTAGATCGCCTTTTTTCGCCACCACCTTAGTAATTCGGTTGCCTTCGCGCTCAACTCGCACCACCTCGGTGTTGAGGTGTACTGGCGAGCCATGCCGATCGAGCAGTTCCTGGCAGCGCTCCCACATCATGCCGGGGCCGAGGCGAGGGTAGTCAAATTTTTTGATCAGGCTCTTGGCGTTTTGGCTACCAAAAATAGCGTTGATGACCGCCTGCTTGAGCGACATATTTTGAATCCGCTGGGCCGCCCAGTCAGCTCGAATCTGGCTACAGGGAATGCCCCAAACCTTCTCAGTATAGGTCTTGAAGAAAATGCGATAGAGCCGCTCGCCAAAGCAGTCAATCACCCATTCCTCAAAGGTTTCGGCTTCAAAGCCGGGGTTTAGGTACTTATGCCCCTTGGCCTTGAGGTAGCTAAACAAAATCAGCGCGCTGGTCACAGGGCCGAGATTTTTTAGCGTTTTCATCAACGACAGTGGATAGTCGTAAAACTTGTTGTCGTAGTAGATGCGTGACAGTCGAGGCGTCTGAATAAAGTCATCGCCTAGAATCTCTTTCCAGACCGTCTGTACTTCACCGACCTTGGTGAAAAAGCGGTGGCCGCCAATGTCAAAGCGGTAGCCCTTATAGGTTTCAGTGCGAGAAATACCGCCCACTTTGTCGGCCTTTTCTAACACAACCGACTTCTTGCCGTGCTTCATCAGCTCATAGCCTGCGGTCAGACCAGCGGGTCCGCCACCAATAATAACTACGGGTAAAGACTGCATCAATTCAACTCCAGAATTTAGGATAGCCATATGGATAAACGCTAGATAATTGGCGACGGGCAGTTAGTTTGAAAAGGTAGAAAATTGTCGGAGCCTGTAGGTTGCCGTGCCGTAGGCAAAAGCTGCGCCGCCGTAGAGAAAATAAAACCAGTGCCAGGGAATGACTCGAAGCGCAAATAGCACTCCTCGCTTATGCAAGAAAAAGCGATAGACCCGCTGGTTAATGACTAACAGCCCGACCATGGTGGCGATCGCCACAATCCACAGGAAGGGGTTAACCAATCCGAGCACCAGGCAGCCCAGCGCTACAAAGCTCAGCACAACGCTGAGTTGGTTGGTTCGATCGAGGTTGAGGTCATTCATCGGTTGGCCCTGGGTTAGAATCAGCTCCGTCCAGGGTAGAGCGCGATAAAAAATTTCGGCTCGCAGCAGCGACATGGGCTGCCAACACTTCAGGTGCTTGACCTGAATGTGCTTACACAGGCGAATGGTGTACCCCGCCCGCTTAAGCCGGTAGCCGAGTTCAATATCTTCAACGCAGGGCTTACGGTAGCGCTCATCAAACCCGCCCACGGCTTCAAAGGCTTCGGCACGAATGGCCCCACAGGCTCCCCAGAAGGTTGAAGCCTTCTCGGAAGAGACCTGGTGGGTGTAGTGGTGAAACAGATTTTTGTACTGCGACAGAAAATTTTCGGCCCCTGGCTGGTCGTCGTAGGAGCCGATGAGCGCCGCCAGACTGACATCCTGCTGAAACGCTTTTTCGACGTTGAGAATGGTATCGAAGCCCACCGTGACATCGGCATCGATAAAAAACAGGATACTGCCGCGAGCCAGCCTAGCCCCTTGGTTGCGGGCGCGGGCGGGTCCGCCCGGCGTGTCGTAGCGAAAGACCGTGGCCCCAAAGTCTTTGGCCACCTCCCACGAGCCATCGGTGTCGCCATCGGCCACCACAATGACTTCGTCGGGCTGCCGACTAGACTGCCTGAGGCTGTCGAGACAACGGCGAAAACTCTCGCCGCCATTGTAGACAGGAATAATAACGGAGATATTGGAAAGCTCTGATGCATTGCCTGAACTGGAGTTCATGAACCTGCGATTCCTGAGAATATATACATATGCATATACCTTGAAGAAAATCAATCAAGGAGTTTGCTAGCGCACCAAACTTGCTTACCAAAGGCAACGTTTAGAAAAACGAAATCCCTTCGACCATGATTTGAGAAATTACAGGTGACGTCAGGAAGCATTGTTTTTCCAGGGCTTGCAGAGAGTTACAAGCGCTCTATTCACTTAAAGCGAACCTAACACGGGTATTCTGACGAGATCATGAGAGCATTCTTATCTTTATATTTCCTTTATAAATACTTTTCTGGAGAAAATTTTCAAATCTGTACCTTTCGATAGATGCCATAAAAGACGACTGTAATTGATCGAGGTTGGTTCCCGATCGGCCAGCAAGCTGTTAGGTACTGCCCCAATATTGTGTTACAGATTACAAATTCGGCTTTGCAAAAGAGGTAGCCCATCGCAATCGCAACTGCTGAAAGATTGCGCTGCTGGCGGGTTACCGGGTTGTGCAGCCGCAAAAACCTCGCTAGCCTGATGGTGTTTTCACTCTGCAAGCCTATGTCCACTGGAGCTTTGTATGCGATCGCCTACGCTGCCCTATCTGCGGTTGGCGGCCTAATTGGCTATGCCCAGGCCCGCAGCCAGGTGTCATTGATTAGCGGATTGTTCAGCGCTGCCCTGCTGCTGGTGGGTGCTTGGCTGTGGCAGGCCGGTGTTCCCTCTGGAGCCGGTCTGGCCATGGGAGTTACTGCGGCCCTAGTCGTGGTTTTCATCCGCCGCTGGATGCAAACTCGCAAAGCCATGCCCGCCGTCATCATGATTGTGGCGGGAGTGCTGGCATTTATTGGGATGGGGGTATCGCTGGTAGGGGGCCAGTGAGCAGGTAGAGCGGTGGTTTCAATGATGAGAATTAATTAATCGTAGGGGAGTGGTTCTGGGAAACAATGCCAGGATTTAACGAGGGTTTGTAGAAGTTCCGGATTCTGAGGAACTTGGCGGCGATGAAGGCTGTCTACGCAGGTCTTCAGCAGAAATTCCTTCGGTCTGATTGCCAAAGCGCCAGAGAGCGGCGGCGGCTTCTGCCTGGGTAACGCCTTTTTGAGGTTGAAACAGCGTTGTATAGCCAAAGGCCCGACGAATATTGGCAAAGTCGCCGGTTTGGTGGTCGGCCAGCACCGCTCGCAGAGCCAGTGGCTCAATCTGAGCGGCATCCTGAAAGCCCCAGGCGGTGGTTACAGCCTCTGGGGTAGCGGTAGGCAGCTGCGTACGGGAGTCTAGGGGTACTTTCCACAGCACCAGGGTTTCGCGGGTGAGCGGTACATCGGAACGAAAGGTGACGGCGGTAGAATTGCCGGTTTTGGCACTGGGAATAATACCCGCTTCTGCTAACCCCTGAATAGCGGCGAAGTAGGGGTGCGAAGCAGGCACATCCTGAAAGGTTGGGGTAGTGCCAGCGGTGGCGGGGCGAATGCGCTTAGCCGGTACATCTGCATAAAACTCGTTGTTAGCGGTAAGCAGCCAGTGAGCAAATTCGCCGCGAGTGATGGGCTGGTTGGGCTCAAATTCGGCTCCAGTAGAGGTATCGGCGCTTTGGCGATCGCTTGTAGCTATCTCTAAGGCTAGCCAGTCTTGCACGTAGGGCCGCAGGTCGTCGGGTACCTGATCAAGCTGGGCCGTGGTGGGGCGATCGCGAGGGGGCGCGGCTGTGCTGTCGGCGTCGCTGGCCTCCGGAGAAGTCGCCGCCGCCGTTTCGGCTTCGGTGGTTTCGGGAGTTTCGGGGGTTTCTTCGTCAAACACAGGCCGCTCTTGCAGCTGCGGATCAGCCTCCAGGGACTGTTGCAGTGAGCTGCCCGCACAGCCGGTAACCAGCACCAGGCTCAGCCCAGATACTATAAGAGCTTTGAGACGAAACGCAGCAGACAAGGGAGTAACCTCCTAACTAGGGAGCACAGATGGCGACGACACTATTCTAGGGCAGTGCCGTTTGCTGCTGCTGGCGGGGCTGTGCCACCTGCGATCGCAACCTTTGCCCGCCGCCCCTGTTGACTGTAGATATGACTGTAGATACTGCCAGGCATGCCGATGATCCCACGCCCCTTGATTATTGACTGCGACCCTGGGGTTGACGATGCGATCGCCCTTCTGCTTGCCCTCGCTAGCCCCGCCGAGTTCGACCTGCTGGGCGTTACCACCGTGGCGGGCAACGTGCCCCTGTCTCTGACGACGGCCAACGCTCGCCGCATCTGTCACCTGGCCCAGCGAGCCGATGTGCCGGTATATGCGGGGTGCCCCCGCCCACTGCTGCGATCGCTCACCACCGCCGAAGACATCCACGGCGCGACCGGCTTGCAGGGGGCCGCGCTGCCCGAGCCCGCCCTGCCGCTGCCAGCTCAGCACGCCGTCGCGTTTTTAATCGAACAGTTCACCACGGCCTCGGCCCCCATTACCCTGGCTACCCTCGGCCCGCTCACCAACCTAGCTGTGGCCCTGATTCAATGCCCCAAAATTGCCCAGGGCATCGACCGGGTGGTCATAATGGGTGGCTCCCTGGGGGGCGGCAACGTTACCCCCGCTGCCGAGTTCAATATCTATGTCGACCCCCACGCGGCCAAAGTCGTGGTGGAGGCCGGTCTGCCCCTGACCATGATCGGCCTGGATGTCACCCACCAGGTAGTGACCACCCCCGAGCGGCTGACAGCCCTGGAAAACTTGGGTACCCCCGTGGGCAAAGCCGCTGCGGGCATGCTGCGCTACTACGGCCAGCTCGATGTCGAACGTTACGGCCTTGCGGCTCCACCCCTCCACGACCCCTGCGTAGTCGCCTACCTGCTGCGACCCGATCTGTTCACCGGCCGCCCTATGCACCTGGCGATCGAAACTGAGGGGTCGCTCTGCCTGGGGCGAACGGTCGCCAACGCCTACCCCACCGCCGCTGCTCCGGCCAACGCCACGGTCATTGAAACCGTCGATGCCGAGGGTTTCTACACTCTTCTGACAGAACGGCTGGGGAAACTATAGTCAGGCACAAAACTCCCCCGCTGCCCTTGATAAGATAGCCCTATGGCCTACACCACCGAACAACTCCTGGAGTTTCTCGATCGCGAGCTGCGCGCCACCTGGAAGGGCGAGCGGGTGGTGCTCTCCTCCGCCGATCGCATCGATAACCCGGTGCTCTCAAAAGCGATCGGCACCGACAAGCTCAGCAAAGTATTCGCCATCCAAGATTTTCGCGCCCAAATTCACGACTACCAGCACCAGCACGGGGTGTCGGGGCTGGTGTGGCACACCTGCCAGTTTCAGGGCCGCAGCATTCGCGTGCCCGAGCTGCATCCCCAGCTCATTGCCATTCCCGCCGACAAGGCGGCTCTAGCGGCGGCTCGTCCCGCCATATTAGAGTTTTGGCGAACTGCCATCGCTGGTCTGCGCCTGTGGCTGGCGGGCAACGACCCCCAGCCCACCACCCTAGCCGCCATAGAAGAACGCATTGCCGTCAGCGAATGGGCCGAGCTATCCGCCACGCGGGATGAGCTGTATCTCAGCCTGTGCTGGGGCGACCCCAAAGACTGCCACTGCGAGTGGGCCAAGCCGGAGTCGGGCTGCGATCGCATTATCGCCACCGCCGGAGAACCCAGCGGCATCAAGGTATGATTGAGAGTTGAACAACGCAGCTTTTCCCTAGGAGCACCCCCATGGCCATTGCCGTCGGCGTCATTGAAACCCAAACCTTTCCGGCGGTGCTGGCCGCCGCCGATGCCATGGTAAAAGCGGGCAACGTCACCGTCTCCGTGCAGGATCGCTCCGAGAGCGGGCGGCAGTTTGTGGTGATTCGCGGTTTGGTAGCCGAGGTCAAACGCGCCATGGAAGCGGGGCTGGTGGCGGCCAATGCCTGCCCCAATCTGGCCGAAGTTACCACCCATGTAATCATCCCCAACCCCACCGATAACATCGACGCCATCCTGCCGATTGGGTTTACCTCAGCCTCCGAAGCGTTTCGGGTATAAGTTTTACTGTTACACACCCCCCACAGTCTTTAATAAATCGACACGGCTAGGTTGATACCGCTGGCCCGTACAATGAAGGTTGATTTTTTATCCACAGAACTTTCCCAGGAGTACAACCATGCCACAGGCCGTCGGGTCGCTCGAAACCAGAGGGTTTCCCCCGGTGCTAGCCGCCGCAGATGCGATGGTTAAAGCAGGACGCGTTACGCTCATTGGCTACATTCGGGCTGGTAGCGCTCGCTTTGCCATCAACATTCGCGGTGATGTCTCCGAAGTTAAGGCCGCCATGGCAGCCGGCGTAGAAGCTGCCGAAAAAACCCCCGGCGGTATTCTCGAAACCTGGGTCATCATCCCCCGTCCGCACGAAAACGTGGTAGCTGTACTGCCCATCGACTTCAACGACGAAACCGAAATCTACCGCCAAGCCGTCGAGCAACCCATTTTGCCCGGCTCCACCGGTCGCTAAGACACCGCCTAATACCTTAGACCCCAGGGTGCTGCTGATGGAAAAGCCCAGATAACTGGCTTACCACCTAAGCACTCTGGGGTTTTGTTGTAGATATTAAGCCCCTAGACTAAGCGTTTATGATGATAAAAATAGAACATTGAGTACTAGAGGATGCGATGGCTGCCACCCTCATTCAAAGCCCCGATCGCGTCATCTTGCAAAACATTAGCTGGCACACCTACCGCTCACTCGTAAGCGATTTTGAACAAGAGCTTGCCCTTCGCCTGACCTACGAGCTAGGCACTTTGGAAGTTCGAATGCCGCTCGACCCGCACGAAACCTACAAAAAGCGGCTGGGTCGCCTAATTGAGGCCGCAACCGAAGACCTGGGTTTAGAAATTCGCAGCCTGGGGTCGCGAACGTGCGATAGAGAAGACCTTGCTAAAGGGCTAGAACCCGACCAGTGCTACTACATCCAGCACGAAGCTCAGGTGCGCGGCGTGGGGCAAATTGATTTAGCCCAGTACCCACCTCCAGACCTGGCTGTAGACATTGATATCACCAGCAGCTCACTCAATCGACTGGCCACTTACTCGGCGCTGCGCATTCCAGAACTCTGGCGATTCGATGGCGAAAACCTGACGATTTATACTCTGCAAGATGCAAGCTACATCGTCAGTCTTACTAGCCTAGCTCTACCGCCACTAGAGGCTAGTAATGTTGAGCAGTTTCTAAAGCTGCAACCTACTACTGGCGAAAACAGTTTAATCAAACAATTTCGCCAGTGGTTAAGCCATCAAACTATTTAGTTTAGGTTAATCTTCTTTGGTCAGAGCGCTGGGTTTATGGGCAGCTTGACTGCCGGTTTTATCGCTTTCTACCAGGTATTGAGGGTCATCGTCAGATGCAGCTACGGTATGCCCCTTAATGTCAGTGTGAGAGGTGAGCTTTTTCACAACTTTGCCCACGGTCTTTCCCTGGGGTGTGTTCCAGGAGACTTTGTCGCCTTTCTTAAAGTTCTGCGTCATTGTAATTGCCTAATTTCAACTTGCTTAATTTCTGCTGGCCCTGGGCACGTCGCCGCGATCGCAGGCCTTTCTCGATAATTTCAGGATGTACTAAGTTCCGGCACAGGTGAGCAAAAAGCTCCGCCAAAAAACTTTAGCGGAGCCACATCAGCTCTTGCTGAAAGCTATTTACTAGTCGTCGGTTGGTAGCTTGCCGTTATCCATACCGGGTGTTAGGGTCTTCGCATTTTGCGGGTAGATCTCTGCCATATTCTTCACCGCATCGGCAGATTCTTCAGCAATACGCTTCAGCTTTTCGCCAGGCTGCCCTTCTAAGACTTCGTTTTCAGCTCGCCACTGGTTCATGGTGCGAGGCCGACCAATCTCTCCGGCTGGGGGTATTTCACCGTTGGCTTTGGCTTGCTGGCTAGCATTTTGTCTGGCATCAACTCCACTGGCAGTCAATAGAATGACAACTGCGGAGCAAGCAACTGCAAACTGCTTCCAGTGAATGCTGTGCAGCACTTTCTTTAGAGATTCGAAAATCGCTTTCATCATAAATCACCTAATGAGTTACCTAACAAATGCTAGAAATAGCAAGCCAGTGGACGCATGGCCACCGCTTCTACCTAGTGGACACATTACGTAAACCTCTCAGCCAACCTCATCGTTCGAAGGGTATATTTTCGTCGACGATGGGGATACTTGACCCCATATTCGAGTTATTTTCTACTTTTAGGAAGAGGTTGTTTGTTCCTAAAGGGTGAGAGCCAAACCCTAAGCCTGGCAGGGGTAGGCAACTTGTTTTGGCTCTAAGGTAAGGAAGTACCCACGGTAGACAGCTATGGCTCAACCGCAAGCCCATGAGACCAACAAAATTAGTTTTGATCGAATTGAAGCGTTGGTGTGTCAATGTTCTGAGGCACTGGCCCAGGGGCAAAATACAGCACCAATAATGGAGGGTATTCTGGCCGTTTTAGGACAGCAGCTGCAGTGCGATCGCGTATTTTTGTACGTCCGTGATCCCAGTTCTGCGATTGGGCGGGTGCCCTTCTGCTGGAAGGCGCAATCGTCTGTGCCCACCATCTACGACCCCCAGTGGAAGCCAGAACCCTCCTCTCTAGCTGACGAAGACCCCATGTTTGCAGCTGCCCTCAACGCTCAGCCCAGTATTTTTGTAGACGATGTCGAACGGGCCGACCCTGGGACTTTAAATCGGGAGTTTGAGTGCAAAACCTTTGGCCACAGGGCCTTGGTTCACGCTCATCTGTGCTCAGAGCAAACGCTGTGGGGGGTTTTACAAGCCTGCACTTTCGACAGGCCTCGAGACTGGAGCCAGAGCGATCGCCAACTAATTGAACAAGCCGTTGCCTGGCTCACGCCTGTTGCCATGACCTATGTTGAGGCCAATTACGACAGCCTTTCGACCGTGGCAGCTCAGAACTAGCCACTAAAGGCCGGTACAGAAACCGCTCAGGGGTGGATACGGCTGGCCTAAAGGTCAATATCCACCCTTGCAACAGCGGGCTTAGCCAATGGTTTGCGGCCCAGGCAGCACCGCTTCTCTTTGCGTGGGCGTTAGCGTCGCCAGACCACGGTTGACGGCGCTAAGCACCGCCAGCAGCGAAGCCGTAACAATGCTGCTGTGAACGCCCACCCCATGAATGGTGCCCTCCAGCCAGTCGGCGGCAATTTCGATCAGCGCGATCGCGTCGGCATCGCTACCGTGGCCGATCGCCCGCTCCTCATAGCTGTGTACGCGAATCTGGAGATCTAGCGCATCCACAAAGGCATCGATGGGGCCGTTACCGTGGCCCGCACGGGTCAGCACGCGATCGCCACATTCCAAGGTTGTGGAAATGGCCGAGGGGCTCTCGTCATCGCGCCAGTGGTGGGTCACGTACTTAAACGGCGCGTTCGCCCGCAGATACTCCTGCTCAAACAAGTCCCACAGCATCGGTGCGGTCATTTCCTTGCCGGTGGCATCCATCGCTCGCTGCACCACCTGGCTAAACTCAATCTGCAAACGGCGAGGCAGACTGAGGTTATAGTCGCGCTCTAGCAAAAAGGCAATGCCGCCCTTGCCCGACTGGCTATTTACCCGCACCACCGACTCGTAGGAACGGCCCAGGTCCGCCGGGTCGAGCGGCAGGTAGGGCATATCCCACAGGTCGTTGGGGTTGCGGGCCGCAAAACCCTTGCGAATCGCATCCTGATGGGAGCCGGAGAAGGCCGTAAACACCAGGTCGCCCACGTAGGGATGGCGGGGGTGAATGGGCAGCTGGGTGCAGTCTTCGACAATGCGGGCTACCTCGTTAATGCGCGAAAAATCGAGACCGGGGTGAATGCCCTGGGTGTAGAGATTCAGCGCCAGGGTAACGATATCGACATTGCCGGTGCGCTCGCCGTTGCCAAACAGACAGCCCTCGACCCGATCGGCCCCGGCCATCTGGCCCAGTTCGGCGGCGGCGATCGCGCAGCCCCGGTCGTTGTGGTTGTGCACGCTCAAATCCACACTGGCGCGGTAGGTCAGGTGGCGGTGCATCCACTCCACCTGGTCGGCAAATACGTTGGGGGTAGCGCTTTCTACCGTAGCGGGCAGGTTGATGATCGCTTTGCGATTGGGGGTGGGCTGCCACACATCCAGCACCGCATTGCAAATATCGCGGGCAAACTCCAGCTCAGTCTGCGAAAACACCTCTGGCGAATACTGGAAGCGCCACTGGGTTTCGGGTCGCTCTGCGGCCAGGTCACGAATCAGCGTTGCCGCCCGCACCGCCAGTTCAATGGTCGCAGCATTGTCGTTGCGAAACACCACCCGCCGAAACACCGGGGCCGTGGCGTTGTAGACGTGAACAATCGCCCGCTTCGCCCCCGCCAATGACTCAAAGGTACGGCGAATCAAGTCTTCCCGCGCCTGGGTCAGCACCTGAATTTCGACGTCGTCGGGCACGCGGTTTTCGTCGATCAGGCGGCGCACAAAGTTAAAGTCAGTTTCTGAGGCCGATGGAAACGCCACCTCAATTTCTTTAAAGCCGATCGCCACCAGTAGCTCAAACATTCGCAGCTTTTGCTCGACCGACATGGGTTCAATCAGCGCCTGGTTGCCGTCGCGCAGGTCGGTGCTGAGCCAGATTGGGGGTTGGGTGATGGTCTGGCTGGGCCAGGTGCGGTCTGGCAATGCGATCGGCGCAAAGGGGCGATATTTCTCAGCGGGGTTGGTCAACATGGGATATTTCCAAGAGTTAGCGGATGGCAATACTTAGGCAATGTTTAGACATCACCTGACTGGAATGGTGGGCAGTGCCCACCCTACAAGGCTCTCAGCGGACGAGGCGGTGGGGTGCGATCGCGGCAGAGCGCAATGCACCAACGCTTGAATAACGCAGCAAACTCCTAAGCCGTAGTCAGATTCAGGGACAACCTGTGACCAAAGGAGTAAAACTATTCAGGGCACTTCGCCTTTGTTTTAAGAATTAGTTGCGCCCAAGGCGCAGCAGCAGCCCCAGCCCTAGGATTAGGCTGAAGAGACGGGCGGGGGATAGCTGCAAAGACAACATCAAACGGTGATGGCGCAGAGTTGCACAACATCAGCATCCTAACCGCACCTGAAATTGGCGTCAAGAGCTGAGGCGCGATCGCAAGGCAGACATTTCCCTGCAATTCTGGCCACCGGAAATCACCTCTCAACCCCTTCACTGTGATGGGCCTGAACCCGAAATCGCTAATCTCAAATCCAGAATTCAAACCTGGAAGCATTGAGGCAGCGCTTACAATAAAAGCCTAGGCCTGCACGGCATTTTCACTATGGTTCAGCAGCTTCCCGACGCCTTAGCCACAGTCAACTACTCCGACAGCGATGGGCAACCCATGGCCGACAATACCAAGCAGTTTCGCTGGATTGTGGTAATCAAAGAAAACCTTGAACTGCTGTTTGCGAAGAATCCCGACGTATTTGTGGCGGGCGATCTACTTTGGTATCCGGTAGAAGGGGACAACACGATTCGCCAGGCCCCCGATGTGATGGTAGCGATAGGGCGGCCCAAGGGAGACCGAGGATCTTACCGCCAGTGGCAGGAGGGCGGCATTGCGCCCCAGGTGGTGTTTGAAATTTTGTCGCCGGGCAACCGCTTTGGTGAGATGCTGCGCAAGCTGAACTTTTACGAGCGCTACGGCATTGAGGAGTACTACATCTACGACCCCGACAAGCTTGAGCTAACCGGGCTACAGCGGTGTGAAGACAGCCTTCAGGTGATTGAGGAGATGAATGGGTGGGTCAGCCCTTGTTTGCAGATTCGCTTTCACATGAGCGATGCGGGGCTGGAAATCTACCGCCCCGATGGGCAGCAATTTTTGACCTATATCGAACTGGGGCAGCAGCTAGAGCAAGAGCGAGAGCGGGCCAATCAAGAACGAGAGCGGGCCAATCAAGAACGAGAGCGGGCCGAGCAAGAACGAGAGCGGGCCGAGCAAGAACGAGAGCGGGCCGAGCAAGAACGAGAGCGGGCCGAGAGATTGGCTGAACAGCTCCGAGCAGAAGGGTTTGAGCCCAATCTATAGATTGAAGCAAGGGGCGATCGCCCAACGTTCTGACGCTGCGCAAGCAATAACCTTGCTAAAGGCAGTTGATAGCGCACTCACCACTTATTAGTGACAATAGAAGCTGGGGGTTTAGCCCCTTGCAATCGGCTTAGCGGGTTTAACGGGGTCACGCAGCGTCCCTGGTTATTGGCTAGCTATGCCTTTGTCCTTGTCGGCTTTAAAGCCCCCTGTGTCTACTGGTGCAGGGGGCTTTGTAGACGCTATTTTCATCGCCCTACCGTGCTCATGTATGACCGCTGAACCAAACTTCGTCCTCGATCTCACCCTGGCTTTGGGGTGTTCCGCCATTGGTGGCTATATTGCCCACCGCCTCAAGCAGCCAGCGCTGCTGGGCTACCTGCTCACCGGGCTGGTGATTGGCCCCTTTGGGCTGGGGCTCCAGACCGATGTAGAGCAAATTCAGGCCCTGGCGGAGGTGGGGATTGCCTTTTTGCTGTTTGCCCTGGGGGTTGAGTTTTCGCTCTCCGAGCTGAAACGGGTGCGGGCGATCGCCCTGAAGGGCAGCTTTTTGCAAATGGGATTGACCACGCTGCTGGTGTGTTCGGTGTCGCTGCTCTCAGGTACGGCAGATTCTCCGCTGCAGGGCCTTTTTCTGGGCTTGGTGCTGTCGCTATCGTCAACGGCGGTGGTGCTCAAAACCCTGACTGACCGAGGCGAAACCGCCACCGTTCACGGTCAGGTAATGCTGGGTCTGCTGATCGCCCAAGACATTGCCCTGGGGCTAATGCTGGCGGTGCTGCCGGTGCTCAACCAACCCGATGCCCTGGGGCCAGCCCTGGCGATCGCGGCGCTCAAGTTTGGACTGTTCTTAGCGGGGGCGATCGCCCTGGGCCGCTGGGTGGTGCCCCCCCTCATTCAGCACATTGCCGCCACCGAGAGCAGCGAGCTGTTTTTGCTCACGGTCGTAGCCCTCTGTCTGGGCATTGCCTGGGTGACGTCTATCCTCGGCCTCTCGATCGCGATGGGGGCTTTTGTCGCTGGCCTGATGATCTCCGAGATCGACTACGCCGACCAGGCCTTGGGCAAAATTTTGCCCCTGCGCGACACCTTTGCCTGCCTGTTTTTCGCCTCCATCGGCATGCTGATCGACCCCAACTTGATTCTCAACAACCTGGGCAAACTTTTGGAGCTGGTAGGGCTGATTATGGTGGGCAAGGCGCTGATTGTTTTGCCCATTGTGCTGGGGTTTGGCTATTCGCTCAAGACAGCCGTAAAAGCTAGCTTTGGGCTCAACCAAATCGGCGAATTTTCCTTTGTGCTGGCGCTGATGGGGCTAGAGCTGGGGCTAATTACCGAGCAGCGCTACTCGCTGCTGCTGGGCACGATCGCCATTTCGCTCATGCTCACCCCCCTATGGATCAACCTTGCGCCCCGAGTATCTGACTGGCTCCACGCCCTGCCCGTGCTCAAAGACTACCTCAACCGGGCCGAGGAGCCCAAGCTGCTGTCGGTGCCCGCCGACATTCACGACCACGTGATCGTGGCGGGCTATGGCCGGGTGGGCGAAGTGCTGGTCAACGTGCTGCTCAGCCGCGGCTACCCGGTACTGGTGATCGAAAACAGCGAAACCGCCATTCAGCGCCTGCGCAATCGTCATGCCCCCCTGGTGCAAATTCCCTACGTCTACGGCGATGCCGACAGCGAACTGGTGCTCGAAAAGACCTGCCTGGAGACCGCCAAGGCCCTGGCCATTACCCTGCCCGACCCGACAACGACTCGCCTACTCTTGCAGCGAGCTTTGGCCAAAGCCCCCGAGCTGGATATCATTGCGCGATCGCACAACAACGAAGAGATCGACGTGCTGACTCAGCTAGGGGCCAGAGAAGTGGTGCAACCCGAGTTTGAGGCCGCCCTGGAACTCGGCTCGCACCTGCTCAACACCCTGGGCGAAAAGACCCTCGAAATACAGTCGGTGCTAGATTGGATCCGTCAAGACCGCTACCGCAGCATTCGCCCCGTGCCCCAGGTAGGCAAAGGATGACCAAGCCTGCTAATCAGGCACAGCACCCGTTTGAGCGGTGAATCTCGATACATCGCTGGCGCAAATATCCCTTAGCCCATGGCAGACCACCGCTCAAGTTGGTCAAAAAGCTGTGCCTATTGCATTTTTGGCTAATACGAAAATGGCTTAATGCAAAGCAGCCTTTTTTATAGGCAATCTTCTATAGTTAATATTTAATCCATGCAAAACATGTCTTAATACTACTACTAAAAATAAAATTCTGTGACTCAAAACACTTTTTTAAAGGGTTTCCAAGACTAATATCTAAATCAATGGGGTTTCCACTGTAGATCTAAAGACGCAGTTAATTCTTTCTTAATTGAAAGAATGCAGCTCAGTAGTTCACAACCGAAGTAGTACTGTAAAAACACCTTAATAATTAGAGAGTGTTCTTTTGGGCCTGTGTTTTTGTGCAGGCTACGTAAGGTGTTTTTTTATGCTGTCCTTACGAAGGTTCGGACTGAAAGCCGCGATGCGGTCTTGGGCGACATGCTTGCTTCGTTTCGCTTGCCCTTCTTTAGTGCAGCTTCCCATGATCAGGAAATTGAGGTTAGGCACCAAATTTACGTTACTTCTCACCCTGGTGTTTTTAGCTGGGGTTGTCATTAGCGGTCTCACTCTATCAGCCGCTATGCAGCGCAAGGCTGAGGGAGAGGTAACAGCCAAGGCCGAAATGTTGACCCAGACCATGAACTCGGTCAGAACCTACACCAGCGACAACATTCGCCCTCTGCTGGCCGACCAGCTGGCCACCAGTCCAGAATTTATCAGCGAAACGGTGCCGGCCTACGCTGCCACAGAAGTCTTTGAACAATTTCGTAGCCACCCCGACTACCAGAGCTTTTTCTATAAAGAAGCTACCCTCAACCCCACCAACCCCCGTGACCAGGCCGACGACTTTGAAACCGGTCTGGTCGAACAATTTAGAGCCGAGCCTGAGCTGGCTAAGCTGTCAGGGTATCGCGCCCGCAATGGCGAAAACCTGTTCTATATTGCCCGACCGCTTGCCATTACCAAGGCAAGCTGCCTCGAATGCCACAGCACTCCGGCGGCGGCCCCTAAGAGTCAACTGGTGAGCTTTGGCAGTCAGGGTGGGTTTGGCTGGCAGATGAATGAAATCGTTGCCGCCCAGACTATTTATGTACCCGCCGACGCGGTGTTTCAGCAGGGCCGTCAGTACCTGTTTTTGGTCATGGGCATTTTTGCCAGCATTTTTGCGGCCCTGGGTCTGCTGCTCAATGCGCTGCTCAAGCGCACGGTTATTCAGCCCATTAATCAGCTCACGGCGATCGCGCGGCGGGTCAGCTCAGGCACCATGACCGCCGAACAGGTCAGCGAGTTTAATGCTGCGCCCATGACTGCGGTAGCCCAACGGGCCGACGAACCGGGGCAGCTGGCGCGGGCCTTTCAGGTGATGGCCTACGAGGTCGCCGCCCGCGAGCAAAACCTGAGTCAGGCGGTGGAGGAACGCACCGCGCAGCTGGCTGAAACCACCGAAGCGGCTGAGCGGGCCAGGGCAGAGGCGGAGGCGGCCAACCAGACCAAGAGCCAGTTTTTGGCCAATATGAGCCACGAGCTGCGCACCCCCCTCAACGCCATCATTGGCTACAGCGAAATGCTGAAGGAAGAGCTGACCGATCTGGGCCAAAGTGCGCTGATCTCCGACGTGCAAAAAATTCACGGGGCCGGGCGTCACCTGCTGGGGCTAATCAACAACATTCTTGACCTCTCTAAAGTAGAGTCGGGCAAGATGGAGCTGTTTTTAGAAACCTTTGAAATTGCCCCGATGGTGGCCGAAATTGCCGACACCATTCGCCCGCTGATCGACAAAAATCGCAACACCCTGGTGGTGCATTGCGCCGACGGCATCGACACCATGCATGCCGACATCACCAAGCTGCGCCAGTGCCTGTTTAACCTGCTCAGCAACGCCAGCAAGTTTACCGAAGACGGCACGATTACCCTCACCGTAGAGCCGGTGAGTACTGGGCCAGATATCAAGGCAGAGGCGGCGATCGCCTTTCGCGTGGCCGACACCGGCATTGGCATGACCCCGGAGCAGCAGGCCAAGCTGTTTCAGTCGTTTACCCAGGCCGATTCGTCTACCACCCGCAAGTACGGGGGTACGGGGCTGGGGCTGGTAATTACTAAAAAGTTCTGCGAGATGATGGGCGGCGAAATCAGCGTGACCAGCGCCGCTGGCCAGGGCACCACCTTTAGCCTTCAGCTGCCCGAGCGCGTGCCCGATCTGAGACTCGATGGGAAAGCGGAAGTGGTACAGAGCGCGATCGCCGAGCCCAGCGCGATCGCGCCCATCGAGCACATTCCGACCGCCAGCACCATTCTGGTAATCGACGACGACCCCTCGGTGCAAGACCTGATGCAGCGATTTTTAACCCGCGAAGGCTTCAACGTTTTGGGGGCGGGCAGCGGCTTAGACGGCTTGCAGCTGGCTCGCAGCCACCGCCCCGACGTGATTGTGCTCGACGTGATGATGCCCAGCATCGACGGCTGGACAGTGCTGACCGAGCTCAAGGCCGACCCTGAATTGGCCACCATTCCCGTCGTCATGGTGACCATGGTTGACGACAAAAACCTGGGCTACGCCCTGGGGGCCTCTGACTACCTGCTCAAGCCCATCGACTACGATCGCCTCACCGAGCTGCTGCGCAAGTACAGCACCGAAACTGGCGTCACCTCGGTCATGGTGGTTGAAGACAACGCCGAAAACCGGGAAATGATGCGTCGCCAGCTCACCAAAGCGGGCTGGCAGGTGCTAGAAGCCGAAAACGGTCGCGCCGCCCTAGACCTGATGCAAACCCAGGCACCAGGCATTATTTTGCTCGATCTCATGATGCCCGAGATGGACGGCTTTGAGTTTCTCGACGAGCTGCGCCGCCAGCCCCAGTGGCGCGACATTCCGGTGCTGGTGCTCACCGCCAAAGACCTCACCCCAGACGATCGCCGTCGCCTCGACGGCCAGATTGAGCGCATTTATCAGAAGGGTTCCTTCGATCGCCAGGCATTGCTCAGCGAAATTAGCGATCTGGCCTCGGCGGCGGTTTCGCGCCATGGTCGAGCCAACTCCTAGTGCCCCTGTCTGACAGCCCCTTAGCCATGCCCATGCACTCTTGTAATCGTTGCTGCCCCCATGCCCAAACTGCTGCTAGTCGAAGATAACGAGGTCAACCGAGACATGCTGTCTCGTCGTCTGCTGCGCAAAGGCTACGAGGTGGCGATCGCGATCGACGGTGCCGATGGCGTCTCTAAGGCCCTGTCAGAACGCCCCGACCTAGTGCTGATGGATATTGATCTGCCGGTGATCGACGGCTACGAAGCGACCCGCCAAATCAAGGCCAACCCGCGCACCCAGCACATTCCCATTATTGCCCTCACCGCCCACGCCATGCAGAGCGATCGCGACCAGGCCTTTGCCGCTGGCTGCGACGAGTACGACACCAAACCCGTTGACCTACCCCAGCTGCTTGAGAAAATTGAGCGCCTGCTGGCCAGCGCCCAGCCCCCAGCCCCCCAGGACACCAACAGCCTACCCCAGGACAGCCGCGTGCAGCGGGCGCTGCTCAGCCATCTGCGCCACGAGCTGTGCACCCCCATGAATGCCATCATTGGCTACAGCGAGATGCTGCTCGACGAAATCAAGGGGCAGCCCGACGCGTCGCTGGGGGACGATTTGCAGAAAATCTACACCTGCGGCACCCAGCTGCTGTCGCTGGCCAACGTCATTCTCGACCCCACTCAGTTGGAGGTAGGCCAGTCACCCCGCGACATCAACTCCTTTGGGGCCACCATTCGGCTCGAGATGCTGACCCCCCTCAGCACCGTGATTGGCTACTGCGAAATGCTGCTCGAAGAAGCCTCCCCCGAGATCGTGCTCGACCTCGATCGCATTCACAAAGCCGCTCAACGGCTGCTGGGCATGGTCAACGACATCGTCAATCTGTCACGGCAGCAGCTCCAGCTGATTGACGCCAGCGGGCCAGAGACCACCGATTTGCTGCTCGATGGCACCACCGCATCCAGCCTATTTCGAGCAGCCGAAACCACCATTCGGGCACTCAACCACAGCCCCGTCGACGAGCTGAGCCTCCAGGGGGGCACCATTCTCATCGTCGACGACAACGAAACCAACCGCGATCTGCTGTCCCGTCAGCTTCAGCACCAGGGCTACACCGTAGCGGTCGCCGCCAATGGCCGCCAAGCCCTGGAGATGCTGCAAAGCAGCCCCTACGACCTGATCTTGCTCGACTTGATCATGCCCGAGATGAACGGTTACGAGGTGCTCGGCCACCTCAAGCAGCACCCTACTCTGCACGCTATTCCAGTGATCATGATTTCGTCCCTCGATGAAATTGACAACGTGGTGCGCTGCATTGAAATGGGGGCAGAAGACTATCTCTCCAAGCCCTTCAAGCCAGTGCTGCTGCGGGCTAAAATCACCGCCTACCTAGAGAAAAAGCGGCTCCGCGATCAGCGGGTGATGTACCTGGCCCAGCAGCTAATCGCTGAGGCCACCCCGGTACCCGTGCTGATTTGGCGGCTGTCCGACGGCCTCATTCTCTATGCCAACGCCACGGCCAGCAAAACCTTTGGCCATACCGAACCCGACCTGCTGCACCGCTCCATTGAGGACTTTTATTTTGAGCGGGCCGAGCACCAAACCTTAATTGGCCCCCTGAGCGAAGGCAAGTCAATTCAGCATTACGAACTACAGGGCAAACGGGCCGATGGCAGCCCCTTTTGGGTAACAGCCTCGTTTCAGCCGTTGACCTTTAACGGCGAAGCGACGGTGCTCAGTGCCATGGCCGACATTACCGCCCGCAAGCAGGCCGAAGACTCGCTGCGGCTCACCGAGGAAAAGTACCGCAGCATCTTTGAAAACGCCCTGGAGGGCATTTTTCAGTCGACGCCCTCGGGCCATTTTCTCAGCGTCAACCCCGCCATGGCGCGCATCCACGGTTACGACTCGCCCGAGGCCATGATGGCCGCCGTCACTGAAATTAGCAGCCAAATCTACGTCGATGCCGAACGTCGCCAGCAGCTCATGCAGCAGGTGGACGCCGACGGCGAAATTATCGGCTACGAGTACCAGGCCTACCGCAAAGATGGCGACATCATGTGGCTGTCAGAAAGCGTGCGGGCGGTGCGCAGCGCCAACGGCGAGCTGCTTTACTACGAGGGAATTGTCGAAGATGTGACCAAGCGCAAGCTGGCAGAAGAGGCCCTCAAACGCCAGGTTGACGAGTTGAAGATTGAAATTGACCACGCCAAGCGTGCCCAAGAAGTAGCGGCGATTACTCAAAGCGACTATTTTCAGCAGCTCAAGGCCGAAGCCGAAAGTTTGCGCATGGAAGATGCCGAGGCTATGGACCCGAGCCCCCCAGCCCCAGCCGCCCCCATCAAGGTGCTGCTGGTCGAAGACAACGAAATGAACCGCGACATGCTCTCGCGCCGTCTGCTGCGGCTCAACTACGACGTGCTGATCGCTGTAGATGGCTTGGAAGGGGTAACTATGGCCGCCGCCCACCGCCCCGACATTGTGCTGATGGATATGAGCCTGCCGGTGATGGACGGCTGGGAGGCTACCCAGCAGCTCAAGGCCAATGCCCAAACCGCTCACATTCCGGTAATTGCGCTGACCGCCCACGCTATGGCAGGCGATCGCGAAAAAGCCCTGGCGATTGGCTGCGACGAGTACGACACCAAACCCATTGAGCTGCCCCGCCTGCTCAACAAGATGACGGCGCTGCTGGAAAAGACCAGAGGCTAAAAGCCACGCGCTACTGCATGCGATCGATGGTGCGGTACTGAATTGCTTCGGCTATGTGGTGGGTTTGCAGATTGTCGGCACCATCGAGATCGGCAATGGTGCGACCGACCTTAAGAATGCGATCCATGGCGCGGGCCGAGAGACCCAGCTTGCGCACCGCCCCTTCTAGCAAGGTTTTGCTAATGTCATCCAGCGGGCACCAGTGCTTGAGGTGGCGGCTCTGCATGTCGGCATTGCACTGCAACCCCGACTCGGTTTTGAAGCGATCGCGGGCCCGCTGGCGAGCGGCTTGGACGCGATCGCGCACGGGTTCTGAAGCCTCCCCTGGCTGGTGCTGGGTCATCTCTTCGGGCTTGATGCGGCTGACCACCACTTGTAAATCAATGCGATCCATCAGGGGGCCAGAGAGGCGCGACCAGTAGTTTTCGCGGCTGCGGGGGCTACAGGTGCAGGGCTGCACCGAGTCGCCGTAAAAGCCGCAGGGGCAGGGGTTGGTGCTGGCAATCAGCGTAAACTGGGCTGGGAAAACGACCGACTGGCGGGTGCGGGTGATCGTGACGTAGCCATCCTCAAGGGGCTGGCGCAAATACTCCAGCACGTCGCGCTTGAATTCTGTCAGTTCATCCAGAAAGAGAATGCCTCGGTGAGCCAGCGAAATTTCTCCCGGCTTGGGGTAGCTGCCGCCGCCGACTAGAGATGGCCCCGACGCAGAATGGTGCGGGCTGCGAAAGGGGCGCGTATTCACCAGCGTGCCCTTCTCCTTCAGCAACCCCGCCACCGAGTGAATCTGCGTTACATCCAGGGCTTCTTCAAACTGGAGCGGCGGCAAAATGGAGGGCAACCGGCGGGCCAGCATGGTTTTGCCGCTGCCTGGCGGTCCCACAAAAATCAAATTGTGCCCGCCCGCTGCCGCAATTTCTAGGGCGCGACGGGCCTGGGCCTGACCTTTTACATCGCGCAGATCCAGCGCGTTAGGGGCAGCGTTCATGGCCAAGGTGGTATCGACGGCCACGGGGGTATGGCCTGCGGGATGGTTGAGGAAATCAGCCACCTCCGACAAGTGGTTGAAGCTGTAGACCGTTAGCCCCGGCACCACTGCCGCCTCGCGGCCGTTGTCGGCGGGCACCACCAGGCCGCGAATGCCCAGTTTTTGCGCCGCTGCTGCGATCGGCAACACCCCGGCCACCGCCCGCAGGCTGCCGTCTAACGAGACTTCACCCAAAAACAGCAGGTCATTGAGGGCGTCGGTATTCACCTGCTCGGCAGCGGCGAGAATGCCGACGCTGATGGGCAAATCAAAAATGGGGCCTTCTTTGCGCAGGTCGGCGGGGGTGAGGTTGATGACCACCTTGCGCATGGGGAAGGGGAAGCCCGCATTCTTTAGCGCCGCTTTGACCCGCTCGCGCGACTCTTGCACGGCGGTATCGGGCAGGCCCACGACCACTACGCCGGGCAGCCCACCAGAAATATCGACCTCGACCCCCACTTTGAGGGCGTCGATGCCCACTAGCGCCGCGCTCCAAACCCTTGCCAGCATATTGTGTCCCTAAGATGGCCCCTGATTCTGGCTTTTAGGGTGCCCAGGGGGTGGGGTGCGATCGGCAATTGAGCGCAGAGTGACCTAATTTTGCCTGGGTGCGAGATCAGCGAAGCCCTACTGCCCCACGGGTTTGCCTTTGGCCGCACCCTTGCACCCCATAGCACGTCAGAATATAGTTCATCATAGGTAGAAAGATTCTGGAGAGTAGCTGTGGTTCAGCTCTTAGGTATTGACTACCTGATCGAAGATTATTGCAGCCTAGCGGCTATCAGCTAGCCAACGAAAGCCAGAGGGGTCTTGTCTAGCAGAGCTGACACTCAATACACAATTAGGCAGAAAAAACCGCAATTCTATGGAATCTGATATTGCCTTAACTCCCTTCTCCCCCACTGATGTCGAGCTGTTGAGGCATTGGCTGACTGCTCCTCATGTCGCTGCCTGGTATCACGATCCTGAAGATCATATTGCCTGGGCAACCAATCCACCAAAAAATGGAGATCGAGCGCTGATCACGGTTGAAAGCCAAGCAGTTGGCTACATGCGATGGCAGTCTGTGTCGCGTGAAGTTTTGGATTCAGTGAGTCTCTACGAGATCCCTGCCGGATCGGTTGATGTCGATATGCTTATTGGGAATTTGGAATTTGTGGGGCAAGGGATTGGACCGAAAGCACTTCTGGTATTGGTGTCACAGCTTCGCCAACGAGGAGATGTGCCGTTAGTTGGGCTGACTACAAGTGTGCAGAATCTGTCTGCACAGCGCGCATACACCAAAGCTGGCTTTCGCATTCTGCGAGAATACAACCCTCCCGGATATGGTCGTTGTTATCTGATGGTCTGTAGCCTCAACGAAAATGCCTAACATTGCGCTGAATCAGAACTGACTATAGGTTGTCTGTTGAGTTGCAGAGGTTATTTTCGTCCGGTTAGCTTGGTTTTCAAACTATTTTGAGAGTAATAGAGAGACTCAGACACCGTACCCGTCTGAAGTCAAAGTAGCGCTGTATCTATGTCAGATAGCGTCTGAGCTGTTGTGCTAGGACTTGCACGTGGGGTTGTTTTAACAGCGATAAATGATTACCGGGAACTTCGTGCAGTTCAATGTTTTTAACTAATTCGCTCCAGCCTAGTGTTTCATCATGTCGATTGGCATCTGATTGATCTGCTGCCTTGAATAACGCAATCGCGTGGGAGTAGGGCCGAGGCACATAATCGTGGGTTGCCTGACTATGCGCATAGACAATGGGCAGCATGGCGTTGATGGCAGATTCATTTAACAGGCGCAATCGAGACTCTTCGGGAATCAATCGGGTGATGGCCGACCATTGCCAGCGGGAGAACCAGGGATTTTTAGATTGCAGGCGGTGGGTTGCCAGGGCACTAAAATCTAGCAGGAATGGCAGGGTAGACCAGAGGGCAGTTTTCATCAGAAACTTAAAACTCTGGCAGAAAGAAGGTTTGGTGCAGGGAGCCGTCGTATCGAGAATGGCCAGCAGCTCAACTGTTTCGCCTGCTTGAGTGAGTTGTTGCGCCATCTCAAAGGCGACTAACCCTCCGAAAGACCAGCCTCCCAGGTAATAAGGCCCGTGGGGCTGAAGGGTTTGAATGGCCTGAATATAATAGGCCGCGATCGCCTCCATTTTATTTAGGGGACGAGATTTGCCGTCTAATCCTAAGGGTTGCAACCCATAGAAACTGCGATCGCTTTGCAGGTGATGGGCCAGTTCCATGTAGGGAAACACGACCCCAAACATAGGGTGCACACAGAAGAAGGGAGGACTGCTGCTGCCCAAAGCCAGGGGAACCAGCGGCGAAGTAGGGGACGGGATGACTGTGTTGAGTGCTGGCGCTTCCGGTTGGGGATGAACAGGAGCAACCTGAGCAGGCTGGTTGAGCAAAGTCGAGGATTTGCGTCGGTAGGCGGTGCGATCGAGCCGAACGAGGGGAGGTGTGCTTGGGGCGGTATCGCGCAATGCGTCGAGGATGGGTGCTAACTGGGCAATGGTGGGAGCGGCAAAGACGCTCTTGAGCGGGAGTTCTAACTCAAAGGTGTCGCGGATGCGCGAGGTCATTTGGGTGGCGAGTAGGGAATGCCCACCCAACTCAAAAAAGTTGTCGTGACGGTCGACCTGCTTGAGTTGTAGTAGGTCTTGCCAGATCTCAATGAGAGTCGTCTCGGTTGAGGTTTGGGGTGCATTTGCCACAGGTGAAACGCTGCTGTGCGCGTGGTCGAGCGGGGGGAGGGCACGCCGATCGACCTTACCACTCGAATTTAACGGGAGGGCGGCTAACGGTACAAAGGCGGCCGGAACCATGTAGTCGGGTAACGTCTGGCTGAGGTGTTGCCGCAGCTCAGGAACGAGTTGGCGAGCGACATTTGCCTGAAGTGGATGGTTGGTGAACAGCTGGGGCGATCGATCACTGCGCCGCAGTGCAGCATCCGCTGCATCAACCCCATGACGAATCAACACCACATCATAGTCTCCAGTCTCGGTCGAGGCTGACCAGGTAATCTCTACTGTGTAGGGCAGTGCTGTTTCTAAATTCCACCAGTCTTGCGGGTCGATCGCTGAGTTTTCAGTGTCTTGCAATAGCTCCCGCATTCGCCCAACGGTTTTAGGTGTTTTCTTCTGCTGGAGCCAGTTTGCTGTTGTAACAGCGGCATTCACTCGGCTATTGGTCACGTTCGTGACGGTGAGGGTTTCTGGCTCAGTGGCAAGGAGCTGCTGGTGTATCTCTTGAACGGTCACTGGATGCTGTTTCCAGTTGATTTGCTCCCTCGTGTTTGCTTGGATAGCGGTTGTAGGTTGGGTTTCGTGCCTCAACCCAACATCGCAAGATCGTCCCATTTGCAGCAAAGCATTGTAGCGGAACTGAGTCATTTCATTCTGACTATGACCTCGTGTCAGGCGAACGTGAACCTGTTTGATTTGGGCAAACTGCTCTTGCAGCGCATAAAAGAATGCCGGATCGATCGCCAATTCTGGCTCTTCAAACTGCGATCGCTCAACTTGATGCCAGAGTTGCGATCGCTCTACACTATCATCGGCCTGAACAAACTTCATCCAGCTATGAAATGCAGATAACAAAGGTAGGTTTCGCACGTCTCCAATAAATAGAACACCACCCTCTGCTACGGCTTCAATGGCTTTTTTCAAAACCTGCATTAAGTAGGTTTCAGTCGGGAAATATTGCACAACCGAATTCAAAATCACGACGTCAAATGACCCTAGATCAATTCCCTCAAAGTCGGTTGCCATGCGGTGCAAAAGCTCAACATGAGAGAGATTGAGTGTGTCTATTTGATGCTGAATTGACGCTAGAGAAACAGCCGAAAAGTCTGTACCTACGTACTGTTGACAGTGTGGTGCAATTTGAAACAGCAACAACCCTGTGCCGCACCCGATTTCCAAAACGCGTTTAGGTTTCAGCGCTAGAATTTGCTGAACGCGATCGCTCACCCATTCCTTCATTTGCTCCAGCGGAATGGGATCTCCGGTATAGCTGCTGTTCCATCCGGTGATGTTAAAGGGCTGGGGGCTGAGGGCTGGAGGCTGAGTAGGTTCTGTGGATTGGTAGGTTTGATTGTAGAGGGTTTGCCACTGTTGCAGGTGCTGAGTTTGGAGCGATCGCGTACTTTCTTGCAGATATTGAGTATCAAGGCTGAAGTAGGCAATCAGGGACGATGCAGCGGACGGGATGACAACGGCATCTTGAATTGCGGGATGATGCTGTAAAGCTGTTTCAATTTCACCCAATTCAACCCGAAATCCTCGGATTTTGATTTGATGATCTACCCGACCCAAAAATTGGATAGTGCCGTCACGGTTGTAGAGAAGGCGATCGCCTGTTTTGTAGAGGGTTGAGTGCTGTTTATCGGCTGTGGAATCTGTGGAAAAGGCACTTTTTAACTCAACACTCAGCCCTAGAAACTCAGCACTGACAAACCTTTCCACTGTCAACTCCGGGCGATTGAGATAGCCCTGCGCCACTCCTGCTCCGCCGATGTACAACTCCCCTGGAATGCCTGCCGGAACGGGATTTAAGTTGGCATCTAAAATATAGACCTGAGTATTGAGAATAGGGCGACCAATTGTCAGGGGATTGTCGCCTGGCTGAAGTTCGGCAACGGTTGCCCAGATAGTAGCTTCGGTAGGCCCGTACGCGTTGAAGAAGCGGCGGTTGACAGCCCAGCGATCGATCACCTGGCTGGAGCAGGCTTCTCCCCCGGTGATTAACACCTGAAGGTCAGGCAATTCCCTAGGGGGCAGAACGGCGAGTACGGCTGGCGTGAGTAGGGCATGAGTGATGGCGTTCTCTTGCAGAAATTCTATTAGTGCCATACCCGGCAGTTGGGCAGCCTTGGGAGGAATATACAAGGTGCCGCCAGAGCCAAGGGCAAGGGCAATTTCAAAAATGGACGCATCAAAGCTAAGAGAGCTAAATTGCAAAACTCGGCTGGTGCGGGTGAGCTGAAAGACCTGTTGTTGAGCCTGTACAACGTTACACAAGCCCCGATGAGGGAGGAGAACGCCTTTGGGGGTGCCCGTGGAACCAGAGGTATAGATGACGTAGGCGAGATCGGAGGAATCCTTATCCCCTAGATTCCTTTCCCGATAAGAAGGGGGCAACTGAGGATGAGGTTGATCTAAACAAACGACCTGCGCCTGGGATGCAGGCAAGGATTTTACTAACCAGGATTGCGTCAGCAGAATGGAAATTTGAGTGTCTTCAAGAATGAATTGGAGGCGATCGCTTGGATAGGTCGGATCAAGCGGCACATAAGCTCCTCCCGCTTTGAGAATGCCGAGAATGCCAATCACGAGGTCGGCAGAGCGCTCAGCACACAACCCCACCAGTGAATTGGGCCGAACTCCCAGTTGTCTCAGGCTTTCTGCTAACTGATTCGCCTGGGAATCGAGTTCCTGGTAGGTCAGAGTTTGAGCTTCAGTGACAAGGGCGATCGCATCTGGAGCTTGCTTGGCGTGGGCTTCAACAGTGTGATGGAAATAGACCGGCTTCTTACCAGGTTGCCCCTGATAAGAAACTTCAGCAGCACTTCCGATTTCCCCTTTATCAAGGGGGGCTAGGGGGGATCTCCCAATGCTCCAGTCATACAAAATCTGTTGCCGCTCCTCAGACGTAAGCAACGGCAGGTCTGATAATCGGGCATCTGGATTCGCGACAATTCCTTCTAGAAGCGTTTGAAAATGACTGACTAGACGAGCAATTCTGTCACGATCAAATAAATCAGTGCTGTAGGAAATGAACCCGCTCAAACCGTCCTGCGATCGCCACAAACTCTTTAAACCGTGGGCAGATTCCCATAGGTGAACCTCCAGGTCAAAGCGGGTGCTGGCAGACTCTAGGGGGGCGGGTTCTAGCGTCAGGGCCGGTAGTTCTAGGGACTGCACAGGGGCATTTTGCAGGGCAAAGGCCACCTGAAACAAGGGATTGCGGCTCAGGTCGCGATCGGGGTCTAGTTCTTCAACCAGTTTTTCAAAGGGTAAGTCTTGATGCTCATAGGCTCCCAGGGCAACCTGGCGAACCCGCCCCAGCAACTCGCGAAAAGTTGGATTGCCCGATAGGTCCGACCGCATCACCAGGCTGTTCACAAAAAAGCCAATTAGCCCCTCCACCTCGCTGCGATGACGGTTAGCGATGGGAGATCCGCTCGCGATATCCTCCTGCCCTGTGTATCGGTAAAGCAAGGTTTGAAACGCTGCTAGCAGCGTCATAAATAGAGACGTTCCAGACTGCTGGCTGAGCGTTTCTAACGCCTGAGAAAGGGTAGGGGAAATGTGTAAGGGATAGGTCGCGCCTCGATAGGTTTGAACAGCAGGACGAGGGCGATCGCTGGGCAACTCCAGCAGCGGCAAATCTTGCAATTGTTGCCGCCAATAACTCAACTGTTTCTCTAAAACCTCTCCCTGCAACCAGTTGCGCTGCCAGCGGGCAAAGTCGGTGTACTGAATGGGCAAGGGAGGTAGGGTCGGCAATTGATGCTCCACAAATGCCGTATAAAAATACCCCAATTCTCGAATCAATACCCCCAAAGACCACCCATCGGCAACAATGTGATGCATGGTCAGCAACAACACAGATTCTGCTGCATCAAAGTGCAGCAAGGTCACGCGCAACAGAGAATCGGTCGTCAGGTTGAAGGGGCGTTGGGCTTCAGCCGTCGCTAATTGTTGGCGAATGCGATCGCGTTCACTAAGCGCAACCGACTGTAGATTCACGACGGCAAGTTCGACGTTGGCATTGGGTTCAACCACTTGAACGGGTTGCCCATCTACGGTTGTAAATCGGGTACGCAGGGCAGCATGACGACGCACAATTTCTTGAAGCGATCGCTCTAATGCCGAGCGATCAAGCGTTCCCGCCAGGTGAATGGCGGCAGGTACGTTGTAGAAGGGGTTATGAGGAGCGAGCTGGTAAAGAAACCACAGCCGCTGTTGGGCAAAGGAGAGGGGGGAGGGAGTGGATGGGTGGGAGGGTGGATGGGTAGGAGGGTGGATGGGTGGATGGGTGGATGAGAGGCTACCGTTTAACTGTGGTTCTTTGCTGTCTGGGTTTGCCTGTAAGTAGGTAATGAGTTCGGCTTTGCGGTCGGTTAGTTCTTGGCGGAGGGCAGGGGTGAGGGTTCCTTCGGGAGCGTTACAGCGGAGTCGGGTCTGGTTATTTGCAACGCTAGAATCGGGTTCGAGGGAAAGCTTGATATCCAGGTCGTCGAGGTGAGAAATAAAGTCAGCGATCGCCCAGGTGGTCATAGGTCTATTTCCTCACGTCGTTGAGAATTGGTTCGGCTGCGATCGCTGATTGACGCGATGTTGGGTTGAAGCGTTGCCTGAAGGGTATTGATTTGCTGCGCTAGTTCAGCAATGGTTGGGGTTTCAAAGATGCTGCGCAGGGGCAACTCGATATGCAGGCGATCGCGTACCCGTGAAACGAACTGAGTGGCCAACAAAGAATGGCCTCCCAGCTCAAAAAAGTTGTCGTGAATGCCCACTTGCTGGTGCCCCAATAGCTGCATCCAAAGGTCTACTAGCGTCGTTTCTAAAGACGTTTTAGGAGCTGTCGTTGCACTGGATGCTGCCCTATGCAGCGTTGGTGGGGGTAATGCTTTTTGGTCTACTTTGCCATTGGCCGTTAAAGGAAGCGCATCTAGCACCACAAACGCCGTGGGAATCATGTAGGCAGGGAGCCGTTTCTTGAGCAGCGATCGCAGTTCTCGTTCTGGTGGGGCTGCCGCTGCGCTGGAAGCAATGTAGGCAACTAGCTGCCGATCCTGGTCAATTTCGCGCACGACAACGACCGCTGCTTGCACCGATGGGTATTGTGCGATCGCTTGCTCAATTTCACTCAACTCAACTCGAAATCCTCGAATTTTGATCTGGTTGTCTACGCGCCCCAAAAATTCTAAATTGCCGTCGGGGTGATAAAGCGCGCGATCGCCTGTTCTATACAGAGTTAAGTTCTGGCACTCGTTATAGGCAGAATTTGGATTTGATAGCTTTGAACGAACAAACTTTTCATTGGTCAACTCTGGATGGTTCAAATATCCGTCTGCCAACCCATCACCACCTAAATAGATCTCACCAACTACCCCAGCGGGAACAGGGTTTTGATGGGCATCCAGTACGTAAACTTGAGTATTGGCGATCGCTCTGCCAATAGGAATTGTGGTAGCAGTTTCTGGAACTTCCTGGATCTCATACCAGGTGGAAAAGGTTGTGTTTTCTGTAGGACCATATACGTGGAGCAAGTGCTGAGGTTTGCCCTGTTGCACCAGCGATCGCACCCGATCGACGTTTACCGTTTCCCCCCCAAACAGCAGATACTTAAGCGATCGAAAAGCATCGGGAACTTGGCTAACGGTTTGATTCAACAAAGCCGTGGTGAGAAACAAAATACTAATATTCTGCTGCTGCAGTATGTCAGAAAAATCAGCGGGAGACAGCGTGATATCTCGCTCGATACCAACTAGGTGTGCGCCATTTAACAATGCACCCCACACTTCAAAGGTGGCGGCATCAAAGGCGAGGTTTGCCACTTGCGCCACGCGATCGCTAGTTGTAATCTGCACGTAATTGGTATTGCACACCAGCCGATTGACCGCTCGATGGGGCACCACAACGCCTTTGGGGGTTCCCGTAGAGCCGGAGGTGTAGATGACGTAGGCAGGCTGATCGGCAGTACAGGGAGTGGATAGGTTCTGGTCTGATTCCTGGGCGATCGCATTCCATGCTTGCTCCAAGCAAACCACTTCGGTAGTCGCCGTTTGCAATTCGTCTACCCAGTTTGCTTCGGAGAGAATGACGGTAATGCCCGCATCCTCGACCATGAAGCGCAACCGTTCTGCCGGATAACTGGGGTCGAGCGGTACGTAAACTCCTCCCGCTTTGAGGATCGCCAACATGGCCGCGATCGCGCTTATCCCCCGTTCCAGGCAGATGCCGACGGGCATTTCTGCACCAATGCCCAACCGTTGCAAGTATCGCGCCAGTTGGTTGCTGCCCTGATTCAACTGCTGATAAGTGAATTGTTGGTTGCCAAATTGCAGGGCGATCGCATCGGGTCGTTCTCTCACCTGCACTTCAAACAGATGATGAATGCACTCGTTGGTAGGATAGCTGGACTGGTTGCTGCTCCAACGATGGAGCAATTCTTGTTGGTCTTCAATGGTTAGCAACGGCAGGGCAGAAAGCGGCGTTTTGGGGTTGGCGACAATGCCCTCCAGCAGCGTTTGAAAATGCTTGAGCAGCGATGCGATCGCGCTGGCTTCAAACAACTCGGCGTTGTAAATCACCATGCCGCGCAGCCCGTCTGATTGCTGCCAACCCTTACCCCATAGATTTCTGAAGTTATCGCCGCAGGTCCAAAGGTAAAATTCCAGATCAAAGCGGGATGTCTTAATCTCCAGATCCACCGGGTTGAGAATTAACCCCGGCAATTCTAGCTGCGTCATCGGTGTGTTTTGCAGAGCAAACACCACTTGAAACAGGGGATTTTGACCGAGGTTACGAACGGGCTGTAGTTCCTCGACCAGCTTTTCGAAGGGTAAATCTTGATGATCGTAGGCGGCTAGGGTGACCTCTCGTACTCGCCCTAACAATTCTAAAAATGTCGGGTCGCCCTCTAGGTTAGTCCGCAGAACCAGGCTATTCACAAAAAAGCCGATCAGTCCTTCCAATTCACTCTGGTGTCGATTGGCAATGGGAGAGCCGATCGCCAGGTCGGTTTGACCAGTGTAGCGGTGCAGCAGGGTTTGAAAGGCCGCCAACAGGGTCATAAACAGCGTTACATTCGCCTGCTGGCTCAGCTTTTCTAACGCCTCCAACAATCGCTGGGGCAACTCCAGCAGTTGACTCGCACCCTGATTCCCCTGCGATAGTGGTTGCCCCGACGCAGGCGACGACGCACCCGGCAATTGCAGAACTGGGATATCTTTTAACTGTTGCTTCCAGTAGCTCAACTGGGTATTTAACACGTCACCCTGCAACCATTCCCGCTGCCAGTGGGCAAAATCTGCGTACTGAATCGGTAATTCGGGTAGTGCGGTAGATTTGTTTTCGACTGAGGCGGCGTATCCTTCACCCAATTCTCGAATCAAAATGCCGCTTGACCACTCATCAAAAATGATGTGATGCAGCGCAATTAGCATCAAATGTTCGTCATCCTGCAGTTGCCACAGCTGCACTCGAAAGAGCGGTCGTTGCTTGAGGTTAAACGGGTGTTGAATAGTTTGCCAAATGTCTTGTAACGCTATGGCTTCGCGCTGGTCGGCAGGGTGCGATCGCAAATCTGTTAACGGCAGTGGCACATCTATCTGATCCACGACAATCTGCATCAACTGCCTGTCAACCACATCAAACGAGGTTCGCAGAATTTCGTGCCGCTGCGCGATCGCCTGCATACTGCGCTGGAGGTGCGATCGCTGTAAATGACCGCTCAGCCGAAACACCAGGGGACTCGTATAGAGGGAGTCTCCCGGCAGTAGTTGGTCAATAAACCACAGACGCTGCTGGGCAAACGAGGCGGGAAAGACAAAAACATCTGCCTCGGTGTGCGCCTGAGTCGGTTCATCTACAATCATTCACGCCTGCACTAGTTAAACCCCACTTTGTTGTAGGGAAAAAGAAGGATTTAAAATTATGCTTTAAGGTAGATTTTGACTAAAATTTCTGTGTCTTTTTGTTGCGTGTATCTCTAATAATTCCACCGCACTGGAACAAAAGGAATGCGCTATTGAGCCACACAAGTCATTGCGTTCTGTGAGCGGCAGCGTTAACCGACAACAGGTATCGCCATCAGAACCGCTAGGACATAGCCCATACCCACAGCGCGAAGGCAACCTCCTCAGCGCTGTGGCAGGTTTGGCAGCCTATTCCCTGGGCAACCTAGCGTTGAAGCATTGAGCGCTGGATCGCAACGTCTATGGCACCGACGGCAGACATCATTATTATTGGGGCGGGCATTTCGGGGCTAGCGGCGGGCTGCTACGCCCAGATGAACGGCTATCGCAGCATTATTTTTGAGGCCAGCGACCTGCCGGGTGGGCTTTGCACCGCGCGATCGCACCAAAACTACACGTTCGATGGCGGCATTCACTACATCTTTGGCACTGGGCCAGGGCAGCCCTTCTACTCGCTCTGGCAAGAGCTAGGGGCGGTACCAGAGCTGGAGTTTGTCAACCAGTCTGAGTTTATGCAGATCCGTGGCTCCCAGGGCGAGGTGCTGCGGGTGCACAGCCAGCCCGACCAGCTGCAAGCACACTTGTTGGAGTTGGCCCCGGAGGATGCCAAGCTGATCGAGGGCTTCTGCAAAGGCGTGCGCAAGTTCAAAGAGTTTGACCTGTCGATGCTGCAACAAAAGCCCAAGTCGCTGATGACCGCCGCCGACTGGGCGCGACTGGGCAAGCAGGTGCTGCCCTTTATGGGCGTGCTGGGCAAGTGGAGCCAGCTGTCGCTGCGCGATCTGGCGGCTCAGGCAAAAAATCCCTTTCTGCGAAGGGCGATGCCCCACATGTTCGCCTGGCCAGACGTGCCAGTGATGGTGGGCATGTCGCTGCTGGCCTACCTGGATAACGGCAACGCGGGGTTTCCGGTGGGGGGCGCATTGAGCTTTACCAATGCCATCGAGCAGCGCTACCTGGCCCTGGGCGGCGAAATTTACTACTCTGCCCCGGTGGAGCGGGTGCTGGTAGAGAACGACCAGGCAGTAGGGGTACGCCTGACCACCGGCGAAGAACACCGGGCAGAACGGGTGCTCTCCGCCTGCGACGGTCGCCGCACTATCTTTGACTTACTCAAGGGCAAGTATATCAACCGCAGAATTGAGAAACTCTACGACGGGCATCTGCCCCTGCACTCGCAGTTTCAAGTGTCGCTAGGGGTGGCTATGGATTTTGCCCAGCAGCCCGCCTGGGTGACCCATTTGCTGGAGGAACCCGTGGCGATCGCAGGCCAAGACCACTGCGAAATTGGCGTCAAACACTACGGCTTCGACCCATCGCTGGCCCCGCCCGGCAAATCGGTCGTCAGCCTGATGCTGACTACCCACTACCACGACTGGCAGACCCGCTACAACGACGGCACCCCCAGCCGCGATGCGGAGATGTTGATCGATCGCATGGAGGCGTTTTACCCCGGTCTAAGAGCCGCGATCGAATGTATGTCTGTGACCACACCCCTCAGCCTGGAGAAAGCTACCGGCAATTGGCAGGGGGCCAGCAGCGGCTGGCTGCTAACCAAAGACACCCTGCCCTTGATGATCAAAGGCGTGCCCAAACGCCTGCCGGGGTTAGACCACTTCTACATGGTGAGCCAGTGGACCGAGCCAGGCGGCAGCCTGCCCATCGTGGCGCTGTCGGGCCGCAACATGGTCGCTGAAATTTGCCGCGAAGATGGGCGCACCTTTGAGGTATCTGTGCCCAACTAGCACTCACAATTCCCTCCGGCGAAAGGTTATGAATTGCGATCGCACGTCAAGCTTCGTTGCGGTCTTTCGCCCACTGCCAACCTTCAGCAGGACAATAGAACTAAAGGGATTTGGTTGCAAAGAACCAGCCCTAAAGGTGCAGTGCACCGGGAGGATCGCCCTATGCTGTCCCTCATATTCACTTACCACGACAGGTTGTACCTAGCCACCGAACTCGGTGCTCTGGGGCTAGTGCTCTTGCTGTGCTGGCTAGCACCTCGTCTAGATCACGATGTCTAGATCATGATCGGCCCTAGCCCCAGTCGCCTGCTGCCTCACCTGGCCTCACGCACCAGTTCCAGTCACGGGAGAATGCCATTATGTACCGCAAAATTCTAGTCGCCCTAGACAATAGCCCCACCAGCGACGGCCTATTTGCCCATGCCCTGGAGCTGGCCCAGGCAACGGGGGGCGAGCTGCTGCTGGTGCACAGCCTATCTGGTCAAGAAGATAGCAGCCCCCTGCCAATGTCGGCGACGCTCGACGGCATCTACTGGGCTCCCGGTACTGAGCTAGACCTAGAGGCTTGGCGGCAAGAGTGGCGGCGCTACGAAACTAATAGCCTGGAGCGGCTGAGAAATTATGCGGCGATCGCCAATACGGCCGGAGTCTCCACCAAGTTTCGCCAGCTGATTAGCAACCCTGCCACCGCTATCTGCAAAGCGGCTCAGGAGTGGGGGGCCGACCTAATTTTGATTGGCACCCGGGGCCGCACCGGTCTGAGCGAACTGGTGCTGGGCAGCGTTAGCAACCACGTTATGCACCGCGCCCCCTGCTCTGTACTGGTGATGAAAGCGACAGCCCTGCACGAAGCTGGAGCAGCGGGATCCGCAGCAGGCAGCAGCTTGAGGTAGCTGTAACGATTCGTGATCTTTTTAGCCAATTTTCCTGGGGAAAACCGAGAAAATTGTGGGGAAAAGCGACATCTTTAAAGGGGATAACCTCTTTCATTGGTAGTAGATCGTTTCAGCCACTTCCATAGGTGTGGAAACTGACGACTATTCCCCACACCTTTTCCCCAGTAGCGTTAGTGACCTAACCTTGACGGCCAAAGCACCCCAGCGCTTTTCCCCAGTTTTCACAGCCCCTTCTACTACGACTATCTTTTAAATTTTCTTCTTCCGGAAGGCAGACCGCACTTAACAAGACGAGCGTTGATAGGGCTAAAGAAGGGTGATAGGATGGGCACCCAATCGAAAAGTAGCTGTTTTCAAAATCGCCCAAAAGCCCTTCCTGCAAGGGATCCAGGCTTAACAGTTTTTTCGGCATGAGCAGTTTTACTGGGAATCTATTGCAAAGGTGAGATACTGCTAGTACGGAATCAGCCAGGTGTCACAGACGGGCGTTCCAGGCTTGCATTCCCTGTCCACCGCGTTTTCTTTCTGCGTTGCCATGAAGTTTATCTGCCCCCAGAGCGAGCTGAGTGCTCAACTGTCGTCGGTGAGCCGTGCTGTATCATCGCGCCCCAGTCGCCCTGTGCTGGCCAATATTTTGGTCAAGGCCGATATTGAGAGCCAGTCGGTCACCCTGGTGGGGTTTGACGAGGTGCTGGGTATCGAAAGCCGCTTCAGTGCCCAGGTCGACGAGCCCGGCACCCTGACCCTGCCTGCCAAGCTGTGGGGCGATATCGTTTCGCGGTTGGCCAACGAAGACATTACCCTCGAATCCGATGGCGATAGCACAACGGTAACGCTCACCTCCTCTTCGGGGCGCTACGAGGTGCGGGGGCTCAGCGCCGAAGATTACCCTTCGCTGCCCACGGTAGAAGATGGTGAGGCGATCGCACTCTCTGCCGAAGCCCTGCTCAGCGGCCTGCGCGGCTCGCTGTTTGCCACCAGCGGCGACGAAACCAAGCAGGTGCTCACCGGCGTTCACTTGCTCTCTGAAACCGACGCCCTGGAGTTTGCCGCCACCGATGGTCATCGTCTCTCGGTCGTGCAAACCACCGACGAAGCCGCCAGCGATACCCCCGCGATGGATGTCACGGTGCCCGCCAAAGCCCTGCGCGAGCTAGAGCGCATGATTCAGGGCTATACCTCTAACCAGCCGGTGGCCCTGCGGCTCGATGAAACCCAGGTGCTGTTTGACCTGGGGGCGCAGCGCCTTACCACCCGTTTGCTAGAGGGGCAGTACCCCAACTACCGCCAGCTGCTGCCCAAGCAGTTTGCCCGCCAGGTCACCGTCGATCGCCGCCTGCTGATGTCAAGCCTGGAGCGCATCGCCGTACTGGCCAGCCAGAAAAACGACATCATCAAAATCACCCTCAACAGCGGCGATCAATCTATTGCGCTCTCAGTCGAAGCCCAGGAGGTGGGCAGCGGTCGTGAAGACCTGCCCGCCCAGGTCACCGGCGACGACCTCGATATCGCCTTTAACGTGCGCTACCTGCTGGATGGCCTGAAGGCGTTCGATACGACTGAGGTACAAATGCAGTGCAATGCGGCCACCAGCCCAGCGGTGTTTGTGCCCCTAGGCGAAACTAAGATTACCTATCTGGTCATGCCCGTGCAGATTCGGGGATAGGCTGTAGCTCCAAAGCATCGGCGATTGCTGTGAACGGTATTAGCCCCAGTCCACGCGTGAGGCATTTGAAGCGAGTGCCAGAGCCGAGCAAATGCTTGTACCAAATTCTGCTTGATTACCCCTTAACGGTAGGGGTAAATATTACTTGCCCCTACCGTTTGGCTTTTGGGAAACCGAGGTTTTGCGATTCGGACTTGGTATTGAACGTGATTTGGAGTTGACTGCACCAATTCAATACTTTGGCGCAAAAAATTTAGCACTAGATTCGGGGATGGAAAATATCCGATCCAACGACTGGTTCGCTGCTATGGCACTCTGAGTGATGCTGGCCAAATAAAATACGGGCCAAAACGCTGGCTCATTTTGAACTCGCCACCGGCCGCTTTCCCCGCTTCGGTTAAGTAATGCTTGTCATCCTTGCTGGTGAGCAGTTCTGCCTCGGTAAGCTTCGCTAGGAGTTCCTGTGTACTTAAACCTAGCTTCTTGCCCAGCTTAGATGAAGAAAGCTTTTCACTGTCGCTGTTTCCTGATTTTAGTAAAGGCCGGGCTGGGTCTTGGCCAATTGAAACTTTTTCTAGCGACATGCGTACCTCGTCGCTGATACGAATGATACGCTGAGCTTCTTCATAAGCCTCACGATAAAGCTCGCCATCATCAGCGCGACTGATAGCTACGCCCATTTCGTTGTTATTGATTTGACTAAATTCGTATAGGTTAAGACTAGTAATGATACAAGTTTCTTCGTTTAAGTAGCATTTGGCATGGAGATTCTTGCAAAAGCTAGTGCGGATAAACGATAGCTCTCTCAGCCAATTTATTTCCTCTGGTTGTAGCTCGTTCTTGCCATAGACAATTCTGACATCGATTTTGAGGCGATTTTTATCTTCAAGGAGCTCTTTAACACGATCATTTAATTTGAGGAATGGACTAATAAGAATTAGTCGATCAGACGCGCCCTTGATCAGTTCCTCTAAAAAATAATTAGTAGCGCTGGTGTTGAGAAATTTTGCCAATGGTTAAGACTCCATTCTTAACTTGATTTGAATCATGTTCGTGGAACATTCACAAGGCTAACAATTTGTTGTGTGAAATTTTTCCGTGTATCTACCCAAGATTTGGTGTTTCTACCGATACTAATAGGCTGTAATAATATTCAGGGAACAATAGTGCCTAGGCTGATTCAAGCTGCTACGACGACTATTTTCAGCCATCGTTCTTGTGGCGAGACAGTTTTTTCTGACGCAGTAATAACACGACCGCAATCGCAACCCCTACCCCACCTATAGCGATCGCCATACCCCAAAGCACCGGGTTAACCGCTGGGGCCGCTAGACTCTCGCGATCGCTAGATTCAGTGAGGTCTGAGTTGTCTTGGGTCTCGACTGGCTGAGGCGGCGGTGTGGCTGCTCTGGCGCTACCGGCGGCAACCACCGTGGTGTAGCTCAGCTCAAAGGGCGTAAAGGTCGCATCAGCGGCGGGGCTACCCGTGAGCACAATCCGATATTCGCCCACCTCCGGAAACGTGATCTCGGCCCCAGGAATATTTTCGAAGCTTTCGGGTGACATCGCGGTTAGCGTCGGCTGCATCAGGGGCGCAGAGGACTTCTGGTTAGCCCTGTAGACTGCCAGGTTGCAGTCGCACTGCTCCAGCGGAATCACCCTGCCGCCCTGCTGGGTGAGGGCAACCCACACTCGGGCTGGTTCCCCGGCTCTGGCGCTGTGGTTGGGCTCCAGGTGCCAGGTACCTGCTACATCGCCTGAAACCTCGGTTTTGTGGGCCAGGGCGGGGAGCCCGGCCAGGATGCCAACGCCCACCACGAGGCTGCCAACCAGGTTAACGCTTGGCCGAGACATAGTACTTTTCCAAAGACAACAGGGACCAAAACCACCGCCAGCGCAGCAGCAGCGCCAGCAGCGCCAGAGTAACTAAGGCGATCGCAGCTAGCTGGTTTTGCGTAGAGCGCTCAAACCCCCCCAGGTATCGCGACCCCAGCAGCAGCGCGTGGGCTACCACCAAGACAAATATTGGTAAACTCAGCAGATGCAGCCGCCGCCACTGGTAGCCCAGGTAGCGCTGAGCCTGATCAAAACTGGTCAAAGCCAGGGGCGTCATTAGCCCAAAGGCGACGATGCCCGCCCAGCCGCCCACCTGCAGCCTGGGCAGCAAAAAGGGCAGCGTCAGCGGGTTCCAGCCCATGGTGACCATATGGCCAATGTGGGCTACCGAAAGCACAAAGGCCCCCACCCCCAGGGCGCGGCGATAGACCAACAGGGGCGACCAAAGTTTGCTAATGGGTCGAGCAATGAGGGCCAACAGCAGGCAAACCAGCGCCCCATGCCCGGTTAGGTCAACGCTGCCGCTGCCCCTAAAAACGGTCAACAGGCCAATGATGAGGGTAATCCAGCCGCCGAGGCGAAACAGTTGCCCCCGCCTGTCGCCACTTACCCAGCTGGTTGAAACGCCTACCCCCAGCATCATCGGCATTGTGCCAATGCCAAAGGCCAGCATGGTGGCCCCGCCCGCCCAGGGGTCGGTGGTCTCTGCCGCTTTAAGCTGAGCCGCATACAAAAAACCGCAGGGAATCAGCCCCCAGGCCAGCCCCAGCAGCAGCGGCGTCCAGCGCTGGGGGTTGAGCGAGAGGGACTGCATGGCGCGGCTGAGGCGATCGTGCAGGCCAGACATGGGGTTGAGGAAGGGCACCTTGGGCATGTGTTTGGGGCTAATTTGAGCCAGCCCAAACCAGATCAGCAGCAGCCCGGTAACGATGGCCACCCCCTGCCGCAGCGGGCTGCCGATACCCGCCATATGTCCACTGGCCACCAGCACCGACCCCAGCGCTCCGATCGCAATGCCGACCAGGGCATAGCTGACTAGCCGACCCAGATTGAGCAACAGGTGAAACGAAAGGTGCTGCCAACGGCTGGGCGTTGTACTGGACTGAGACAGCGAAAAGGCTACAGTAATGGGTCCACACATGCCCAGGCAGTGGCCAAAACTGCCTAAAAATCCGACGCTGGCAATGAGCAGCAGGTCTAGCATTCTAGAGATATGGGGCGCAGGCGGGTTTTTTAGCGTAACACCCTACCCTGCTCGGCGTCCTTCGACCAACTGTCTGTTGACAGAACGCGAGCCTGGTCAGTCAATCGCGGGGGCGCGGCACTCGCAGTCGGGGCGATCGCGGCATATCTACTAGCTTTTGCCAGATCTGCTCGTAGCTCTGGGCCATAACCTGGGCCGTAAACTGTGCCGCTGCCAAGGCTCGACCTCGCTGCCCCAGGCGATCGCGCAGAGCAGCATCCCCTTGCAGCCGACGCAGGGCTTTGACCAAACCTATCACGTCGTCTTTCTCAACCAAGAGCCCGGTTTCACCGTCAATTACGGCCTCGGCCACGCTCCCCACCCGAGTTGCAACCACGGGGCGAGACGCCAGCATGGCTTCGACGATCGCTAGGGGAAAGCCCTCCGAACGCGAGGGCAGCACGAAAATATCCACATTGGGCAGGTGGGCGCGGGGGCTGTCGACCCACCCCGGCAGCGACACGCGATCGCCAATGCCGAGATCCTGCACCAGCTGCTCTAGGGCACTGCGTTCGGCCCCATCCCCCCAAATGACGAGGTAGACATCGTCGACCTGGGCGATCGCGCGCAGCAAAATATCGTGCCCCTTCACTGCGTCCAGGCGGCCTGCGGTGCCGACAATGAGCCTGTGATCCTTACGGGCTGGTAGGCGCGCTGGCTCGAAGGCGGTGTCAGGTACCCCATTGGGCACCGATAGTACGGAGTGGCGACCCAGAGCATAAAAATCCTCCATGCGCCGGGCCGACGCGTCGCCCACCGCGACGTGGGCATCAACCCGCAAAGACAGTGATCGCGTGCGCCACAGCGTCAGGGCATCGGTGGTTCGCAGCGGCAGCTGATCGACCCGCACCACTCGCGCCCCAGGCACCGTCAGCGCTGCGGCAAGGCCGATGGCCCCAGCCCAGGGAGTACACAGGTTGAGATGCACAATGTCGGGCCGCAGACGATGCAGCGTGGCGATGTGAGCAGCTAGCGAGGGCAGCCCGCTTGAGGGTAAAACAATTTTTGCGGCGCTGGGCCGCTGGGTTGCGATCGCATCCACGACGCTCTCTGAGACGCCCAGCACGGTGATGTCAATCTCGTTCGAGACCGTTGCGATCAGGTGGCCCAGGCTCAGCTCTGCCCCACCCAAGCCTTGAGAATCGGTGTAAACTACAACTCGCAGTGGCCTGTGGGCCTCGCTGTCTAACGATGTCGGGGTTGAATTCACGATTTGTAAATAGCATTTGGATGCTACTCATTCAGCAATATTTGGTCTTCAGTTGCCATCACTATTGAGACAGAGTGCGCATGAGACAGGAGATAGAGCGCTTAGAACATGTCAACGGTCGGAAACTTGGCCTGAGCTTGCATGCAGTCCCACAGGTATATAGCTAAACCGAGATCGCCCGTCCAGAGCGGGTAGCGCAGTTGCCCGTAGAGCTGCCGAGACAGCCGGTATTGCTCAATGGCGTGCATGGCAAAAGCCCGCGCGCGATCGAGCCACAGCGGGTCGCCCGTGCGAACAAATAGCTTTAGGAATGCGTAACCATTGCCCCCGGTACCGTGGCACAGGTTTGACCCCTTTCTCAGCGGCCCCGCCTGCCAGGTCAGCTCGCCGCCCTGCACCAAAATGCGATCGAAGTCCTCATTGACGCCTTGGGGGAACGGGGCTAGGGCCGTTACCATACCCGGTGCGCCGTGGCAGTACTGCACCAGGTTGAGGTCTTGCGGCTTTTCGGCATCGTAAATGGCTGGCCAGTTGGCATAGTCGTCTTCTACAACGGCGGTTTGAACCACGGTTTGCATTGCTTTAGCCGCAATGGCTTGAAAGTCGTCCTCAGGGAGTAGAGACTGCCCCACGATCAGCGGTGTTAGGTTGCTGGCAAAGCCGTGGACAGGCCCCAGCCACTGCTGCTGACTGCCGTACAAATCAACCGTCCATAGATAGCCAACGCCATCCACAGGCTGCCAGTCCTGCAGCAGTATGTCTGCCTGCTGCTTAAAAACTGATTGCCATTGAGCTTCTTGCGTCCACTGATGCATAAACCAGGCCGCCAGCATGGTGCCGGCAATGCCCCACATCAGCTCTCGGACGGGTTGGGTGTCGTTTTTGTGAATTGCCTGCTCAACTTCGGTGGCTTTGGCTTTTGAGGGAGACAGCTTGTACTGCAGCAGCAGCAGCGGCAGCTCGCCAAACAGATAAGATGACTGCTCTGGATAGGGGCTAACCTTGGGGTAGCGCTGGCGGTTCTGGGCTAGGGTTGCGTCGAGATGGGTGGCAACATCAAAGGTCGAATCGATCGCCCCAATGGTTTGCAGGTAATCGATCGCCCACAGCACCCCGGCTTTGCCAAAATACAAATCGCTACCAAAGGCCTGATCATCCATCGGATGCCCGGCCAGCAGGGGGGCCGTGTTGAGCTGGGTGATGGTTTCATGGGCGATCGCATCGATCGCCTGCTGTGCTGTGTCGGGGTTCCAGTCAATCTGCAATAGGGGATAGTGCCGGGTCGGGTCAAACAGGGCCATTTTTCCCTCGCTAGGTTCACTTATCGGTGGGGCAAGTCGCTAGCTGCCTGCTGCCGTAGTTTAGCCTGAGCTACTGACGATCTGGCGTTGGTTAATGCTTAGCTACCGCGATTGACCGTAGGGGCACAAACTTAAAACCACACAGCGATCGCAGGCCGGTTTGTTGTAGAAGCAGCACCGCTGCCCGTGCAGCATCATCACTTCGTGGTGGTCGTAGATCTGCTGGGCGTTCCAATCCTCGGGCAAGAGCGCTTCGAGCACCGCATGGGATGGCCCTACAGCCAGGGTTTTAGAAATTAGCCCCAGCCGCTGGGCGACGCGGTGGTGGTGGCTATCGACCGGCAGTGCCCGCCCCCGCAGCTGGCTAAAACACAGCACCGCCGCACTGGTTTTTGGTCCCACTCCGGGCAGGGCCTCTAGCCAGGCGCGGGCCTGGGGGATTGGCATATCTTGCAGAAAATCGAGCGACCATTCGTTGTGGGTGGCATCCCCAATCAGCTTCAGCACCTGCTGAATGCGGGGCGCTTTTTGCTCAGGCCAGGTGCAGGGGGCGATCGCCGTCTCAACCTCCGCCGTGGGCGCATCTCGCACCGCTGCCCAGGTGGGAAACTGAGCCACCAGCTGCTTAAAGGCGCGACCCGAATCGCGATTTTTGGTGCGGTGCGACAGCAGTGATGACACTAGCTCGCTCAGCGGGTCGAGGGTGTGAAAATAAGGAATTGGGCAGCCATATTCCGCACAGAGGCGATCGTGAATGGCGATCGCTTTGTGCTGCAAATCTGCGTTAATCGGTTGGCTCACCAAAACTCTGGCCCTGCTCGCTCTCCCCAGCAGTCTAACGATTTGAGGGGAGGAGCAGAATTTACCTATGGAGAGAGCTAAATGGCTTAAAGCCCCCAGTCGAGCGCCATGCTCCCTCATTGGAAAGATGTTGCTCTACCTCAGGGTCTTTAGGATGCGAGTAAAGGCAAAAACTACAAAACCATGAGCGATACCACCATCATTAAAGTTACCTCCGAAGCCGCCCCGACAGGGACTATGGGGCAAAAGCATCTGGCCCTGAGTAAGAATATGGCGATGCGGCTGTGGGAAGATGAGCAGCCCGGTGAGGCCAAACCGGAGACCCAGCGACCCTATGAGGCGATCGGCTACGTCATTAGTGGGCGAGCTGAGCTGCATCTCGAAGGGCAAATGGTGATGCTCGAACCCGGTAACTCCTGGGTCGTCCCCGAAGGTGCATCTCACACCTACAAAATTTTGGAACCCTTCACCGCCGTTGAGGTAACTATGCCTCCGGCTGTGGTGCATGGTCGCGATTAGGCGTGAGGCTTTAGTATGGGGCCTCAATGGCTTCAAAGGCCATGTCGTTGAAGTCAAATAAAACCGTTTCGCCTGCCAATCCGCTCGGCTTAATCTGAGCGGCATAGAGCTTGCCTTCTGCGGCCCAGACCAGCCGCTTACCATCTAACTCGGCCCACTCCCAGTCTGGGCAGGCAATGGGCGGTGCTGAGTTGGGGCTCACCAGTTCGTGCTCGTCCCAGTAGCAGCCTTTGCCTATCGGAGCACCCACCTCAGCATGGGCGATTTTGCGCAGCGTCCAGCCGTGGCCAATGGGTTTTTCAAAAATGTCTTTCTCCTGCCACTGTCTCACCTTGGTGCGATCTACCCAAGTCCAACCATCACGGAGCAGGCGGGGATAATACACGCTCAAACACTCGCCACCCTGGCCACCCTGGGGTTGATACTGAGTATCTCGTTGCAGGGCTGACGTATTGTGCAACGCCGTATGGCCATAGCCATCATTCAGCCAGTATTTCGTCCTCCCAGTCCACAGGCCACCGCCGTGCCAGCAGTCACCCTTGGGAAAAAACGCGATCGCCTTCAGGTAAGGCACTCGCGAGATGGCTGTCCACGCCCCCCGCGACTCCGACTGCCACTGGCCGTTCATGGCGAAATAGATAGCGTGTTTGCCGTCAGATGAAATATCGCTGCGGCGTTCATAGATGCGGCCTTTGAGCCACTGACCTAGGCGAAAGATGTCGCGATCGCGATCCCAAAGCAGAGTGGCCACGCGCTTGGATGGTCCCCTGCGAATCACCAGCCCAACGGGTGCATGACTGGCGAGCAAAACGTGAATTCGAGGCGGAAACTGTGACATCGTCTAACCGAGCAAGTGTTGAGACAGCCAAATAGTCTTAGCGCAGGACAATGGATCACTAATGTTTTCAACTGCTTTTTAAGGTGCCCAGTCATAGCGATGCCGGTTTCGTTGGCAACGTTCCTTAATGCTGAGCCGCCAAAATCCTTCTTTAGATGTAGTGAATGACTGGGGGACTGCCCTGTAGCCTTGAGTAGCACCAAGCCAATGAGGATCGCGGTAGGAATGGCGCTGGAAACGGTACAGCAAGCCCAGGTTTTAACCCTGGAGAATACTGAAGTCAAGTTAACGGTTCGGCCTGACCTAGGCGGGCGAATTGATCAGCTAGAAGACCTTCAAACGGGGCACTCCTGGCTCTGGCATCCCTCCCAATACGCGCCTGAAACAACGCGATCGCTGGCCGTTGGGGCCTCCTTCGATGATCACTGGACCGGCGGTTGGGATGAAGTGTTTCCTAACGATGCCGCTGGTGAATTTCAGGGGCGAAATTTGGCCGACCACGGCGAGCTGTGGTCGCAGCGGTGGCAGGTTCTAGAAACCGCGCCCCTCAGCCTAACGCTGGGCTATCAGTGCCAAACGGTGCCCGTATGGGTCAAAAAGACCATTCAGCTCGATTCCAATCGCCCCGAGGCCAGCCTGGTTTACGAGTTTCAAAATCAGTCTGAGCAGCAAATTCCGTTTTTGTTTAAGCACCATGCCGCGATCGCGATCGAAGCTGGCGATGAAATTCTCCTGCCCGACTGTTGGGTAGAACCGGCGTTTCTGGAGTTCAGCAAAATCATTGGTCAACCCGGCAAAACCCGCTTTCCTGAAGCGATCGGGGCCAACGGCGAAGCGGTTGATCTGCGAGTGATGCCGCCGCCCTCGTCTCAGCTGCAAGAGTTTTATTACACCTCTGAGCTATCGCAGGGGCGCTGCGGCATTCGTCATCAGCGCAGCCAGTCGTCGTTGCTCATGACGTTTGATACCGCCGACTTTCCCTACGTCTGGATGTTTCAGAGCTACGGCGGGTGGCAGGGGCACTATGTGGTTGTGGTAGAACCTTGCACCACGTTGCCCTCAGATCTAGACGAGGCCTGTCGCAATGGCACCGTAGCGCTGCTGCAACCCCAGGAGCACCAGCGCCGCAGGCTGACCCTGCAATTGCAGCGCGATTGACGGCACCCATTCTCTGATCAGCATCAGGCGATGGGCTTTTAGCCGCAACAAAAAACGCCCCAGATGTTTGGGGCGTTTCATAACCTTCATTCGACCTGTTCACAGGATGGGCGAGGCGCTAACCCTGCCCAAGTTTTACAACCTAACCGTTGATGACAGGAGCCTGTAGGGCAACGGGGGTAGCCTCACCGGCAAACGCCAGGTCGAGGGGGAAGTTGTGAGCATTGCGCTCGTGCATCACTTCCATACCCAGGTTCGCACGGTTGATTACGTCAGCCCAGGTGCCAATCACGCGGCCTTGGCTGTCAAGAATCGACTGGTTGAAGTTGAACCCGTTCAGGTTGAACGCCATCGTGCTGATGCCCAACGACGTAAACCAGATGCCAATCACAGGCCACGCACCCAAGAAGAAGTGCAGTGAACGAGAGTTGTTGAAGCTGGCATATTGGAAGATCAACCGACCGAAGTAGCCGTGGGCCGCAACGATGTTGTAGGTCTCTTCTTCCTGGCCAAACTTGTAGCCGTAGTTCTGCGACTCGGTCTCGGTGGTCTCACGCACCAGCGAACTGGTAACGAGCGAACCGTGCATGGCAGAGAACAGCGAACCACCAAACACACCGGCAACGCCCAGCATGTGGAAGGGGTGCATCAGAATGTTGTGCTCAGCCTGGAACACCAGCATGAAGTTGAAGGTGCCCGAGATGCCCAGAGGCATGCCGTCGGAGAAGGAGCCCTGACCCAGGGGATAGATCAGGAATACGGCAGTAGCAGCAGATAGCGGAGCCGAGTAAGCCACGCAGATCCAGGGGCGCATGCCCAGGCGGTAGCTCAGTTCCCACTGACGACCCATGTAGGCAAAAATGCCGATCAGGAAGTGGAACACGATCAGCTGGTAGGGGCCACCGTTGTACAGCCACTCATCGAGGGAAGCGGCTTCCCAGATGGGGTAGAAGTGCAGACCAATGGCGTTGGACGAGGGCACAACCGCACCGGAGATGATGTTGTTGCCGTACATCAGCGAACCGGCAACGGGCTCACGGATGCCGTCGATATCCACCGCGGGGGCGGCGATAAAGGCGATGATGAAGCAAATGGTCGCAGCTAGCAGGGTGGGAATCATCAGTACGCCGAACCAGCCCACATACAGGCGGTTCTCGGTGCTGGTCACCCACTGACAAAACCGCTCCCAGGCTCCCGCATTGTCGCGGGCGCGAAGAGTAGTAGTCATGGTAAGAGTGCCAATGAATAACAACGAAAAATGGATGATGGATGACTAGCGATCGCAGCCAAGTCTAGATGTGAAGGTTTCCCGCAGGCAAAACTTCAGTACTCGAGCTGGAGTTGATGCTACCCACCCACATGCAGTGTAAAGTTTCTCTTTTCCACAACAAACCGTGGGAAAGGAAAGTTTATTTCGCTGTACAAAAGTAAATGACCTAGCCCGGTGGCCACCCTAGACCTCGACCACCTAGCAGGTGCAGATGCAAATGGTAAACCGTTTGTCCGCCATTGTCTCCAGTATTAATTACCACTCGATAGCCCTCTTCAGTTAAGCCCAGCTGATCGGCAATTTCTTTAACTGTTAGTAACAAATGTCCCAACAGTTCTTTATCATCTGCAGTCGCATCTGACAGCTTAGGAATCGGCTGTTTGGGAATAACCAGAATGTGGGTTGGGGCCTGGGGTGTAATGTCGTTAAAGGCCAGACAGAGATCATCCTCATAGACAATGTTGGCCGGAATTTCTTTGCGAATGATTTTGCCAAAGATAGTGTCGCCACTCATGGAAAAAACTAGGCTATAAGACGCCGCTATTGTCGCACGGGCTCAGGAATGGTGGGGAGCAGAGCGATACCGCTTCCTCCCCACCATCAAAAGACTCGCCGCAGGCGTTCTAGCAGCACCCGGAGGGTCTCTAGCTCTGCCGGGCTCAGCTGTTCAAACCGCTCTTTTACGTGGGCAATGTGCGCCGGAAACACCTGCTCAAACACCGCTTGCCCAGCGGTGGTGAGCTGTACAACAACGCTGCGGCGGTTGTCGGCGGGGGTTTCGCGCTGCACCAGCTGCTTTTGCACCAGGCGATCGACTACCCCGGTCAGGGTGCCCTTGGTAATCAGGGTTTTTTCGCCGATGTCGCCCATGGTCATGCCCTGGGTGTTGCCCAGGGTGGCGATTACATCAAACTGGGCGGGGGTGAGGTCAAACTGCCGCACATGGGCGTCAGAATAGGCCGAAAACGCCTGGTAAGCTCGCGCCAGCTCCCGCATAACCGGAATGAATGGCTCCTGGGCCGCCTGGGCGGATGAAGCAGAGGGCATAGGCATCAGCCCGTATAGTTCTAGTTAGATTAATTCTAACCTTGAGCGTCCTGGGAGCCAGCCTCTGGCCCAAAGTAGTGGGTCACAAAGCTACCGTGCAGACCGTAGGGGACATGGTGGGGCAGCTTGAGCCGGGCCACGGGGCCAGCGGTGATATCCTTGCCCTCCAGAATGACCAGGTCTGAGCACTGGCGCTCAGCGTTATACATCAGCACTAGCACCCAGCCGTCGTCTTCACCCTGGCCCTGGGGACGGGGCACAAACAAGGGCTCACCCATAAACCCACGCGGGGCAGCGCTCCACACCTCGGTTTCACCCGTGTGGGTGTCGAGTTTGAGCAGGGCCTGCAGCGGGGCGTTGCCCTGGGGCTCGTGGGCGGTGCCTATAAATAGATGTCGGTAGGGCCGCCCCAGGTAGTCGGGGTGCAGGGTGGGGAACTCCACACAGCGGGTCACCTGTTTGCTGACCTCAGCCGTGCCCGCCTCTAGATCCAGGCTAAAGCGCCACAGTTCTCCCGCCGGAACGCTGTCAAAGTCAACTTCGCGAAAGTCGCTGCTGCCGTCTAGGGAGGGGAAACTGCCGTAGCAAATAGAGTCAATCACGACCCGGCCATCTTGCTCAAAGGCATTGGCGTGGTGAAACACAAAGCAGGGGTCGGTCTCGATCACCTGCATAGGGTCGCCATTGCGGGGAACGATCAAAATTTTGGTCGGCTCTTTGGGGTTGAAGCTAATGCATTCTGCCGCGCCCTTAAACCCCAGCAGAAAGGGAATTGGCCCAAAGCTCACCGGGTTCTGGAAAAAGATGGCGTAGTTGGGGGTGAGGGCAAAGTCGTGAATGAAGGCAAAGCCAGGAATGGTGTGGCTGTACTGACTGAGGGCGTTGCCTTGGGCATCGATTTCGTAGAGCGTAATCTTGCTAGATAGCCCGGTTTTAAGCGAAAAGCCGACGAGTCGCTGGTCGCCGTGGTGGCCAGGGTCGATTTTGGGGTGGGCGGTGAAGGAGCCGCCGGGCGCAATTAGCCCGTTTAGGTAGTCTAGCCCCAGGGTTTCAAGGGTAGCGGGATCCAGGCGGTGAGGTTCAGCCGCTTCCCACAGAGCCAGCAGCTTGTCGGCCCAGTAGACGATGTGGGTGTTGGCAATGTTCTTGAGGTTGAGGTCAAAGGCGTTGGCCAAAGCACCGCCGGGCTTTTGGGTGCCAAACACGCCGCGAAACAGCGGCTTGTTGGCCTGCTGCTCGGCCACGTAGCCCGCCGTACGCACAAAGCGGTTGCGAAAGAACGCTTTTCCACCCTGTATGGCAATGCTGCTGATCATGCCATCCCCATCAAAGGGGTGCTTGACGGGGTGGCCGTGGATGTCGAGCAGTCCGGGGCCGTTGCGAAACAGAGTGCCCTCCAGCTCCGCTGGAATGTGGCCTTCAATGTCGGTGACCCAGTAGCTGTGCTCGTTGGGCTGAGAGCGGTAGCCGCTGCTCCAGTCTTCAACGGAAAAGGCGGCGGTGTCAGTCCCGGCCTCGGCGGTCATGGTGGGGGAGTTAATGATGGGGTAGGTAGGCATCTCGATTGGAAAGATAAGAGATAGAAGGATCACTAAAGACAGGGTGCATAACCCCAAGCGGTGGTGCCATCTGTCGCCATGCCTGTTTCAGGCGCGATCGCTGGCTTTAGCTTCAGGTCAATCGGGGTCACCAACGGCGACGGGGTGCTCAGCTGAGACAGCGGCAAAAAGAGTAGTTGACACCACAGTTGTTTCGGCCGGAGGCAGCTCTTCGACGTGACTGTCGCCAACACTTTGAGATGACGACGACGGCAGCAAAAACAGCAGCGGCAGGGGCAGCAGGGTGGTGAGGTTGGTGATCAGCACCAGCTCCCACAAATTGTCGAAGTTGGTTTCGGTAACGCTGAGCCAGTGGGTGAGCACGGCCCCTAGCTCGTGGGAGAGCAGCCCGGCTAAGTTCACCACCGACATCAGCAGGGCAAACAGGGTGGCCTCTACGCCGGGAGGGCAGAGGCGAGCTGAGAGCACCAGCACGGGCATAAAGGCGATTTCGCCCATGACGGTGAGGACTAAACTGTCGCCCAGGCTAAACCATTCGTCACCAATGCCTAGGGTGCGGTTGACGTGGGTAACCAGCAGCAGCATGCTCATGCCCAGCAGGCTAGAGAGCACCGTCGACCAGGCAAAGATAGTGCGAAAGGGAACGGTGCGCAAGAATCGTTGAAACACCCAAATGCCTAGCAGCGAGGCCAGGCTGGTGACCAATCGCACGCGGCCCAAAAACTCGGGCTGAAAGCCTAAATCGTTGGTGGTAAAGAAAAAGAAGGCGGCATCGGCGGTGGGGGTGGCCTGCCACAGAAATAAAAACAGAGCAGGCATCCAGATCGCCCGCTGCCGAATGGCCTGCCACAGCTGTTTGACCTGGTTGCCCACCACCGTCCAGCTGGGGGAATCGACCGGGTCTTCGGTAATGAGCACCGCGACGAGGGAGACAATTAGCGGAAAGGTCGCGGTGATGCCAAACACTGCGCGGGTGCTAATGTGCTGGAGCAGCGCCCCGCCCAGGTAGGCGGTGAGCACGCCACCCACTGCCGAGGTGCCCCAGGCCAGCGATTGCAGGGTACCGGCTTTACCAAGAGACTCGCCTCGGGCGCGTTCTACTACCAGAGAGTCAACGATCACGTCGCTGACGGCGACAGACAGCGAGCTAAGGGTGATGGCCGCGATCGCAGCCCAGCCCGTCTGCACCACCGTAGCCAGCGCCAGCCACGCCCCGGCTCCTAAAATTCCCGACAAAATTAGGTAGGGTCGCCGTCGGTAGCCAAAGATGGGAAGACCATCTGATAGAAGGCCAAATACGGGCTTGACCGTCCAGGGCAGCGTGGCAATACCGCTGAGGGCAGCCACTTCTGCCGGGGTTAGCCCCAAATCATCTTTAAGGAAAAAACTAACTGCCAGCCGGGCCAGGCCCAAAATGCCCTGCACAAAGTACACCAGCAGTATGGCTGCCAGTTCTGAGGTCAGGGGCTGGCCCAGGAGAATGCGATTCTCCACAAAGCCTTTGATGCCGCTGGTTGAGGAGGAGGAAGCCGTCATGAATAAATTAGTCTTGCTAAATATTCGATCGAAGTGCGTTCTCGGATTTGTTAAGAAATGTCAATGGTCTTCCCCATGATAACTCGTTGGTCGTAGAGGGGTAGGGTACAGCCCTGCCGGATTGCTCTACCGAGGGGTAGACAACCCAGGGGTGACAAGCTTGAGGAATAGGGGTGTTAACCCGGTTGCCGCTGCGATTGAGAAACTATGCCATCGGATCAATGGCACGGATTTTAGGGTCACGGATTCTAGGGCACGGGTCGTGGGTACGGATTGGGGCATGAACTGAGGTACATCGGAGCAGGACCGTGGCAAGGCTTAACCGGGCCGATTTTGAAGGTTATAAAGGCCAGCGCGTTGCAATTTCTTTGGTCAGTTGGCGAAAAGTACTTGCCCGTGCTTTTACGAAAACAGCTTCTAAAAAGCTGGTGGGATGGTTGAGGGAGCTGGTCATGCGCTCGTCGTTTTTGAGGCAGCAGAATAGCCTGTTTTGAAGGAAAATTTGGCCATTTAGCGGCAGGATTACCCCTAGCTGCCTGTAGGTTTTTTTTGTTGACTCCCCTGGCGAATCCTGCAATAGTTGAGCGTAATTCTCGGGTACGCACCAATCTGGGTTAATCAACGGGTTTTGCGAGTTAGCATACGCCTGTTTTGCCTGTGGACTTGGTATATTTGCCTAGCCTCCAGTTCTTTGCCTCCATCGTCAGACAATGCAGTATTCAGTCAAGCTTTTCGTTGCCGCACTGTTTGCCCTTAGCCCGGCAGCCCATCCCGCTCTAAGAGATTTCGCCCTGGCTCAGGTTGCCCAGTCTTCACAGTTTTCGCTCCCTGAGACGGTGCCTGCCGGTACCACGTTGTCAATTCAGAGCTCCCCTAACCTGGGTTTTGCGGCCGAGGCTCTCAAGCAGGAGTTTGAGGCGGCTTACGAGGGCACCGAGGTGGGGGTAGAGGTGACCAGCAGCGATGAGGCGATCGCGGCCCTAGTCGGTGGCGATATCGATCTGGCGGCGATCGGGCGTCCCCTGACGGAGGAAGAACAGGCGCAGAACCTCAATACAGTCGCCCTAGATCGGGCCAAAATTGCGGTTATTATTGGCCCCGACAACCCCTTCGACGGCAATCTCACCTTTGAGCAGTTTGCTGGTATGTTTCGGGGCGAAATTACCGACTGGTCAGAGGTTGGAGGCGAGCCTGGCCCGATTCGATTTGTCGATCGCCCCGAAGATAGCGATACCCGTCGTTCGCTGAGTCAGTACGACGTTTTTAGCAATGCCCCCTTTGAGGCGGGAGCCACCGCCGAAACGGTAACCGAGGACGACACCGCCGACGTGATTCAGGCCTTGAACGACGATGGCATTAGCTATGCGATCGCGCCCCATGTGCTTGATCAACCAGCGGTCACCATCGTGCCCATGCACCAGACCCTGCCCGATGATCCCCGCTACCCCTATTCTCAGCCCCGTTATTTCGTCTACCGTGGTGAGCCTAACCCTGCTGTAGCGGCCTTTTTAGGCTATGCAACCTCCCCGACCGGTTTAGATGCGCTGACGGCGGCTCAGGTGGCCGAAGTGGGGGCCGTTGCCGCAGGAGTGACTGCCCCCATCGACCCCGTTGCTGACGAAGCGCCAGCGGCAGCCCCRGCCGACGCCGATCCGGCAGCAGAGGCTCCAGCCCTGACCACAACAGACCCGGTGGTAGCCGACAACGATGGCGGATTTGCCTGGTGGTGGCTGCTGCTGCCCCTTGCCGCCCTGGGCGGATTGGCCTGGTTGATCGGCCGCAGTCGGAGGGGTATGTCCCCCGATGCTGCGACCACTGTTGTGCCTTCCTCCCCTGCCGCACCACCTGTTCCCCCTCCCACCGCCGAACATCCTGTTCCCGCCGTGGCTGAGCCACCCGTAGTAACAACCCCTGTAGCGCCGCCGCTGCTGGTCGATGAGCCAGTGGCCGCCGCTGTACCTGAGCCTCTAGTGCCCGAGCCGGTACTGCCCGAACCGCCTGTACCCGATCCCATAGTGCCTGCGCCAGCACCCGAACCCGTAGTACCCGAACCGCCCGCGCCCGAACCGGTAGTGCTTTCTCCGGAGCCAGAGGTTGTTGCTGTCGACGAGTTGCCGCCGCCCGTTGAACCCGTGGTAGAACCGCCTGCGCCTCAGCCAGTGGTTCCCCCGGCTGCTCCTGTTGTGATGGGGGTGGCAGGGCTGGCGGCAGGGGCGGTGGCTTCTTTGGCCAGTACCGAAGACCAGTCGGCGATCGAAGCCAGCAAGTTTAACGTGGTAGGCCGCCCTACCGATCGCGACCTCGATCTCTCTACCATTGATGACGGTCTGCCGCCGTTACCCGATGGCTACGGCGAGAGCCGCATTGTGCTCATGCCCCGCGACCCGCAGTGGGCCTATGCCTACTGGGATACGCCCCACACCCACAAAGAAGACCTGCGCTACCAGGGGGGTGAACACCTGGCCCTGCGCCTGTACGATGTCACCGGCATTAACCTCGACCACCAGGCCCCCCATAGTTTGCAGCAGTTTGGCTGTGATGAAATGGCGCGGGAATGGTACATGCAGATTCCGGTCAGCGATCGCGACTACCAGGTCGAGATTGGCTACCTGGCGGGCGACGGCCGCTGGCTGGTGCTGGCCCGTTCCAACACCGTTCGCATTCCCCCCGTCTATCCCTCCGACTGGACAGAAGAGCACTTCCTCACCGTCACCTGGGAGGAAAATTTGCGCGGCAAAACCATCATGACCCTGGTTGACCCACGCATTCCGGGAGCCGATACCAGGCTGCATGAGCAACTCTACGCCCTGGCCCACCCTGGCGAAGCCCTGCGGGTTGACGGTTCGCTGTTTGGTTCTATGCAGCATGTGGCTGGGTCGATGGCACCGCCGATGAGTTCCTATGTGTTGGCCTCAGGGGCAGGTCTGGGGGCGGCGGCGATGGTGCCCGTCACCATGTCTGAGGTATCGGGCTTTACCCTGTCGGGCTTCCCTGGTCAGATGGCCGAGTTCCCTGGCCTCAGCATGTCGGGTATCTCTGGGTTAACCATGTCGGGCATTGCGGGGCTCACCATGTCTGGGGCAGGCTTCTCAGCCTCAATGCCGCCGATTCGGCCCCGCAAGTTTTGGCTGGTGGCTGATGCTGAGCTGATTGTCTACGGCGCGACCGAACCCGATGCCACCGTAACGGTTGGGGGCGCGCCGATCCAGCTAAGTGAAGACGGCACCTTCCGCTTCCAGATGTCTTTCCAGGATGGCAATATTGACTACCCGATTATGGCGGTGGCTGCCGACGGGGAGCAGAGCCGCAACATTCACATGACCTTTGAGCGCCAAACCCCCGATCGCAACACCAACACCAAAGACGAAGCTCAAGAAGAGTGGCCAGGTAGTGAGTGGCCCAATAGTTAAGTGTGGGTTTCGGTTTCGACTCCGCTCAACCTGCGGGGTCGAGGGTTGAGCGGAGTCGAAACCTGTCGCTCAGCCTGCATGGTCGAGAGTTGAGCGCAGTCGAAACCCGATCGCCAATCTCCTATAGCACCCGCTCCAATGGGTCGCAGGTACTCCCCCGTGCCCGATCGCTGCAGTTACCAATCGCCGGATGCACAACATTTAGCAGCATAGTCTAGATATTCTGCACGACCAGCAGGAGTACGTTTCGTCGATTGCGGTCTTGCTGGTCGTACAGGTGATTATCGCTACAGCTTGATACTATATTGACGAATCGTAAAAACAGAGGTTTTGATGGAAGGAGCAGCTCCTCGCACTACAAAACTATCTTAAAGGAAAATATGATCCAGCGTTTGTTACCCCAAACTCTTTCCCTCAGTCTTACAGCCTGTAGCTTGTTGTTAGCGATCGTCTCTATCCAACTGGGCCGGCGGATAAACTATCTGGATCACCTTCTCCTGTTCAACGGGTTGGTGATTACTATGCTTGCTTTAGTTACTGTTGCAATTGGAGTTGCAGTCGCCGCACTGCTCAGAAACCGAGGGAGAGGTTTTTCATTGTGGTTCGCGACAGGTTTGGCATTCATGCTGCTTGGCTCGTACTTGCTAGATGAGTGAGTTGAAGAGATACACCTTCATTCACAAAATTTCGGCGTTCAAGTAGGTTTATTACTGCTCTTGCAATTCAAGGCATCGAACAAATTAAGAATTAGCTGTCTCGCCAATTCGTCTAACAACCGCGCTGCACCGGAACGTTTCAGTATAGTCGGTTTGTTGTAAGAGTTGTCTGCGTCCGGTGATTGCGAACGCTAGGCTGCTTTAAGTTATCAGTGGGGCGCTGTTGAGAAGTTACGTGTTGGTGTTTTAAGCCGATGTCATGCAGATGCTATCTATTTCAGTACGTCAAGCGACTCTAAATGACCTGTTAGTGGTTTCAGATATTTTAGACGAAGCTGCTGCATGGCTTAAACAGCAGAACATGGCGCTATGGGAGAAGGAAGAAGTTTCCCCAGAAGCAATTCGCCAAGATGTTGAAGCAGGCTTATTCTACATGGCTTTTGTCGAGGACGGCCCTGCTGGAGTTGTTAAGTTTCAGCTTGAAGACCCAATGTTTTGGTCAGACATTTCTCAAGACGATTCAGCATTCATTCATCGGCTGGCAGTGCGACGGTGCTTTGCGGGTGGCAATGTTTCAATAGGGCTAATGAAGTGGGCTGTCAAACAGAGCCGAGATTTAGGCAAGCGCTTCCTGCGTCTAGACTGTGCGGCAGATCGTTTGCGTTTGAGAAGGGTTTATGAAAGCTTTGGGTTCCGGCATCATAGCGATCGCCAAGTTGGTCCCTATTTTGTAGCAAGGTATGAGTACAAGGTTTAACGGCAATTTCCATGATTCTCATAACAGGTGCAACTGGAAGGGTCGTTAGTAAGCTAGTTGAATCGCTCCTGCGATTGGGTAAACAAGATTCTAGGTTAGGTGGCGCGCTAGCAGAACCCAACAAAGCTTACCGCCGTTGGGTTTTCTCCTCGGGAGACGCTGTGCGAACACTTCGTTCCACTCAGCCTATGAGAACTCAGGAAGAGTGGCCGAATGGCGAGTGGCCAAAAAGTTAAGTGTGGGTTCCGGTTTCGACTGCGCTCAACCTGCGGGGTCGAGGGTTGAGCGCAGTCGTTCACGAAGTGTCTCCCGAAGGGAGAAAACCCGATCGCCAAGCTGTTACAGCACCCGTCCAGAGGCACGGCGTGGCAGATATTCGCCCATGCCAGCGCCCCCCAGCCATTCATCCCCATCGACAATGCACTGGCCGCGCAAAAACACCTTCTTCACCCTGCCCGTCACCTCGCGCCCTTCAAACAGCGAGTAATCTACCAGCGAGTGGTGGGTGCTGGCGCTGAGAGTATGGGTTTCATTGGGGTCAAACAGCACCAGGTCGGCGTCGCTGCCGACGGCGATCGTGCCCTTGCGGGGAAACAGGCCAAACATTTTCGCCGGAGCCGTGGCGGTGAGCTGCACAAAGCGATTGAGGTTGATGCGCCCCGCCCTTACCCCGCCGTCGTAGAGCAGCGTGAGGCGCAGCTCCACCCCAGGGGCACCGTTGGGGATGCGGTTAAAGTTGTCGCGGCCAAATTGCTTCGACTTGAGAATGCCCAGGGGGTTCTCATTCATGCAGAAGGGGCAGTGATCGGTGGCCACCAGTTGCAAATCGTCGAACTGGAGCCCACGCCACAGGGCGTGCTGACAGTCGTGATTCCTCAAGGGCGGAGTCATGACGTACTTGGCGGCTTCAAAGCCAGGGGCATCGTACTCGGATTCGTCGAGAAATAGGTAGTGGGGGCAGGTTTCGGCAAAGGCGTGAATACCGCGATCGCGCGCCTCCACTACCGCCTCCAATGCCTCTTTAGCCGACAGGTGCACAATGTACACCGGCACCTCCGCCAGCTCCGCAATCCGAATCACCCGGTGGGCCGCTTCCCCTTCCATTAGGCTAGGGCGGGTGAGCTGATGGTATTTGGGCGAAGTGTTGCCCTGCTCTAGTGCCTCTTCAATCAGCGCCTGAATGACGACTCCGTTTTCGGCGTGGAGGTTAACCATGCCGCCGTGGTCGCCCGTGCGCCGCATCGTTTTAAAAATAGCCGCATCGTCCACCATTAGCACGCCGGGGTAGGCCATGTAGAGCTTAAAGCTAGATACCCCGTCGTTGTTGATTAGATCGGGTAGTTCTGCCAAAGAACTAGGGTTGATGTCGGTCAAAATAACGTGAAAGGCGTAGTCTATGCAGCACTGCGGCTCTGCTGCTGCCAAGCGTCTATCCAACGCCGCCTTGGGGCTGTCGTTGTGGAACTGTTGGGCAAAGTCGATGATGGTGGTGGTGCCGCCAAAGGCTGCCGAGCGGGTGCCGGTCTCAAACGTATCGCAGGTGTAAACATCGTTGCCCATGGGGGTTTCCATGTGCACATGGGCGTCAATGCCACCGGGCAACACGAGCAGCCCGGTCGCATCGTGGCGCTCAGCATTGTCTACCGTAAGCTGGCGGCCAATGGCCTCAATGCAGCCATCTTGAATCAGAATGTCACCCACGTAGTCATCTACGGCAGTGACAATGCGACCACTCTGAATTAATACCGATGTCATAGCAAGCCCGTTAAAGCGAAACTGTAGCGAAACGGCTGGCCGATTGGCCCAATTACCAATCCCCCCAAGGGGGAGCGCAACGTTGCTATGACTATAGTGAGTGACCTAATATTTGCCCATTAAATAAATGTGCAGTTGTAGGGGGGAAAGGTTGAGGGTACAGGGTTTAGGATACAAGGCTCCATCGTGAACCTTATACCTCACACCTTAAACCCCAGATCCCTAGTTGCGATAGTGCAGCTCTTCGAGCCAGGTGCGCAGTTCGTCAGCCGAGGCGTGGTCAATGGCAAGCCGAGTAATGGGGTCGTAGGCGTTCCACAGGGTTTTGCCGGAGCTGTCGGTAGCTTTCCAAACCCGAGGTTCTGTGGTGGCGTCTAGGCGGGTCAGCATAGTGTTCCAGAGAGCTCCGAGCTGGGCAACTAAGCCGGATGTATGGCTAAAACTGTGGATTGGCCAATAGCTGGAATTCATAATGTGTAGATCTCCTGTTGTGTTGAGGGGCTTTTCACCCACAACAACAGAATATATTTCTGTAGCAAGAATTACAAAAGCTTTCGGTTATAGCTGACATGAACAACTTTCATGGGTTGTTGCTGGATTTTACCCTCTGTATAGAATTGTCAAAGGCTGATATTCCTGCAAAAACGTAGCGTACTATACAGATATAAAGTAAACCGTTCATCTCTCTACCTTTTCTTAGGTGCAAGCCCCTCAGGCACCCTGGCAGAGAGACGGAAGTAGGGACACTCCCGAAGGAACGCGCCTCACTACGCATCGCTTCTAGGAGGCGACACTATGAAACTCACCTATCGCGGCAATAGCTACGACGCTCCATCCAATCCTGCACCCAAAATGGGCGAAACCATTGACACTGGAAACTATCGGGGTGCTCCAGTTGCTTTTGAGGCTTTGGCCGAACTGCCCGCTCAGCCTGCTGCTGATTTGACCTGGCGGGGTGTGCCCCATCGCACGGGTATTGCGGCTCCGGTGGCGGCAATTGCCCCCGTGGTAATCGCGGCAGAGCTTCCGGCTGTTGCCGCTAGCCTCGTTACCTCTGAGGTGGAACCTGCACCTGCGCCCGTTAATCTGTCTGACCTGGCCCGCAACCTGTTTATTCGCCGTCACCAGCGCAGCCGTCGGCGCGAACAGGGCATGATGGTACGCTTAGCGGCTGAAGTCGGCATCCCTGTAGAAGACGCGGCCCACTACGAGAGCCACATTCAGGGCAAAATGCCCCACGATTTCTCCGGCTACGATCGCGGCTCAGCAGCCATGAGCTAGCTTCGAGACGATACGGCAGATGGCCCGGTGCCCTGGCACTCCGGGCCATTTTTTTGCGCCAGGGCGTAGATCTCTGTCCACTCTGGTTCGGTTAGGGGTTGGGGAATGAGCTGGCAATCGAAGCAGTTTTCTGCGGCCTGGGTCAGCGACTCAATGATTTGGGATATTGTTAACTCCTGGTGCATAGCCAACTGGGCCTGGTTTGCTGGCGGTGCCGGAGTTTGAAACACCTGTTGCCACAGCTCAGCATTGGTCATCAACCCTATCGATCCGTGTTGGAGCAGGTGGCAACCGCGCCGTAGCTGGGCGCTGCCAATTACCTTGTGGCCTTGGGCGTCGACCAAGTCGGCATTGGTGGCCAGGGCAAAGCAGTTGTGCGAACGGCTGTAGTCTCGACTGGGCTGCCCAAATTTTAGAGATACACCCAGGTTTGCCCAACCCTCAATTAAGAATTTGCACAGAAATCGATAGGTCTGGTTGCGGCTGCCGACAGTGTGTGAAGTCACTAAGCCATAGGTTAAATCGCCCTGGTGGAGCACCCCGCGCCCGCCGGTTGGTCGCTGCACCAGATCCACCGATCGCCCCTGCCAGCTCAGGTTTCGCCAGTGCTCAGGCACCTGCCGCCGCTGGCTTGCCCCCAAAGAAATTGCCGCCGGATTCCAGGTGTAGAACCGCAGAGCAGGGGGATGGCCATGGTGCTGATGCTCGTGGAGCAGCCAGGTGTCGATCGCCATCTGCACCGCACCGGGTGCTTCTAATGGGGGAATCAGCCGCCAGGTCGGCTGGTTCACGGTGCTTCTCCGGCGTGGTACGAGCTGCGTACTAGTGGGCCAGAGCGCACGTGCCCAAAGCCGAGTTCATGAGCGATCTGGCCCAGCCGATCAAATTCTTCTGGTGTCCAGTAGCGATCGACCGGGCGGTGGTCAAGCGAGGGGCGCATATACTGGCCGAGCGTAATGCGATCGCACCCCACCGCCCGCAGATCTTTCATCGCCTCGATTAGCTCGGTCTCAGTTTCGCCATGCCCCACCATCAGCCCCGACTTAGTCGGGATGGTAGGGTCGAACGCTTTGACTAGTGATAGAACGCGGAGGGAGCGATCGTACTTGGCACCGCGCCGCACGGGGTCTTGCAGCCGTCGCACGGTTTCAAGGTTGTGATTGTAGCAGGCGGGTTTGGCTGCCACTACGGTTTGAACGCGATCGGCTTGTCCAGCGTCGCGGGTCGGCCCGCCCCAGAAGTCGGGAGTCAGCAGTTCTATTTCAGTATCGGGACTGCTGACTCGAATTGTGTCCATCACTCGAACGAACCAGCTGGCACCGTGGTCAGGTAAATCGTCCCGCGCCACCGACGTTAGCACCACGTAGCGCAGGCCCAGTAGCCGCACCGACTCAGCCACTTTCTCGGGCTCGTGGGGGTCGAGGGTCATCGGCGCATGACCCTTCTCAACCTGGCAAAAGGCGCAGGCGCGGGTGCACACCGACCCCATCAGCAAAAAGGTGGCGGTGCGGTTGGCGTAGCATTCGCCCCGGTTAGGGCAGCGGCCCTCTTCGCAAATGGTGTGTATCTGCCGCTCTTTGACAATGCGCTGCACCGCCGAAATCTCGCTGGCGTTGCCGATAGGGCGACGCAGCCAGTCGGGCATGCGCTCAATCTCAGCCCTAAGCTGCTGACGCGAGTTGCTTATAGAAGTCATAGACCACCGTAGGGTGGGCACTGCCCACCAAATGCTTTGCCGCCAGCAGGATTAAATCACCCTACAGCCCAGGCAAACGACCGTTTGCCCCTACTAAATTCTATCGCGGGTGATTTCTACCGCCACCTGGCCAGTGTAGTCGGGGATGGGCGGGGTGAGCTTGGTAACTTTGACCGTCACTCGCTGCAAACGCGAATCAGAGTCAAGCGCTAGGGTAGCGATCGCGCCCCCCAGCCGCTCAATCAGCGCAAACTTGGCTTCGCGAATAAGCTGCTGGGTGCCGCTGATCACGGTGCGGTAGTCATGGGTGTCGGCGAGGCGATCGCTCTGGGTAGCCTCTGCTAGATCCAGGTACAGAATGATATCGACCTGAAACCACTGGCCCAGCACGTTCTCTTCGGGCAGCGCCCCTGTGTAGCCGTAGGCGCGAATGTTGGTGAGGTGAATGGCATCCATGACTTAGGGGCGCTTTGGGTAGCGAATTGCTCGCTTGTGCATTGATCCCCCATTACCTGCTGCAAACGCACCAACTAAAACCCCCCTTGATTAAGGGGGGCAGGGGGGATTCTGGAGAGAAACTTAGTGGGGAAAAACTGATTGACTAGAGGGCAAAGGGCAGAGGGCAAAGGGCAAACAACCGTTTGCCCCTACTTGAGCCAGCCTTTAAGCCGAGCCGCTACCTGGGGCCGCCGCAGCTTGCGCATAGCTTTGGTTTGAATCTGACGCACCCGCTCCCGCGAGAGGTTAAAAATGCCGCCCACCTCTTCGAGGGTGTGGGTTTCGCCTGTGGCCAGGCCGTAGCGCAGGGTAATAATGTCTTTTTCGCGCTCGGTAAGCACCTCGCCCAGCACGCTGGTGATTTCCTGGCGCATCATGTTTTCGCTAATTTTAGACTCCGGCGTTTGGGTGCTGCTGTCTTCGAGCAGCTCCATCAGCTCGGTGTCTTCGCCTTTGCCGACGCGGTGGTTTAAGGAAAGCGATCGCCTGCGCACCTGCTGCAAACTTCTGAGCTGATCAACCGTTACATCTAGGGCATCGGCTAGCTCTTGCTCACTGGGGTTGCGCTGCAAATCGCGGCGCAGATCGCGGTGAGCTTTTTTGAGCTTGTTGAGCTTTTCCACAATGTGGATCGGCAGGCGAATCGTGCGGGCATCGTTGGCGATGGTGCGGGTAATGCCTTGGCGAATCCACCAGTAGGCGTAGGTCGAAAATTTATAGCCCTTGTCGGGATCAAATTTTTCGGTGGCGCGGTTCAGACCCAGCGCCCCCTCCTGAATTAGATCTAGAAAAGGCACCCCACGATTTAGATAACGCTTTGCGATCGACACCACGAGCCGTAAATTGGAGCGAATCATTCTGCGCTTAGCCGTTCTACCCTCGTGGAGCTTTTGGGTAAACTCTGCTTCGCTGAGCTTTAATCTCTCTACTAGTTCCTGTCGATTGGGTTTGCGCCCTAACTCCTTCTGGAGTTTTTCACTGGCAGACTCAACCCTAGATAGGAATCGTACCTGTCGGGCTAGCTCAATTTCTTCGCTTGGTTTGAGCAATGGATAGCGAGCCATCTCTTTAAAGAAGGCACCAACGGCATCGTCAGTGAGGGTCTTGCTGTAGCCCGACAGCCCCATTTCCGACATCGCCTCTGACTGAGAAAACTTAGCCAGCACCTCCCGATCTTCGTCCCAGGCAGTGAGGTCAGGGGCGAGTTGGCTATCCGCAGCGGAGACTTTTTCAGCCATCCGATTCAGGTCGGTGTCGAACCCATCTATAGATTCGTCGGGCCAAGCAATAGAACTGTCTCTGTCAGAGTTATATGTAGTAGTCATGGGGTAAGGAGAACTGTATACCTACAGGTCGAAGCATGCAGATTTGGGCATGTATATTTGGGTTGCCATCGGCAGGGCAACCCCTTACAAAACGCTTGATCCCGAAATTGGATCTTGGACTTATTTTGTGAGTCCACAATACGGATATTTTTGTGAATTCCAAGGCAATGTAACATTTCTTTGGCAACTTGCGTAGTGTAGCAGTCAAATCAAAAAACGAACTAAAAATATAGGGAAAACCTTAACGGATTTTTGCTATCCTCAGATACTTTGCCTAGGCATTGATCGCAGCCTAGGAATAATGGCTTACGACCTTCGGCAGGGACAGGTTACTGTTGGCGACGGGAAAGCTCTCTACTACTTTTTGGATTAGGCCCTGAGGCCAGGTTTTCCACAGGGTGGAAAACTTTTCCACAGGAAATACCCTGTGGAAAACCTGTGCGTTTTGGAGTATCAAACCATCAACTACCTACTCTGGCTCTTACACTGGCAGAGGTGACATAGGTGGTGTAACAAGCGTGGGCCTTGGTGAGAGCAGTACCCAGCCGCAGTGGGTCAATGTTTTGGTGGACTATGGTGGCCAGCCCGCAGAGTATACCTATGTGGTGCCTCCTCACCTGGCGGTGCAGGTGGGCGACATTTTAACGGTGCCCTTTCGCCACCAAAGCATTGGGGCGATCGCGCTTTCCCTGTCCACCACCCCGCCTGCCAACCTGGTGCCCGCTCGAATTCGACCAGTGGAAGGCGTAGTCGAACGGCGGTTTTTTGCCCCCGCCTACTGGGCACTGCTGCAGCGGGTGGCCCACCACTACCAGGTGCCGCTCATGCAGGTGCTCAAGACGGCGCTGCCGCCGGGGCTGCTGGCCAAGTCGCAGCGAAGATTGCGGTTAAGACGCGATCGCCCCGCCAATCCCCTGCCTAATCCCTTAGCATCAGGGCTGAAAGATCTATTAGATGATCTGCAGCGATCGCCCACCGGCGACTATACCTGGCCCTACCTGCAGCGGCGCGGCCACAGCTATCGGGCCATGCAGCAGCTGATTCAGCTAGGCTGGGCCGAGTCGTATCTGGCCCCACCCCAACCCCCCCAGGCCAAACAGCGCCAGGCCGTAACCCTGGTGTGTGGCGACACCCTACCCTCCGAGTTAACTCCTAGGCAGCAAGATATTGTGGCTACCCTGCGCCGTCAGGGCGGCGATCTGTGGCTCAGCGACGCTCTGCAGCTGTGCCAAACCACCAGCCCCACCCTCAAACGTTTGGCTCAGGCGGGCTGTCTGGTAATTGAGCCGCGCGAGCAGCTGCGGGCCGAAGCCGGGCCAGCGCTCACGCCCGACCAGCCCAAGCCGCTCACCCCTCTCCAAAGTCAGGCCCTCGATCCTATTAATAAGTGTCAGCAGGGAGGGCAGTTTTTGCTGCACGGGGTCACCGGGTCGGGCAAAACGGAGGTGTATTTGCAGGCGATCGCCCCTCGCCTCGCCGCTGGGCAGTCAGCCCTGGTGCTGGTGCCCGAAATTGGCCTCACTCCCCAGCTCACCGATCGCTTTCGCCGCCGCTTTGGGGCGCAAGTTTTGGTCTACCACAGCGGCCTAGCCGATGGCGAACGCTACGACACCTGGCGGCAGAGCCTGCGCCCCTCCAAACCATTGGTCATTGTGGGCACTCGTTCCGCCATCTTTATGCCCCTGCCCAACCTGGGGCTGATTATTCTCGACGAAGAACACGACAGCAGCTACAAGCAAGACGTACCCCCCTGCTACCACGCCCGCACCGTGGCCCGCTGGCGAGCTGAATTAGAAAATTGCCCGCTAGTGTTGGGCTCAGCTACGCCATCGCTAGACACCTGGGTGCAGTGCCAGGGCCTAGGCGGCAGCCAGAGGGAAACCCCAATAGAGTGGGCACTGCCCACCATTAACTCAGCACCGCCCGCCGTTTCCCCTCACCGAGTCGAACATTCCCTCGCCACAACTTCCCGAAGCCCTCTAAGTTCCCCAACCTCAGACCATTCGACTCCTCCCTCATCCACCCATTCACCCGCCCACCCGCCCACTCCCTCCACCCTCCCCTGGACTTACCTCTCGCTGCCCGAACGGGTGCAGGCCCAGCCGCTGCCGACGGTAAACGTCGTCGATATGCGCGACGAACTGCAGGAGGGCAACCGCAGCATTCTCAGCCGATCGCTGCAAACGGCCCTGACCACCATGAAAGCTGAGGGCAACCAGGGATTGCTGTTCATCCATCGCCGGGGGCACAGCAGTTTTGTGTCGTGTCGCAGCTGCGGCCACGTGATGATGTGCCCCCACTGCGATGTGTCGCTGTCATACCATCAGCCTGGGGCTAACAGCGCCATGACGCTGCGCTGCCACTACTGCGGTTTTAGCCAGGGCCACCCCAAGCACTGCCCAGCCTGTAGTTCGCCCTACCTGAAGCATTTTGGCAGCGGCACCCAGCGGGTGGTCAACGCCCTGGCCGAAACCTTTCCAGAGCTGAGCTGCATTCGCTTCGACAGCGATACCACTCGTACTAAAGGGGCTCACCGCGCCCTGCTAACTCGCTTTGCCGAAGGCGAGGCCGACCTGCTGGTGGGCACCCAAATGCTGACCAAAGGTATCGATTTACCCCAGGTCACACTGGTCGGCATTATTGCCGCCGATGGACTCTTATATATGAATGATTATTGGGCCAGCGAGCGAGCCCTGCAAATGCTGATTCAGGTAGCAGGTCGAGCGGGGCGGGGCACCCAACCGGGCCAGGTTATTTTGCAGACCTACACCCCCGACCACCCGGTCGTAGAAGCGGTAACTCGGCACGCCTATGAAGGGTTTATCGCAACCGAATGGGCACAGCGGCAGGTGTTGCAGTATCCCCCGGCGGGGCAAATGATTTTGCTGCGGCTGAGCAGCACCGACCCCCAGGCGGTACAAGAAACGGCTGAAGCCCTGGCCCGGCAATTGGCCCAGCGCCTCCAAGACTCACCCTACCAGATGCTTGGCCCGGCACCCGCCCCCATACCGCGAGTGGCGCGTCGGTATCGCTGGCACCTTTTGGTTAAGGGACCGCTGGAGCATCCTCTGCCGAATTTGCAAGACCTGAAGCCGTATTGCTCAACATCAGTGAGCCTCACCATTGATGTAGACCCGCTCAACTTAGCTTAAATGAGTTCTTAAAGGATCCGGTTGACTATTTTGTGTAGGGAATGTTGTTAGCATTGCTAATCCCTGTAACAGCGGGTAACAATAGGTCAACGGCCCTCCTACCACCCCCTGGCTGTGATAGTTTAAATACATCGAAAACAACTGAATAACTCGCCAGCCTAACTCGGTTCTACCAACCTAATGAGCTGGTGCTCTAGTTAACAACAAACCCAAAAATCGCTTTCCAACAACCCTCCTAGAGGCGGTCATTTTTGACCTTTCCTATCCTAACTGTCGGTCAGACAACGGGTTGTGAAAAGTAACTGTAGTTTAGAGAGTTCGCCCATTCTGCTGAATTCCTTGTTCTTTCGAGAGGTGTTTAACTCGGTTAAGCAACCTATTCCAGCCACGGCAATCCTGGTTTTGTCTGGCATATACACCGTAAAAGACTTAACGGAGAGTGGCCATGATGGTCACTCTTCAGTTGTTTAAAGGTTTATTTGCGATCGCTCCATCTCCACCAAGGTTTTAACCCACAGAAAGCACTGATCCCAAAAGACTCTGCCTAAAATTCGATTAAACGTTCTCCTCCCTCTCAACTCAGAAATACGTTCATGAATTTGGGTCATCAAGCGCTATGGCTGGCGTTAATGATAGGCAACAGCCGCTGGCATTGGGGCGCTTTTGCAGGCGATAGTGCAGGACTAATCCCCCAGGGCGATCGCTGGTTGGGGAGCTGGCACACGGCTCCTTTGTCTGAGTCTCAGGTGCAAAGCTTACGGCGGCAACACTTCGCCCCTAGCGCGTGGCCGTCGATCGATCCTTTAATTGTGCTGCCGACCGCGCTCCAGGCCTGGGCTACTCCCTGGCCAGATTTTCCTGAGCTATGGCTGGCTTCGGTGGTGAAGGCTCCGCTCCCTTGGCTAGCCGACTATTCGGCGCTGCGTCGGGTCACCCTGGATGAGGTACCGCTGCACAATACCTACCCTACGCTGGGGGTCGATCGCGCCCTGGCTTTGGTGGGAGCGGGGGATGTTTGGGGCTGGCCGGTGCTGGTGGTTGACTGCGGCACGGCCCTAACCTTTACCGCTGGCGTAGATCAGCGCCTGATTGGTGGCGCAATTTTGCTGGGCCTGCGATCGCAGCTGCGTGCCCTGCACGCCCACACCGATCAGCTGCCGAATCTTGAGCTAGACCTAGATCAGTGGCCCCAGCGCTGGGCCACCGATACCGCCGAGGCGATCGCCAGCGGCATTCTGCATACTCAGCTAGCGGGCATACGCGACTTTATTACCGCTTGGCGAACCGATTGGCCCACCGGGGCTGTTGTGCTGACCGGGGGTGATGGTGCAGCTATCTATGCGGCTATAACAAAACAGACCCCAGAACTAGATCGGTGGATTAACCTCGATCCAGACCTGGGGTTTTGGGGGTTGAGGGTCTGCCGACAGAGTCTGCCGAAGCCGCTATAGACCTCTAATCCGGTTCTTGTAGGCGTTGGCATCGGTACCGACACCATTGTTGGCGTAGGTGCCAGCGCTGTTCATGCTTTGCAGGTTACTCACCCGGTTGCCGGGGTTAGGGTGGGTGCTGAGAAACTCAGCGGTTCTGCCCCCCTCAAGCTTTTGCATAAAGCTGATAAAGCCCGTAGTGTCGTAGCCTGCCCGGCCCATGTTGTTAAACCCCCGGCGGTCGGCGTCGTACTCGGCTTCCCGGTAGTTGGGCAGTTCGAGGGCAAGCTGTACACCCAGACCGACCAAGGCATCTTGGCGCACCTCTAGGGCACCGGCCACGCCGCTGGCCAGCGCCTGCTGCCGCATGCGGTTGATGGCGTGGCGACCCGTAATGTGGCCAATTTCGTGGGATATTACTCCAGCCAGTTCGGCCTCGTTGGTGGCGGCCCTAATTAGCCCCGTTTGAATGTAGACAAAGCCGCCGGTAGTGGCAAAGGCGTTGACACCGTCATCGTCCACCACCTGAAAGGTATAGGGCAGGTTGGGGCGATCGCTGCTGGTGGCTAGGCGCTGGCCAATTTCATTGATATACGCATTAATGTTTGAGTTGCGATTATAAATTCGCACCCCCTGGGCCTTGAGCTGACGGTCAATCTGGGTGCCCAGGTTAACTTCATCCTGCTCAGACATGTTGCCCAGCTGAACATAGCGAATGCCCTGAAAGATGAGGTCAAACAGGCCAGCATGGGAGGGGGTAGGCGTTGCCAGGCCAATGGTGATCGCCATCAGGGTCGCCATCAGGCCGTACAGACCACGGCGCAGGAAAGAATTTTTCTTTATGTAGGTGGTGAGAGGAGAAAGCATAGAAGCGCCTCGCGTGCTGCTGAGGGTCATGACTATTTCCATCTTGCCCTGCCCGACCTATAGCCGCCACAGTCAGTGGCCAATAATAAATTTGGCCCCGTTGCCCAGTAGGGATTTTACCCAGCTCTTGCGCTCTCGCCCTGAGGCGATCGCTTGCAGATGCCGCAAAGGAGTCTGCCTGTGCTTCAATGGTATCGATCATTGCGCAGTTCTAAACCCACTCATCCCTTCCCTCGATTGAGGGCACCCCAGCTATGACCCTACTTGACGCTAAAGGTCGCCTATTCGGCAAAGTCAGCATCCTAGATGTGGCGGCGGCGCTAATTATTTTGATGGTGCTGTTTGGCATTTTTCTGTACCCCGGCACCTCAGGCTCGGTGGCGCAGGTAGGGGCGACCACCAAGCCGGTTGAAGTAGACGTCATGGTGCGAGGGCTGACTTCCTCTGACCCAGAACGTCTGTTTGAAACCATCAAAAATTCAGAAAACACCAACATCATTATTCGCAACCAGCCCTACGGCCAGGTCAAAATTAAAGATGCGCGCCTGCTGCCCCGCAGTACGGCGGTGCCCCAGCCCGATGGCACTGTAGTAGCCCTACCCGACCCGCGCCCGGAGCTTAACTACACCCTCGACATGCTGATTACCCTTGAGGACGATGCTCAAATCACCAGCACTGGGCCGGTATTCGGCAACAGCAAAGTCAAAGTGGGCACCCAGATTGAGCTAGACGGTGACCTTTACAACTTCAACACCAGCGCCGTTGATGTGCGGGTGCTAGAAGACAGTTAGGCCAGATCGTCTCGAATCAACTGGCCCTGATCAAGTCAGAAAATGACGGGTTAAGCCACTGTGACATCAGATGTGCGGCTTTATTGTCTCCACCCGCTGTAACGCCACTATCGGCAGTCCCAAGCCACTCAAGTCGCTTGTCAATCCTTACTGAATGGGCAGGCGATCTGTTGCGATAGTCAAAGCTCGGCCCTTTGGTGCCATCGCCCCTGCTTCCTATCTAGCGAGAACTGATTGAGCCTTGAGAATCAAGCCTCCAGAGGGAGCTAATCTGAGACAATAGAAACCTTGATCACCTTGAACCTACCTCACCGCTATGACTGCCACTCCTATTGCTCTATCCCGTGTCGATTGGCAAGCTTTGGCAGATCAGGCTTTGGCGGGTGAGGTGCTCAGCCGATCGCAGGCCCAGGCTGTGCTGGCGGCCCCCGATACCGAACTGCTCGATCAGCTAGCGGCGGCCTACCGGGTGCGGCGGCACTACTGGGGCAACCGAGTGCGGCTGCACTTTTTGCTCAATGCCCAGAGTGGGCTTTGCCCCGAAGACTGCCACTACTGCTCGCAGTCGAAGATTTCTACGGCCGAGATTGAAAAGTACCCCTTCATGGCCCAGGAGAAAATTCTGGCGGCAGCCGAACGGGCCAATAGCCTCAAAGCGGGCACCTTTTGCATGGTGATTTCGGGGCGATCGCCCTCCGATCGCGTCTTTGGTGAGGTGCTCGATGCGGTGCGCCAGGTCAAAGCCCGCTACCCCATGAAAATCTGCGCCTGCCTGGGCCTGCTCGACGAAGCCCAAACCCAGCAGCTGGCGGCGGCGGGGGTAGACCGGGTCAACCACAACCTCAACACGGGCGAAAGCAACTACAGCGAGATCTGCACTACTCACACCTTCGGCGATCGCATAGCCACGATTGAGGCTGTACAGTCTGCTGGAATGACCACCTGCTCGGGCGGCATCTTTGGCCTGGGCGAAGCTGACGACGACATTATTGATATGGCTCTGGCCCTGCGGCGGCTGGAGGTGACCAGCGTACCGCTGAACTTTTTGATCCCAATTCCCGGCACGCCCTTAGAGGGCAGGCAGGATCTCAACCCGCGCCAGTGTCTGCGCATTTTGTGCCTGTATCGGCTGCTGCTGCCCGCCCAGGAAATTCGCATTGCTGGAGGGCGCGAAGTGCAGCTGCGCCAGCTGCAGCCCCTGGGGCTGTATGCCGCCAACTCAATTTTTGTGGGCGACTACCTCACCACCCCCGGTCAAGCGGCCCAGACCGACTACGCCATGATTCGCGATGCCGGGTTTGTGCTCGAAGGCCCCGACGGTGAGGCAATCGAGACGCCCGAAGCCTCGTAGGGTGGGCACTGCCCACCAATAGATTTGTGGATTGACCATGCACCCTGGATGCCGAGCTTGCAGCGCTCCTAGGCCGCCTGCGATCGCATCACCAGATCGACCAGGCTATCGACCAGGCGCTGCGGCTCCATTGGCATGATGTGCTCGCCGTGCATCACACACTGAGTCATGATGAAAAAGACGGTTGTTCCCAGTATGATCCGCGCCGTGGCTTCGGGGTCGGGCAGATCGAGTTCGGGACAGCCTCTAAGGTAGGCAGTTAGCTGGTCAGCGGCTGGTTTGGTCAGGTATTCTACAAAAGCCTGCGCCAGCTGCGGAAACCGCCCCGACTCGCCCGCCACCAGCCGCACAAAGTTTTGGTAGTCTAGATCGTGCAGTTCGCTCTCAATGGCGTTGGTCACTAACCGTCGAATCACCACTTCGGGGCAGCCTTCCAGGTTGCCGTCACCCATCACCTGCTGGCAGCGCGACTCGGCCACGTACTGAATCAGCGCTCGAAATAGCCCCTCTTTATCCTTGAAATAGTTGTAGACCGTGGGTTTGGAGACCCCAGCCGTAGCAGCCACTTTGTCCATGCTGGTGCCTGCGTAGCCATTTTGCAGAAACTCTTGCATTGCTCCCTGCAAAATTTGCACAGCTTTGTCATTGAGCACTGATGGACTTTGAACCACGCGTTGATACCTTCCTAACCAATTGACTCATGTATAACACTCGACTATTAAGCGCCGCAGTAATCTGAGGTGCTGTCTTTTACCTAACTCAGGCGATCGCTCATTCTGGAGCATCCCCCAGGAACTAAAGCAGTAGTGTATAGCGCTATACCTTCATTTTAACGGCGCATTGATTCATTTTACCAAACCGTTTAGTTTAATTTTATTGCTTGCAGCAGTTGTTTAGGGGCGCTGCGGATGCAGGCGGTAGTCATTAGCACAGGCGATCGCGCCCTGTAGCTAAGATTCCGTAAACTCGTTCCCCAGCGCAGCAGTTTGGTGATTAAGCTAAGGGTTGCCCCCCGCCGCGCCCTGCCCATGCTCTCGTCGTCTAAAACCAAGACTGCTGCCCTCTCTACCACCTATCGGTTAAAGGGCTGGGTGCAGCGGCAAATTAAGCGAGACTGGGTCAAGCTCTCGCTGGCTGGTCTGTGGCTGAGCTTTGTGGCGGCTCACGTGGCCACCGACTCGCTGCCGACGCAGCTGCTGGAGCGACGCCTGCAAACCCTCTTTTTCGAAATTCGCGGTCCCGTCGTTGCCCCCAATGACATCGTGATTTTGGCAATGGACGATGAATCGTTTGGGCAGGCCGAATACTACCGTGCCGACCCCGATCGGTACAGCCATCTGGCTCCTCTGGCGGGTACTCCGTGGCAGCGCCAGGCCCATGCGATCGCGATCGAGCGATTGCTAGAGGCCGGGGCCAAAGCGGTAGTCCTGGATATTCTGATGTTTTCTGACAGCAGCTACGGGCCTGCCGATGACCAGGCCCTGGCTGACGTGCTGACCCGCTACGGCGATCGCGTAGTGCTGGCCACTCGCGTCGATGATGCCCAACTGCGCCAGGGGGCCTTAATTCGCCCCACCCAGCCTCTGCCCAAACTGCTCAATACACCCGTTCACACGGGCAACATCAACTTTTTCATTGAACCCAATGGGCGTATTCACCGCCACGGTCGCGCCTACCTCCAGGGTTTAGAAGCCAGTCTGGCCGAAATAGACGCGGTCAGCAGCTTGGAAAGCGATGTCGGTGACACCCAGTCCTTTGCTGAGGCCAGCCTCGAAGCCGCTGGGGTTGACTATCCTCCTTACCGGGGCGACTTCATCAACTTCTACGGGCCAACGCGCAGTTTTAGCCACGTGCCTTTCTGGTACGTCCTTGACCCCGACCCCTGGGCCGAATACCTCAACAATGGGCGCTACTTTAAAGACAAAATTGTGCTGGTTGGGGGCACCGCTAAGTTTACGCAAGACTTTCACCAGGCTCCTTTTTCAGAAACCCTGATGCACCCCGAGGCGATGGCTGGGGTCGAAATTTTAGCCACCGATATTGCTAACCTGCGCAGCGGCAACAGTCTGCGCTTAGGCCTCCCCAATCCGTGGCTGCGGGGGCTGCTGGTGCTGGTTGGCGGCACCGGATTTGTGCTGCTGCTGCGTCGATTTAACCGCCCGATCGCCCGTTTGGGGTGGACAGCAGCGGCCAATGGTGGCTGGTTTTGGCTCAGCTATGGCGCGTTCACCGGAGCCGGAGTGCTGCTACCAACCGGGGCACCCATAGCCGGGCTGATGGTGCTGGGCAGCACATATATTGTGGCCGATATTATCACTGAGCAGTTGCGCAAGCAGCGGCTGCGCCAGACCCTGGAGCAGTACGTTACCTCCCCCATTGTGCAGGAAATTATTAGTCAGCAGGACGACCTGCAGGACCTGCTGAAGCTGCGGGAGGCGGAGGTGATTGGCCTGCTGTTGGCCAATCGCTATCGGATTGTGCGCCTGCTGGGGTCGGGGGGCTTTGGCGAAACCTACGTGGCCGAAGACACCCAGCGGCCCGGTTCGCCGGTTTGCGTTGTGAAGCAGCTGCGCATCATCAGCAACGATCCAAGGGCGCACCGTCTGGGCAGGCGCTTTTTTGAAGGAGAGGCCGAAACCTTAGAAAAACTGGGCCACCATGCTCAAATTCCCCGACTTTTGGCCTACTTTGAGGTCCAGAACTCATTTTATTTAGTTGAGGAAATGGTCGAGGGTCGCCTGCTCAAGGATGAGCTAGCCTCCCGCCGACCCATGCCCCAGGCCTACGTGCTCGATCTGCTGCTGGGGTTGCTGCCAGTGGTTGCCTTTGTGCACAACCAGGGTGTCATTCACCGCGATATCAAGCCCTCCAACATTATTCGGCGGGAGTCTGACGGGCAACTGGTGCTGATCGACTTCGGGGCCGTAAAACTTATTTCTAATAAACTGGCCGATACCGGGGTCAACCTTACCTCTACCTCCACGATTGGAGTGGGCACCCAGGGCTATATGCCCAGCGAACAGTCGGCGGGGCTGCCCAAATTTGGCAGCGACCTCTACGCCTTAGGTATTACCGCCGTTGAGGCGTTAACCGGCATTCCGGCCTATGCGCTGCGTCGCGATGTCAATGGTGAGTTGATTTGGCGACACGAGGCTCCTAACCTCAACCCCGATTTTGGCGATATTGTGACTCGCCTGGTGCTTTACGACTTTACCGATCGCTATCAGCGGGCTGAGGAGGTGCTGGCCGACTTGAGCCGGGTTGAGCCGATGGTGCGATCGCATCTCCCTGCCGCAGGCAACACCCATCCTGATAGCCCCGCCGACAGAGGAACGCTTCCCTACGGAGTGTGGATCGATAGCATCGCCACCGACAACATAGACGATCCTGAAGCTGGCGAGGACTCCACCCAGATGCTGCCCGGTGACTGGTTTGCCACCGCCGAAGAAGCCTCCTCGAGCGAGTCTGACCCTGACAGCGCTGACGTTAACTCCTGAGCCATCAACCCTATAAGGCGGCCGGGCCGCGCCTACGCCCCGGGCCGAGGAATGGTGATATCGATAGGCGTAACAGCGGTATTGGGGGCCAGGGCATCGAGACCGGGCTGAATATCCGCCGGGTTGCCAACTACCAAAATCACCATTTGCTCTGGGTTCAGGTGCGCCTGGGCGGCTGCCTGAATTTGAGCCACCGTTGTCTCGCGCACCTGGTCCTGGAACTGAAACACAAAATCTTGGGGATAGTCGTAGTACTCGTAGCGAATCAGCCGAGCCAGGGTTTGGTTAGGGCTTTGAAAGTTAAACACAAAACTGTTCAGCACGGCGTCTTGCGCCTGCGCTAGCTCGTCCGCACTAATAGACGTGGTGCGAATGCGGTTAATTTCGGCCATTGTCGACTGAATAAAGGGCACAGTGGCCTCAGAACGGGTCTGACCACCGCCCACAAATAGCCCTGGGTGGTCGTAGCGGGGTGCCCAGAAGGCGTAGACCGAGTAGGCTAACCCCTGGCGCGATCGCACCTCATTAAACAAACGCCCGCTAAAGCCATTGAGCACCTCGTTCATCACCGCCAGAGCAGCGTGGTCGGGGTAGTTGAGCTGCCCCCCCAGGTGGCCCAGCTGAATGTAGCTTTGAGTCAGCTGAGGTTGCGCCACGCTAAAGACACCGGCCCTGGCCTGCTCTACCGTCGGCAGCGTCGTATCTAGAGCCGTTCCGGTACTCTGCCAATTGCCAAAGTAGTCGGCAATCCACTGCTTCATCTGGGCGCTATCAAAATCGCCCACAATCCCCAAAATAGTCTGCTCTGGACGAATAGAAGCCCGATAAAACTGCTCAATATCCTGCCGGTTAAAAGCGGCTAGGGTAGCGTACTCCACGGTGCGGGCGTAGGGGCTGTTGGCCCCGTACACCAGCTTGCGAAACTCTCGGCTGGTAATGCCGTCGGGGTCGTCGTTGCGACGGGCAATGCTGCCGCTGTACTGACTTTTAAGGAAATCAATCTTGTCCTGCGCAAAGGCGGGCCGCTGCACCACATCGGCAAATAGCGCAAAGACATCGGCGGTATCCTCACTCAGGGCGCTAAAGCTGGCGCTGCCTTCGCTGGTATCAATGCTGGTTTCAATCGACGCGGCCCGCTGTTCCAGGGCTTGGTTGAGGGCATCGGCATCCAGGTTGGTGGTGCCTCCCAAGCGCATGGCCTCGCCGGTCAGGCTGGCTAGCCCAACCTTGTCGGCAGGTTCAAACCGGCCTCCGGTACGGAAGGTCGCGCTACCGCTAACCAGAGGCAGCTCGTGGTCTTCGAGCAGGTACACCACCATGCCATTGGGCAACTCGTAGCGCTCGTAGGCTGGAATCTCAATATCGCGCAGGGGCGAAAACTCTAGCTCATCGTAGTGGCGCGGCGTGAGGGCGCTAGCTGACGGCTGCCAGGCCAGCAACAGCACCCCCAACAGCCCGACCAGGGCCAACAGCGGCATCATTCTGCGCCGTAGGCTGCGACGGGTACCCATAAACCAGCTGATCGCGTTCATCACTATGCGTTCCAATACCGTAGGTCTGAAAGGTGAATGTCCTGGCCGCGCCTGTCTTGGCGAGTTGTCTACGCTGACGGTTGACTACGGGCGGTTGATTACAACTGTCGCCCGCCTGGCCTGCTTAGCCGCTACTCTGCTGGGGCTTGCACCAGCTTGCCCACGGTGCGGCTCTCAGCGCGAAAAAGGCTCTGGGCAACGCGCTGAATATCTGCTGCCTCAACGGCCTCAATAGTTTTGAGGTTGTTGAATATGTTGCGCCAGTCGCCGGTTTTGGCTTGATACTCGGCTAGCAGTGAGGCCATTCCCCCGTTGGAGTTCAAGCTCTGCAGTAGGCCAGCGCGGGCCTGCGTTTTGACGCGATCGAGTTCCTCAGGGCTAACGGGCTCCTGCTTCAGCCGCTCTAGCTCCTGGGTAAACAGCGACCCAATTTCCTCAGGGGTATGGCCGGGGGCGGTCAGGCCATAGATCAAAAAGATATTGTCGTAGCGATCGCCTGGAAACCCATTCAGGCTGCCGATGTCCAGGGCCACCTGAGCGTCGTCTACCACCGTCTCATAGAGCCTGGAGGTGCGTCCCCCCACCAGCAGGCTCTCAATCATGCCGTAGATCACATGATCAGGATGATTCAGGCTGGGGCGGTGGTAACCCTCCAAATACCAGGGCTCAGAGGGCAGCGCCAAGGAAAACTCCCTGGGGGCAGTCTGGGGTGGCTCATCAATCGTGGGCTCAGGCGGCACCGCTCGAGCCGTATAGCGGCCAAAGTAGACCGCTGCCAGCCGCTGTACCTCAGCGGGCTCAACGTCGCCTACGACGGCGACGGTTAGGTTGGCAGGGCCGTAATAGGTGTCGTAAAACGTTTGAATATCGTCGCGAGTGGCGACAAACAGGTCGTCTTGGTAGCCGATCACCGGGCGACGGTAGGGATGACTGACAAAGGCTTCTTCTAAAAACCGCTCAATCATGGTGCCAATCGGCGAATTGTCGACCCGCATGCGGCGTTCTTCGAGAATTACGTCCTTTTCTTCGTAAAATTCCCGAAACACCGGGTCTAAAAATCGCTCCGACTCCAGCGACATCCACAGCTCTAGCTTGTTGGCGGGCAGGCTATAGAAATAGCGAGTTTCATCGGCGGAGGTGGTAGCGTTCAGGCCCACGCCCCCAGCCTGCTGAACAATCTGGCCATACTGGTTTTGCTCGACAAAGCTGGCCGCCTCCTTCTGTAGGGTTGCTAGCTTAGTCTGCAGCTCAGCGGCTTGGGCTGTGTCACCTGCGGCTTGAGCGGCTAAAAAGTCGTCAAATACGGCATCAAGCTGGGTAAATATCGCCTGTTCGGCGGCAAAGTCTTTGGTGCCGATTCGGCTGGTGCCCTTGAAGGCCAGGTGCTCAAGGTAGTGAGCCACTCCGGTTTTGCCGTCGGCTTCGTCCACTGCGCCCACATTGGCGTGAATCATAAACGACACCACCGGAGCCTGGTGTCGCTCCAGCACAATAAACTTCATGCCGTTGTCGAGAGTGAACTCGGTCACCGCCTCGGCCACCCGGTCTAAGTAGGGCTGAATGGTTTGAGCCGTTTGAATCGGCTCCCGTGCGGCGGCTGGAGCCAAAGGCCACCATAACCATAGGGCTACCAGGGCTACCAGGCCTACTATGGCCGGACGCAGGCGACCTAACCCCGCACAAACACCCCGAACCATCGGCGGTTTTGCATTCATAAGCTGCACTCAAACAAATGGATTAGACCAAGTGAATTAAACTCCGACCTTCAGGATAATTGAGTCTGATGGACAATGACCACTGGCACCCACAGGGCTTGGGCATTAGCTCTAACCAAGCGTAGGACGGTTGTCAAAGCCTCAAATCCTGGGTAGAGTTCCCTTAGCGCTTTGTCTATAGACCTGCAAACGCAACCTCGCAGGCGCAACCCTGCAGGCGAGACGCCTACAGGAAGAGTAGGGATTTGGGGCGATCGCGCTTTCCATGCTCCCCACCGCTACAGCACGATTGCAGAATAGTCCCGTTAGAGCAGGTCCGGCCCACGCTATCAGCCATCATCAACTCGGTATTACTCAGTTACACCTGTTACAGATACATATAGGGGGCAGGCTTTGACACAGGCGGTAGGTGGCTCAAATTTGAGGCTGTGGGGCCAACGGGCCCTAGCCGCGATCTTTTTGTCGGGCCAAGTGGTTATTCATTTAATCTCTCGCCCCATACACCGTCGCAATACCCTAGATCAAATGGCGACCGTAGGGCCAGAGTCACTGCTGATTGCCCTGATCACGGCTGCCTTTGTGGGCATGGTGTTTACAATCCAGGTAACCCGCGAATTTCTCACGTTTGGGGCCGGGACAGCGGTAGGTGGCGTACTTGCCCTCACCCTAGCCCGAGAGCTGGGTCCAGTGCTAACGGCGGTCATTATTGCCGGGCGAGTGGGGTCAGCCTTTGCGGCCGAAATCGGCACCATGCGCGTTACCGAACAAATTGATGCCCTGCAAATTCTCAAAACCGACCCCATAGATTACCTGGTCATACCCAGGGTCGTCGCCTGCGCGCTCATGCTGCCGTTGCTCAACGTGCTGTCATTTATCACGGGAATGACCGGGGGGCTGCTAATTGCCACCAATCAGTACGACATTCCGGTTTCGGTCTTTCTAGATTCCGCCAAGAATTTTTTATCTATCTGGGATCTGGTCAGCTCGCTGATTAAGGCGTTTTTCTTTGGCATTTTAATTGCTGTTATCGGCACTAGCTGGGGGCTAACCACGACCGGTGGCGCTAAGGGAGTGGGGCAATCGACTACCACTGCCGTGGTGACCGCTTTACTGGCTATCTTTATCAGCAACTTTTTTCTCTCCTGGCTAATGTTTCAGGGCACCGGTAGCGCTGTAATCAACAACTTTTAGTAGATTCTGCGTCAGGTTTAGCGACATAAGCTTTTTTCGGCATTGCTGAGTTGAGGCATGAATTTAGGCAAGGGGCGATCGACCGTAGAGCCTTTGGCTTGGCTGCGCCTACGGCCCTAGCAGCAAGGCTGAGTTTTTATTTATAGCCGTCACCACAAGGGCTAGAACGTTCTTTGTCGCTGTCTGTTGGCGATGGCTATACGCCAGCTCGCTGCCCCGGTTTTGCGGTTGATCGACGAACTGTCCTAAACGAACTAGCCAAAGCTGTACACCTACATTTAGCAATTCCGAAACTGCCTGTTACAGATCGGCTGGCTAACGCGATAGATCAATACAAGGGTGCGCTAGGCCCTTCGACACTTGCGCGGGAAAAACTGGATGAAAAAGCCACAGTGGAGTTCTTCTAGGGGGCAAGCCTCGAATAGAGAGTTTACAACACCATCTCTAGAGAGAGTAGACACAAAATCAGATGAAGTACTGGTACAGGAAGCACAGCACCATCCGGCTGCATTTGCAGAACTATACCGTCGCTATCTTACCCCTGTTTACCGTTACCAAATGGCACGAGTTGGTAATACCCATGATGCCCAAGATCTTACTGCCCAAACGTTTCTGGCTGCTCAAGAAGCTTTGACTAACTATCGCAATCAGGATAAATTTGCGGCCTGGTTGATGTCTATTGCCAGACGAAAATTAGCCGATCACTTTCGCCGCAAACGACCTACCCTGCCGCTGGAGATGGCAGACTACGTTGCCCAACCATCTGTTAGTGCCGAAGATTTAGTCGATCGCCAGCTGTATCTACAGCAAATTAGCCAGGCGCTGGAGCGGCTTACCCCCAATCGCGCTGAGGCGATCGCCCTGCGGCTGTTTGGAGAATTTAGCACAGCGGAGGCAGCCCAAATAATGGGTAAAAGTGAAGCGGCTTTTAGAATGCTGGTCAGCCGTGCTCTAGATGACTTGCGAACCCATTTATCTCCCACCAAAGGAGGCAGCCATGACTTCTAATTACCATGACGAAAACGACGAAAACCAGCAGGCTGAGGCCCTAGACAATCTGATCACGGCACAACAGCAGGGGCGATCGCTGCCCGCACCCAAGAGTTTACCGTCTGCTAAATCAGACCTGGTGGCTGATTTGATTTCGCACAGCAAAGACATTCATCCCGACCCCGGCTTTGTTGCCAGCCTAGAAGCAGAACTCTTGCAGCGGCAGTCATTGCTTATGGCTCAACCACAGTCCACCCACGCGTCAAACTCTTCCAGCGGTCCACAGAGTTTGCCAATCGCTCAACTGCCAACGCCCTCTACATCTAAGCGAGGAAGTCGACCTATGAGACTGACCAATCCGTTTCGCTCTGCTCAACAGTCCCTAGTTACCCTAGCTCTGCTCGTTGTGGCGGTTGCCACAATCGCCACTCCTTTAGGACGAAGCTTAGCCCTGGAGTTTATTCATGTCTTTAACCAAACCAGAAGCGATCAAGTGGGCCAGCAAGACAACTCACCCAATGCTCAACCTCGCTCATTAACTCCCTCAGAGCTAGCGGCGCTACAGGCTGAGGTCGAGGCTGAGATTAGAGAAACGACAACTGTGGCTGAAATGGAAGCTGAGCGTGGGATTGAGCTAAAAGAACCCAGCTTCATTCCCGATGGCTTTGAGCTAAAGGAAGTGGTCTCTCCCTTCTCTGAAATTGTTGCGTTGAACTACAGAAATACTCAGACCAACGCTCGCTTTATCGTGACTCAACAGCGCCTAACAGCTAACGGTTCTCCTATTGTTGGACCAATTACGCTGGCTGCATCTAGCGAGAGCGACAGCCAAATATCGCTCATGTGGTCAAAAGAACCTATTTTAGATGACGATCCAGCGTTAGCTGGTGGCAGCCCGATTGGCGCTAGTGCAGAAACTGAGCCAATACGAGTGGGCAGCGTTTTGGGTGAATACGTCGAAGGAACCTGGGCAGAAGTTATCTCACCCGATGGAGGTATACAGGGAATGCAGTGGACTGATGACACCAACTTTCGTCAAATTCAGTGGCGTGAGGGAGAGGTGCTGTTTCAAGTCGTTACTCCCAATGCTATGGACCAGGAGGAGTTAGCAGCGATCGCTCGTAGTTTGCGTTGAGAACCACCATGAAAAGACAGTTTATTTGGATCTTTGGCTACCTGGTAATAGGCAGTAGTTTACTTTCTCAAAAGAGCCTTGCTGAAGAATCTTTCTCAACCTGGACGGCCTGTAGAACAGTCTTGGAGGAGCAGCAGCACGATCTTTCACTCGATTACAATGCTTTTGATCAGTCTGCTGCCCAAGGATGGCGGCCATTGGCTGTCATAGAGTGTTACCGCGAAGCGGCTGAGTTAATTGTCAGCTATCTAGATTCCAACCCCGGCTTAACGGGCAATGAGCGTGAGATTTTGGCATTTCACGCCGGGCAAATGCTTGCCTATGACAACGACTATGACTCAGCAATTTCCTTTTTTGAGCAGTCCTTTTTTCCGCAGGGTGAGCTGCCCTTAGACTTTAAACCCTATGCCGATGCCTGGGATGCCTATGTCAATGCAACAATTGCATTTCTTAGGCAAGACCAAGCAGCACTGATGGCCTATCGTGCTGATGTTGCTGCGGGGCCAACCCTCAACGGCGAACAGCCCATGAACCTAGAGGTGGTCGATCGCCTCATCGAAAATTTTGGTAAGCCCTACCGTCAAGCCTATGGTGGGCGTTGATTCTGCACGAATTTTAGGAGAGCCAATGCGTAGGACCGTGAAGAGATGGAGTTTTACTTCGCTAGCAGTTTTATCCCTGCTGCTGAGCTGGCTGATATTTAGAACAACTATCGCTGTAGCGCAACAGGTTGCTGACCCTAACTTTGATCCAAACGTTAACCATCCCGCGTACACTGCCGAAGCTCCACGCGTACTTTTTGATGAGGCGCATCTTAATTTTCATAGCACTCAGGGGCTATACAGACCTTTTGTTCACCTCGTTTCTAATGATGGTTATGAGGTCATACCAAATCGGCAAATTTTTCAACCAGAGACGCTAGTGGGACATGACATTCTTGTCATTGCCAATGCGTTTGGCCAACGACAGGGGCAGCATGCTTTTAGCGAACAAGAGTGCGATGTCGTTAGCAACTGGGTTGAGGCAGGGGGGTCACTACTTTTGATCGCGGACCACAAGCCGTTTGGCAAAGCAGCAGAGAATTTGGCATCCCGCTTTGGCATCGATATGAGCGACAAATTCACCATAGATTTGTCCTCTTACAATCAAGACTTAGGCGTCCCTAGTTTTCTGTGGTTTACGCGTGAAAACGGCCTGCTAGGGGAGCATCTGATTACCCAGGGCCGCAACTCAGCTGAGCAGGTTAATCAGGTTATGACGTTTACAGGGCAGTCGTTGTCCATTCCCCCTGAGGGTCAAGCTCTGTTGCAGCTGTCTGCTTCAGCGATTGACTTAGAGAATCGGTTGCGAAATGCAGAAGATCTCCGGGCCGGGCAGGGGGTGTCTGCTGCGCTTAGGGCTCAAGGTGTCGCTTTACAGGTTGGTCGAGGACGAGTCGTTGTGCTGGGAGAAGCCGCTATGCTGTCGGCCCAGCTGATTACAACCTCAAATGAAGGTCCGCTTCCCATCGGTATGAGTTACCCGGAGTCAGATAATCAGCAGTTTGCCCTCAACCTCATGCACTGGTTATCTGGATTGCTGAGCTAACGCGTAGATGCTCCTTTCACTGTTCTGCTGTAGAAGCGATGCGCAGAAAAGCCTGATGAGGCTTCAAACCGTCATCAGGTTTGGCGTTTAGCATTTCGCTGGACAAATTAAGCGGCGCTGCGGCGCTCGCGCTGCGATCGCGAGTAGGGCACCTGGCGCTAGCAGCGGGGCCTCTTATACTTTTAAGTACAGTATCGACGTTGATAAACCGTGACCTCTACCTCAGCTTCGACCTATACCGATTTGCCCCCTAGCTACCGCATTCCCCTGGCGGTGATTGGGTTAGCTATCCCCCTGGCCTTTGTGAAGCTGTGGCTGGGCGGTCTGGTGGGTGCCTTTGGCCTGTTCCTGCTGGTGCAGACGCTCACCCTGACGCTGCGATTCACCGACACCGCCCTGGAGGTGTACCGCCGCGAAACGGTGATTCGCACCTTTCCCTACGCCGATTGGCAGCACTGGGAGATTTTTTGGGGGCCGGTGCCGGTGCTATTCTATTTTCGCGAGGTCAACAGTATTCACTTTTTGCCGGTGCTGTTTGGCCCCAGCGAACTACGGACCTGCCTAGAGACTCACTGCGCAGAGGCTCAAGATTCACAGTAGCCGACTGCTGAGGGCGAACCTGGCTCTCATCTGATACCCTGACATCAGGGTCTATGGGAACCGTTTATGACCGCAGAGGAGCTATCAAAATCGGGCTTGGGGCCAGACAGCGTTGGCGGCAACGGTAGCCCCGATGCTGGCTTGAGTCTAGGCTCGACTGACTCGGCCGGTCTCAAGTCAGACTGGAGCACTCGGATTGACGCCCTGCGCCAGCAGGAAGTCGACCTGAAACGCAGCATTGCCGATCTGCAATCGGCCTACAACCGGCTCACTCAAGACCAGTTTCAAAAAATTCAGACTGATATTGGCCGCATGGTGCAGCAGGGCACAGCCGACCTAGAGCAGCGCAAACGCTCCCTGCAAAAAGAGATTGAAACCCTAGAGCGCCGTCAGGAACGAATTCAGACTGAAATGCGCACTACCTTTGCCGGGTCTTCCCAGGACTTGGCTGTGCGAGTACAGGGGTTTAAAGACTACCTGGTGGGCAGCTTGCAAGACTTGGCGGCAGCGGCAGAGCAGCTTGAGCTAACCCCATCGGCACGTTCTAGAACAGCACCTGAGGTCGAAGAAAGGGCTGAGGGGCGAGGGAGTGTCGGCACTGGCGCTGACAATCGCTCAACTTCTGCCCGTCGAGGTGTTGCCGAGTCTACCTCCGTTCAGCCTGCCTTTGCTTCCAATGTTTTTCAGGATCAAACCGAGCGCATTCGCAGCCTGCTCGACCAATACCGCATGCGCCCAGATTACTACGGCCCCTTATGGCAGCTGCGCCGCACCTTCGAACCGATTCACGCCGAGCGGGTTTCAAACTGGTTTTTTGCCCAGGGCGGTCGCGGCGCGGTTAAGAGCATGGGCAGCCGTCTGCAGAATGTGCTGGTGGCCTCAGCGGCGCTGTCGATCCTATACGCCCTCTACGGCAATCGCCTGCGCACACTGGTGCTCTCCAACAGCCCCGAGCGGCTGGGCGAATGGCGACGGGGCCTGCAAGACTGTCTGGGCATCTCTCGGGCTGACTTTGGCACTGGCCAGGGGGTAATGCTATTCGATGCGCCAGAGCCCCTGGCTCAGCGAGCCGATCGCATCACCGCTGAGAATGGCTTACCCTTCATTGTGGTAGACGAGGCCGAGTCAGTGATTAGCCTGGCGCTGCTCCAGTTTCCGCTGTGGTTAGCCTTTGCCCCCGATCCGATGAACCCGGCGGCTGAGTATGACTATTACTAAATGTGACTACCAAAGATGACTACTAAGGCGTGCTAGTAAGGCTAGGGCGCTGATACCCCAAGGGTCGTGAGCAGCTGATCGACAACCCGATCTAAAGCGACCGATCGCGACGCCTTCAGCAACACGCGATCGCCCGGCTTCAGTATGGCTAGCAGGTGTTGGGCAAGGCTGCTGTGATCGTCAAAGGCCGTAGCTTCAACCCCCTTGGCCGCTTCGGCTAAAGCCACCGCCTCGTCAGGATCCGCCAAGACCAGCAAGTGCTCCAGCCCCAGCTGGCTGACAACTCGGCCAACCTGGCTATGCAGCGCTACGGATTGCTCCCCCAGTTCCTTCATGGTGCCCAGCACGGCAATGCGTCGCTGACCTGGAGTTTCGGCCAGCAGGTGAAGGGCGGCGGTCATCGACTCGACTCCGGCATTGTAGGTTTCATCGAGTAGCACTACGTCATTGGGCAGCACCACCCGACGGGCGCGACCGCGGGGCAAATCGACCGTCAGGCCTGCGCTCAGCCCGTGCCAGTCGAGGTCGAGGGCCTGCATAACGGCGATCGCGGCCAGCAAGTTCAGGGCATTGTGGCGACCTGGCAGGGGTAGGGGCAGCTTAACCCCTGCCACCTCCAGGGTTTCACCGTCAATCAAGTGGCCCTGCACATCCCCACCCTCCAGGCCAAAGGTGATCGTGCGTCCGGCCCACACCGTATTGGCGGTGGTTATCAGCCGGGTATTGTCGTGGTTGAGCACCGCTGTAGCCCGGGCGGGTAGCTCCGCCAGGAGTTCACATTTGGCATCGGCAATGGCCTGCTCGGATCCTAATCGGCCAATGTGAGCGGTGCCCACGTTAGTGATGACTGCCACGTCGGGCACGGTAATGCGGGCCAATCGAGCAATTTCTCCCGGCCCTCGCATGCCCATTTCAACCACCGCAAAGTCGTGGTCGGGCTGCAGCTGCAGCAGGGTTTTGGGTACGCCAATGTCGTTGTTGTAGTTGGCTTGGGTTTTGTGCACCCGCCCCTGGGTGCCCAGGGCGGCAGCAATCAGCTCTTTGGTGGTCGTTTTACCCACCGACCCGGTAATGGCCACAACGCTGGCCCTCTGCTCGGTGCGCCACCATTGGCCCAGGGCCTGATAGGCCACTAGGGTATTGGCCACCGGCAAACAGGGCAGGTGAGACAGGTGTTTGCCCTGCTCTACCACAGCGGCGATCGCGCCATTGGCGATCGCCTGCTCCACGAACTCGTGGCCGTCAAAGCGCTCGCCCACCAGCGCTACAAACAGCGCATTTTCTCGGAGATCTCTTGTATCTGTGGTGATATTAGATACTTGTTGGTCCCGTAATAACAGTGGAATTTGATCTAGAGGAGCCTGAATGGCCGCTGCGAGGGTAGCTAGCGACGAAAAACCCATAGCTTCTACCTAGCGTGCTGTAGCAGAGATGGCACCATACCAGGTTTTTACCAAAGTTTGGCCCAAAGTAATTTGATTGTAAGGGTATCCGGGTGAAGATAATCTGCAAAACGTGCCAAAACTCGGTGTTTTGGGCCTCGGGTTGGGTTCAGCAACGATCTGCAAGCGGCTACAGGGGCTGGTGATGGTTCTGAGCCCTCTTCCCAGCGGTACGGCCTTAGTCTACGGTTTAAAACGCTGAACTGATGGAGTGAGGTATTTCATCGGCCGACCGATGTGGATTGGGAAGGAGTTTATGGTTACCTTATGGTCTGGTAGCAAACTTTACCGGAATTTCGTTAACGCCCCTGACATAATCTCAGAAACTAGAAAATTCACGCAGTAGTCTTAAGGTATTCGAGCGGTATACCAGTGTAAAAACTGACGCGGACATGCGTTCCTAGGGCTTTTAATTAAGTCTAAGGACTGTTACTGCCATCAAAACCGTGCATCTTCCAGCTGCGTATTCTAACTGTTGGTACATTCCAAAGTTTTTCTCACTACAGTCTGTGGGGGCCTAGACGCATAAGCCTACCTGTAGGTGGGACAAGGGCGGTGAATCCGTGAAGACAAAAGCGACCTATAACAATCGAATTACTACCGCTGACGAGCAGCGCCTGTACAGCCATCTGCTGGCCTGTGTGGCGGTGGAGTCTCCCGATGCCATGATCGATCGGTTTCAGGCGCTGTTTCTGGACGGGTGTGGCTATCCCGATCGCGATGTAGTTGCTGCGCTCGACCGCCTGCTGGCGAACCAGGAGATTGAGGACTACTTCCGCTTCATCCTCAATCGCTGCTGCCACATTTTAATCAATCGCTGGCAAACCAACACTCAGCTACAGCCCGCTATTCCAATTTTGGTGGAGCTGTTAGAGACGGCACCCAACAGCCGGGTCTCAGAACTGGCGCGATCGCGATCGGTTCGCCGCCTGCGCCAGGTTACCGAGGGCTTTCGCGATACGGAGCAGTACCTGGCCCTGAAGCGCTTGGCCTGCATCATTGAGGCGCGTCACTCGGCGCTGCCCCGCAACCGCCAGGCCGAAGTGGTACCGCTGGGGGCGCTGATCAACCGCTACCCCTACCTCTACGAGCACTGCCTGGTGACTGAAGACAGCGACCTTCAGCACCAGCAGTACGTGCGCAATATGCAGGTTGAGGCCCAGCACAAGTTTGAGGTCGACCTGACCCACTATGTCACCTATCGCGTGCGCCAGAGGCGGCTGCACCGCCAGGGCCAGACCGACTGCCTCGGCAAACTGCGGGTAGTGCATAACCCAACTCTGCTGAACGACCAGGAGCTGGTGTCGTCGTTGAAGCAGTTTGCGCGTCGTCGTGACCACGGTCAGAGCTACCGCGATGGAGCCCAGCGCTTTTTGCTGACCCACAACCAGGGGGCCTCGTTTCGTGAATTTAAAGAAGATCTGTTTGACTACATCATTGCCGATGTGAATGTCGGCTACAGTCAGCGACAGTTCAAGTCGATGCTGCAAGACCATTTGCTCTCTACCTTCGCCGACAGTGACGGTAGACCCGTCGATGACTTCCTCAGGGTGCGAACCTGTAGTAACCTGTTCAATTTCTTGGTGGTTGACCCCTCCGCTGGCCGTCAGCACTATGTCTTTCTCGACCTCATCAATAACCTTGGGCCTTTGCAGACAACAGGGTTACTGCTGAGAATTCTGCTGATTTGTCAAAAGGTGAGGCCTTTTCTAGAGCGGCGTTTCTCGATTTTGTTCAACCACTACGAAACCGCCTCTAGTGAGACGGTAGCCTGGTTGGTCAATATGTTTGAGAACATCAATATCGCCCTGAGCCTCAACTTTGGCAGCGTTGACCTCTCCCACACGAACTCCCGCTAGTTGAGGACGGGTGTTAGAGTCGTAGCAGGTATAGCTTTCTATCGCTTCACCCATGTACGACCTCGTTTCTGCCGCCCTGGGGGCTCAGCAGCTAACCCAGGCCGCCCAGCTGATTAAGCAGTGGCAGCAAAAGACCCCCCAAGACCCCTGGCTCAAGCTAGCAATGGGCCAGTATTGGGAGGCCAAGGACGAGTTAGAAAAAGCCCAAATTACTTACACTCGACTGCTGCAAAGCACCGCCAACACCAAGGTGCTGGTCAACGCGCGGGAGGGGGTGCAGCGGGTGCGCGATCGCCTGGCTCAGCACCGGGAGCACGACCTCAATGCGGCTAAGCAACAGCCAGGGGCGATGGGGGCGGCGGTGCTGGCAATAGAGCCAGTCACAGGCGATCGCCGCGAAGCTGCGGCCCTGGCCCTGGCTCGAGTGATGCAAATTGATGCCTATACGGCCCGCACTCGGCTGCCCAGCAAGCACTGGCGATTGCTCAGGGTAGGGCCAGCGGGAGAACTGCAGTACTTTTGTGAGCGGCTACAGGCTGAGGGTGTCCCAGCCTGCTGGGCTACGGCGGAGCAGATCAAGGGGTTGACTACCTTTCGGGTGCAGGCTATTCAGGCGGTAGAGCCACAGCTAACGGTAATCTGCCAAAACGATGCGGGTCAGCAGGGCACCATTCAGCTAGCCTGGAGCGATATTACCCAGTGGGTAGTAGGTCAGCTGCCCATCTACGAATCTATAGTCGATCTTGATGTCCGGGGCAGGCTGAAGCGCAAGGAGGCCACCCAGGACTACGGCGAGGTGATCGACTGGCACCTGCATCAGCGGGGCTGCGTGCTGCGGTTTTGCGATCGCACCTACAAATACCGCGACGCTGTTCCTTTGCCCCCGGCGGCGACGTTTCCCTCGCCGCTGATTGCCGCTACAGCTTGGAAGGCGATGAAGGCTTACTTTGAAGACTGTATTATGCTAAGCCCCGTCACCGACTTTAGCGGCTTTGGCGAAAGTGCCTTTGAGTTGATCGAGTTGCTGCCCCCGTTTAAGGCCCACGTAGATCTGGCGCGATCGCTGCCCTCCCCGTGGGATGGAGCCTTTCACCTCTACAGCAGCCTGCGGTTTTTGGCCGCTGCTTCCTAAGGGGAACCCAAAACAAAACCAGAGCTGCTTGCAGCTCTGGTTGACCCAAGTGATGGATGGCTAAGCCTGGATTGATAGCGCTGGCTGGCTAGTTTAGAACATGATCAGGTATCTCAGCCTGGGCTGGAACGCTAGCTGGCTCGCAACCGCCACTCTAAGTATCCGTTGTTGTTGTGGCCTAACCCAGGTGCAGTTGCTATAGGTTTAGCGTGCTTTCACCTGCTTAGCCATATCCATAAAGGGAGACAGGCTGGGGCCGGGGCGGCGACGGCGGGGCATAGATGTACCAACGCTGGTCAGGTAGTTAGAGGCAAAGCCAGTGGGCACAGGCTCGGCCGGGGCTGCTGCCAGAGCTGGGACTGGAGCCTTGGTTTCTTTTTTGGCAGTGGGTTTAGCCTGGGTCTTAGCAGAGGCTTTAGTCTCTGCTTTAGCAGGAGCTTTGGCCGCCGCTTTGGCAGGAGCCTTGGTCACTGCCGCAGGTTCAGCCTTAGCTGCCGGAGCGGGAGCGCTGGGGGCGATCGCAGGCTGACTGCTGTCATCGGCCTCGTCCAGTTCCATAAAAAATTCAGACTTTTTGCCCAGCCCCACTAGGCCGCCAACGGTTCTGAAGATGCCGCCAATAAGCCCAAAGATAGCCCCAAAAATAGACTTAATTAAACCCATGGGTATGTCCTTGATGAATCTGCGTTTCTGAATTAATTATCAAGTTCCGTTACGCCTCATCACAAGGTGAAGGGCTAACTAGATACAAAAGTTAATGCTGGCCCTCAGGTTTCTAAGCGGCAACGGCAGTGGCTTGGCTCCGTCTTGGCGGAGATGGCGTTGACCCAAGCCATAACTCATTTCGGCGTCAAGCGCTGTACCGCATTCTGTACATTCTTGACTGCCTGGCTCGTTGGCGGTGTAACTGGGTTTGGGGCTGTTTAGTCCCCAGAGTAACTTACCAACTGCCCAGGCTAAAGCAGGGATAGCGGGTTCAGAGGTTTTGCAGGCGTAATACCTAGGTTTTGGGGCCTAGGTATTGGGGGCGATCGCTCGCTGGTTTGCCAAGGCCCTCGAGTTCGAAGCAGAGAATCGCTCTATTTTTTGCCGAAGAGAGCAAATTGGTATCCGCAGCTTCTTTACTTCCCTTAAAACTTCGTTAGGATAATTAATAACGGAGTTAACTTTTATTAATTATCATGATTGCTCAGCAACGCATCCTATCCCTGGGCAGGCTTGTGCTTCAGCCCAACCAATCGACTAATACTGCCTTTCAGATTTCTTGGACAATTCTGAGAGTTGTAGCCGGTATCGTTATGGTTCATAACGGTCTCGACAAGCTGGCCAATATCGAAAGCTTCGCCCAAGCCTACGTAGCCTATCTGGGGTTGCCTTTCCCCATCACTTTCAGCTACATGGCGGCCTTCACCGAGCTAATCGGCGCTCCTTTGGTGGCCCTGGGGTTGTTTACTCGCCCGGCTGCTCTGGGTCTCTTCTTCACCATGCTAGTGGCTATGTACCACCACGTTAAGGTGGCGGGTCTGAGCATTCCCTACCTGGAGTTGTCTGCCTTGTACGCAGCGACGTTTCTCTTTTTTGTGGTCAATGGCGGTGGGCGTTTTGCTGTAGATGCGTTGTTGAGCAACGTGTTGGGCGGCGTGCTAAGCCAGCAAACCGACGGCAAGCGGGTTTCACTAGAAACCGTCTTTCAACTATCTGACGAAGCTAAAACCAAGGCCAAGTCGGGCCTGTAGGTGTTGGCCTATCTACTCCACAACCCTCGGCAGATCTCTGGCGGGGGTTGTTTGCTGCCTTGAACTCGGTTAGGTATGGGGTTCGCCAAACAGCACGAGAGAGCAGGTGGCCTCGTCAATGACCTGGTGGGTGACATCGCTAACGGCCAGGCCGCCCGCCGTTCGCCGTCGCATCGATCGCAGCACAATCATGTCGTGGGTTTGAGCGGTTTCAAGAATGACGTCGGCGGGCTTATCGCCTACGGTAGTGAGCAGGTTCCAGCTAATTTGGGGACCGTCTGCCATCATTTTGGTTAAGGCGATTTCTATTGCTTTGAGCTGGTCGTCGGGGGTATGGCGATCGCAAATGTGCAGCAGCGTCACCGTCGCGTGGTGGGTGTCAGCAAACACTTGGGCAAAGCGAGCAGTGCGCACGGCCTGGGGCGTCATCGTCTTCATTGGCACCAAAATGCGGCGAATTTCGGTTGGCTCGGTCAGCAATCGGGCCACCGCTACCGGGCAGTGGCTCGACCAAAATACATCGTCGACTAGGGTGCCAAACAGTTTGGCTCGAAACCCCCGGCGGCTCCAGCCCAGCAAAATCAGGCTGGCATTTTGTTCGCGAGCCGTGCGAGTAATGCCTTCTGACACATCGTCGTCGATGCGCAGCACCGAGTATGCTTGGGCATTAAACTCCTGGCTCAGGGTTTCGGCCTTGTGCAGCAGCCTGCGGCACTGATCCACGGCGCTGACCAAACTGGGATCATCCATGTGCACGTGGGCGCGGGCCACGGTCACTGGAATCACATAGCCACCCTCGTGACTAGCCAACAGGGCGGCCATTTCAATTAGGTAGCGCTGAGTCACCGGATTATAGATGGGCACCACTACCGTAAATGGTCCGGTAATCGTTGCATCGTGGCGGCTTTCGGGGGCAGCTCCGTAGTCAAACCACAGCGAATCATCAGACGCAGTGCGGGGGAGCTTAGACGTTACCAACCGCCCTGCATAGCGAGCCGTCAGCAGCGGACCTGTCACCGATGTGACCAGCATCATCACAATGACGGCGTTAAACTCCAGACTTGAGATGATGCCCTGCTGTAGCCCGACTAAGGCGGCGGCCAGGGTGGCGGCTACCTGGGGCATGGACAGCGACCACATGGTCAAAATCTGGATCCAGCTGTAGCGATAGAAGGGCTTGGTGGCCAGGGCCGCCAAAAACTTGCTGAGAATAAGGGTGCCTGTCAGCGCCAGCGTAAAGGCCAAGTTAGTGGTCACCGACTCCCTAAACACCTGCAGGTCGAGCAGCAGCCCCATGCACACAAAGAAAAAGGGAATAAACAGCACCCCACCGACAAACTCTACTTTCTCTTTGACTGGGCCGTTGCCGACCACGTCGTTGACCGCCAAGCCCGCTAGAAACGCCCCCACGATTTTGTCGACGTTGATCAGCTGCGACCCTACCGCCGCCAAAAATACCGCTGCCAGCACAAACAAAAACTGGTTGCCCTCGCGATCGCCGTTCCGCTTAAAGTACAGTTTGCCAGCCCAGTCGATGCCGACCAGGACTGCTGTGGCAAAAATTCCTAGCATGATCAGCTGTACCACCACCGTCTGGGCCGAAAATTCTCCCGCCTGAGCGGCAACGCACATGGCCAGCACCAGCAGTGCCCCAATATCGGTAAAAATCGTTGCGCCTACGGTAGCCGTTACTGAGGGTTCTTTGGTCACCCCTAGTCGCATCACAATGGGGTAGGCCAGCAGGGTGTGAGAGGCCAGCAACGACCCGATTAGCACAGCTGCAATCCAGTCGAAGCCAAAGGCCCGGCTGAGCAACATGCCCGCTGTGAGCGGCACCGCAAAGGTCGTAAAGCCAAACCCCAGCGATCGATTGCGGGTGCGCTTAAAGTCTTTGAGGTCAATTTCTAGACCGGCAACAAACATCAGGTAAATTTTGCCTACGTCTGACAGCAGGGTTTCCACATCCCCGGATGGGTCGAGCAACCCCAGGACGCTAGGCCCCAAAATGACCCCCGCCGCCAGCAGCCCCACCAGCCCCGGCAGCCGTAGCCTCTCAAAAATGGGCGGAATAATTAGCGTGACCAGCAGCAGCACCGTAAATGCCGTGATTGGGCTACTGGGCAAAAAGCTCAATAGGCCGTGGGCAGCGCTATCTGCGGTTGTCAAGGCAGCCATAGGTTGCTCCTAAAGTAAATAAGGGCGCTAAGAGTATTCCATCTCAAAAAACATCCTTCAAACGGTCAAGGGCGCGAGTGTGGCCCGTTAGGCGATCGCGGTGAAACCCAAGTCAATGTGGCGCTGAAACACCCTAAAACAGGCTAGCCGCACCAACGCAGCCATTGCCTCCAGGTGAGAATATTTTGACATAGACGCCTGGGGCCGCTGTGAACGAGCCGCCTAGGAGTCTGCGATCGGTCGATTCCCTACCTGACGTTACCGAACCAGCGCCATGGGTGCGGGCGGTGGGGCCGCATTAGCCATTGCAAAAAAGCTTGCTCTGTATGGTCTTGAGCTACCAGACAGAGCTAAATAGGTGGAGAGGCTGATTGGCTAAGCTCAAATACCCAGGCGTTGGTAGACCTGGTCGAGATTGCGCAGATGGCGTTCGGGGCTGAAGCAGTGGGCGATTTCTGCCGCCGATAGGTGGGCGGTCACGCGCTCATCCGCCTCAATTAGTTCTCTAAAGTTGCCGTCATCGGTATTCCAGGCCTGATGGGCACATCCCTGAACGATCGCATAGGCGTCTTCTCGGGCCAGACCTTTATCAACCAGGGCCAGCAGCACCCCTTGGCTAAACACCACGCCGCCGTAGACATTCATGTTGCGGGCCATGTTCTCGGGGTAGACCAGCAGGTTTTTGATGAGTTCAGTGGTCTCAACCAGCATGAAGTGGGCGAGAATGCAGCTGTCAGGAAAGGCCACCCGCTCTACCGAACTGTGGGAGATATCGCGCTCGTGCCACAGGGCTACGTTCTCCAGTGCCGCCATGGCGTTGCCGCGCAAGAGCCGCGCCATGCCGGTCAGGCGTTCTGAGCGGATGGGGTTGCGCTTGTGGGGCATAGCCGACGAGCCTTTCTGTTTTTTCGAGAAAAATTCTTCTACCTCCAGCACATCGGTGCGCTGGAGGTTACGAATTTCTACCGCAAACCGCTCGATGCTGGCCCCCAGCAGGGCCAGAGCATTCATAAAGTCGGCGTGGATGTCGCGGGAGATCACCTGGGTGGAGGCGGTATCGGGGCGCAAGCCCAGGTTCTGGCAGGCCAGCGCCTCAATGTTGGGGTCAATGTTGGCGTAGGTGCCCACCGCGCCAGAGATTTTGCCGACGGCGATCGCGTCCTGCAGGTGCGTCAGCCGCTCCCGATGGCGCAGCATTTCGGCCAGCCAGCCAGCTAGCTTAAAGCCAAAGGTAATTGGCTCGGCGTGAATACCGTGCGATCGCCCAATCATGACCGTGTCGCGGTGTTCCTGGGCTTTGTAGCGAATCGCCTGAATCAGGTTTTCGACGTGGATCATAATCACCTGCAGACTGTCTATCAGCTGCAGCGACAGCGCCGTATCCAGCATATCGGAGCTGGTCATGCCCAGGTGAATGTAGCGCCCTGCATCGCCCACGTACTCATTGACGTTGGTAAGAAAGGCGATAACGTCGTGGCGCACCTCGGCTTCAATTTCAAGAATGCGCTTGGGGTCAAACTTAGCCTTAGCCTTGATTTCCTCTACCGCCTCTTTTGGAATGTAGCCCAATTCGGCCTGGGCTTCGCATACGGCGATTTCGACCCGGAGCCAGGTTTGAAATTTGTAGTCGTCGGTCCAGAGGTTGCCCATTTCGGGCAGGGTATAGCGTTCAATCAAGGCTTTGGTCTGAATACAACCGTCCCATTCTACCCGGCTGCCCTCAGCCATGGAAAACTGAAGCACTATACTTTATGCCTGCCCTTGCTTCCCCATCCTAAAGGGCAATACGTTTGGTTTGAGCAATGCCAGCGAAAGCGGCGAAACTACCGTCATTGCGCAGCATTTTGCTGGGCGTAGTTGAGGTTGGGTTGGTAGTCTACGGCTTTTTGCTGAGCTGTAGCGTAATTGGGGTCCGAATCCGGCACCCGCTGCATAAGACTGATGGCCAGCGCCCAGGCATCGGCTACCTCCTGCCACTGGGCAGGCGTGCTAGCTGTTTGAGCCTGGTTAGCCGCCGTCTGGGCCGCATTAACCGCCTGCCTAAACACATCTTCCTCGGCTACCGCCGCCGGGTCCGTGGGCAAGGAGTCAGGATTAGGAGCTGGCTGCGTAACCGCCGGGTCACCCTCAGGGCCGCGCAGCCGACCCAGAAGCATGAAACCCGCTAGAGCCGCCAGCACTAAGGCCCCCACCAGGCCAATCAGCCGCAGCGGGAGGCCAGAGCTGCCAGAGCGGCGCACGCTGCCGTCATCGTTGAACTGATCAGGGGTAAGCGCAACGTGAGTAGAAGGGTCTGAGCCAAATTCTTGAATAAAGTCGTCGGTGGCGTCAGGCTCGTCATCTATGAGGGCGGCACCGTTGCGGTCTTGAATGAAGCCGTTGCTATCCTCGTGGCTGTCGCTAAATACGTCAGCGCCAAAGCCTTCCTCCCCAAAACCCTCGTTTCCGAGGCCCTCATTTCCAAAGCCTTCCTCCTCAAACGCTGGGGCTTCAAAGTCTGGTTCATCGCTGAACGCTCCAACGCTGAAGCCTGGTGTTTCAAACCCAGAGCCACCAAAATCATTGCCTTCAAATTCGACCGATTCAAATGCTAAATCGTCGGCAGCGTCACCGCCAAAACCCATGCCCACGGCGTCTGGTTCAGCTTCGGCCGCGTAAGCCTCGGGTTGGTCTACGAAGAAAGTATCATCGTAGGCGTCAAGCTCACTGGGGCTGTCGTCCAGGGCTGGATCGGGTACAAAGTTGCCCGCAGCCGTTTGATCAAGCTCCATGGTCGAAAAGGGCAAATCGGCGTCGGCTTCTAGGGCAAACTCCGGCTCAAAGCCAGGGGTAGCGTCTGGGGCAAAGGCATCCAGGTTCCCTGCCTCCGCCTCAAATCCAGGGGCGGTGAAAGCGTAGGGATCGTCCTCTGCGGGTAAAAACGCCCCGGTTGCAAAGGGGTTAGGATCGGCATCAACGGCTTCAGCCGACGAGTCAAACACCAGACCAGGGTCAAACTCAGTACCAAGGTCATTAGCATTGCCGGAGGTGTCTAGCGCTAGATCAGGATCAAAGTCGCCTGTGGACTCTTGCCAGGGTTGAGCAGAGGTGTCTGTGCCTGGCTCGACAGCCGGGTCAGCCCAGTCGGCATCGAAATCCGTGCCCAAATCGGCGTCGAAATCTGTGCCTAAATCGGCGCTCAACTCTGGAGCAGCGGCACCCCAATCGGTGGCTAGGGCATCTTCGCTCAGCAGATCAGAGGGAAGATTACCTCCTGCCGCTAGATCAAAGTCATCAAAGTTGTTGGTAGTGGAAGGATCTAGGGCTTCGGCAGAGCTGTCTGCGGCCAGATCAACGTCGGTCAGGGTTAGATCGGCTGGGTCACTCAAATCGGTATCAGCCTCACTCAGGGAGAGTTCGGGTGAGGCGGTAGACCAGTCGTCGCTTAAGTCTAGACCACCTGCTAAATCGAGGTCGTCAGCGGCCCCTAAATCTTCGAAGGCGCTCGGTTCGGCAATGATGAGGTCGGGGGGCAGGTCGTCTGGATTGTCAGCTGTCTCTGAGAGCGGGGCATCGGCCTCAAACCCTAGATCCGCAAAGGCGATCGCATCCGCATCTCCAGCATCAGCCTCAAGTCCTAGATCCGCAAAGGCGATCGCATCTGCATCCCCAGTATCGGTTCCCAAATCCTCAGGCACGGCCCCTAGATCTCCCCACTCGTCGAGGCTTTCTTCAGAGCTATTGAGGTTGGAAGTCAGGTCGGTATCAAAGGCGGCCAGGTCGTCCACAGCGTACAGGTCTGCTGCGGTTGGCTCAGGGACGATCGCACTGATGTCGGTATCGCCCCACAGATCATCGAGGTCAGCCTCGATCTCAGGTGCGGTTAGCGGGGCTGGAGGAGAATTGAGGTCGAAGGCTGAGCCATCGGCTTCGAGGTCATCAACCTCTGCGATCGCCCCAAACTCCTCCGTCCCGAAAGTTTCTGTGCCTAAATCTTCCGTCCCTAAATCTTCTACTCCGAGATCTTCTATCCCAAAACTTTCTGTCCCAAGCGCTTCGGTTCCAAAGCTTTCCCCAAAGTCAGCATCGGTAGCCGCTAGGCCCAGGTCTCCTGCGGGGTCAAACTCCGTACCAAAGTCTAGATCTAAATCGTCGCTGGCTCCTAGACTGGCCTCGCTCTCCGTGCCAAAGTCTAGATCTAAATCGTCGCTGGATTCTAGACTGACCTCGCTACCAGCCGCTTCGGGGGCAAACTCTAAATCAAAGTCAGCTGTGTCTAGCACCAAGTCATCGGTGGTGCTGGCATCGGGTGGGGTTTCAGTCAAATCTAAATCGAAAGCTCCTAGGCCAGACCCACTGCCCGCCGCTTCGGGGGTAAATTCTAGATCAAAGTCAGCAGTGTCTAGCTCTAGATCGTCGGTGACACTGGTGTCGGCTGGGGTTTCAGTCAAATCTAAATCGAAGTCTAGCTCTGCGTCTAACTCTGCGGTGGAGAGATCGGTTGCAGGTGCTTCGGTTGTGCCAAAGTCGAGGTCTAACGCCTCTGCCGGGCTAGCGGCAGCAGGTTCTTCGGTCCACCCCAAGTCAAGATCAGCGCTGGCATCCGTGGCGCTATCGTCGAGGTCCAAGTCAAAATCAAGATCGCTGGCTGAGGTGGCTGGCTCAGCGTTAAAGTCCATATCAAAGGCCAAATCGGCGGGTGCATCGCCAGCGGCTGGCCCATCCGTGAGGCCCAGGTCAAAAGCCATGTCGGCATCGGTAGGTGGCTGGGTCCCAGCCTCAGTCAGCCCTAAATCAAAATCGAGGTCGATAGGTTCGGCCGGGAGCTCGTCGGATAGCCCAAGGTCGAGGTCAAAGCCGTTGGGGTCGGCTGAGGTTTCTTCAGGCAGCCCTAAGTCAAGGTCGAAGCCGCTGTCGGTGGTAAGGTCAGCGACGAGGTCGTCGCTGAGATCAAGGTTGAGGTCGTCGGCGAACGCTGATCCAGAACCAGCATCGCTGAGGTCAAGGTCGAAGCTGTCGGCAACCCCTGGCCCAGAGCCAGCATCGCTGAGGTCGAGGCCAAAGTCGCTGTCGGTAAACTCTAAGTCTGTAGGTGCCTCAAGGCCTAGCTCGCTGTTGGTCAGGCCTAGATCTAGATCTAGGTCTAGATCGGCCCCATTGAGATCGTTGCCCAGGGCCGCGTCTAGATCCCCAAGGTCGGTAGTGTCTAGGGCCGTGCTGTCGAGGTCAAAACCCAGGTCTAGGTCGTCGCTTGCAAGGGTGTCACCTGCGATCGCGTCCTCCGGGGCGGCATCGAAATCTAGCTCAAAGTCGCTGGTCACCGTTTGCAGCACCAAATCCTCGCTCCAGGCGCTGGCGCTGGCCCCAAGCTGTTTGCCGCTCACGGTGAGACGGTGAATAGCGGCTAGCTCCAGCCCCGTGATGCCTTTTTTGACAAAGGCGACTAAATCAACCTGATTAGGAATTTGAGCACCCTCGAGGTTGACCTGGAGCGTACTTTCCTGCTGCACCACACGGGCGGTAATGCCCTGGGTTTCTAGATGGCGATTCATCAGGGCCGCGATCGCGTCTGGGTCACCCTGGCGGGCCAATTGCAGAACATTGGGAGGCGTAGTAGACATAGAGGTCTATTGAATTCGATGAATTCAGCGCACTGGGCCGGAGAATTCCCTATAGTATGCCCGTGGTGGCTGATATTGGCACAATCAACCTTTATCGATGTGTAAACCTAGCGCAATGTCACCCTGAATGTTACAGGCCCTAAATGTTATGGAGTCTGTTGATTAAGCTGCTGCAAAATACTCTCTAACTGCCGTTGGGCCTCGCCATAGCGCTGCCAATCGCCCTGCTGAAGCGCCTGCTGGCCAGTCTGATACGACTCAAGGGCGGCCTGAACAAGTTCGGCTGTGGTGCCAGGAGAAGTACCGGGAGGGGCCGCTGCCTCTGGCGTTGCGGGGGCGGGGGCGGGTGTGCTCGCTTCTCCAAAGATAGCATCCAGGCTTTGGTCAAGGGTTTCTCGCATCACCACGCGATCGTTGTAGGCGACAATCACCCGCCGCAGCTCGGGCAGTTCGCCCTGGTCGGCCCTTAGGTAAATGGGCTGCACGTACAGCAGCGACTGCTCTACCGGAATCACCAGCAGCGTGCCGCGAATCACCCCTGAACCCTGCTGGCTCCAGAGGGTGAGCTGCTCAGAAATCTCGGGCGTTTGGCTAATGCGGGCCTCGACCTGGGTGGGGCCAAACACCAGCTCCTGCTTAGGAAATTCGTAGAGCAGCAGGCGACCGTAGTTGTCGCCATCAGAGCCACCCGCCATCCAGGCGATCATGTTGTCGCGGTTGGCGGGGGTAAAGGGCAGAATCTGCAAAAATTCTTCCCGCTCTAGCCGGGGCAGTTTCATGATGATGTAGTAAGGCTCCATAGCCTCCACTTCGCCATCTTCCTCATGCTCAGGAAAGCGCCACAGGTCTTCGCGGTTGTAGAAGACTTCGGGGTTTTCCATGTGATAGGCCCGATACATTTGGGCCTGCACGGTAAAAATATCCTGGGGGTAGCGCAGGTGCTCGCGGTAGCTGGCGGGCAGATCGTCGATCGGTTTAAACAAGTCGGGGAAGATGCGGCTGTAGGTAGTCAGCAGCGGATCGTCAGGGTCGCGGGCGTAGAGTTCTATGGTGCCGTCGTAGGCATCGATAAAAACTTTGACGGCATCGCGAATGTAGTTGACGCCGTTGCGCATCAGGGGGTTGTTGTTCTCCACGAGCGAGACCATGTCGGTGCGACGGTTGAGCGGCTCGGAGTAGGGGTAGCGATCGCTACTGGTGTAGCCGTCAAGTATCCACTTAATGCGCCCGTCGATTAGGGCCGGGTAGGGGTCGCCATCAAAGGTCAGAAAGGGAGCCACCTGGCGCACCCGATCGGTGATTAGCCGGTGGTAGTGAATGCGGGTTTCGGGGCTGAAGTAGTTAGAAATTAAAACGCGAAAATTGCCTAGGTCGTAGGCATAGACCAGTCGCCGCAGCCAGGAGTTGAGCGGCACGCCCCCGCTGCCGGTGTAGCGGTAGGCGGCATTGGTGTCGCCCTGGGGGTAGTCAAACTCGTCGGTGTTGGCTCCGGTAAAAATATAGTTGCGGGTGCTTTCGCCGTAGTAAATGCGGGGTTGTTCGAGGGGCAGATCGACGGTGCTGTCGGGGGGCACGTTGCGAATGAAAAACTCTGGCAGCCCGTTGGGGGTAATCTGGTTCACCGGGCTCATCACCGCCCCAAATCCGTGGGTAAATTTGAGCTGGCGGTTGATCCAGTTTTGGGCTTCGGGAGGCAACTGCTCCACTGGCAGCTCACGGGCTGAGAGGCTCACCTGGCGGTAGTCGCCGTTGAGAGTGTAGCGATCGATATCGACATCTTCAAAGTTGTAGTAGAGGCGAATCTCCTGCAGCTGCTTATAGGTGCTGAGCAGGGGAGCATAGTCCCACAGGCGAATGTTGTCTACTGTGGGGCTGTTGGTCTCGACCACAGCGCGGCTGAGGTTGTTCTGGGCCGGAAAGGGTTCTGTGGTAACGCTATCGAGGCCGTAGGCCTGCCGGGTAAAGGCAATGTTGTGCTCAATATAGGGGCGCTCAATGGTGAGCTCGTTGGGCTCGACCACAAAGTTTTGCTGAAACCAGGGGTAAAGGCCATTCACCAGCACCAGCACGCCCAGGTAAATCACAATGCCAAAAATCGGCAGCGAAAAGCCACTGCGGGCCAGCGCCACCACAAACAGCCCCGCCACCGCTAGGGTGACAAACCCCATCAGCCAGTAGGCCTGTAGCCGAGCGTGCACGTCGGTGTAGCCCGCCCCAAAGATGACGCCGCTGTCGGAGTACAGCAGCAAGTAGCGATCGAGCCAGAAGCCCGCTGCTAGCACCACGGCGATCGCCGCCAGCAGCAGGCACAGGTGGGCCTTGGCCTCACCCGTCAAAAAGTACTTCCAACCGCGCTCGGGGCGCACCTCACCCTTGAGGGTGTAGACCGTAACGGCAATTAGCAGTGCCCAGATCAGCAGCCCCAGCAGGTTGTCCTGTAGCCCCTGCCACAGGGGCAGCTTAAACACGTAAAAGCCAATATCGCGCTGAAAGATGGGGTCAACGGTGCCGAAGTCGGTGGGGTTGAGAAACTGCAGCACAGTTTGCCAAGCCGCTGCCGATCGCAGGGCTACCCCCAGGGCCAGCACAAAGATCAGCCCAGTCATACCCAGGTGCAGCAGGCGCGCGAACTGGTCTCGTTGAGCCGGATCGCTGTAGCGGCTCAAAAATCGGTAGGTGCGATCGCGGGTTAGCCGCAGCGCAATCTGGTAGCTGGCCCACAGCCCGCCGCCGTAGAGAACAAAACTCCCCAGCCCCAGCGCCAGTTGCCACCTCAGACGCAGCCAAAACACCGACCTGTAGCCCACCGACTCAAACCACCACGACTCGGTGAGCAAATGCACCAGGCCGCCAGAGAACACCAGCAGCAGCGTAAGGGCCACCAACCAGGGCAGCAGTCGACGGGCACGGAGAGATTTGGTGGGGGAATAGGTCACAGGTATAGCAGGTAGGGGCAGATTGAACCTCAGGCTAAGGCCTGACAATGTCTAGCGGTAGCGACTGAGGTGCCGTTGCTCCTACAAGTCTAGCGATCTCCTCCTTCAGGCTAGTCGCCCGTTCCCCTAGGCTTAACCTTTTTTTAGGCCTGCGATCGCGCCAAAAGACTCAGTTGCCCCCCAATTTAAGCGGTAGCTTAGCGATTGTGTCGTCAGTAGCCCACGCCCCCAGTTGACCAGGTGAGTGGTCGCACAGAGACATTCTCTAGGGATTGTCAACTTTTAATACGCTCTTGCGAAATCGCCAAGATCCTGCGGAAGTTACCTGGGAAACCTACAAGCAGCAATCCTTTGGTAGCTCCCCTATGAGTGAATACACTGGTATGACCCCTACGGTAATCATTGGCCTGGGGGGAACCGGCAAAGAGATTTTGATTAAAATTCGCCGAATGATCGTGGAGCAGTATGGCTCCCTCGACGCGCTGCCCATCGTTTCGTTCTTGCACATTGATACTGAGCAGAACGCCCGCGTCTCCGAAGCTCAGACAGTGCTAAAGCAGGATATCTCCCTGCGACCTATCGAGCAAATCTGGGCTAAGGTCGAAGATGCCAAAGCCATTCTCAACAAGCTGTCGGCCTACCACTACCTGGATGAATGGTTCCCCAGCGAACTCAAGGGTACCGACTCAATTTTGTCGGGGGCGGGCCAGATTCGCGCACTGGGACGGTTTGCCTTTAGCCTCAACTATCCCCTAATTAAGGACTACTTCACCAAGGCCAAGGGGCGCATTGTCGGCCACGAAAAGTTCATGCTCGATCGCTGGAAGGTGCAGCTCGACAAAGGCATCAATATTTTTGTGGTGTGTTCGCTCTCGGGCGGCACTGGCTCCGGCATGATGATGGATTTGGCCTACAACCTGCGCGACTGGGTGCCGGTGTCAGAGTTACCGCAGACCAGCGCCTTTTTGGTGCTGCCGGGGGCATTTTCGGGCCTGGGCGATCGCGTCATTGCCAACGCCTACGCCGCCCTGATGGAGCTGAACCACTACAGCCGCGGCGATACCCGCTTTGACGCCCAGTACAGCGACAGCCAGAGCGATCGCATCACCGCCCAGAGCGGGTTAGATGTGCCCTTCAACTTCACCTACCTGGTGGGCAACAGCAACGACAAAGTCACCTTTCCCACCCTGGGCGACGTGCTGGAAATGGTGGCCCAGAACGTGTTTCTCGACTTCACCTCCGGCTTTAGCCAGTACAAAAAGCTGGTGCGCGACAACGTGCGCAAGCACTGGGCCAGCCCCGACGCCCTGGGCTACCCGCAGAACTTCATGAGCTTTGGCCTCTCCAGCATTCAGTTTCCGGTCGAGCGAGTGCTGAATGCTTGCTCCGCGCGCCTAGCCGCCAACCTGGTGGACTGGTGGAGCAACCCCACCCCCGCCCCCGCCGCCATGTCTGACCTGATTCGCACCGAGATTTTGCCCGGCCTGTTCTTGGCCGAATCCGAGCACGACCACCAGGTGATCGACAGCATTAGCATGGGCGACAACAAGAAGCCCTACGCCAAGGAAGTCGCCGACTGGGTGGCGGGGGTGCGCAAGCGCCGCAACGACCTCAACATCCCCTTCGAAAACCTGCAGCGGTTTATCTCCAACGAGCAGGAAAAATACGCTCCCCATTTCCACGACACCGGCACCGACCCCAAGCGCTGGAGCGACTACTTCCAAAAAATGTGGGATAACCTGAGCTGGCTGATCCCCGAGAAGCGCAAGGAACTGCGGGCCGTAGTCTACCAGATGGTAGAGGACCGCTTCCGGGGACCAAAATTCACCCGGCAGTTTCTGGAAGTGCTGATCGAGGTATTTGCCGACTTTCGCAGCAAATTTGACCAGGATCGGCAGAAATACTGGCTGCCCCGCGAGCGATCGGCCCAAAACGCCCTGCAAACCCTGCTGAAGCAGATTGACGATCACGCCAAGCAGATGATGATGCTCAACCGCAAGAAGGTGATCGAAGACGACTTTCAGGCCATCATGCAAGCGCTGGAGCAGGTCTACGTCTCTAAGGTGGAAGTCAAAGCCCGCACCCTGGGGGTGATGCTGCTCGACGGTCTGCGCGAAGAAATTGATCAGCTCCTGGTCGATCTGACCGCCTTTGAAACTGTACTGAGCACCGTCCAAACCGAGCTGAAAGACAAGGAGCGCGTCTACACCCGCGAAACCGGCGGCCTGACGGTGAACGGCATTTTGCTCTACGACGAAAAAGAAATTGATGCTGCCTACCGCAATACCGTCGCCGACCAGCAAGAAACCCTCTGCCAAACCCTCTCCCAGCAGGTGCTCGACGAACTGCGTCTGCGCCTGTTTGATGTCTATCAGTTTGATGTGCTGAAAACCAAAGACCTCTACGAGCGGCTGCTGGGCCAGGCGATGGATGTGTTTCGTCGCCGTAGCCAGCTCGATATTTCCACCGCTCGCAAATTTCTGGAGCAGTACCCCACCGTCGAGATGCAGGAAGCCCAAATTAAAACTACTTTCGAGAAATCGGAGGCCTTTTTGCGCCTCAGCCAGGAGCAAAAGAAGCTGGGCTGGGACGACAAGCTGGAGAAGTACCAAAAACTCGTCGGCATCCAGGGCGGCAGCAAACCTACCGACCCGGCGGTGTCTAGCCTGCTGCCGATGATTCGCAAAACCAGCACTGTCACCGACAAAGAAATTCGCCCCCTCAACGACCCCTACCACATCTACTTTGTGCAGGAGAAGGGGGCCTTTCCGCTGCGGCTGATTGAAGGCATGGAGCGCATGCGATCGCTCTACCGCGCCGTTAGCCAGGCCGACCACAACCCCCTGCACACCCACCAGGACTACCGCCAGTTTGGCGATGTGATGCCCGAAACCAGCAATGAGCGCCAGGCCCGCTATAACCTGATGCTGGCCAACGCTCTGGGGCTAGTGCGCCGCGAAGACAACCGGGTGACGGGCTTTGCCGAGGTTAAGTTTACCTACCGCAACAAGCTCACCGGCTTCGACCAAACCGAGGTGATGGGAGCCACCTGGCAAGAGGCCGAGGACTTTTTGCTCACCGACCAGAACCGTCGCCTAGCAGAAACCCTGGACGGAGCGATTCGCGCGATCGGTGAGCAGGCTGCCACCAAACCCGAAAAGCAGGCTCTCTACGACCAGATGATGACCTATCTGCAACAGCAGGAGCAAACGCTGCCGGGCGGCTCCGACAGCGCTGATTACCAGCGCATCCAGGCGGCAATTTCTGACTTTGTCACCACCCACCGTCTCTTCATCCCCGGCGAGAATCCACTCCCCACCGCCGCAACTCCTGTCACTCCATCTCCCGTAATAAACGACCCGTCCACCCTCCCACCCATCTACCCATCCACCCCTATCCCCCCGCCCCCTGCCCTCGATTCTGAAAACTTGGGCAAGTACGCCAAGCTAGTCGAGACCTGCTACCGACGCGGTACGCCTTCGCCCACCGAAGTGGAGCTGCTGGAGAAATTTCGGGTGAAGTATGGGGTTTCGATGGAGCAGGCCAGTGCGATCGCCGCTCAATACCAGCCCCAGGACACCATCGAGCAAGCCGCCGCTGAGTACGCCCTCATGTTCCGCGCCTTCCTCGACAACGATGGCGACATTGACTTAGAAGAACAGGCCCAACTGCTCGAACTTCAAGAAGAACTGGGCCTGACCAATGAGCAGGTGGCGATTATTGAGGAGAACGTGCGATCGGAGTTGACCTAAATGGGGAGAGTAAGAAATTAACGAGTTAGACAGCTAACTCCTAAAAAATGCCTACATAAATATAGGAGCGCTTGCTAGACATCGTGACTATCCCAAATCGCACCATCGACTTCGTCTATGTGCTTACCAATAAATCAATGCCCGGTCTCGTAAAGATTGGGTTTTCTTCCTGGTTGCCCGAGGATCGAGCTAAATCTCTTTACACCACAGGTGTTCCCGAACCTTTTGAGGTGGCTTACTATACCACTACCTCATGGCCTAAAGCAGTAGAAAGTAAAGTTCACCAGCTTCTTAACGACTATCGAGTCAATCCAGGAAGAGAGTTTTTTCGTGTCACAGTTGCACAGGCAATCAATACTGTCCGTTATGCACTTGTTGATGCAGCAAGTATTAATAGCTGGAAAGATTCAGGGTTTTACTCCTTGGTGTCTGAAGATCGAGTTTCACTAACACTAAAGTCTGGCCAGATATTCGCTCTCCTTAGCTATAGCGATCTCATAGAGATGATGAGAGAAAGCCCTGGAATTATTGATCTTTGGCAAGCTCATTCAGATGGGGATGTTCTTGAAATCTATGCTACTGATTCACCTGGTTATGTTTCAGGAATAAGTGATCATGATCCTGAAAGCGAAGAGGATCCTGTACCCTATCTTGATCGAAATAAAACCGTTGTCAATGGCCTAATTAATGGTCGTGAGCGCTTGATGCCTGGTGACAGACTTGTGTGGTTACCTGCACCTGAAGATGCTAAAGAAGAGGCAAGTGTAGTTTTCGCAACTCAGAGCCATTGCCAGATTGTGAGTAGAACATGGAGTCCTGTCTTTGGGCCAGACGGATTACCTCTCTTACTTAATGACTTTTTATATGGAAATGTATGGCCTGAAGCTCATCGCTCATTAAATGACGCTCTCAAATCATTTTCTACCCCGCGCAATTGGGCACCACGACAAGAACGAGATTCTTCCTGGGCACAAATTGGTTCAAATCCACCGCCTGCTGATTATTGGTTACCTCAGCTTAAGCGAAGAAAACGAAAGAAAAAGTAAGTTGGTTAGAAGATTGAGTAACGCGCTATCAGAAGCCAACAAAACCCTCTCTGGTGTTGAGTTCTACCCCGTTTCATAGAATCTACCCGACTGCTTCAATTCAAAACCCAAAACTCCTCCCACTCTCCATCCACCCCCTTATCCATTCACCCACCGCCATGACCGACAGTTTCAACCATGTCACCTGCCCCAAATGCGGCTACGAAGAAAACTCTATCTCGGCTCAAAAGTGTGAGATTTGCGGCCAGCCTTTGAAGAAGAGCAAGTCTCTGGCTCCTGTCATCGCTGGGGTCGGCGCTGCCATCTTTCTGGCGGCGCTGGGGTTCACCGGCTACAACGCCTTTTTCAAGAAGGATGCACCCGCTCCCCAGGCCACCGCTCCCGCTGCGCCAGTCGACAATAGTGCTGCGACCGGGGCAGATCCTACCCCAGCTGCACCCACGTCCACATCAAGCCAGCCCGCCAACGTGGCGAATGCCTTGAGCTGGGGCGATCGCGTCCTGTTTACCGATGCCCCCAACCCCGACATGCAGGCCGGGGCCGCCGCCTATGCATCGGGCGACTACGCCACCGCCGCCGCCCGCTTCGAGACGGCCCGCAACGCTGTCCGTAACGACCCCGAAGCGCTAATTTATCTCAACAATGCCAAGCTCGGCTCTACCCCCGTCCTAGGGATTGCCGTTGTCGTACCCATTGGCGACAGCCCCAACACTGCTCGCGAGCTGCTGCGGGGAGTGGCCCAGGCCCAGGATGAAGTGATCAAAGCTGGGACACCTTTCAAGGTGCTGATTGCCAATGATCGCAACGATGCAGGCCAGGCAGAGGCGATCGCCAACGCCCTGGTGCAAGACCCTAACGTTGTCGGCGTGATTGGCCACGGCACCAGCACCACCACCCTGGCCGCTGCACCCATCTATCAGCAGGGCCAGCTGCCAATGATTGCCCCCACCAGCACCACCACCGAGCTGGCTACCCTAGCCCGCAACGGCAGCAACTTTGTGTTTCGGGTGATTCCCAGCGACCAGTTCACCGGCACCACTCTGGCCCGCCACATGCTGTCCCTGGGCAAAAATCGGCCCATCGTGTTCTACAACTCCCAAAGCTCCTATAGCAAGTCGCTGCAAGAGGCGTTTTCGACCACCCTGGGGCTAGAGGGCGGGCAGGTGGCCAAACTGGTCGATTTGTCCCAGGGCAACCCCACGGCTGAGCTACAGGGCAGCGGAGCCGATGCCATAGTGCTGCTGCCCGACTCGGCCACCTTTGACGCGGCGATCGCCGTCGCCCAGCTCAACCAGGGCCAGCTTCCTATGCTAGCAGGCGATGCCTTTTACCGCATTGAAGCGTTGCAAAAGGGCGGTGCTAGCCTCACGGGCACCGTGGTTACGGTTCCCTGGCATCCGCTTAAATCGACGCCGCCCTTTGCCCAAACCTCCTCGGGCCTCTGGGGGGGCGATGTCAACTGGCGCACCGCCCTTAGCTATGACGCGTTTCAGGCACTGAGTTCAGCCCGTACCGTGGGCAATGTTACCCCTGCCCAGGGCCAGCAGGGGCGTGCGGCGATTGGGCAAGCGCTCGCCGCCCAAGGATTTTCGGCTAATGGATCCACTGGAGCGATTAGCTTCCTGCCATCGGGCGATCGCAACACCACCGTGCTGCTGGTAGAGGTAAGACCGGGCACCCGCTCGGGCACGGGCTTTGATTTTGTGCCCTTACCCTAGCCGTGAGATGTGAACGTAAATCCTGGTTGCCTGCTCGGTTGGGCGAACACTGTTCGCCCCTACGTCACCCACCCCTTTACCCCTCTAGGCTGCTGCTGCGCGCCCGCATGCGCTCTTTCATGCCTTCGACAAAGTCACCAGCGATTAAGCCCTGCTCAATTTCGAGCTTGGCCTCTTCTTCTTCGCGATCGAGCGCCTTTTGCAGATTGGCCACGTAGAACTCCATCTTGTGATCATCCACCGCATCGGGGGTGCCGGAGGTAAGAATGGCGCGAATAATGCCGAACAGTCGATCCGGGAAGCGCTGGAACAGAAACGACTGGCGGCGCAGGCTGCCCGAGTCGTTGAAGTAGCGAAACTGGCCCATGTGGCCGTACACCCGCGTCGGCACCCAGGGAATAATCTGTGGTGGTATCAGCGGCACAATGTCGTTGTTGTTGACGTAGCGAATGATGCGATTGCCCATGCGGCTGTTCATATAGTTGACCAGCTTCCAGTCGGCGACGCGGGGCTGGCCAAAGGTATAGAGGCCACTGACTGGAAGCCCTTGGGTTTCTAAGGAAATTGTGGCCACCGCCGCCAGAGCGCCCCCTAGGCTGTGGCCTGTTACCCAGAGCTTGGTTTCAGGGGTTGACCACTTCCGCAGGTAATAGACCACCTGCCTTTCGACACTCTGCCAGGCATCCACAAAACCTCGGTGTACTCGTCCGGTAGGGGGCACTGCCTCCTGGTCAGCCAAGATCGTAAATGCCTTCAGCCGAATCTTGAGGTTGGTCTTCCAATCGCTAAGCTGTTGGGTGCCTTTAAACACCAAAATCAGGTTGTTGTCCTTGCGGAATAGAAACGCCTGGGTGTCGGTAAGCCGCATGTCGAGGTACACAAAATGGTCGCGGAGATCGCGCAGGCTGGTTTTCTCGCCCTCTCTTAACCAGTTTTTGATCACCTCAACCACGTACTGGCGGGCGCTAAGCTGCATCCAGCGATTGTCAATATCGTCGCTTAGCCACAGACGGGTAATATCGCTAACGTAGTCGCGGTCCTCGTAGACCAGGTGAGCCGCCTTAGCCAAACACAGTGCCCGGTAGGTGTCGTACTTGCCGTTTTCCTCGGTATCAATGCCGCTGAAGTCGTGGGTGGAGTAGGGGGGCGGCAAAATTTTGAAGCCAAAGCGCTCAAACAGCTTTTGTACCCGTCCATAACCCGCCCAGTGAATGTAGTGAAAGAGTTTGTCGTAAAAGCCCGAGCCGCCTTTGCGGCGGTAGCGGCGATCGCCAATTAACCGAATCCAGTAAATAATGAAGGGCTTGATCTCCTCCGCCGTCACCAGCCCCGACTCGATCATGATCTCGAAGTACTCCAGCCCTCCCAAAAACGAGTCAAACCAGTCGCGCAGGGTGACCTCAATGACGAACTCTTCGTTGTCGTACTGCTGCACCAACTCCAGGGTTTTGGGGGCAATAGCCTGGCTCTGGCTGGCCAGGCGCTTAATTTCATCGAGGCCGCTGCGCATTTTGACCATCTGATCGTGCGATCGTAGCGCCCGCCTAAGCCGGTAGTCGGTAGCCTCAAAGTCAATCAGACGGCCATCTTTGGGATGGTTAATGTAAAACGTCCGGTACTCTTCGTAGTCGAGAATATCCAGCACATTTTTAACCGCTGTGCGCTCGCGAAATGACTTCACCTCCTGGCGGGCCAGCTCGACCCGCTGCCAGCGCCGCTGTTGCTGGTACAGGTGCAGCCAAATCAGGGCAACAAACGCTCCGCCCATCAGGCTCAGGCTGGCCAGCAGCAGGGCTGGAGAAAGCCTCTCTATAACCCGTAGGGGAGCCCTCAGCAGGCGTCTGGGCATACTCTGGGCTCTTGTTGGGCTGAAGCGGCTGAGCCCTTGCAACCCCAGATCAGGGGAAACGTCTGCCCTGGCCGCTAAACCCTGAGCCCCGGCACCCACTGTTAACCACAGTGAAGCCCCAAAAACCAGCAAAAAACGACGAATGGCCATAGTCTCCAGCGGCAAACTTCCATTTCTTGCCCTGATGCTACCGGAAAAACCCCCATCCAACTTACCCAGGAGTCGCCCCGTCCCTGAATAGCTGAGTGGTACTGCTGAAGGGGCACTGTCCACTGGTAGTCGTCAGATAGTTGCCGCCATAGCTGGGGTTAACCGGTTGAGCAAGCTAGGGTCTATCCAGTACAGGCCGGCCAAAACTAACAGCAGCAGCAGCGTACCGGCTAGCAGCCACAGGGGCCAGCGGAGCGTTGCCTTGGGGGGTAAGCTCATCGGTGATACTCCGGCAGTCAGGAGGGGCGCTCTAGCGTAACGAATGTTTTTGAGGACAAGGAACAGAACTGTTTGGTCTAGCTAGGGACAGACATGCGCTCAACCGCTCTGCGACAACTCTACTGCGAATTTACAACGGTCCCAGGGCAAAATCTCTACCCTAAGGACAGGACCCCAGGACAGGGCCCAAGGACAGGGTTAAGGTTGTTACAATTTTTAAGGGCTTTTCATAAATTAGGTGCCCTAACGCTGAACTATGGGGTTAAACAGAAACAATGGCGGTTAACTGTGCAGTAGATTGCAAAGACGGCTGTGTGCTGGGGAACGACTGTCCCAACCTGAAGTACACCGCTGAAGCGTCAAAATTTATTACTGATACCTCCCTCGACAAGATGCTCGAGATGGCTGATGAAGCGGTGCGGCGCAAAATGATGGAGCGGGCCTCGCAACCGCCTAAATGGGTGCTACCAGAGGATTAGAGGTTTTGCCGGGCGGTGCTGCAATGCCCCTCCGGATCGGCTACGCCAACGCCCGATAATGGCCATCAGGTGGGCCTGTGCTATCGTGTGACAAGCAAGTTGTTAGTAGCATTACCGGCTTGGCATCGTCCTTAGTTGAGTACATCTCCTTATAACTTTCTACTTTTTCTCTCTCTACTTGGAGATGCGTCCATGTCGATTTACGTAGGCAACCTGGCCTTTAGCGCCACCCAAGACCAGCTCACTGAGGTCTTTGCCGAATATGGTGCCGTTAGCCGGGTGAGCATGCCCACCGACCGCGAAACCGGTCGTCCTCGCGGCTTCGCCTTTGTAGAAATGGAAAGCGAAGCCGACGAAGATGCTGCCATTGAAGCCCTTGACGGGGCTGAGTGGATGGGCCGCGACCTCAAGGTCAACAAGGCTCGCCCCCGTGAATCGCGGGGTGGCGGCAGTGGTGGCGGCGGCGGCGGTTGGAACAACCGACGCTAGGTTGCTTAACTCAGTCAGGGTTTTGCGGCAACCTGCTGCAGCATCGGTTACACAGGCATCGATTTTCGCCAGCTGGGTATCGCAAGCGCGATATCCAGCCGTTTTAGTCTGACGCTGTTGGCAAAGTTTTTGAGCTAGCGTTAGTGAAGTTTCTTAGGAGTAATTAATGGCCCAGGTTGTATTGGGAGAAGACGAAAACATTGAATCGGCCTTGAGGCGGTTTAAGCGAAAAGTGGCTCGGGCGGGAATTTTTTCCGATATGCGGAAGAATCGCCACTTTGAAACCCCGATCGAAAAGCGCAAGCGCAAAACCATCGCTCGCCAAAAGCAGCGCCGCTGGGGTTCAAAGCGCTAGTAAGAGAGCCGAGCTGGCTGCCAAGCCGCCGGCTCACCTAAATTCTTTAGATATTGCCCGTATAGGAGACCAGCTCATGCTACCTGAGTCAGCACAGCAGGTTTCAAAGCTTCGTGCACAGTTTTATCGCTCATTTGCCGACGCTCTAGATGCTTCTGCTAGCATCTCCAATGTCACCATTCCTAAAGAGAAATCTTATTCCAGCACCATGCCACGGGTGTCTTGGACAGACGACCAAGGCCGCTCAAACTACCTGTGCATGTACGCTCACTCTGCTCCCGATGTACTGCTGCCCGATCGCCCAACCATACTTCGCATTGGGGTAAACCTGGGGGCAGAGCTTTCTATGGGTGCTAGCGCTGAGCGAGGTCGCCGCCGCTACAACTGGAGTTGCCAGTTCTATCTAACCCTAGTGTCCACAGAGCTATCCGCTGCCCTACCCTGGATTGTCAAAGCCTTAGGCCAGCCCTGTGGCCTTGATCTAAAGGCTCTACCGGAGTTGCCGTATACCCTTGAGAGCAAGGAAATGGCGGCGAAGGTCGACTCCCTGTGGACTCGCTTAGCTTTACAACAGGTACAACAGCCCCGGACAGCCGTCGGTTCTGCTTATATAGCCTGAGTCAGAGTGTTAGCCAATTGGGCGATCGCAGCCGCTCCTATACAGGCCAAAAACGCCAATTTCCAAGCGCTCTGTCACAACTCGTCAAACACCCGCTGTAACCCAGCTAGCAGCTGATCTAGATGGACCTGCTGATGGGTAGCCATGAGGGTAATGCGCAGGCGACTGGTTGGCACGGTGGGTGGGCGCACTGCCGCTACCCACAGCCCCATTCGCTGCAGCTGCTCGCTAGCGGCTACAACAGCCGCCGCCGAAGGCATCTCCAAACAAATGATGGGAGACTCGGAGGGCAGTCGCTGCATGAGGTGTGGTGCCTTAGCTTTAGTCAAAATCAAATCTAGCTGCTCCATCACCTGCTTGACGTGGTTCCAGAGCGCGGCGCGGCGCTGGGGTTCGTGCTGTACAATCTGCACCGCTGCTAGGGCTGCCGCCGTGTCGGCGGGCGATAGCCCCGTGGTGTAAATCCAGCCGGAGGCGCGGTTACGCAAAAAGTTAATAAGGGGCTGAGACCCGGCTACGTACCCGCCCAAACTGCCCAGGGCCTTGCTGAGGGTACCGACGGCAACGAGGGGCCGACTAGCACAGCCCAGGTGCTCTACAGCCCCAGCGCCTCGGGGGCCAAAGACGCCTGTGCCGTGGGCCTCATCCACCAGCACCATGGCGTCGTAGGTATCCGCCAGATTGAGAATTTCGGGCAGCGGGCACAGGTCGCCATCCATGCTGAAAACGCTGTCGGTCGTAATCAGACAGCGGCGGTGGCGATCGCGGTGAGCCTCCAGCAATTTTTTCAGGTCAGCTATATCGCCGTGGCGGTAGTCCAGCATCGCAGCACCGCTGACTTTGCCCCCAGCCTTCAAACTTGAGTGGTTGTACTCGTCTCCCAAAACCAGGTCTGGGGTGCCCACTAGGGCGGCGATCGCCCCCAGATTGGCCAGATAGCCCGAGCTAAACACGATCGCATCGTCGGTGCCCTTCAGCGCGGCGATCGCCCGTTCTAGCTCGCGGTGCAGCTCGCGGTGACCACTGAGCAAGCGTGAGCCGGTGCTGCCGGTGCCGTAGGTCTCTATAGCGGCGATCGCCGCCGCCGCCAGCCTGGGGTCGCTCGCTAACCCCAGGTAGTCGTTGCTGGCAAAGTTGACCAGGGTTTGCCCCTGGCGCTGCACAGTGGCCCCTGCCATGCCGTCAATGGCCTGTACCTCACGGTAGCGGTGGGCACGGTGCAGGGCAACTAACGATCTATCTAGCCAGTCGTAGGGCGTTGTGCCCATAGATGAGCCTGCCTTAAATTCTGCGGCTACTGGGCTGGCAGGGTGTTTGAGGCCTCTTTGCGATCGCACTTCAGCACAATTACCCCCAGGGGTGGCAAAGTTAGATCGAGGGAATAGGGCCGACTGTGAAAGGCCCAGTCTTCAGACCATTTACCGCCCAGGTTGCCCATGTTGCTGCCGCCAAAGTCGCGGGCATCACTGTTGAACAGCTCCTTGTAGTAGCCCTGCTCGGGCACGCCCACGCGGTAGTGGCTGTGGGGCTGGGGCGTAAAGTTGCAAACTACCACCACAAAGTCGTCGGTATCCTTGTCGCGGCGAATAAATGCCACCACGCTATGGCGGTTGTCGCTGCAGTCAATCCACTCAAAGCCAGCCTGGTCAAAGTCCTGCGTAAACAGAGCCGGTTCGCTGCGGTAGAACTCGTTGAGTTTGCCCATGAAGTGCTTGAGGCTGGCGTGGGCCTGGTGCTGCAACAGGTGCCACTCCAGGTCGCCCCACACGTTCCACTCGCTCCACTGGCCAAACTCCATGCTCATGAACAGGGTTTTCTTACCTGGGTGCATGAACATGTAGGTGTAGAGGCAGCGTAAATTGGCAAACTTCTGCCACTCATCACCCGGCATTTTGCCCAGCATGTTGCTCTTGCCGTGCACCACCTCGTCGTGGGACAGCGCCAGCATGAAGTTTTCAGTGAAGGCGTACCAAATACTAAAGGTGACGTTGTTCTGGTGAAACTGCCGGAACCACGGATCCATGTTGAAGTAGTCCAACATGTCGTGCATCCAGCCCATGTTCCACTTCAGGTTGAAGCCTAGGCCGCCCACATAGGTTGGCCAGGAGACCATGGGCCAGGCGGTCGATTCTTCTGCGATCGACAGCACCCCAGGGTAGTAGGTAAACAGCACGTGGTTCACCTGGCGCAAGAAGTCTGCTGCCTCAATATGCTCGCAGCCGCCGTACTCATTGGCTACCCACTCCCCGTCTTTGCGGAAGTAGTTGAGGTAGAGCATTGAGGCTACCGCATCTACCCGAATTCCATCAATGTGGTACTTCTCAAACCAAAAGATAGCGTTGGCCACCAGGAAGTTGCGCACCTCGTTGCGGCCATAGTTGAACACCAGCGTGCCCCACTCCTTGTGCTCGCCTTTGCGGGGGTCGGCGTGCTCGTAGAGGTGAGTACCGTCAAAGAAAGCCAGCCCGTGACCATCCTTGGGAAAGTGGCCCGGTACCCAGTCGACAATTACCCCAATGTCGTTTTGGTGGCACTGATCGACGAAGTACATAAAGTCTTCGGGAGTACCATAGCGAGACGTGACCGCGTAGTAACCCGTCACCTGATAGCCCCAGGAGCCATCGAAGGGATGCTCGGCGACAGGCAGCAGCTCAACGTGGGTAAACCCTAGCTCTTTAATGTAGGGAATCAGTCGATCGGCCAGTTCTCGATAGGTGAGAAAGCGAGCACCGGGCTTAAGCTCGGCCACGGTGACGACTGGTTCTTTGGTGCCGTCAGGACGCAGCGCCGGATTGGCCGACGACTCGTGTAGCCACGAGCCCAGGTGCAGTTCGTAAATAGAGACGGGCTGGGTCAGTGGCTCGGTCTGCCGCCGCTTTTCCATCCAGGCTTGGTCTTGCCAGCCGTAACTATCTAAATCGGTGACAATGGAGGCCGTTTTAGGCCGAATCTCCTGCTGAAAACCGTAGGGGTCAGATTTTTCGTAAATGTGGCCGTCGTTGTTTTTAATTTCGTACTTGTAGTGAACCCCAACCTCTAGCCCAGGAATAAACAAATCCCAAATGCCGTTAGAAAGGCGTCGCATCTGGTGCTTGCGGCCGTCCCAGTAGTTAAAGTCGCCCAGCACCGAGGCATTGCGAGCATTGGGAGCCCACACCGCAAAGTAAACGCCGGTCACCCCTTCAATGGTGGTGAAGTGGGCTCCTAGCTTTTCGTAGATGCGGTGGTGGTTGCCCTCGCTAAACAGGTGGATGTCAAAGTCGGTAATGGTGCGGGTTTTGAAGGCGTAGGGATCGTAGATGACCTGAACATGATCGCCGGTGACGTACTTGAGCTGGTAGTTGGCCAGATCTTGAACCTCCAACACGCACTCAAAGAAGTGGGGGTTATGGTTTGGTTCCATCGCCACTTCTTTGTGCTCCTCCGGCAGCACTACCCAGGCCTTGTCGGCTTGGGGTAAGTAGGCTCTTACGGCCCAGACGGTTTGCCCATCTTGTTGCTGCACCATGTGGGGCCCAAGAATCTCAAAGGGATCGTGGTGCTGGTTCCAGACAATCCGGTCAATCTGCTCAGCGTCAACGGTTGCAGGCATGTTATTAAAGGTCCACAGGGGGCTATAAACGATCTGTGTGAATTTACTATCTGCGGAATAGAGTAACAAAACTTAGCTATTTCCACAGGGAAATTTTTGCGGATCTCGCCGAAATCGCCCCTAAGGCAGAAAAGGAAGAATGGGCCTAAGAACCCGTCTAAGCTGCAATAGCTGGATCAAGGAAGCAATATCGGGGTCGACGATCGCGTCGGTATTGGGGTCACGCAGGCGAGCTTGCAGAGCGGCGTAGTCGGCTGCGGAGATAGGTTTGCCGTCAATGGGCGATCGCGCCTCAGTAATGACCTCGGTGCGCAAAACTTCTTCAGGAATCTCATCGGGGGGTGGCAGGGCCAGAGCGCAGCTAGCCAAGACGGCGATCAGTCCTGATCCAAGCAGTCCTGATCCAATCATCAGTAGAGGCAGGCGAGGCATAGACAAGCCCAGTGACTTAGCTTCAGTATTACAATAGCCTGCTGCGTCACCCGTCGACTCTATCGTAGGCCGGGTCCGCCTGTGCTAGGCTGCATGGCAAGATTTGTGTGTTCGTTCTATCCCTCGGGAGGTTGCATGGCTTGTTTACAGCTGTTTTCTGTGGGGAGGCTATTTTCTGTCGCAGCAGTAGCGCCTTTGACCCTGGCGGGGCTACTGGTTAGCTCAGCGGCCTCGTCTGCCCAGACCGACCCGGTCCTGCAGGAGACGGGCACCATTTACCCAGCCCAGGCTACTTACACCTTCGAGGGCACTACTGGGCAGTCGATTACAATTACCCTAGACAGCGAAGATTTCGATCCGGTGCTGTCGCTGCTGGGCCCAGGCGAAACTGAGATTGCCGCCAACGATGACTTTGGCGGCACCTTAAACTCCAAAATCATCATCGAACTGCCTGAAGATGGCGCTTATACCGTGGTTGCTAAGTCATTTTCGGGGCAGGGGGGCGACTACGACCTAGTTGTGCGTACCTCCACCGAATTTGAGACGGCCTATGCCAAGGCCGAAGCCCTGGCTTTAGCCGAAGACTATCCCGGCGCTATTGATGCCTACACCGAGGCGATTGACATCGACCCTGAGCAGTCCTCGGCCTACCTAGGCCGTGCCCAGGCAACCCTGGGGCAGGTATATCTTGAGCAGGGCGATGCCATTCAGGGGCCGGAGGATATTCCCTTGGAGGCGCGCGAGGCGGTGATTGCTGACTTTGAACAGGCGGCTACTCTCTTTGAAGCCAGTGGTTCAACAGACTGGGCTGAGTCTCTGCGGGGGCAGATAGACGTACTGCGCGAAGCCGATGGCTCAAACTAATCTCAAAGAAAGTTGGCAACTTTTCCGGATCAGGGTGCGTCTGAGCAGAAAAGGTGAATGGTAGATGCACCCTAAAAAGTCCTCCTGGCGATCGCCAGGGGATTTTTTTTTGCCTACAAACCAGGGTCGTCATCAATTTAATGGCTGATAGCCAAGAATCAGCGGTTACAGCCCCCAGCTTGTTTTTTGGGGCCTGGGGCAGCGCAAAGGCATGTAGCGGCCGCTCTAGAGGTCACAGAATGGCCTAACCGTTCTAGCCATAGCTAGACCTACCAACAAAAAGGATGCAGACCGAAGCCTGCATCCCTGTGGTGTTCTAGAAACTTAACCGAACGGCACTAATGCCTTAGTCAACCGACACCTTGCGGTAGGGCACCGCAGTAGCGATGTTGATTTCACTAGTAGATACGCGAGATGGCGCTGAGCCCGTAGCCCCAATGCTGCGGGCCATACCCAGGAAGCCCTGGGGATTGCCAGCGGTAACCTTCTTCTCTTGGGGTACAAACCGCTTGACCTGCGACTGCCACACAATTTGAGGGAAGCCCAGCTGATTGCGGTGGTAGGCGTCGTAGCGAGGGTTTTTGATGTGGATAGGGCGCTCCCCCTCCTCCCGGCCGGGCAGCACCCGTCGCTTTTGGTAGGGCACGGTGTTGTAGCCGAAGCTGGTGAGATACTCTTCGCTGTCGAGCAGCTCATCGACTAGGCCCTGAATGCCCTTATTGGCCACTTTGATAGACCAGGCAATTTTTTCGCGATCGCTGTACACGTCGCGGCCCAGAATCTTCTGTACACAGTGCTCTACAAACTTGTAGTTGCTGTTTTTCTCGTAGAAGCTGTTGTAGAACGTGGGCGACAGAGCTAGACCACGGATAAAGTCACGCACGGTGATTTGGCCGTTGCGCAGCTGCGATTCCAGAAAAGGCTGGCGATCGCACTTAAAGGCGTAGAAAAACATCTGCCGATAAGCTGCCTCAATCAGCGCATCCATGTCGCTGGTGTCGTACAGATCATCGGTAGAGAAAAATCTGGGCTGTTCGTCGCCACCGATTTCGTAACTAGCAACGCGCTGATTTTGGCTGGACGGGGAATAGTTCAGTAACGGAAGAGACACGTTTGAATCTCCAGAATCTTAGGAAAATTTACAAACTTTAAGGATGATCATACGGGAACGGCTGCCTCGAACCTGAGCCACCGGAGCAAATCAACATAGTCCTTAACATTCCACAGGTGTGGACACTGCAGAGGTGGCTAAGCCTAGGGATGGGTCATACGGCGGGGGTCGATCAGGGCGTCAAACTCTGCTTCAGAGACGTAGCCCAGGTCCAGGGCTGCCTGTTTGAGGGTGAGATCGTGCTCAAAGGCATGGTGGGCAATTTGAGAGGCTCTGTCGTAGCCAATGGCCGGGCTGAGGGCGGTGACCAGCATTAGCGACTGCTGGACGTACTGATCGATCTGTTTGTAGTTGGGGGTCATGCCTGCCACCAAAAACTCGGTGAAGTTGTGGCAGCTGTCGGCCATCAGCCCCGCCGACTGCAGCAGGTTAAAGATCATCATCGGCTTGTAGACATTCATGTCGAGGTAGCCGCTGGCTCCGGCAAAGGCCACCGCCGCGTCATAGCCCATCACCTGCACCGTTACCATGGCCAGCGCTTCGCACTGAGTGGGGTTAACCTTGCCCGGCATAATCGATGACCCCGGCTCGTTCTCGGGTAGGTGCAGCTCGGCAAAGCCTGCCCTTGGCCCACAGCTCAGCAGGCGAATGTCGTTGGCAATTTTGTAAAGCGACACCGCCAGGGTTTTGAGCACGCCACTGGCCATCACCACGGCATCGTGGGCTCCCATAACGGTGAACTTGTTGGGGGCGTTGATGAAGGGCAGCCCGGTGAGCTGGGCAATGTGCTGAGCCGCGGCCTCGGCAAAGCCCGGTCCGGCGTTCAGGCCGGTGCCAAGGGCCGTTCCCCCAATCGCTAGTTGGTACAGCCCTGGCAGGGCACTTTCGAGGCGAGCCAGGTTGTCGTCGAGCATACCCACATAGCCCGAAAACTCCTGGCCCAGCGTCAGGGGGACGGCGTCTTGCAGGTGAGTACGACCAATTTTGACAATGTCACTCCAGGCCTGGGCCTTTTCCTCCAGCGCATCCCTCAGCTGGGTAACGGCGGGGTTCAGCCGCTGGGTGAGCGCCTGAGCCGCCGCAATGTGCATCGCCGTGGGGAAAATATCGTTAGATGACTGCGACATATTGACGTGGTCGTTGGGGTGAATGGGGGTTTTGCTGCCCATCACGCCCCCCGCTAGCTCAATGGCGCGGTTGGCAATCACCTCGTTGACATTCATGTTGCACTGAGTGCCGCTGCCCGTCATCCACACGTGCAGGGGAAAGTGGTCGTCGAGCTGGCCAGCAATAATCTCATCCGCCGCCCGCACAATTAGGTCAGCTTTCTCCTGGGGCAGTTTGCCCAGGTCGGCGTTGGCCAGAGCTGAGGCCTTTTTGGCGATCGCGATCGCCCGCACCACCTCCAGGGGCATTTTGTCTTGGCCAATGGAAAAGTAGCGAATCGACCGCTGAGTCTGGGCACCCCAATAGCGATCGCTAGGTACGGCAATTTCCCCCATGCTGTCGGTTTCTTGGCGAGTGGGTAGTGCGTCGGCCATGGTGCTGTTCCCTAGAGCGTATGCTCCGATTCAACCACAACCCAGTCGTTCAGCGCTAAACCTCCGGCTGAAAAATTCCCATAAAAAACCCTGGAGACAATCGCTGTCTCCAGGGCTGTTGGTCGCTTTGAAAGATTGGAACGGGTAACAAGGGTAAGGGGCTAAGCCTGCTCTTTGCGCACCAGGCCCACAGCGCTCAGGTCCACCAACGCCAGGGCGGCGGTAGAGGCTGGCTCGGAAACAGTGGTTTTGGGCTCTTCAGGGGTGAGACGGCTCTTGCCCACAAAGATAGACGCGTGGGACAGCTCCTTTTGGTCAAAGGTGGTCCAGGTGCCGCTGTTGATGAGTGTGTTGCCGTCGAAATAGTAGGCGGTGTAGGTGTTGCCAGCCTTGAGGCTAATCACAAACGGTGTTGCGATCGTTTTGGCAAGGCTCCAGGTGCCGGTACCTTTGCCGTTTTGAACCCAGCGAAAGCCCAGGTCGTTAGGCCCAGCAGAATGTTTGCCACCTTCGTATTTGCCATCAAACACCCAGCTCCCTAGGGTGTCGTTAAGGAAAGCCGTCAGGGGAGCGCTAATACTGCTGGTTACGTCGTTACCGGCAGTTGGGTTTAAGCAGCTGCTATAGCTGATGGAAGAACCTCCGGCCAGGGGGGTGCAAGTGACACCGCTAGCACTGGTTAAAGAAGCCGCTGGCTGGCGTTTAGAGTTTAGCTTTGGCGAGGCCTTAGGAGTCATTGAGCCCAAAAGGCCAGTTAGCACCTGCGCTGAGCTGAAAATTGTATAGGCTTTCATATAGGGCAAATCCTTCTTGAATAGGCACTGTAGGTAGTAGCAACAGAGCACAGGAGGCGTTTGTGTCTGATGGTTTCTCCGAGGTAGATGCAGGGTTTGGGTATACTTTTCTACTCAAGCACCTTGCGTAAGTGAGTGTGTAGGCCAAATCACGTAATTCATGTCCTATTCACAAGACTTTATGAATAAAGAAGGGGCCGATTCGATAGCTGAAACCCTCAGCTAAGTGAGGCGACAGACGCTGGGAACGTGCATCAGGGCTAAAACCTTATGGCTACCGAAAACGCAGCGACAGTAAACGCCGAAACGTATCGATAATGCTTTCAAGAACGGTCTAAATCATTCCGTCCACGGCAATATCTGTAGTTTCAGCAAGCTGGTCAGCGCAGTAAAAAGCCCTGGAGACAAGGTTTTTCCCCAGGGCTAATACGGTCGCTTTAAGAAGTTGTTTTAGAGTTTGTGGCTATAGCAGAACGGTAAGGCGCTACTAGCCCTGCTGTTTGCGCATTAGGCCTACAGCGCTTAGGCCCACCAGCACCAGGGCAGCGGTAGAGGCCGGCTCGGGTACGGTGGTCTTGGGCGGTTCAGCCACCACTTTGGGCTTGCCAATAAAGATCGAGGCGTGGGACAGGTCTTTGCCGTCAAAGGTGGCCCAGGTACCGCTTTGGGTAGCGGCACTGCCATCTACGTAGTAAGCGGCGTAGCCATTGCCCGCCTTGAGGCTAATCACAAAGGGAGCGTTGATGGCCTGGGCTAAGCTCCAGGTACCCACTCCTTCTTTATTTTGTCGCCAGCTAAAGCCGTTGCTGCCTACGGCCCCGCCGGTGTCAGACTTGCCCCCAAAGAGCCAGTCACCGGCCCCCAGGGTGCTGTCAAGAAAAGCGCTGAGGCCGGTAGCAACGGTGCCGCTGACATCGTTACCGGAGCCAGTTATGCACTGGCTGTAGCTGAGGGAAGACCCTCCCGCCAGAGGGTTGCTGGTGACAGAGCCGCTAGCGCAGGTTAAAGGCGCGGCTGGCTGGCTGGGTTGACTACCGCCGCTTTTGTTACCTTTGTTGTCCGACTTGGCGAGAGCTTCGGGAGCCATCGAGCCAAAAAGTCCAGCGAGCACCAGAGCTGAGCTTAGAAACGTAAATGCTTTCATGCAGGGCAAATCCTCCTTAGATAGGCACTGTAGGCAGTAGCCATAGACGGCAAGGGGGCGTTTGCGTCCGATGGTCTCTCCGAGACAGATACAGATTTTGGGGTGTACTTTTCTACTTAAGCACCCTGCGTAAATGAGTGTGTAGGTCAAATTACGGAGCTTTGACCCGGTTCATAGAGACTTTATAGTTGATGCTTAGCGGCGGCGCTGTTTGCTGACCATTTTGCGAGAGAGGCGCAGGTTAATGGCTTCGCGATCGGCCCAGTCTTGCAGTACCCGCAGAAAGATGTGCTTGTCTTGGCCCTGGAGCACGGCGGTTTGGTCGGCGGTTTCGATGCTGTAGGGGTAGCCGCCACCGATAATCACTTCGCCACGCACCCAGTTGAGGTATTGGGTGATGTGGCCGCTTTCCCACATCCAGCGGGGCATTTCGAGCCGCACGGGGTAACCGTCGCGGGTGGTTTTGAGGTAGGTGAAGGCAATCTGGTCGCCGTAGTCGCTGTACTGGTCGAGAACGCCGCCGCGATCGCACTGAAAGACGGCGGTGCGATCGCCCCACTCCATCAGCCGAGCCAGCAGCTGGGCGTCGTGAATGCCCTCGGTGGCCTCTAGGCCGTAAGCATGGTGCAACATGCCGGTCAAATCGTGGGCGTAGGAGGTATCGACGTAGCCTATCAGGGGCACGCGACGGCGGCAGCTAGCCTCCAGCAGCGAGAGGATTGCCTGTACGTAGGCGGTCTGGCTCTCCTGGTCAAAGGCCTCGGCAAAAGTGACTACCAGCGCCCCGTCAAAGAAGACCAGGGTGCGCTCCGGCTCTGTGCATGCGTTGATGTATTCCACCAGGCGCGCCACTTCCATTTGAAAGCGGCGAATGTTGACTCGGCGCTCGACCGGTTGGGCTGGGTTGGGGCCTAACTCTGCCGGAGTCATGAGATCGACTCGCACGTCTTTTTTGTAGGGGCGGGTGGTGCTATGGGGGTTTTCGAACCAGCCAATTTGCAGCAGCGCAATGGGGATAGAAATATCTTTGCCGGGGGAGATCTGGGAGCCGTCGACGGCAAAGGTAGTGATGTCTGCCAGGACGTTTTGCACCCATTGGACACTTTGTTCGCGGTTGGTCCAGCGATCGCCGACGGGGCCTGATTCAGCAAAAAAGAAGGGCAGAATACCTTTGTCAGTGGTAATTTCTTCTAGCGGTCGGGCACCCACTGGCCCAGTATGAGAGCCTAGTTGGGCCACCTGTCGCGCCTGGGGCAGAGCCGCAAACTCAATCCAGGCCCGGTTGTAGGCGTGCAGTAGCTCAAACTTAGCCCGACTAAAGGCGCTAAAGGCATCCCGCTTTTGGTCGAGCAGGGCTTTAATTTGGCTGGAACTCACTGGCATAACCCATCCATTGCTTAGAACGCCTGTATTAATGGCTGATTCTAGCGGGTTTGCCGAGGCTTGTCACCCGTTGAGGTTCAAGCGATATTCAGTATGATTACCAAGGTTAGAGCCGTTGACCTTGGGCAGCCTAGAAATAGCGCAATCAACCTCAAATTACTATGGCCCTACAGCTTTATCTGCTAGCGTCGCTGATGGTTTTTCTGTTGGCCATTGGTCCATTTTTACGCGATCCATCCAACCCAAGATATCGGTTGGGTAGCTGGATATTCCTGGGGCTGGCGGTGGTGCTCAGCCCCATTACTCTGCCTAATATGCTGAAAAAGCGGATCAGCAAACGATGCTCATCCGCTTCTGTTGTGATGTCTAAAGCCTAAATTGGTACGGCTAATTTAGGCTTTGGATTGCTCTCTGCTGCTAGTGATGATGACCGTGGTCGTGGCTGTGGCCATGATCGTGACTGTGGCCGGGCAGGTGGTGATCGTGGGTGTGCCCGTGGTGGCTGTGTACCGCCGCCGCCTGCGAGGCTGCAAGCGAGGGGTTGATGGCCAGAGCGTCTTCTTCTAGCAGATCGGCGATGTGCTTGTCGGCCCAGGTAGCGGCCATCGCCAAAAAGGCGGGGTCGTCGTTGACGCAGGGCATTTGCACGTAGGTGACGTGGGGATGCTTGCGGCGCAGCCCTTCGATAATGTGCTCGACATCGAGCAGGGTTTCGTGGTTTTCGGTGGCGAAACCGATGGGCATAAACACCAGGGCGGTGGCCCCCAGGTCAATCAGGTTGCGGGCAGCGAGGTCTGCGTTGGGCTGGGTCCACTTGATCAGCGGCGTGTCGTGGTTGAGCCAGCCAACCGAAATCAGCGGATACTTGTAAATCAGCTTATCTCGCACTTTGTCGTAGAGCTTTTGGCTTTCGTCGATGCCGGAGGTAAAGCCCTTGGCCTCGTGGGGACAGCCGTGGTTCATCAGCACGATGCCGGTTTGGGAGGGCAGGTGGGCAACGGCCAGATGACTCTTGATTTTGTCTTCGACCATTGAGGCCAGATAGTCGATGTAATCGGGCGCGTCAAAGAAGGAGGGGATGTAGCGCATACCCTGCACCCAGTGCTCGGTGCCATCGGACAGTTTGGCTAGCGCATCGTTGACCTGCTCGATCGCAATGCCGCTGGTGAAAATAGAGTCGACGACCAGCAGAGGGTAGATCAATAGCTTGTCGTAGCCCTCGGCCTTGACCTGCTCTAGCACCTGCTCGGGGAGGAAAGGCTTGCAGAAGTTGAAGGCTTTGAAGACTTTGATGCGATCGCCCCAGCGCTCTTTTAAGTTGGCCTCAATGCCAGCTCGCTGGGCTTCAAAAATAGCGTTGTGGGGGGAGATAAAGTTGCCGTGCTGGTGGCTCCACTCGTGCAGGTCAAAGGCGGCCAGCAGCTTGGCCAGCGGAGGATAAACCCAGGTGGGAACGGGGGCAAACTTGGCGGTAAGCAAATTGAGGGCCTGCTCGTTGTAGTTGGCAAAGTCTTCGTAGCTTTCGACTTCGCCGTAGCCCATTAGCAGCACCGCGACCCGGCCATCGCCTGCGGGGGAAGGGTGAGCGTGAGATGCAGACGTTTGCCTAACGTCGGGAGTTGCAACCATAGTCCTGCTCTTTTGAAGTGTCGTTCTCTACAGGCTAACATCCCCCCGTGGGGGATAAACATTAACAAAACCAGCAGGTTAGCCAAAGACTATCAAACTGGTCCAGCCAGGACAGCCTGTCAGGGCATGCTACTGAGCTTAACCAGGGGACACTATCTCTCCGGAGACATATTTGTGGTGACGATCACAATGCTCTCTAAGCAGGGGCAGTCTGGAGGTGGGTCGCAATTGCCCCTAGAAACTCCTGCTCCAGGTAGGGCTTGGTGAAGTAGTCGGTGGCCCCTAGCTGCATCGCCAGCCAGCGGTGCTTATCGTTGCTGCGAGAGGTCAGCATCAGGGTGGGAATGGCGGCCAGGGCAGGGTTTTGGCGGCGGGCGGTGAGAAACTCAAAGCCGTTCATGTTGGGCATTTCAATATCGCAGACGATCAGCCTTACCGCGGGGTTTTGAGCGAGCTGCTCCAGGGCTTCTTGGCCGTCGCGGGCCTGCAAGACGCGGTACCCCGCCCGCTCTAGGGAAAGAGCCAGCGTGCGGCGAGAGGTAACGGCATCGTCGACCACCAGGACGGTGGTGGCAGCGTGCAGGATGACCGAGGGAATTGCTTCTTTAGGGGGTAAAGGTTTTTCTGGCGCTGCCTCTAGATCATGGGACGCAGGGCGGTTGAGCAGATGGTCTAAGAAGACCTGACCGTCGATAACGGGAATGACACTGCCGTCCCCCAGCACGGTGCAGCCGTAGGCGTAGGGGGGCGGGCTGAGGGCGCTGCCAAAGGGTTTAATCACCGATTCTTGCTCGGTTACTAGGCGATCGACCTGGATTGCAACGTAGCGGCGGTTTGAGGCCGATTCTAGCTGGCGATCGCCCCGGTCTAGAATCAGTACTGGCGCTTCCCAGTCGGCGGGGGAGGGCACGGCGGCCAACACCTGGCTGAGGGGAAGTTCGGGCCGTAGACAGCGGTAGGATAGCAGTTTGCTGAGGCTATAGACGGGCACCTGCTGGTCGTGCCAGGTGAGCCAGGTTTGGTCGGGCTGCTGGTTGAGCTGATGCGATCGCGGCACCAAAATTTCGGTAATGCTATCGCTGCGAAAGGCGATCGGCGTAGACCCCACAAAGCAAATCAGCAGGTTGACGATGCTGAGGGTCATGGGCAATGACAGGGTAAAGCGAGTGCCCGCCCCCGGCACTGACTGCACTGTAACCGTACCCTTGAGCCGCTGCAGCTGGTCTTGCACCACGTCTAGGCCCACCCCGCGCCCCGACAGATCGCTGACCTGTTGGGCGGTCGAAAAGCCCGGCTCAAACAGATAGCGATAGAGCTGGTCGGCGGTGGCGGTGGCGACCTCGGCTCTTGACAACCAGCCCAGGTCTATCAGTCGCTGGCGCACGCGCTCTAGGTCGATGCCCCGGCCGTCGTCGCTGACCTCAATGGCGATCTGGCGACCCCGATAGCAGACTCGCATGGAGATCTGGCCGGCCCAGGGCTTGCCCTGGCGATCGCGTTCTTCGGCAGGCTCTAGGCCGTGGTCAAAGCCGTTGCGCAGCAGGTGCAGCAGCGGATCGTAGAGTTTTTCGAGCACGGCTTTGTCGACTAGCAGAGCCGTCCCCTCTAGGCTGAGTTCGGCGGGCTTGCCGTAGGTATTAGACAGATCGCGCAGCACGCGCGGAAAGCGGTTGAGCACCTGGCCCATGGGCACCATGCGGGCGTACATCAGGTCTTCTTGCACCTGGGAGAGCATTTTGCGGTGCTGCCCCAGCAGCTGGTCGGCCTGGCGGTTAAACAGCGCGATATCGGCGGCGGCTTCTTCGAGCTGCACCATTTCTTCAAGCAGGGTTTGGGTATGGGTGTACAGGGTGGTGTAGGTGTCCATTTCCAACGAGTCGAAGCCAGGAATAGTTGAGCGCTGAGCCGGGGCAAACCCACCAATAGCCACCGGCTGACGCTGGCGATCGGGGGTAATCAACATTTGGTCTGAGATCTCTTGCAGCTGCTCTACGGTGGCCCGTACTCGCTCAAAGCGGCTGATCAGCTCCCTTAGGCCCAGGCGAATTTGATTGGTTTGTAGAGCCAAACCGTTGCGGTTAATGGTCAGTTCGCCGAACTGATTGTCAAGGCGGGTCAGCCGCTGGGTATCAACACGTACCGTGAGGCTGGCGGGGAGGGAGGGGGAGGGAGGTGGGTCGGGTAAGGAAGGTGAGGAAGATAACGGTGGTGAGGGGGTTGGGTTGTCTTCGGCGGCGAGGCTTGACTCCCCAGGGGTAAACATGGATTCGAGGGAAAGCTCTGAACCTGGGAAAGAAAAAGGGCTGCTGGTGCTGTCTGGTGTCGAGGTTGCGGGGGCGAAGACGTCAGTGAGGGATGGACTGAGGGGCGTGGGGTTTGACGGTAGAGCTAAATCAGCTGCCGCTGGGGATTGGGTCTCGGTTAACCAGGCCAGGGCATCGGTTGCTGAGAGGAGGTCTTCATTCCAGGTGGCATCGGCCAAATCGTCGTCGCCAAAGACCGAGGCTAAGAACTGCTCTGCGGCGGCCTCTAGGGGAAGGTCTAAGTCTGGCTCTAGGGGCGATTCTGGCGATAATTCTAGAAACGGATCAGGGGCTGTTGCCAGGGCTTGCAGCGCCGCTGAAGGAGCCCCCCCGGTGGTGGATTTGCTTGTTAAAACCGCTGCTCGGCCCTGGCGAAAATCTGCGATCGCCAGCTGGGTAACTTCTAGCGCATGGTCTGGGTTGGCGGCCAGGGCCTGTAGGGCTGTCTCAGCAATCTGGGCAAAACCAGGCAGGTCGAGCAGTTCGGCAAAGCCCAAAAAAATTTCGGCCTGGGCCCGCAACTCTCCCGCGACCTCGTGGGCCTGAGGGTTTTCTAGCACTCGGGCCAGGTGGTCTAGCCCCTGCTGTACATCAACGTCAAAAATAGACGTTGCCATGTCAAACCCCAGATCTGAGGAGCTGGGGATGAAATTTTCGGTTTCAGCCATGGCGCTAGCCAGGTGCTGCTCCAGCTCCCGCAAGACGGGTTCGGCCAGCGCCAGTGCCTGGTCGCTGTCAAAGGTTCCCTCGGTGAGCTGCTGGGTGAGGGGCAGCCGCAGACAATCGTAGGCTCGCAACAGCTGGCTTTCCAAATTGCTGTCCACCACGACTGCTTCACTGTAGAGCGCCTTAAACAGAGCTTCGAGCCGGTGGGCGATCGCCTTAATCGACTCCAAACCAACGCTAGCCGCCCCACCCTTAAGCGAATGCGCCGCCCGCATAATCTGGTGAATGTCTGCTGTGTGGCGCTGCTGCCCCAGGGTGAGCAACCCCGACTCAATGGTTTGCAGCAGCTCCGGGGCCTCTTCTACGAAGAATTGGTAGGCCTGATCGCGGATGTGGGAGTTGGTTGCCATGGCGGGGGAGGGAGGGGAGGGGGTGGGTAGGAGGGTGGGCGAGTGGGCGGGTGGGTGAGTGGGCGAGTAGATGAGTGGATGGGTGGATGGGTGAGTGAAGCTGTGGGGGGTGTGGACGCGGGGCGGATTGCCGCAGGGTGGGGATGAGAAGTTGAGGAGGATGGAGTTAGTGGTGGGCAGTGCCCATCCTATGGGGCTGGAGAAGCGCGCAAAGGATGGGCGAAATTGCAAGGGATGGCTGAATTGTTTAGGGAAGGTGTTCGCAACTGCTGGGCTTGCCTACCCGCCTACCCGCCTACCTGCCTCCCATCCACCCCTCTAGCTCACCTTGAACCGCCCCACCTCTTCCTGCAACGCCTGGGCAACGGAGCGCAGCTGACTAAAGGCATCGGCGACCTGGTTGGCGGCGCTGGAGTTTTGGCTGGCGGTGGCGGCAACGCTGGTCATGGTTTCGCTGACCACTTCAGAAACCTGGGACTGGACGATGGTGGCATCGGCGATCGCGGCTACCAGCGCACTAATCTGTCGGCTGACGGCGGTAATTTGGTTGAGGCTCTGGCGGGTTTCATCTACCAGCTGGGTGCCGGTGACTACCTGTTCGGTGCCGGTTTCCATGGCAGTGACTACGGCGTTGGTCTCGGCCTGAATACTGGCGACCAGCGTTTCGATTTCGGTGGTGGCTTCGGCTGACTGACGGGCCAGTTCGCGCACTTCTTCGGCAACCACTGCAAAGCCTTTGCCGCCTTCTCCAGCGCGGGAGGCCTCGATGGAGGCGTTGAGGGCGAGCATGTTGGTTTGGGCCGCAAAGCCGCTAATCAGGTTCACCACGTTGGAGATTTTTTGGGACGATTCACCCAGGCGCTTAACTTTTTTGGCGGTGTCGGCCACGGTTTCGCGAATCGCCATAATGCCGTTTACCGTGCGGTTCATGGCGTCGTCGCCCTGGGCTACAGTTTGCTCGGCTTCGAGCACGGCTGCTTCGGCTTTGGCGGCGTTGGTGGCTACCAGCTGTACCGAGGTCGCCATCTCCTGAATGCGATCGAGGGCAGCCAGAATGTCGGCGGCCTGCTGATTGGCCGACTCGGCCAGGGTGCGCACCGAGGTCTGACTGGTGTCGGTGGTGGCGGCCACCTGGCGAGAAGCATCTTGCACCTGCACCACAATTTTGCGCAGGTTGGCAATGGTGGCGTTGTAGGAGTCGGCCAGGGTGCCGATTTCGTCTTCGGTAACCTGGGCTCGCACGGTCAGGTTGCCCTGGCTAACGGGGTCAACATCCATCAGTAGTTGCAGGGCGCTGCGCTGCAGCCCTTCTTTTAGCAGCCGCTGTTCTTCGGCTAGGTTGCGGGTGCGCTCGATCAGTTTGACCCGCTCAATCACCAGGCCCAGCTGTAGACCCAGCTGTTTAAGAAAGCTAATTTCATTTTCTTGCCACGGGTGTACGGCCTGACAGTGATGGGTAATCAGCAGACCGTAGAGCTGGCTCTGGCTAATGATGGGCACCCCCAAAATTGACTTGACCTGGAGATTTTGTAGAAGGGCCTGGTGCTCGGGATGAAAGGCGGCACTGGCGACGTTGTTTTCGAGCAAAATGCCTTCGGCCTCGTACTTACTGCGGGTTGCGGCAGGAATACAGGGATCGCTTAGCTGCTGCTCAAAGGCGCTGGGCCAGCGGGCTTCTACCGATTCGGCCACAACTTTGCCACTCCAGTCGGGGTTGAACTGGTAGATGACCACCCGATCGGAGGCGAGAATATCGCGAGTCTCGGCCACCAGGCGTTCATAGACAGGCAGCAGCTCGTTGGAGTCGATAATTTTGGCACCGGTGATGGCGGCGGCCAGGTTGGCTCGGCGGGTGTTGAGGGTTTGCTCGCGCAAAAAGCCGCGCACCTGCACAACCAGCTGGTTAAAGGTTTGGGCCAGGGTCTGAGCTTCAGACGATCCGATCAGGTCGGCCTGGGCCTCGAGGTTGCCCTGGGAGACTTCCTGAGCTGTATTGGCCAGGGCACCGAGCGGCGATGAGATTTGCTGGGCGATGGCACGGGTTAGCAGGGCGGCCACCCCACCCAGCACCAGCCCCAACAGCCCCAGGGTGATCAGGTTGTCGCGGCCAGCGGCGCGAATTTCGGCGACATCCATCGATGCGATCGCCACCCAGTTCAGCCTGGGTACCGTGGCCAGCGAATACTGCTTGCCCTGGTAGGTAAAGGTTGCAACCAGGTTTTCTAGGCCACCAGCGATCGCAGTCGATACCGCTAAATTTCTGACCGGAAAGGCCGATGAAAGCTGCCGTTGAAGGTCGTTGGGGGCTGTTTCGGCCTGAACGGCTTGAGTCATGGCGTTGGCTAGTTCACGAACTACCTCGTTGCCTGTCAGGTTAAGAGATCGTGGGGTGAGGGCGACTTCTTGGCCCTTTTCGTTGAAGGTGGCCAGCACGTAGTTAGAGCTGGGTTCGAGCAACTGCACCTGCTGAGAGCCTTGAATACCAGCATTGGTCAGGTACTCGCTGAGCTGCTCAAACTCAAGGGCGGTAATAAAAAATTTCACCGCGCCTAAAAATTCGTTGCTGCTGGGGTCGCGAATGGCGTGGCTAAAGTCGATGCCAACTCGAAAGGTAGAGGCGTCGTAGCCGGGCTGGCCAAACCAGAACCCGTCGCTTTTGGCCCGTTCCCACCAGTCTTCACCCGCCTGCACAAAGTTGGAGGGAATGCTGCTGTAGCCCACATTTAAGCCGTTGGCTTCGGTGACAATAACCTCGGCGAATTGTTTAACGGCGGCGGTTTGGGCCAGGTAGTCGTTAAAAACAGGGTTGGTGGCCAGCTGCTTGCGCAAAATAAACTGCGACTCCAGGGTTTCTTTGGGCACCTGCTGCAGCTTCAGGTTGGCGGTCAGGGCGCGATCGCGGCGAACTTTGTCTAGAATCAGCGGGTTTTGGGCAAAAACCTGGGCAAAGGCAATTTGCTCACTCATGTTGATGCCGACGGTTTCACTTGCCAGTAGAGCCTGCCCCTGAAGCGCCTGGTTGATGGTGGCGCGGGTGCGGCTTTGGGTGAGGGCATAGGTAATCAGGCCGCCGACCAACAGCGGCAGAAGGCTCAGGGGCAGTACCGTAGAGAGCAGCTGCTGCCGCAGGCTGCGGCCAGCGAAGTAGGTTTTGGCAAAGCGGTTTGAGGGGGCGGCGCTGGGGTTTTGCACTAGCAAATCGGTCGCCGTCACGGTGGGAGTTTGGCCGCGGGGATTAGATTTAGATAGAGAGGGAACCTGAGTCATAGGGAGTAACCTTAGAAGTTCAATTAAGTTGGCGGCAAAAAACGTTGATATATCTTCTGGCGATAGGGTTAGGGCTGAGCCATAGCCGCCAAAACCGCCGTGGCGTCTAAAACCAGCTGCGGCTGGCTGTGGCTGCCGGGGTAGCAGCCCTGGAGAAAGGGCTGCAGGCCCGGTTCGACGGCTGCGATCGCGCCCTCCAGTCCGTCGAGCAGGGGTTGCATGGCGGCGGTGGGGTAGGTCACCATGGCCTCTACGGCACTGACCACCAGCCCCAGAGTCGGTGGCTGTTCCTGGGCAGGCCGATCGCTGTCGTAGGGGGGCTTAACCACCACTACCGTGTGTCGGGTGGTGGCCTCGGCCTGGTGGTACCAGGGCGCGAACCCCAAAAAGTGGCCCAAATCGGCAATCCACAGCATGTCGCCCCGCCAGTTGTAGATGCCCACTACCCAGGGGGCCATGTCAAACATCGGTATCACCTGGCCAATGGACAGCTTCATGATTTCGACCAGGTTGTCCCCCGGCAGCAGCAGGGGCAGATCGCCATTCACCGTCACCTGCAAAAACTGCGCTTCGGCGGTGTCGGCGATGGCCTCGGGCAGGGCGTTTTCCAGCGGTTGGGATTGCAGGTTGGGGTGTGCAGGGCTTTCAGGAGCGATCGCAGGGTCAGCATCCATAGTTCAGAGTTTCGGATTTCGGGTTCAGAGTTTTGGGTTTCAGGTTTAGGGCAGGCCGTGCACCTTGAACCTAAAACCTGTCGCCTTTGGCTGGGCAATTGCCTAGACTTTGACCAACTGATTCACGGCCTTGAGCAGTTCGTCCTGATCGATGGGCTTGGCTAGGTAGGCGTCGGCCCCCTGTTTTAGGCCCCAAAACTTATCCATTTCGGTGCCTTTGGTCGAGCACATAATTACGGGCACCTGCATGGTGCTGGTGTCTTCTTTGAGTTCGCGGCAAATTTCAAAACCGCTGCGATCGGGCAGCACAACATCGAGAATAATCAGATCAAACCGATGGCTTTTAACCTGCTCAAACGCTTCGGCGGCACTTTGTGCGGTGAGTACAGTAATGCCGCGATCGCGCAGACAAAGCGTCAGAATTTCCTTATCGGTCAGGCTGTCTTCGACAATCAAAACTTTGCTCATGGGTACACCTTGTGTGGATAAGGGAGGTAGGGAGATGAGTGGGTAAGTGAAAGGATGGGCGGCTTAGGTGCGAGTGAGGGCGAGGTGCTTGCGAATAACGGAGAGAATCACAATCGGCTCCATAGGTTTACTCAAAAAATCTGTGGCTCCTAGCAGGCGGGCGCGCACCTGGTCGACCAGACCGTCGCTGCCGCTGAGAATTATGATGGGAACCGCTTTAAAGCGGGACATTTTGCGCAGGCTGCTGCAAATTTCGTAGCCGTTTGTGTCGGGCATGACCAGGTCTAAAAACACCAGATCTGGCTTTTGAGCCAGCAGTGTAGGAATCGCCTTGGCCCCTTCGGTAATCGGCACAAAATCGTACCCCGCCGCCCGAATCACCTGCCCCATCGCTTTGCAAACCATCGGGCTGTCGTCCACACAGGCAATTTTGAGGGGGCGCTGGTGATCTGCGATCGGTGGGTCTCCCCCACCTGGGGCCGGAAAGTCGGCCACCTCGACCAGGCCTATCCAGCCAGCCTGAATATAGGGCTGTAGCGCCTGGGTGAGATTGAACACGTCTTGCCCCAGTTTGACCGCCAGGTCGCGCAGGCTGCGCTGACCATCGAGCAGCTGCATCAGCGAGGCATAGACCCCCGGCGACACCTGCGCCCGAATCGGCTCTGGATGCTGAATGACCGGGGCCAAGTTGGGCGAGTAGGCTTCTAGCCCTCCCTCTAGCCAGGCCTCCCAGCGGTCAGTCACCGAGGGCAGCAGCGCGGCTTCGTTAATGGCGATGGGCACCTGGCCGGAGTCAAGCGCAGGCTGTCGAGCGAGCTGATATTGAGCTTCGGGGGTTTGCACAACATCAAAGAGAATGTCGGCCACAATATTGGTGCTGATCTCCTGCAGAGCCTGGGGAGAGAGTCGTCCCTGGCTGAGCCAGTTGTGCAGTAGGTGGTAGTCCCAGCCGTCCAGCCAGCTAGCCGTGGAGCTAGCCACTAGCGATTTTTGCAGCGTCTGGTAGCTGAGGTCGAATTCTGGCAAACGGGCCTGGGCCTGGCGATACCACTGCCGTGTGGGGTGTACCCCGCCGTGGCCGTAAACGACCTGACCCCGGTTAAAAAATAGAATCCATTGGTGCCCCTCGGGGGCAGACCAGGTGAGCTTACCGCTAAAATTTAGACGTTTGAGAACCGGAAAAATTTGCAGCTTTTTAATGCGTAAATAGTTGACAATGGGTTTAGAATACTGGGCTGATCTGCCATTCATATCTAGAGCCTGACTTGGTAATAGTTTTGAGTTTTTAGGCTCGATTTAGTTCGGCACGATGTCGGCGTAGCGTCACGATCGCTAAACACGACTGTGCGCTAGGCTGACCCAAAGACTTTGCCGTTCATCTAACTTTTTATGAATAAAATGATGACTAAATCATCCCAAGTCTGACTATAGAAATCAATCGTTCTAACTCATGGATCTAAGTTTTTTAGAAATTTCTTTATAAGTATTAAGATCGGGCTGTTTTGGCGAAAGTTTTCCGGGCGATGTTCTTAGGAAAGCAGGGCATCGACATCGAGTAAAAACAAAGGGGGCTCGGTGTCGCTGAGGGTGACCAGGGTATTGATGCCCTGGAGATGGTTCATCATTAAGTAGGTGGTGGGGATGGGGCTAAAGGCCGACTGGCGCGCCCGTTTGAGGCTGGGGATGTCATCGATTAACAGCCCTAGCAGGCCAAAGCGCGGCGAGTCAACCACCAAAATGGCCTGGAGGGGCTGGTGGTCAATATCTGTGGCCGGGTCGCCATGTCCCGGCAGCAGCGGCGCTGACTGATAGATGCGATCGGCTACATCCATGATCGGAACGGTCTCTTGATTGAGCTGAGTTAATCCCAGGCCCGGGCCCGGAGCCTGACTCGCCGGGGGAATGACCCGACGAGCCATGGCCAGGGGCAGGCAAAACCAGTTGTGGCGCAGCGGAAAGGCAATCAGCCGCAGCGAGGGTTCTGGCGTGGGCAGACGGCGGTAGCGGGCGAGGGCTGTCATGGGAGAAGAGGAAGTGAGGGGAAACGAAAAATTTTGAATTTTGAATTCAAGCCGTTAATTCAAAACTAAGAACTCAAAACTCAAAACCGCGCTAAGACACCAGGGCCGGTTGGATGAGGTCTTCGAGGGTTTTGAGCAGGGTTTGCTCGTTGTAGGGCTTGGTAAAGTAGGCCGCCGCCCCCAGGCTCATGGCCAGTTGACGGTGTTTCTTGCTGCCGCGAGAGGTCAGCATGGCGACGGGCAGGTGTTCGTGATCGGTTTCGGCTTTGAGCCGGGCCAAAAAGCCGTAGCCGTCTAAGCGGGGCATTTCGACATCACAAATAACGGCTTCAACCGCCAGCCCGGCGACCAGTTTGTCGAGGGCATCCTGGCCGTCTTTGGCCTGGGCCACCTGATACCCGGCTTTTTCGAGGGTGAGGGCCAGCAGGCGGCGCACGTTAATTGAGTCGTCGATCAGCAGCACGGTGGGTTTGCGTATAGCGGTGCTGGTCTCGTAGCGCGGGCTGTCGCTCAAAAAGGCCGGAATGGCGGTTTCGTCCAGGGTGCTGGCACCGGAGGCTTCGCAGCTGGCAATCCAGTACAGCAGCTCGGCGGTATTGACCAGGGGCACCACCTGGCCATCGCCCATAATCGTGCAGCTGTTGAAGCCTTTGGGCATGGGCAGGTTGCCGACGACTCGGCGCAGGGCGACCTCCTGCTCGCCCCACGATCGCTCGATTTGCAGACCGACCCAGCGCTGGTTAGCCTGCACCAGCAGCACCGTGGGTTCAGAAATGGCGGGGGCGGTCTCCGGGCTTTCGATCACCACGGGGCAGTTAAAGTGGAGCCAGTCGGCCAGGCGCACCAGCTGCACCAGCTCGCCGTTCCACTCAAAGCTGTCGCGACCGGCGGTGGTGAGAATGGCGTCGGGGGGGAGGGCAAAAATTTCTTCGATCGCATCGACCGGAAAGGCCATCCGCATGCCCCGGCTTTCGACAATCAGCACCCGCGTCACCGACAGGGTAAAGGGAATAGAGATCGTGAAGGTGGTGCCGACGCCGGGCTGGGTGTCGACTTGAATGTCGCCGCGAATGTCTTTCAGCTTGCTGCGCACCACGTCCATGCCAATGCCGCGCCCCGAGAGGTCGGTGACTTCGCTGGCGGTGCTAAAGCCCGGCTCAAAGATTAGCGACAGCAGCTCCTGGTCGCTAGCGGCGGCGAGTAACCCCTCATCGAGGCCCATGTGGCGGGCGCGATCGCGGATTTTCTCCACCGCAATGCCGCCGCCGTCGTCGCGGATGGTAATGATGGTGCGGCTGTTGTGCTGCTGGGCCGAAATGGCGATTGTACCTGTGGTGGGTTTGCCTCGCTGCTGGCGGGTGGCAGCGTCTTCAATGCCGTGGTCAAAGCAGTTGCGAATGATGTGCATCAGCGGCTCCTGCAGGGCCTCCAGCACGTTGCGATCGACCAGGGTGCGATCGCCCTTGAGCTTGAGTTCCACCGGCTTGCTGTACTGCAGCGACATCTGCCGCAGGGAGCGGGGGTAGCGATCGAAAATATCCGCCAGGGGCCGCATGCGCAGCTGGGTGAGGTTCTTTTGCAGCTGGCGCGAGGTTTTGCGCAGCGTGCGGGTGGTCTGCTCGGTGCCGTCGAGGGAGAGCTCAATGTCGGCCCCTACCTCCTGCAGCTGAATAATGGTTTCGATAATTTCGCGAAACGGCAGGTGCAGGTCGCGGTAGTGGTCGAGTTCAAGCACGTCAAACTGCTGACGCAGGGCACTTTCAGCCGTTAGCGCCACAATTTCGGAAGCGTTTTGCAGGGCCGGGGCGGCGGGCAGCAGGGGGCGGCTAGTATCCTGGGTGGCAACGGTGTCGTAGGCGGCCCGCAGGTCGCTGTTGACCTGGTCAAGGGTGCGCATGCGGGTTTGCAGAGTGCCAACCAAACCCCGCAGGCGGCTGACTTCTAGCTCTAGCCGGTGGCGCTCAATGGTCAGTTCGCCAAACAGGTCGCTGAGCTGATTAATCTGCTTCACCGGTACCCGCACGGTGCTGTCGTTGTCGGCATCGTCGGTGTCTGCGGCGGGGGTATGGCCATTGGTTGACCAGCTAGCGCCCTGGGCTGCACCCCAGTCAACGGTGGCAAACTCGTCGAGGCCAGGGGTATCTGGCCAGCTAGTGGCCCCGTCCATGTGCCCGTCGAGCGTCCCGTCCAGTTCCCCGTTGGTGACGTGGCTAACGGCGGCCAGGTCTGCCGATTCGTCCTCAGTCAGCTCATCAATGTCGTCAATTAGGTAGTCGGCCTGCAGGGCGGGCTCGTCGGCGAGCGGCCAGAGGGGGGCGGTTATTTCGCCGTCGCTCAGGCTGGGAATTTGGTCACCATAGGATTCGATTGCGATTTCTGTCGCAATTTCTGTCGCGACTTCGGGCGCGACTTCGGGCGCAACTTCGGGCGCAACTTCAGGCGCAACGGCTGCCGTCGCCTCAGGGGCGATCGCCATCTGGGTCGGCAGTTCGGCCAGGTGTCCCGTGAGCACCAGAGCCTGGGCTCGTCGCCAGACCGCCAGCGCCTCCTGCACAACGGGCACCAGGGCCTCGTCAGCGGCGGCTGTCACCTGATCGGCCACCGACCGGCAGAGGTTGACAAAGCTTTGAATCTGGAGCATTTCGCCCAGGCCGCCCAGCTCCTGGGCCAAAATCTGCGCCTCCTCGCGCAGGCAGGGCGACGGCCCGGCCAGCACCTCCTCCAGCCGATTCAAACAGCCCTCGACCTCGCTCTGAAACAGTAGAGGAATAATATCCTGGCCCTCCTCCGGCGAGAGCATGGAGTAGGCGTCTTCATCGACCGGGTCGCCCAGGCGATCGTGGAGCTGCTCAAAAATAGGGCTGGCGTGCTGCTCAACCCACCGCTCATCGACCGGAGACTGGTGCGGGGTGCCGTGGCTGAGGCACTGACGCTGCCCCACCATCACCTGGCTCAGGCAGTCGACCGCCGCCAGCAGCAGCTGCTCCAGGCTGGGGTCAACCTCGACTTTGCCCCGCTGCACTTTCAGCACTTTGAGGCTGTCTTCGAGGCGGTGGGCAAAGTCGCTGAGCAGCTGAAACCCCATCAGCGCTGCCCCCCCTTTGATCGAGTGGGCGGCCCGCAGCGCTTCGTTGATGCTGCTGGCCTCAAAGGTTTGGGTCAGCCCCATCAGGTGGGTGCCGAGGGTTTCGAGATATTCCTGGGCTTCGTCGAGAAACTGAAGCCGAATTTCAAGTTCCTTTGCGTCGGACATGGTGGGTAGAGGTAGGGATTGAGGGTTGAGGATCGAGGCGTGGATGGTCGGGGAGTGGGGAGTGGATGGGTAGGGAGTGGATGGGTGCGTGGGTGCGTGGATGTTCAAACTCACCTACCCGCCTACCCGCCTACTCATCCACCCATCTACCCCTCTACTCCTCTCCGGTCTTAAAGGTGCCAACGGTAGCCTGGAGCGATCGCGCCACATCCACCGTCTCGCGCAGGGAGGTAGAGATGTTTTGAGACGACTGAGAGGTGCGGGTCGACTCGGCGGCGATCGCCTGCATGAGCTGGGTAACCGACTCCGAGATTTCGACCTGGGAGACCGTGGCTTCAGAAATCGATCGCACCAGGGTGTCAATCTGCTGGGAGACATCGAGGATGCGGCCCAGGTTTTGCTTGGCGTCTTCGACCAGGCGGGTACCGGCTACAACCTCGGTAGTGCTTTGATCCATCGCGTCAACCACCTCGGCGGTTTCGCGCTGGATGGTTTCGACAATTCGCTCGATTTCTTTGGTGGCTTCGGCGGAGCGGGCGGCCAGTTCGCCCACCTCTTCGGCAACCACCGCAAAGCCCTGGCCCTCTTCACCAGCGCGGGCGGCCTCGATACCGGCATTGATGGCTAGCAGGTTGGTCTGCATGGCGATCTGGTTAATTAGCGAGACCGCCTTAGAAATTTGCTGCGACGACTCGCCCAGGCGCTTCACTTTTTTGGAGGTTTCGCCAATGATTTCCCGCAGGGTGAGAATGTTTTGCACGGTGAGATCCATCGCCTGACCACTGGTTTCGGCGGTGGTAGAGGCGCTGTTGGCAACCAGGGCGGCCTGCTGAGCACTGCTGGCCACCTGCTGAATGGAGGCCGTCATGGCTTCGACCGAAGCCAGGGTTTGGGTCACGTCGTCGGCCTGGCGCAGCGCTTCGACCGCCAGGGCCTGAATCGCCCCTTCGTTTTCGCCCAGGGAAGCATTCACCTGCTCGGCGGAGGTTTTAACCTTGGTCACAATCTGGCGCAGGCTTTCCACAATCGAGTTGAAGAAGTCGGCAACGGTGCCAATTTCTCCCGCCGTGACATCGGCGCGCACGGTGAGGTCGCCACGGGACGCCCCTTCCACCTCGCTGAGCAGCTCGACCAGCTGCATTTGCAGGGCCTCTTGCTTTTGGCGACGCTCCTCGGAGAGGGCTTCGGCCTGGGCGTAGAGGCGGGCCTGCTCTAGGGCAAAGCCCAGCTGAATCGCCACCTGACGGACGAAGTTGATTTCCATCACATCCCAGTTGCGAGGACCGCTGCACTGGTGAGCAATCAGCAGACCGATCAGTTCCCCATTGGTGAGAATGGGGGCGACCAGGTTGGCCTTGACGTTGTACTGCTCGAGCTGGCGCAGGTGGCACTCGGTGAGCTCGGCCTCGGCCAGGTTGGGCACTGCCTGCACCCGGCCCTGGCGGTATTGCTCGATGTAATTTTCTTTGAAGCAGGGGTCGTAGAGGTCGTTGCCAAGCGCGGTAGCCCATCCCTGGCCCACCGACTCGGCCACAAACGTGCCTTTCCAGGTTTCGTCAAACTGGTACACAACGACGCGATCGCTGCTCAAAATCCGCCGCGTTTCGGTAACGGCGGCGCGGAAGATGCGCTCTTCGTCGAGGCTTTCGCGCAGGCGGGAGACGATTTCGTTGATCTGGCGCTCGCGGGCGGCGGTCAGCTCTTGCTGCTTCAAGAGCTCAACCTGGTTGAGGGCAAAGCCCAGCTGAATCGCCACCTGACGGATGAAGTTGATTTCCATGGCCTCCCAGTTGCGGGGGCCGCTGCACTGGTGAGCGATCAGCAGACCGAACAGCTCATCGTTGATCACAATGGGGGCGACCAGGTTGGCCTTGACGTCGTACTGCTCAAGCTGGCGCAGGTGGCACTCGGTGAGCCCGGCCTCGGCCAGGTTAGACACCGCCTGCACCCGGCCCTGGCGGTATTGCTCAATATATTTTTCTTTGAAGCAGGGGTCGTAGACTTTGTCTTCGAGGGCGGCGGGCCAGCCTTGCCCCACCGATTCAGCGACAAAAGTACCTCGCCAGGTTTCGTCAAATTGGTACACACTCACGCGATCGGCTTGCAGCGCCCGACGGGTTTCGGTGACGGCGGCCCGGAAGATACGCTCTTTATCCAGGCTTTCGCGCATGAGGGAGATAATTTCGGTGATCTGGCGCTCGCGGGTGGCGGTAGATTCTTGCTGCTGAAGCAGGCGGGCCTGGCTGAGGGCATAGCCAATCTGGAGCGATACCTGCTGGATCAGGTCAATTTCATCGGGAGTCCAGTGGCGGGGGCGATCGCACTGGTGTACGCACAGCAGACCAATCAGTTCATCGCCCGCCAGCAGAGGAGCCACCATATTGGCCATCACCTCCAGCTTTTCGAGAATTTCGCAGTGGCAGTCGGAGAGCTGGGCCTCCTGGCGGTTGGTCATCGTTGTCACTCGCCCGGCGTAGTAGCGCTCCAGAGCCTCAGGGCTGAGCGGGTCTGCAATGGTTTGGCCCACGGCCCGCTTCCAGCCGCGCCCGATCGCCTCGGCGGTAATGTCGCCACCCTTAAAGTCGGGGTGAAAGCGGTAGATCAGCACCCGGTCTACCTCCAGCACGCCCCGCAGGCCTTCTACCGAGGTGCTGAGAATGGTTTGCTCATTGAGCGACTGGCGGATGCGGCTGGTCAGATCGGCCAGCAGGTTGGCCCGAGCGGCGGAGTGCTGCTCTTTTTGACCCTGGCGACGCAGCAGATCTTCAGATTCGGTGACGTTGGCGGCTAGCTGGTTAAAGGCCTGGGCGACTTGGCCCACCTCGTCCCTGGCGTACACCTCGGCGCGGGCCTGGCGATCGCCCATGCCAAAGCGCCAGGCGGCCTGCTGCAGGTTTTTCAGCGGACGCATGACCGATCGCCCCAGCAGGGCGGCAATGCCCACATCGGCAGCCAGGGCCAGCAGGGCAATCAGCAGTTGTATGCGCAGGCTGTTGCCAATCAGCGTGTTGAGGCCGGTTTCGGAGGTGCCCCGCACCATCACCGCGATCGGTACGCCGTTAAAGTCTTCGATGGCGCGGGCGGCCAGGGTGTAGGTGGTACCGTCAATGCGATCGCGGCGGGTTACCTCCTGGCCTGGCTGGGCGGCGGCCTGATCGATTAGGGTGGGCGCGTCGAGAGGCACGTTGACCTTGGCCACTTCGAGATCGGCGTTATCGCCAGCGTAGAGGGCGGTAGCCAGGTCAAACTTGCCCTCGCTGTTGCGCTGGTACAGGGCGCTGTAGCCGTTGCCAAAGGGCGCGATCGCCCGCTTAGGAATGGTGTCTTTGCCGTTGACAATGTCACCCGAGACGAGCGCCCCCACCACCTGGCCCGAGGCCGGGTCGCTGACGGGGGTAACGGTGTAGCGAATCAGCGCATCCTGGTCGGCAAAGCCGGCGGGCAGGGGCGGAGCCTCATTGCGCAGCTCATCCCAGCTGACAATGGCGCTGGCTTTGACCTGGCGAGGGTTTTGCAGCACGGTGCCAACCAGGCCGTTGGGGTCAAACTGCTGGCCCCGGCGATCGCGGTTGGCGTTGGCAATAATTCTCAAATCGTCGCCCACCAGGGTGGCGTACTCAATGTTGCGGGCCTTGATCTCATTCTCTAGAATTTGCTGCACCGCCGCGATCGAACCGGGGGGGATGGCTTCGCCACGAGCGTAGGCTGCCGCTGCCTCGACAATGGCGCGGTTGTCGGACTGACCCCGAAAGCCAAACCCCATCTGGTCAATCTTGATGTTGTACTCAATGCCAGAGACGGCCAGCTCGGACTTGGCCTGGTTGAGCAACTGGCTGCGCCCGCCCGCCACAATCAAAAGTGACCCTACACCCATCAGGCCCACCACCGAGATTAGTTCGGAGGTAAACAACCCCGCCAGCTGCTTTTGCCGCACGCTGAGGTTGCTAAACCACTGGATCCAGCCCCATCGGGCTGGCTTCGTAATTTTGATCGCGGTTTTCGCATCGGGGCCGTAGGCCACCCCACGGTAGATCAGCCCGCCGGCTTTGTTGTCTCCGGCGCTGTTGTCTCCGGCGGTGCCGACCATAGCGTTTTGACCATTGACCACCCCATTGTGTAAGGTCGGGTCTGGCTCTTCGGCAGCGGCGGCGGAATAGGGTCGAAAGTCTGTGGTCATGGGTCAACTACCTTAACGAAGTGGGCTAGACGTGGGTTGAATAAAGGGAAGTAAGGGTTAGGGTCGCCGCATCGATCGCGCTGGCGGCCTCGAAGTTAGAGATGCTGAAGCAATCGCTGATGGTAAGGAGACACAGCTAAACGCTGCTCAAGCTATGGTCTAGGGGCAATATTTAGCGCCAAGTTCAGAGCCCGTGTGAGCCTAGAGAGCCTGTAGGGCCGGGGCGCGCAGCAGGGCTTCGCCATCTAGCCCCAGCAGCACTTCCCCCTCTTGCAGCACGCAGCCGCGCAGAAAGGGCACCAGCCCCGGAGGTACATGGGTGGGGGCCGGCTGCAGGTGCTGATGCGGCAGACTGAGAATGCCGTCGATTTGGCTGACCCGCAGCCCCAGGGTCACCGTGCCCACCTGGAGCAGCACCAGGTTGTACTGCTGGGAGTTGGGGTAGGCGGTGGGCAACCCCAGCAGCAGCGCTAAATCGACCACCCACAGCACCCGGCTGCGGCGATTGATCAGCCCCAGCATGGCGGGGGGCATGTTGGGCATGGGGGTAATGCTGGCCGCTGGCGTGGCGATCGCCTCCTGCACCTGGCGAGTCGACAACAGCGCGGACTGACGGCCCAGGCTAAAGCGCAAATAGCTGTGGGCTAAAGGGGCCAGCGACTGGGTGGCGAGGGCCGCCCCAGCGGTTTGGGTCGGGCCGAGCGATAGGTTGCTCATCGGTTGACCCTCAGCATGGTCATCACCGCCTGCACTAGCTGGTCGCGGGTGTAGGGCTTAGTCAGGTAGACATCGGCCCCCTGGCGCAGGCCCCACAGCCGGTCAATATCTTGGTTTTTAGAGGTGCACAGCACAATCGGTACATGGGCGGTGGCGGTCTGCTTTTTGAGACTGCGGCAGAGCTCAAACCCGCTCATGCCGGGCATTACCACATCGGTAACAATCACGTCGGGCAGGTGCTGGGCGGCTTTGTCGAGGGCCTCCTGGGCGGTTACAGCACAGACCACTGTGCAGCCGCTGTCGCGCAGATAGTGCACCATTAGCTCCATCTCGGAGGGAGTGTCTTCAACCACCAAAACGGTGCCTGCTAGAGTCGCTTGCATCATACATTTACCTAAAGAATGGGTAGGCCCCTACGACGACGACTGATCAGACCGTTGCATCAACAATCGCCGCTCGGGCTGGCAGAAATTCGCAATTACTCGGTGCTCCAGACCCACCACGTCACGGCCCGAAGAACATCAGGCAGCACAAAGACTAGGTGGATCAAACTCAGGCCGTCAAAACTAGTGTGAGGCTCGACGGGCAGTACATGAGCTATACCAAGTCCGGCTTGAGATTTAGAGTTCTTCCATCGAAAAAACTCCAGTGCTGGACCTGAATTGGGTTTAGTTCAAATACTTAAAAATAAATTTGAGCAGATCGGATTGATTGAATGGTTTGGTTAAGTAACCCGATGCTCGCACCAGTTTGGCCTTAGCGCGATCGATAAATCCGGTGTTGCTCGTCACCATAATAATCGGGGTGTTCTTAAAGTCAGGGTGACGACGCAGCAGCGAGCAAAGCTCGTAGCCATCGAGACTGGGCATGGTGACATCGAGCAAGATCAAGTCGGGCTTGTTTCGAATGACCTGCATCAACGCCTTCACCGGGTCATCGATCATAATGACCGAGAAGATCTTGTCGTCTAAAAAGCTGTTGATGGCCTGTAGCACGGTGGGACTATCGTCGATACAGGCAATGGTGTAGTGAGTTTTGGTTCCGAGTCTCACCGGGCTAGCACCCGCACCAGCCTCCCCAGCACCTTTGGCCACGGCTGGTGCGGCACCTACGGCAGGGGCAGCCGTTAGGGTGGCTGCGCCTAGCTTTTGGTAGCCGCCGTTGAGCTGGTTAAGGCCGGTGCGACGCTGCTTGAGTCGGGCGTAGCATTCTTCTACTGTGGTGCGCAGGTTGAGTTGACAATAGCGGGGGGCGTTGCCCAGACTGTTGCCTTCTACCAGTTCGTAGCTGCCCTGGCGCACCTCCAAGAAGGCTTCGAGCACTTCTTTGGAGAGCGTTTCAACCAAGGTTGAGGCCTGGTTTTGGTGCAGATGCTGCTGCTCGACCAGCCAGCAAATAGCTTGGTAATCGGCCAGGTTGGTGGCCGCCTGCTGTTCAAACAAAAGCCGCACCTGTACGCGCACGGCGCTGACTAGCGATGGCACCTGTACACTCAGTCGTCTGAGGTGGCTATCCAGCCGCTCAAACGCCCGGTCGGCCGTAGAAACATAGTTGATTTGCCCCTGATCCAGGCATAGCAGCCAGGTGTTAGTGGGGGTGATGACCTGGAGACAGCCGGTCACCTGCCGACTACTTACCTGGGCGAGCAGGCTAAGGGGGTGCAGTGGGGTGGGAGAAGGTGATGCCATGGGAACGGTGTTCAAGAGCGATGGTTGCATAGCGGTTCACTACAAAAAGGGAATGCACGGTGAGTGGTAGACAGCATGGGTGGCTCAGATGTGCGCTACCCCAAGGGCATCGCCGCGCTGGGCCTGCTTTGAAATGCGACAGCGCACAGGTGCTGCTAAAACGCGTTATAGATATTACTCAGCTCGGCCATTAGGTCAGCCAGCTGCCGCTAGAGTGGCGGCGCGATCGCCTTCAATACCTCTTATTTCCAATGCCTTTCGCCTCAGCTCAAAACTCGATCTCACCTAGAGGCCTAAGATGGTTTTCACCAATGGCGACAGACGTTTGGCGGTAGAAACTTGATGCTAGAAGTGGCGATCGACGCAGTAGCGGTGAATGAAGTCTTTGAATAAAGCCCTGTGGGTTTAACCCTGGTTAAACCTGTCTCAGATTGGCCACGATTTGGCAACCAGTTCTGAAACGGTAGATGCGGCAGTGGAAATGGCTAGGAGCTTAGAGCTCTCGCCTAATCTGGGGGCTAGATAGGGAGATAAATCAGAAAAAATCTGATATTAAGCTCGAAATATAAGAAATTAATTGAAAAATGATCGATAGTCAGGAATGAAGCGCTAAACCGTTACCTTTGTAATTCGATGATAACAGATTGAAGAAGTAGAAGTATAAAAAATAAATGAATGATAGGAATTGATATTGCCTCACTGTAAAGTGAAGGTAAAGGATTTTGATATCACGTTTTTGTGTTTGGCCGGAATCGAAAATAGCTAAATTCATTAGTCAATGGCCTGTATTTTATTTTGCCATTGTAAAATTCAATCTCAGGCTGAAGTTGAAGCATCAAGTTATGCGATCGCCATGCTTTGCGCCCGTCTACAGCAATTCTGCGCGAGTAAGCTGCGCCCCAAAGATTCCCCCCTGCCCCCCTTAGCCAGGGGAATCGAGTGAACCTGTGATGGCAAGAGTCTAGGAGGATCGAATCTTCGTTCTGATGTGCCTCACTCGACAGAACTTGCGGGGTGGGGCAGCCGTTGGCCTGCCGCTAGGCCAGCGATCGCAGCAATGTCTGAATCTTGCGGCGCTGCTGGGCAGCGAGCGTAGCCGGAAAGCTCAGCTCTAGTACCAGGCGGGGCTGGGTACGATTGAGGGTCGGCAGCTCCATGGCCTGGTTGACCTGGGCCACCAGACTTTGGGCCGTAGGCAGCTCAGGGCCAGCCGGAAACAGCAGCCCTACGGTGGGCAGGGTTTCGAGCAGGGTGGCGCGATCGAGTTCTGAGACATTCTGCACCTCCAGGCGCAGGTCTTGGCTACCCATTTCGACCACGTGGGCCAGGTAGCTGTCGCCGTGCCAGCCCTCCCAGGCTAGCTCGACGGGGGCCTGCACCTGCTTGCGCATTTTTAGTCCGGTAGCCGGTTGCAGATCGGTGAACACGCGCCAGAGGGTGGTGGCAATAAACTGCAGCGATCGCAGCGGCTTATCCACCTGCTGGCGAGTCTGCGAATACCATTCTTTGACGTCAGAAAACAGCACCAGGGTGAGATCGTCGGCCTGGCTGGGGCTGAGGTTGACAAAATCCATCGCTAGCTCGGTTTCCAGGCGGCTAGTGGCCGTAGCTCGCACAATTTTGGCTTCGAGCAGGGCGCGACCGTCGTAGTCACCCACCAGCTCCACCCACACCTGGTCGGCCACATTGGGCCATTCGTCGAGAATGACCTGGGCACCGCTTTCACTCACGTCGATGGTTTTGCCCGGCCAGCTCTGGCCGTCGCTGTGAATAATGGCCGTGAGCTGCCGGGGCAGGCGGTGGGCGCGGCGCAGCTGGGGCTGCTCCAGCGCTACCAGGCAGGCGGCCAGCACCAGCACCAGGTTAAAGCCGCACCATAGGGCGTTGATCAGCACCGCCTGGGTATCTTCGGGGCTGAGCAGCAGCCAAAAGGGCACCGCCACCAGGGATGCCGCCGTCAGCAAACCCAAAATCAGCAAATACCGCACGCTGTTGGCGTCAAAGGTGCGCTGGTTGACCACCAGGCCCTTAGCCGTCACGTTGAAACTGCCCAGCTTGGGGTTGACCAGGGCCAGCAGCGTCACAATGCCCGCCTGAAACGACATCGCAAACTCGTAAATTTCGTTCCAAAACGAGAACCGCACCCGCTTGTAGGGAATGTGGTTGGTCTGCATCGACAGCACAATGTGGGGCAGCGCGTAGAACAGCGTTTCAATGCCCAACCCCTTCACCGAGTTAATGCTAAATAGCAGAAACAGCGTCGGGGCCAGGGCATACATGAGCCGAGGAAAGCCAAAGAAAAAGTGCGAGGTGGCGCTAAAGTAGCAGACCCGCTGGGCCACCGACAGCTTGAGCTTGCGGTTAAACAGCGGGTTCTCTAGCCGCAAAATCTGGGCCATACCCCGCGCCCACCGCACCTGCTGGCCCACGTAGGCCGAAAACTTCTCTGGAGCCAGCCCCGCCACCATGATTTTGTCGTAGTAGATAGTGCGGTAGCCCAAAGAGTGCAGCCGCAGGGAGGTGTGGCAGTCTTCGGTGACGGTTTCGGTGGCAATGCCGCCCACCTCTAGCAGGTGACTGCGCCGTACCACTGCCGCCGAGCCGCAAAAGAACGCGGCGTTCCAGGCGTCGTTGCCCTTTTGCAGCACCTTGTAGAACAGCTCGTTGCCCACGGGCACCTGGCCCTGGGTGAGCAGGTTGCGCTCAAAGGGGTCGGGGTTATAAAACCAGTGGGGCGTCTGCACCAGGGCCACGGTTTGGTCGAGAAAAAACCCCACGGTTTCGGTCAAAAAGCCCCGCACCGGAATGTGGTCACAGTCCAAAATCAGCACCAGATCGCCCGTCGTGCGCTCCAGGGCCGTGTTGATGTTGCCCGCCTTGGCGTGGTCGTTGTTGTCGCGGACCAGCAGCTGCGCCCCTAGCTCATCGCAGAGGGCCTGTAGCTCTGCCCGCCGCTCGGGGTACTTGCGGCCGTCGTCGAGCACGTAGACCTGCTTTTTGGCGGCGGGGTAGTCCATGGCGACAGAGGCCACCACGGTTTTGCGCACAATCTCCACCTCCTCGTTGTAAGTGGGGATGTACACATCGACCGCCGGCCACTGCTCCTGGGGCACAGTGGCCAGGTCTACGGGCCTGCGATCGCGCAGCCGCAGCGTCTGAAAGTACGACAAAAACAGTGTCCCCAATGCGTACATCTCAGCTGCGTAGAGCAGCAGTGAGAAGGTACCATCCAGCGGAGTGTCAAAGTTGAGCGTGTAGCGGGTGCGGTAGTAGAGATAGCGCAGGGTTGTGAGGCTGCTGAGGGCAACCATAAACAGGTGCAGCCGTTCGCGATCGCCGCTGCTGCGCGCATGGCCATCCTCCAGATTCAGAATGCTGTAGCCCAGGGCAATCAGCAGCGCCGCCACAATGCCCTGCTGCCAAATCGCCGGATGGGCCAGCAGCAGCGGCTTGGTCAACAACCCCAGACAAACCAGCAGCAGCAGCAGTTGCCACTGACTCAGGTGCTGGGTCAGCGCATAGGCGCGATCGGGCAGGGTTTTAGTCAGCCAGTGGTGGAGGGGTGGGGTGGGGGGGTGGAGCATGGGGAGTAGATGGGTGGATGGGTAGGCGGGTAGGCGGGTGGATGGGTAGGCGGGAAGTGCAAAATTCAAAGTGCAAAATTCAAAATTTTGAATTTTGCACTTTGAATTCTCCTATTCCCCGCTGCGCCGCATGGCCGACTGCGCGGCTCCGTAGAGCAGCAGGGCCAGGGCCACGGTGGCGGGTACGATGAACATCCAGTTGTGGCGGGTGACTTGCCACAGCCAGGGGTAGGGAGTAGTGGTGGCGAGCTGCACCTGGGGCGACTGGCGCAGGGTGGCCAGGCGGTAGTCGGCACTGATGTAGGGGTCGGGGTTGGGCACCTGGGCGCTGACCAGTACGGTGTCGCCTTCGATTTGGTAAAAGAGGGGGTCGTGGCGCAGCAGGTCGGTAACCTGGGCGAGGCCAATGTCGTCGCGGCCGCTGAGGGCCAGCACCACCCGCTGCGAATTCCAGGGCGAAATGACCGATTTCATCAGCCCTTCGCCGTCGGGCAGGGGCTGCACCTGGGTATTACCCCACTGCCGGGTGCCGCTGCCCCGCAGGGCGAAGCCTTCCTCGCTGAGCAATTCGGGCAAAGGGAAGCGGGACTGGGGGCCGATCGCAACCAGGTTCTTTTCGTCGCGCGCGGTCTGGGGCAGATCGCCCGGTTGATAGACGGCGAGCTGAACCGAGTCGGCCGCACTCAGGCGACCCAGGCGCTCGGCTAGCTCCAGCAGTACGGTGACATCGGTGTTGGTGGGAGCATCGGGCAGAATTACTGCCGTGGTGGAGAGATCCTGCGGGGCGGTGAAGGGGTAGCCGGTTTTGAATAGATCTAAATCGGGCAGGTGGGTAATGGCGGTGCGCTTGAGGCTAAAGCTGGTGTCGCTGTGGATGGTGCCCCAAAGCTGCTGATCGGTGACGCGGCTGCACGATCGCCGCTCGCGAGGGTCCAGTCGAAAGTTGACCTGGAGCTTGGAGGTGGGGGTAACGCGATCGCCCGGCAGATCAACCTCCAGGGTGCGGCGGTTAGCGCCTTTTACCTCCGTCAGCCGTTCTCCTGTAATTGAGACGCCGTCTAGCTCCACATCTACCAGGGAGGTGAGCGGGTTGATCTGGGGGCCATAGCTGTAGGAGAGGCGCATTTTGCTGCCGCGCAGCAGGCGATCGTCGGGCAGTGCCTTAAAGTCAATTTCCATCGCTGGCGAGTGGGAGCCGCGCACGGTCACTTCGTCTAGGGGCTGGCGATTGGGGCCGGTCAGGTCGGTGAGCAAAAAGTCGTTCTCTTCAGGCAGGTAGCCGGGCCACTGGCGGGGCGGCAGCGGCGGCAGCTCTGCCGCCTGGTTGACCACTACGCCGTGGCCGGTAGCAATCTGCTGGTCCTGGGGCTGCACCAGGTACTGCACGGCTTTGGCCACGCCCGCCTCACCGTTTCCGGTAATCACCAGCACGGGCGAGCTATCATCCGCCGCCGTCGCCCACATCAGCAGGCCCGACTCCGGCGGAACGGGCTTGCCCGCATCATCTACAAACTTGCCGTCCTTGAGAGCAAAGGGCAGGGTTAGATCGGCCAGGGCAGGCTGCTGGGCCGGGGTACCCAAAATCACCAACCGCTCTTCGGCGGCTAACTCCTCCAGGTTCCTCACCAGGCGGGTGTCGAGGGGGCGGTAGAGGGCGGTGCGACCCAGATAAGTTTGCAGCCGCGCCGTAGCCGTCAGCCAGGGACTGTCTGCTTTGATGGGTTGCAGGTAGGCGACCCGGTTGGGCTGCAGGCTGAGGGTGTCAAACAGCGGGTAGGGAAACTGGCTGAAGTCGGGGGTTACCGCCTGGGGCTGGTAGTCAAACACCAGCTTGGAGTCGGGCAGCACCTCGGTCCAGAGTGAGGGGTCGAAGGGGTCTTGGGTACAGGTGGGGGAGTTGTTTTGCAGAGCGGCCAGCACCAGCTCGTTGTCGTCTTGCAGCAGGTCGGCGGGTACTTCTAGCACCGCATCGCCAATTTCGCCCATGGGCTGGTTGAGGGGCAGGCTGCCAATGCTGGTGCCGTTGATCAGCACCGTCAGGTTAGAGCGGGTGGCGTAGAGGGCGGCGGAATGGCGGTAGCGCAGCAGCACCTTGACCGATTTAGCCGTCCAGTTGCGGGGGCGGGTAAAGTGCAGCCGCTGTTCGTCGTAAATGCCGCTAAAGCGCAGGCGGTTGCCCACCACCGGGCTGCGGTTGAATTCCAGCACGTACTGGCCGGTTTCAGCGGGGGCAATTACCGGGGCCGCAGGTAAGCTCGTTGGCAGGGTGATCTCCGCCAGGGCAGGAGCTTGCTCTGTGGTGGGGGAGGCATCCTGGGCGAGCAGGGGTTGCCCGGTGATTAGCAGCAGGGTGGTGAGGTAGAGGGCCAGACGGCGGCGGGCCAGGTGAGAGAGGGAGGGAAGAGAGGGGGGGAAGGGCATGGGAGGGGGTGGATGGGTAGGTGGGTAGGTGGGTGGGCGGGTAGGCGGGTGGATGGGTGGATGGGTGGGCGGGTAGGTGGGTGGGTGGGTTAGGAAGGAGAGCCGGTTCCTGAGCGAAGTCGAAGGAAAGGTGGTTCCTGAGCGAAGTCGAAGGAAAGGCGGTTCCTGAGCGGAGTCGAAGGATGGAGCAGTCTGCTGGTTGTTAAGGGTTGCAGAGGCCGCCGATGGTTTTGAGGCGATCGGGGGAGACGTCTAGGGGGAGCAGGCCAAACCAGGCCAGGTTTTGGGTGTAGTAGGCGATGTCGTTGTCCCAAAAGCCGTCTTTGTAGGTGGGCTGAATTTTTTGCTGCAGAATTTCGGCGGCGATCGCAGGCTCGACTCGGGTCAGGGCCAGGTAAACCAGGGCGTAGTGGGCGGTCGATTCGTAGCTGGTTTCGGCACTGCCGTCGAGGGTGAGGCGGGCGGGCAAGCGATTATCTTGCTGCCAGCGGCGAGTTAGTTCGGGGGTGCGGGCTTCGAGATACGCCTGGGCGCGGGGTTCTTCAAACCAGGCGGCATCTTGAGCAATGCGCCACCAGACTCGAAAGGCGTCGAAGCTGTAGCGGCTTTGCAATGGGTAGTCGAGGGGGAGCTGGCGGTAGGTGCCCGTGGCCGGGTTGTAGGCGATCCAGTCGGGAGGGAGGCCGGTGGCAGAGAATTCTGACAGGTTATCGAGCATGGCGTAGCCGCTGTCGATTAGGCTGTTCCAGTCGTGGTCGCGATCGACTTCGGCAAACAGGCGAAAGCTGGCAGGGGCAAAATACGACGGGTTGAGAATGACCTGGTCGGGCTCCAGTCGAAAGGCTTCGGCGGGGCCGGGAATGAGCTGGCGGGTGCCGTCGGGTAGTTCCACTGTGCCGTGCTCCCAGATGTCGGCCAGCAGGGCGCGGGCGTCTTCGAGGTACTGGGGGCACGACCAGCGCCGAGCGGCCAAGATTAGCGCGGTGGCGGCGTCGATGTCGGCATCGGTGGCAAAGTTCGCATCGAGGGTGCCCCAGGAGTTATCTGGGCGCTGGCCCCATTTCCAGGCCCAGAGCAGGTCGGTTGGCTCGCCCGCTTCATCCAGGCGAGCGAGGTTGTTTTTGGCCCAGCTGTAGGTGCGATCGAAGGTGACAGGGTCGTTGATGGCGACGGCCCGCAGCATGGCATAGGCCTGGCCTTCGGAGACGGTGCGATCGCTGTCTTCACGGTCAATCACCCGGCCATCGTCCTGAATGAACCGGCTGCGGTAGGCTTGCCAGCTTTCGATCAGCAGATCGTTTTGGGGGCTTTCAACGGGCAGGTTTAGGGCTACTTCCGCGGTGTTGAGGCAGGCGCAGGCGGCGCTTTGAGTGGTGCAGCTGGGCGCGGCGGCTACCAGCACCAGAGCCAGGGGCAGTATTGTCAGCAGCATGCGGGTCTGAGAACGCCGCAGGTTGAAGAGTCGCAACATGGTAGTCACCGTGGGGGGTGGTGGGCGGGTGGATGGGTAGATGGGTGGATGGGTGGATGGGTGGATGGGTAGGCGGGTGGGCGGGTGGGGCGTATAACTTTGATTTCGGGCTGGGTTGCGTAGGGGCAAACGGCGTTTGCCCGGTCTAATTGGGGGTTAGCGAGGCGGATTTGGGGTTAGTAGCGCTCCCAGGCGGGTTGAAAGCCTCGGCGGCGCAGCAGGTCGAACTCTACGTCCTGGGTGCGCTGTTGGAGGTTAATGGGGGCGGCTTGGGGGGGGAGCTGTCGGAGCTGGTCTAGGGCCGTGAGCTTTTGGTCGTCGGCGATATTGAGTTCTGCGATCGCGTACCGAGCTTCCCAGTAGTCAGGATCTAGCGCTAGCACCTGGTCGTAGAGGGTGCGGGCGGCGGTCAGGTTGCCCTGCTGAAACTGCACCCCAGCCAGGGCTGCCAGGGCACCGAGATTCTCCGGTTCCTGAGTGAGTACCTGCTGGTAGGCGGCGGCGGCTAGCGGTAGGTCGCCCTGGCGCTGGGCCAGCTCGCCCTGGAAGAAGTACACCGTCAGGTCGTCGGGGTTAGCGGCGATCAGCGATTCCATCTCGGCCTGGGCCTGGGTGGGGTTGGTTTGGGCCAACAGCTCAACCGTTCGCCACCGCAGCCAGAGGTCGTCGGGGCGCTGGGCCAGCAGGGTTTGGTAGAGACTGGCGCGATCGCCGTCGGCCGGGAGCGCACCAGCCAGCTCAAACAGCTCTGGGGGCGGATTCTCTAAGGTTTGGGAGGCCAGCCAGCTCTCTAAGGTTTCGGCGGCGGTGGCAGCGGTGACTTGCCTGGTGCGGTAGGCGAGGAGGGCGTAGCCGAGGGGGTAGTTGGTATTGTCGGGGTTGGCCGCGATCGCCTCTAGGTACACCGGCAGTGCCGCCTCGGGCTGACCCTGTTGCGTCCGAACGAATGCCAGTCCCCGCAGGGCTTCGGCGGTGGCTGAATTGCTGGGCTGAGCCGCAAGGATGGTCTCATAGCGGCGGGCGCTGGCCTCCAGGTCGCCTAGCTGGCGCTCTAGATCGGCGACCAGCAGCTCGGTGCCCCAGTCGTTTTGGCCGGCGTTGGTGGCGCGGTAGCGGGTCAGTGCATCGCGAGCCACTTGCAAATCGCCCTGGCTGAGATAAATTTGGGCCATTCGGTAAGTCAGTAAGGGGGCATCTACCGCCGCTGCTACGGCTTGGTACACGGGCAGCAGCGCCGGGTCAGGGTTGTCCAGCCGCACCAGGGCGGTGGTTATGGCCCGCTGCTCGGGGGCGGAGCTGGGCGGCGGCGACAGCAGGGGCAAAAGCTGCTCGGCTACGGTAGCGGCAGTTTCGGTGCCCAGACTGTAGGCCAACAGACCCGCTTTCACCCTCAGGCTGGCGGTGCTGGGGTTTTCTACCGCTAACTGCTCAAACATGGCCAGGGCGAGGGCTTCAGTGTCGGGCCATTCGCTCAGCACGTCGGCCACCTCACCGCGCAGGCCATAGCTGGGGGAGGTGGTAGCGTCTAACGCCTGCTGGTACAGCACCGTCGCCTGCTCAAATAGGGATGGGTCGAGCTGGCGACGGCCGATCGCGCTGTAGGCGCGGGCCAGGGGCAGGCGAGCTTCAGGCTTGCCCACCAGCGGAGCCAGTAGCTCTAGAGCCCGCGCTGTTTGGCCGCTGGCATCGTAGGCGTTAGCTAAGCCCGTGCGAATGCCCAGGGAGAGGTCATCGGTACGGCCCGGCTCTCTCAGCTCAGGTTCCAGCAGGGCGATCGCCCCTGCTGCATTCCCCGTCTCCTGCAGCGCCAGCGCGTAGGCGGTCAGCGCCTCGGCTGGAATCGTCCCCGTCTGCCGATAGCGGTTAAACAAGGCCAGAGCACCGGCATAGTCGCCGCTAAAGGCGTAGATCTGCGCTGCCCCCAGCAGGGTTTGGGGGGATGGGTTGCGCCCTAGCAGGAGGTCGTAATCGGCGAGGGATTCTGCAAAGCGGCCCTGGTAGCCATAGAGCAACGCTCGCTGGCTAAGAGCTGCAATATTGTCAGGATTTTGGCTCAAAAGCCGGTTTAAAGCGTTAATGCCGCCGAGTTGCCACTCGGGTCGGTAGCCGCCCAGTTCTCCCAGGGCGGCCAAAGCGGTGGTATTGTCAGGACTGACCTGTAGCACTGCCTGGTAGGCGTTCCAGGCATCGGCATCGCGGCCCGCCCGCTGGTAGGCGGTCGCCAGCCCCAGCCGGGCCTCAGCCGAGTTGGGTTGCTGGCGCAGGGCCGCCTGAAAGGCCGCAATCGCATCGTTCACCCAGCCGCGATCGAGCAGGGTATAGCCCTGGTTGGTTTGGGGCGATCGCTGGGCCAGGGCAGCGGGGCTAATCCCAATCTCTAAACCGCTTATGAGAGCCACCGTTAGTAAAGACGCTAGCGGCAGCGAACGCCTTGGGCTGCCGACTGTCATTCTTTGCTTCATTCCGCTGCCCTCCGCAATGGGTTCCAGATCAGGTCGTAGCGCACCCGAAAGCCCAGGTAAGTTTCGCTAAACGCATTGCGCTGCTGCACACTCACCCCGGCCCGCAGGTTGTCAATAATTGGGGCGTCGTAAAACAGCTCCCACACGTCAGGCACGGGGCCACCGCTGGCCTGGCGCAGCTCGTTGTTGGAGAGCTGGCGACCGTAGCCCAGCCCCAGGCGATCGCCCGGCATAAACACATCCAGCCCGTTGACGCCGAGGCTGTAGGTCTGGCCGCTGACCCCCAGGGTTTGGTTGGTGTACCAGCCGTAGCGGCCAAAAAAGCCCAGTTTGAGGCTGGGGATAAAGGCCTCAGCGTTGAGGCCAAAACCCGTCTCGCGATCGCCCGGCAGGGGGCCAAACTGGCCGTTGCCCCGGTCAATAGCAAAACTTTCGCTAAATCCGTCGCGGCGGCCCCCGTCGGTCGAGGTGACGTAGGTGCCCCGCACAATGGCGTTGCCAAACCTTACCCCCACTTCCCCAGCAAATGAGTCGAGGGCAAAGTTGCTCAAGCTGCGGCTCGACGAAAAGGTGGTGGCAGTCAGCGACAGCGCATCCACGGGGGTCCAGTTCACCAGGGCACCGGGGCGCGAGGCCACATTCACCGTGCTCAGGGCCGGGTTGGTTTGAAACACCGGGTTAAAGAAATGGGTCAGCGAATCCTTGGCAAAGCTGTTGCGATCGAGGTACGAGGTCAAATCCATTAGCCCCACCGTGAACCGCAGCTCGCTCAGGTTGGCGGGCGAGGCCGTCAGGTACAGCTCGCTCAGGCTGAGGCCGGTTTGGTCTGTGTCAGAAAACGCCTGCCCGGTGCTCAAGTCTACGGTGGCCCCGGCAAAGACTGAGGGGCTGAGCACATAGATGCCCCCCGCCCGTAACCGCGCCGACCCCTCGCTGCCCTCCTGCAAATAGGCTGCCTGCACAAACACCTCAGAGCGCTCGGCTGGGGCCAGAGTTGCCTCGGGTTCGGTCGGTTGGGCAATGTCCTGGCTAATCGGTGTAGACGCTGAGCTGTCGATGGGCTGCAGGGGGTCGGGTGCGATCGTATTCGCCCCGACTGTATCTGTCCCGACTGTACTCGCCTCGGCTGTACTCGCCTCGGCTGTACTCGCCTCAGCTGTCTCGGTCTCCCCAGGCGTTTCATCGTCCTCGCCAGCTATTGGCAACGGTGTTGTTTGAGCCAGCATGGGATTCAAACTGAGCGTCGCTAAGTCTGACTGAGTCCGCTGTAGGTGGCCAGGTTTGTTCTTTAACCGAGTTTTTGGGCTAAAGGCATGGCTTTCTGTAGAAAATTCTTCTGTAGACCAGCTGAGCCTAGCCAGGTCGCCAGCCACCCCATTGTCCTCAGGCAAATCGCTCTGGGATAACTCGCTCAAAGCGAGATTCTCCGCTGTTAACTGGTGGTCAGACAGCTCGCTACCCCAGGCGTGGGGGGCGATGCTAAACAGCGCTGTTGCCAGCACTATACCCGTAGCCGCGCCAGGATTTAGCGCACATCGCAGCGCTAACCAAGCACCTATAGAATGCTCCATAAGATACTCAAAATATAAGTTGGATCAAAATAAGCACGAAAGATATATCGGGCCTTCTAAAAAGCCAGAAATAAAGACATAGATGGAGTGCGTCATTAAGCTGTCAACACTTCTTGAGCGAATGCCATCCAGCACCGTACTATTTGATTCGAGTGAATCAAAATAATCAGAAATTTTAGACTGTGCTGATACTTTGCGAGTAGTGCGGTTGTCTAGTTCTCAAATCACTGGATGAATTGGCTCAGGTGATGACGTTTCTAAATGCCTAGAAAGATGACTAAATTCACGTATTCATGGTTTAGATGAAGAAAGCTGAGAATCAAGTGCAAGCATCTAGTGATGCGGTAACGATGTCAGGACGATTTCAGCTCAGGTAAGGTTGAGGTTCAGGCATAGCGCTACCTCCTCCTACAGATATATTTGTCATCGTCAGGATAAAATGCCAAAAAAGTTTTGAGACTGCGGTTTTCTGTGTGGAGTTGGCCAAGGCATTCTTGTGCGATCGGTGGTGAGGGTGGGGCTGTGGTTGTATGGGGTACAGCAACCTTCCCCAACCTTCGGCAATGACTATTTCACGATTAAAGAAAACGGGTCTGCTGCTGGTGCTCGCGCTGGTGGCCTGTGTAGGGTGCCAAGCTACTACCCTATTGCCCTTATCCCCACCTGTGGCAGAGGCCACAACCCTTACCCTTGAGGCCAAGGCCCTAGGGGCTGGCGAGTTTGCCCTAACTGGCATCACCAACCTGCCTGACAACACGCAGCTAACCGCGATCGCCCTGCGCTACCTTGACCCTCAGCGGGCCACCCCTGACGATAAACCGCTCTATTCAGTGCTTGACTACCGGCCTGTTACCGTTGCCAATGGTCAGTGGTCAACCCAGCTTAACCTCTGGCAGGTAGCTGCTGATGGTCGCTATCAAGAACCCTGGCAGGCCGAGGCCGCCGCGCTGAAGCTGGCGGTACAGCCTAGCGACACCGTGCAGTTTGCGATCGCGCTGGCTCCCCACCATTTGGGGGCGGCCCTGAGCAGCAAGATGGCTCAAGCGGGGCCACAGCGCCTAGCTCAGGTGCTGCGAGTCACCCCTGCTGGAGAGCCTTTTTTGTGGGCTGACCAGGCTCTGGCGGTAGGGCTACCCAGCGGAAAAACCTCGCCCCCGGCTGATCTGGTGGCTCGTACCAATGGCGGCTGGGGCGATCGCTACCTGCTGGTGCCCGAGCCACCCCTGCCCTATACCCTGACGCCTGTGGATGAGCGCCAAACGACCGCCCCCCTAACGCCAGCGGAACTGCTGCGCTAAACAAAAATGCATTCCGAATCGCGGATAGTGCCGTCGGGCATGATGGTTTGGCAGAATTTAGCGCCAGTCAGGTTGGCTTTGGTCAGCTTGGCCCCAGTCAAATTGGTATAGCGCAGATTCGCCCAGTAGAGGTTGGCGTGGGCCAGGTCGGCCTGGGTCAGGTTGGCTCCTTCTAAATTGGCGTGGCTAAAGTCGGTACGCTCAAGACAACTATCGCGCAGGTCGGCATTGACGAGCGTGGCGCGGTGACAGTGGGCCTTGCGCAGATCGGCCTCGCGCAGCACGGCGTGGGCCAAAGACGCCCCGCGCAGATCGGCATGGGCCATGGTGATCTGGTAGCCATCAATATGGGTGAGGTCGGCCTGATGCAGGTTGGCCCGGCTCAGGTTGGCCCGGCGTAGATCGGCCTCAACCAGGTGGGCCGTCGCCAAGTTTATGCCCTGTAAATCTAGCCCGTGCAGGTCGCGAGCACCCGCCTGGTAGTAGCGATCGATCAGCTGACTTAGGGTAGCTGGGGTCATTGCTGTAATGCCCTCAAAATAACGCTAAAAAAAGAAGTCCCCAAAAACAATGGGGGTGGCCGTTACGCCTACCCCCATTGTCGCGCTGCGATCGCGCCAGTGCATCAAGCATTACAAGAATGCTACATTCCCAGCTTGGGCTAGACTTGCCCAACGCCTTTGCTGCGTTCGTCAGACTTGCTGGTAAGTTTGCCCGTTTCGTCGGTCTGGTTAGCTGCGTGCAGATCGGCCTGCCGCTGCGCTTTTTTGGCTTCCTCCTCTTCGCGCAGGTCACCGGGCTCATTGATGTACATTTCAGGCTCAATGGGGTAATTATTGGCCAAACCTTCCTTATCTACGGTCTGGCCGCCGCTGGTGTCGATAGACTTGTCAGACTCGTCACGCACCTGCTTGTAGCCCGCGCCCTCGCGCTCTTTGCGGGCAGCGGTTTCGGCTGGAATAATGTGGGGATCGTAGTTGTCGCTTTCAGCTCTGGGGTTAGACATTAAAGCCTCCATTCGAGAGAGTAGTTCGGCGATTTGAGTAAGCTAAGTTTTGGGTTTACTCTACTGTCGCTAATGCAACCCTAGAGCGATACCCCACCCATTTGTATCTACCTCGGGAGTGAGCCATTTTCTATGACCTTAGAAGGAGGAGACCAGATTACATTTTTTGGCGCAGAAGGTAAATTTTTCTGTGAAGCGCAGCGCTGAAAATAAATCTTTTCTATTAAATTGAAGGATTTTTGTGATATTAGAAATTGCCTTTCTAACGATTAAACCTGGCACTCAAGTAGCCTTTGAGGCGGCCTTCCATACAGCATCCAGTATCATTTCGGCCATGCCAGGATACTATTCGCATGAATTGCAGCGCTGTATCGAAACTCAAAATCAGTATGTGCTGCTGGTGCGTTGGCAAACCCTAGAAGACCATACCGTTGGCTTTCGCCAGTCGCCCGAGTATCAAACCTGGCGATCGCTGCTGCACCATTTCTATGATCCGTTTCCCACCGTTGAGCATTACGAATCGGTTTTAAGCCATGAAAATTTTCCCAATCTTGAAACTCCGCGCCTGTGGCTACGTCAGGCAACCGCGGCCGATGCCGAAGCCATTTTTCTGCTCTTCTCAGACCCTCAGGTCACGCAGTTTCACGACCTCGATACCTTCACTCATCTCGACCAGGCACAGGCGGTAATTGAGCGCCGCAAAATGGGCTTTGAGAGCGATCGCGGTATTCGCTGGGCGATCGCCCTCAAACCGCACAACACGCTCATTGGCTCCTGTGGATTTACCTGGGGCAGGGCCGCCCATCAGGCAGAGGTGGGCTACGAGCTGGCCCGTGAATTTTGGCGGCAAGGCATTATGACAGAGGCGTTAAGCGCCATCCTGGGCTACGGTTTTGAGATGAAAAACCTGCACTGCATTCTTGCAGAGGTCATGGTTGACAACCTGGCGTCTAAACAGCTGCTCAAAAAACTAGGGTTTCAGAGCCAGGGAGTATTGAAAGAACGCGGCTTCTGGAAGGGAAAACACCACGATTTAGAACAGTTTGTATTGAGTAATCCAAAGCCTTAGAGCCAGAGCACCCAAGCGGCTGCTCCTAAAATCGCTCTGCATCAGGGAAGGCCGCTGCCGCCACGCTGCGAGCCGCTTCGCCACAGGTGCGGGGGGTGGGCAGCAGCTTGGTAGGGTTCGCCAGTAGCTCCGGGTCAAAGGCCTGCCGCACCCAGCCCATTGTTTCCAGGTCGGTGGGCGAAAACATGTCGGGCATGTAGCAGCGTTTGTCAGCCCCAATGCCGTGCTCGCCCGAAATGCTGCCCCCCACCCGCACGCACAGCTTGAGAATATCGCCGCCCAGTTCTTCTACCTGTTCGAGCTGGCCGGGGATGGCGTTGTTGTAGAGAATCAGCGGGTGCAGGTTGCCGTCGCCCGCATGGAACACGTTGGCCACCCGGTAGCCGTGCCTGTCGCCCAGCGCCTCGATCTCCCCTAGCACGTAGGGCAGCTGGGTGCGCGGAATCACGCCATCCTGCACATAGTAGTCGGGGCTGAGTTTACCCATGGCGGCAAAGGCGGCCTTGCGGCCCTTCCACAGTCGCAGGCGCTCCTCGGGGTCGCTGGCCACGGTCATAGTGCGCGCGCCGTTTTGGCGGCAGAGCTCGGCAATGCGATCGCCCGTTGCCGCCACTTCCGCCGGTAGCCCGTCGATCTCAATCAGCAAAATTGCCGCCGCATCGCGGGGGTAGCAGTTGGTGGCCACCACGTCCTCCACGGCGTTGAGGCTAAAGTTATCCATCATCTCCATGCCAGCCGGGATGATGCCCGCACTGGTAATGGCCGACACGGCTTCCCCTGCCGCCTCAACGGAGGTAAAATCGGCCAGCAGCACCTGGATTGACTGGGGCGCTTTGAGAATGCGCAGGGTAATTTCGGTGGCGATGCCCAGGGTGCCCTCAGAGCCCACAAACAGGCCGCAGAGGTCGTAGCCAGGGGTTTCGGCCACCTCGCCGCCGATATCGACAATGTCGCCGTTGGGCAGCACCACCTTCAGCCCCAGCACGTGATTGGTGGTTACCCCGTACTTGAGGCAGTGCACCCCGCCGGAGTTTTCGGCCACGTTGCCGCCCACCGAGCACACCGACTGGCTGGAGGGATCGGGGGCGTAGTAAAAGCCCGCGCCGCTGACCGCCTGGGTGACCCAGTTGTTGATCACCCCTGGCTGCACCACTACCCGCTGATTGTCAAAGTCAACCGAGAGAATTTGGTTGAGGGTAGCGGTGACAATCAGCACCGAGTCTGCGATCGGCAGCGCGCCGCCCGAGAGCCCAGTGCCAGCGCCACGGGCTACAAAGGGCACCTGAAAGCGATCGCAAATTTTTACCGCCGCCGCCACCTGCTCGGTGGTTTTGGGCAGCACCACCACGGCAGGCCGCTGGCGATAGCTGGTCAGCCCGTCGCACTCGTACACCAAAATTTCTTCTTTGCGCCGCACTACGCGATCGCTGCCCAGGGCCTTGGTAAAGGCGTCAATAATCGGTGCCCAGTCAATGCGCGATCGCTCCGCTACGGTCATAGCCCACACTGGTTAAGATACCTACGATCCTACCCTGAAAGGTCGGTCTCTAGGGGCGATCGCTCAGGCTGCCACCGTAGCAGTATCCCACTGTGTCAAAGGGTTGAGCCCGCTGTCATTCCCCTCATCCGAAAGATTTCTCTTCTCTCCTCTGGCGGATACTTTTCTAAAGCCCGCTGTTGAGAATAAGGGAACTCCGTGCTGACGGCACAGCGCTCTACCCGTTGTCGATTCATTGCCAGTTTCGCTTCATTTTCAGGTCGCGTCCCTCCGGCACTTGATATGCACAAAGACGCCAAGGAATTATTTTGCTTATGCAAACCATCGAGTGGTGGCAAAACGCCGTTATTTATCAAATTGTGCCCTGGAGCTTTTTAGACACCGATGGCGACGGTCGCGGCAACCTCAACGGCATTATTAACAAGCTTGACTACATCTCTGCCCTGGGAGTAGACGCCATTTGGCTTACCCCCATCTACGAGTCGCCCATGGATGACCTGGGCTACGACATCACCGATATGCTCGACATTGACCCGGTAATCGGTGATCTGGCCGTGTTTGACAAGCTGCTGGCCCTCACCCACGCGCGCGGGCTGCGGATGATTGTGGATCAGGTCTGGGGCCATACCTCAGATCGCCACTTCTGGTTTTTAGAAAGCAGCCAGGACCGCGACAACCCCAAAGCCGACTGGTACGTCTGGGCCGACCCCAAGCCCGACGGCTCACCGCCCAACAACTGGCTGTCAGCCTTTAACGGCGACTCGGCCTGGGCCTGGGAACCCAAGCGCGAGCAGTACTACTTATTTCACTTTTTGCGCAGCCAGCCCAAGCTCAACTGGAGCAACCCTGAGGTAGTGGAGGCCATTTTAGAGCGGGGCAAGTTTTGGCTCGATCGCGGCGTCGATGGCTTTCGCATCGACGCGCCCAACTTCTTTCTGCACGATCCTGAGCTGCGGGACGAACGAGTACGTGCGGAAGATGCGCCCTGTCCGGATGGCATCGACCCCAAAAACCCGATGGCCAAACTGATGTTTGAGAACAGCTTTTGTCGGCCCGAGGCGCTAGACGTTCTCAAACCAGTGCGCGAACTGATCGACCAGTACCCCAGCACCGTTACCCTGGCCGAGGTTACCCTCTGCGAAGACTCAATTCATCTGTCAAGCGAGTATGTCAAGGGCAAGCACCGGGCCCATTTAGCCTATAACAGCGCCCTGCTGGTCGATGAACCCATCAGTGCCGACCTAATGCGCTCTACCCTAGAGAAAGTCGAAAAGTACTTTCAGGGCGGTGGCAACTGCTGGATGGTTGGCAACCACGACTATGGTCGCCTGCGCAGCCGCTGGGCGGGGCACGACAGCGAGGGCACGCCCTACCCCGAAACCTTTTACCACCAGATGGCGGCAATGTTGGTAGCTATGCCCGGTGCCCTCTGCCTTTACCAGGGCGACGAACTGGGCCTCAGCGAAGCCCGCATTCCTGAAGACATCCCTGAAAGCCAAATTCAAGATCCCTTTGGCAAGGCCCTCTACCCCGATGTGGTGGGGCGCGATGGCTCTCGCACGCCCATGCCCTGGCAAGCCACCGCCATAAGTGCTGGCTTTTCTAGCCACGCCGATACCTGGCTGCCCGTTCCCGACAGCCACAGACCAAGGGCGGTAGACGCCCAGAACGAAGACCCCAGCTCGTTGCTCAACGCCTGGCGACGACTGCTGCACTGGCGTCGGCAGCAGCCAGCCCTAATGCAGGGCGACTGCCAAATCCTCAACACCGAGGCTCCGCTGTTCGCCTTCATTCGCGAAGCGCCCCAGCAGCGGCTGTTGTGTATCTTTAACCTGAGTTCCGAGACCGCCCACTTCAACCTGCCCGACGAAATGCTGCCCTGCGTAACCACATCGGGAGTCGCTGAGGCGGCTAAGCGCAACGGCGACATGCTGCGCCTGCGAGGCTACGGCTATTTCTTTGGCAACTTGCAGCCCAGCGCCCCGCCGGCCAATAGCAGCACCGCCAAAGATGTGCTGGAAGAAAAAGCAGGACAGGTCAGTGCCGATCGGCCCTAGGTAAACCGTGTAACCCAGTTTGCTAACGGTTTTATACCGAATTCTATAGGGTGACACCCGGTTTGTACGGGTATTGCGCCTCTGCGAGATCCCTATTTTGAATCAAGGTTTCTCAATGCGGATTTCGTCTTAGGCCGTTAGCTGGGCAGGTTTTCAAAACGTCGTTTGCTGCAATTTGCCTGGTTTTGCGGTGATTTGCTGCTTACTGGCCCGGTTTTGTTGTTAGAACGTTTTTGTTGTTAAAAACTCTGATTCCATGCCTTCTCAGCCCGACTGGTGGCGCAGTGCCGTCATTTACCAGATCTACCCTCGCAGCTTTGCGGACGGCAACGGCGACGGCATTGGCGATCTGCCCGGCATTTTGAACCATATTGACTATGTCGCTAGCCTCAACGTTGACGCCCTCTGGATTTCGCCCTTTTTTAAGTCGCCGATGCGAGATTTCGGCTACGACATTTCCGACTATCGGGCTGTAGACCCTATCTTTGGCACCCTGGATGACTTCAAAGCGGTGCTGAAGGTCGCCCACGATCGCAGTCTCCGCGTGCTAATTGACCAGGTGTGGAACCATACCTCCGACCAGCATCCCTGGTTTGAGGAAAGCCGCGCCAGCCGCGACAACGCCAGGGCCGACTGGTACGTCTGGGCCGACCCCAAGCCCGATGGCACAGCGCCCAACAACTGGCTCTCCACCTTTGGCGGTAGCGCCTGGGCCTGGGAACCCCAGCGACAGCAGTACTACCTGCACAACTTTTTAGACAGTCAGCCCGACCTTAACTGGTACAACCCCGCAGTGGTAGCGGCCATTCTAGACACGGCCCAGTTTTGGCTAGAGCTGGGCGTCGATGGCTTTCGCCTGGATGTGGTCAATTTCTTTACCCACGATCGCAGCCTCCGCGACAACCCCCTGCGGCCTGCCGAGCTGCCCCGTCCGGCGGGGGCATCGGCGACGGATCCGTTCTTCGCTCAGCTCAACCTGCACAACCTCGATCAGCCCTCTACCCTGGATCTGCTCAAGCCGATTCGGCAGCTGCTCGATCGCTATGGCGCGATCGCCCTGGCCGAAATTAGCAGTACCGAAGATGCCCTGCTCACCTCCAGCGCCTACGTCAGCGGTTCAGATCGGCTGCACACCGCCTACAACTCCTCGCTGATGACCGATGAACCCCTGACGGTGCAGCGGCTGACCGGGTTAATTCAGCGGGTCGAGTCGCTCTTTACCGACGGAGTAATCTGCTGGACGGCGGGCACCCACGACTTTCCCCGGCTCAAAAGCCGATGGAGCAAGTACCAGCCCAGCGAAACCTTTTTGCAGGACGCCTTCGACCACATGTTTGCCGCCCTGATGGTCTCGCTGCGGGGCTGCTGCTGCCTCTACCAGGGCGACGAGCTGGGGCTGACCCAAGCCGAAATCCCCTACGAAAAGATGCAGGATCCGTTTGGGCTGCAGGGCTATCCCCACGTGCTGGGTCGCGATGGCTCGCGCACCCCCATGCCCTGGCGCAAAGATGCCCCTGCCGCTGGCTTCACCGAGGCAGCAGAGCCCTGGTTGCCGATTCCCGCCGATCATCGCCTCTACGCGGTCGATGTGCAGGAGGCCGACTCTACCTCGCTGCTGCAAAAGTACCGCCGACTGATTCGGTGGCGCAACGAGCAGCCCGCTCTCCGACAGGGCGACCTGACGCTACTGAATCTCGCCGATGATCACCTGCTGGGGTTTGTGCGGACCTGCGACTCGCAGCGGCTGCTCTGTCTGTTTAACCTCAGCCCGGCCACGGTCTACTGCGATCGCGCCGAAATTCCCCCCTGCGAACCCACCGAAGCGATGGGCGTCAGCGATCGCAGCTACCACGACATTCTGGAGCTACCGCCCTTTGGCTTTTACTTTGCCAACTTGATCTGATTTTGCGATCTGATTTTGCGGCCCTTCCGCTTGACGTTGTGGCCTAAGGGTTCACGGTGCAAGGTATGCGGTCCAAGGGCGGTCGTGAACCCTGGACTTGATACCGTGAACCCACTGCCCCGGCATTGTTTGGTTGACTCAGGGCTAGGAGGCAGGTTCTTCGGTTCTATGCCGAATCATATTCTCCCCTTCTAGCATGCGTCTGGCCGCATCCAGCAGCATTTCCTCCAGGTAGGGCTTGGTGAAGTAGCCCTTGGCCCCCAGGTCGACCGCCATCTGCCGGTGGCGATCGGCCCCCCGCGAGGTCAGCATCGCGGTCGGAATCTGGCTTAGGGCACCGTCCTTCTGCATGCGTGAGAGCAGTTCCAGGCCATCCATGCGGGGCATTTCAATATCGCAGAAGACCAGGTCACAGGGCAGGCCAGAGCGCAGTTTTTCCCAGGCTTCCTGACCGTCGCGGGCCTGCTCGACCCGGTAGCCCACCTTGTTAAAGCTCATCGACAGTAGCTCACGCACCGTAATCGAGTCATCTACAATCAGCACCGTCGGATCGGTGTGAGCGACAACCTCAACTGGCTCTTCATCCACCGTCTGGGTCCACAGCGAGGTCGACGCATCGCGGCGCAGGCGACCGCTGGCCAGATCGATCAGCTCTAGCACGTCGGCGATGGGCATGACTCGTCCATCGCCCAGCACCGTAGCCCCGGCAATGCCAATAGGCTTGGGTACTGGCCCTTCTAGCTGCTTAATCACAATTTCCTGCTCGCCAATCACCTGGTCGACCTGTAGCGCAATGAACGTACTGGCGCTGCGCAGCACCACCATAGAGACCACGTCTTCGTCTTGGGGGCCGCCGTAGACCCGGCCCCGACCCAGGCTGCGGTTAAAGCGCAGCAGCTCGCCCAGAGGCCGGAAAGGCAGCAGCGTGTCGCGCCAGAGAATGCAGGAATGCCCCTGGTCATCGGTTTGAATCCGCTCCTTGGGCACGTCAAACATATCCTCCACCCCGTCCATTGGGAAGGCGATGCGAGCCTGGTTGTTAACGCAGCTGAGCGCCTTGGTAATGCTCAAGGTGAGGGGTAAGCGAATGGTAAAACTGGTGCCCTTGCCTACCTCAGACTCGATGGTGATCGAGCCGCGAATGTCGGAGAGCGCAGTGCGTACCACATCCATGCCCACGCCCCGCCCAGAGAAGTCGTCGGCCTGATCGCGAGTGCTAAAGCCCGGCAAAAACAGCAGGTCGTAGACCTCGATCTCGGTCATGGTCTGGGCTTCGGCGGGGGTAATTAACCCCTGCTTGAGCGCCTTGGCCTTGACCACCGCCGGGTTGATGCCGCCGCCATTGTCGGCAATGTAGATCACGGTCTGGTTGCCCTGGTAGAAAGCCCGCACGGTGATGGTGCCTTCCCTGGGCTTACCGGTGGCCATGCGCTCCTCCGGCGTTTCAATGCCGTGGGTAATGGCGTTGTTGACCAGGTGGGTCATGGGGTCGTAGAGCCGCTCCAGGATCATTTTGTCGATCAAGGTGTCGCGCCCTTCGACCACCAGCTGAGCCTCTTTGCCGCACTGGAGCGAGATGTCGCGCACCGCTCGGGGCAGGCGATCGGCGGTTTGACCAAAGGGCACCATGCGGGCCTTATTGAGCCCCTCCTGCAGTTGGGTAGTCACCTGGCGAAACTGGCGGGCGATCTGATCAGTAGAGTCGATGGTGAACTCAATGTCGGATGAAGCCTCCCGCACCCGCACGATCAGCTCGATCATCTCCTGAGAGAGGGTGTGGAAGCCGGTGAAGCGGTCCATCTCCAGGGCGTCGAAGGTAGCCCCGGTGGCGTGTCCGCCCCCCCGATCGGAGGAGGAAACCCCCAGGGCAAAGGCCTGGCGGTTGGCGATCAGGGAGCTTTCCAGCAGCGATCGCTCGTACAGGTCGCGCATGCGCTGACCCACATCGTTGAGCTGCGATACCTGATTCAGCAGGTTGTCGAGAAACTGCCGCAGCCGCTCCTGGTCTTGCTCCAGGGAGTTACGGTTGACCACGAGTTCGCCCACCAGGTTGCTGAGGGTATCCAGGTGGCCCACCGAAACCCGCATGGTTTGATCGGTGGTGCTAGCGGCCCGTCGAGGCATGCGCCGCGCTGCCTGCGCCGAGGTGCGGCGGTTGCCCAAAGCCGGGGCCGACCCACCCAGCTGGTCGGCATCCTCTAAAAGCTTTTCAAGATCGCCAAACTCGTCATCACCGACATCAAAGGGGCGATCGCTGGCTGTTAGATCGGGCTGGCTCGGTTGAGTATCCGACCGGCCATTGCTGTCAGCCCTGTAATCAAGGGTCTCCTCTCCCAGCAGTGCTTCTAGGTCGTCAAAGTCGGTGTCATCAAAGCCTTGACTGGCTGTTACAGGGGCGGTGCCCAAGGGCGCATCCCCATTGCGACTCTCCCCAACGGGCTCTTGCTCCAAATCGAGGCCTAGCCCAGGCTCTCCTAACTCCTGGTCCAGACTACTCCCCAGGGCACTAAAGGGATCGGTCTCTGTGCCTCCGTCGTCCAGCAGGCTGTCTAAATTGGCAAAGCTGTCCTCGTCGTTCGCTGAGCCGATTGCGCCAAGCTCAGAAACCCCACCGTCTACAGTGATGTCCTCTGCCTCATCTAGGGGGGCCGCAAAGCTTGTATCGGCCTGGGTCGCTGTCAACTCCGACTCTGGATCAGGGTTAAAGGGGGCATCAACGGCAAAATCAGAGACGTCGTCGTCAAAGCTAAATTCGTCAAAGGGGTCGGTGAAAGGATCGTCTAAATCAGCCTCGGATTCCCCAAACAGGTGGCCAAAATCAGCGTTTACCGGGCTAGCTGCAGCGCTATCAGAGAACGACAGTTCTGCGCCAGCATTGCCAAACAGTCCGTTACCGTCACTGGTGGCACCGTTGCTCGCGTTGTCGAGTTCGAGGTTTAGCTCAGGCATGGTGTGAGCATCGTCGTCCTCGATGAAGTCATCATCGGCAACGGCGTCGAAAAAGCTATCAACCTCATCGATAGCGGCGCTGGTGGCGACGGTGCCGTCTGAATCGTCGACTTTAAAGAAGTCGTCATCCAGAGGCATGGCGATCGCATCGGTGGTTGTCGGCGCAGGCCCGCTGTCGAGAAAGTCGGCGAGGGGGTCGGCGGCAGCGCTGACTTCTGTCGTACTGACCTCAGTAGCTACCGTGCTGGCAGTGGGGGCAGCAGTGGTGCCCAGTAGATCGGCAAAGGGATCACTGTCGTTGAGATCGCTGCCATCAAACCCGTCGTCGCTGGCATCATCATCGAACCAGAGGGCTGGGCTGCTCTCCTCAACGGTCGCGGGTTCGTCTACCAGCGGAGGCTCTGGCGCAGCAGATTCTGATGCGGTTGGTCCAGCGTCGAGGTCATACCCGAACAGGCTGGCCATATCGTCGAGGGCCTGACTGTCGGTAGCGGCATTAGCCTGAGCACCGCCATCGTCGCTGAGGAGATCGGCAAATTCTGTGTCTAAACCGTTGGATACATCGGCATCGTCGATGTCAAGGTCGTCCAGGGAGACCTCGCCTAGCTCGTCTTCTTCCCAAAGATCGGCCAGGCTGTCGGGGGCACTTTCAAACAGGTCGGCTAGGCTGTTGAGCTCGGCGGCCCCCACCTCAGGACCAGCTTGCCCGGATGGGGTCTGGGGCACAGCCGGTTCGGTGGGTAGGGGTGGCTCGATCGCACCAAAAACAGACTCCAGCCCGGTTTCTGTTATGTTATCGGCGGTGTCTAGGGCCAGGCCGTCGAGCCAACTCTCGGCATCGGCCACAGCTAGGTCATCGCTATTGATCTCTTCAGCCCCGGCGAACAGGTCGGCGAGATCAGGCTCATTAGAGTCGTCGTTGAGCGCTTCAGCCAGCAGGGCGTCGAGGGTAGAGTCGTCGTTAATTGGGTCAGGCTGAGCCACAGGAACGGGCAGAAGGGCCGTCAACGCCGCCGAGGCCCTCACGTCGATGGTTCCGCCCAGCACCTGGTCCTGGGCCTGCTTCAGGTCTTTAATCACCACCGGGGCCAGGGTGCGGTAGGTCTGCTCGGGGTTTGCGATCGCCCGCTCAACCGCCTGGGACAGGGCACACCACTGGGCCAGCTCAAACTGTTCGCCAATGCTGTACAGGCGCTGACAGAGCCGACCCAGCTCCTGGCGCGAGGCTTTGCCGTCCGGCTGCTTAAAGGTGGCCAGCATATCGCGCAGCAGAGCTGGAATGTCGCTGCGAAACACCAGCTGTAGCGCACTGGTTTCGGGATGGGCCGTGGCGGCCACTACGGCTGGGCGGGGAGCGGGTGCCGCTGGGGCCATAGCCGGTGCCGCTGCCACCAGCGCATCTAGGTGAGCTTCGGCCTGCACAAAAATCGGCTCCAGCGGGGCCATGATTTCCTTGGCCTGGTCATTGGTAAGGCCAAAGGGGCTTTGCAACTGCTCGAGCTGCTCCTGCAGCCCGTCAAAAATTTGCAACAGCATGGTCTCGAGGTCGCGATCGGGGCGCACGGGCGACTCTTTCATCACCTTAAAGAAGTCTTCCATACGGTGGCTGGTGCGCTGAATGCTGTTCAGCCCCAGCATGGCGGCCCCACCCTTGACCGAGTGAGCGGCCCGAAAAACCTCGTTCATCATCTCGGAGTCGTCGACGGTGGCCGCCAGATTGAGTAACCCCTGCTCGATAGTATTGAGGTGATCCTTGGCTTCTTCGATGAAATACCCCAAGATTCGTTTTTGATCTTCAGGCAGCATGTCGATTCCCCTATGAATGCTTTTCTACCTTGACTGGCTCACTCCCGTTGGGCTGAACTGCACCTAGCTATCCGATTTTTCCACCTTAAAGCGCTCCACCGAGGTCAGCAGATCGCGGGCAACCCCCACCAGGTTTTGCAGCGACCCTGACACCCGCTGGGCCTCCTGGGAGGTCTCCTGAGCGGTTAGTTCTACCGATTGCATGACCTGGGCCACCGCGCGCGAGGTTTCGGTTTGCTCCACCGTATCGGCGGTAATCGATCGCACCAGCACGTCAATACGGTTCGACACCTGAATAATGTCCTCCAGCGATCGCTTCGCCTGCTCGGCCAGGCGAGTACCCTCGATCACCTGCTGGGTGCCCTCTTCCATCGCGGTCATTACCCCGCCGGTCTCACTCTGAATTTGCAGCACGATCTGCTCAATTTCCTTGGATGCCTTGGCGGCGCGATCGGCAAGCTGTCGTACTTCATCCGCCACAATGGCGAAGCCGCGACCGGCCTCCCCAGCGCGGGCCGCCTCAATACTGGCGTTGAGGGCCAGCAGGTTGGTGCGGGAGGCAATCTGCGAAATCAACGCCACAATTTTGGAAATTTCTTGGGAAGACTCGGCCAGGCGCTTCACCTTGCGAGTGGTTTCCGCCACCGTTTCGCGAATCTCGAGAATGCCCGCTACAGTGCGCTCCACCGACTCACCCCCCTTGAGCGCGGTCGATGACGCCGTACGCGCCACTTCTTCCGCCTCGCGAGCGCTCTCGGCCACCCGCTGAATCGAGTCGGTCATCACCTGCACTGAGTTCAGCGTCACCGCCAGCTCCTCGGCCTGGCGTAGCGCGTCTGCTGACAGGCTACGAGCAAAAATCTCGTTTTCGGTTGAGCCCTTACTCACCTGGCGTGCCGCCACGCTCACCTGCTCCACAATCTCCCGCAGGTTTTGAATGGTGAGGTTAAACGAGTCGGCTACGGCCCCCAGCACGTCGGCGGTGACCTCGGCCTGCACGGTCAGGTCGCCTCTGGCCGCCCCTTCCACGTCGTCGAGTAGGCGAATTACCTGGCGCTGCAGGTCTTCCTTAGCCTGCTCTTGTTCCTGAGCTTTGCGCTGGGCCTCACTGGTTGTAGTTAAGATCACCCGCGACATTTTGTTGAAGCTGCTGGCCAAACGGCCAAACTCATCTTCGGTAAACACCGTTGCTCGGGCCGTCAAATTTCCCTTAATTACGGTGTCAAACTGGTGCTGCAGGTCGTCAACGCTGCGCCTAATCTGGCGATGGGCTAAATGCCCTGCTCCCAGGGCGGCACCAAACCCCGCTGCCCCTCCCGCCAGCGCCATGGCGGCGTGCACCACCTTGGGCATAGATCGCCCCGGTTGCAGGGTAGAGGCCGCAAAGTTAATCACGCCCACTGCTAGGGCTGAGGCCACCCCGGCAGCCACGGCCACCATCAGCTCTTTGGTCGGCAGGGGAGCATTATCTAAAAAGCCCAGCCAGTCCTGTTCGGTGGAAACCGCTTCGACATCGTGACTGTCGGTTTGGGTGAAGACAGGCAGGCTATCGGTGGCCCCAGCAATGCTGAAAATATCGTCATCGCTAATGATTGCCTGATCGTTGATATCGCTGAGATCAAAGGCCGAGGTACCGCTGCTGTAGCCGCTGTTGTCGTCGGTTGAAGTTAGCCCTGAGCTGCCTACCGACGGCGTGGTAAACCCGGCGGAGCTGTCTGACAGCTCAAAATCGGGCAGATTGCCCAGGTCGTCGAAATCACTAAATTCGTCTAGGAAGTCGACGTTACTGCTGGGTTGACCGCTGTCCTCTATCTCTGGCCTGTAGCCGTTGTCCACATAGACGTCATAGTCACCACCGAGGCTATCGCCAGCGGTGTCGAGGTCGTCATTGAGCAGGTCGGGTTCGGGGGCAAACACCGTCATATCATCACCGCCGTCATCAGCGGGAGGCCAGCCTGTATCTAGATCGGCGGCGGCTAGGCCAACGCTGCTGTAGGGGTCGCCGTAGCTCTCAGGTGTCGCCCCAAAGGGGTCGTCGGCGTCACTTACCTCCAAAGAATCAAACGAGGCGTCGTCATCAAAGGTAATGTCGTCGATATCGTCCTGGCTCTCTGACCAGCTGCTTCCCTTAGAATCAACCCCAAAACTAGGGCCGTTGTCGCCCGGGGCGATCGCAAAGGGGTCGTTGTTACTGAAGGGATCGGTGGCAAAGGGGTCGGCCAGGGCGCTGGCACCCGGGGCACCGGCTGCGATCGAGGCGGGCAGATCGTCCTCTAGACTCATATCCCCTAGATCTAGATGGCTGTCGGGCACGCCTGCCCCCGTTGCCCCAAGGCCGCTCTCTAAGTCCATAGATAGGGAGACCCCGGCCCCGGCATCAAAGAAGGTGTCTCCGGTATCGGTGCCGTAGCCAACGGACGCTTCGGACGCTTCGGAGGCAAACTGGTTGGCGTAGTCGAGGCCGTTGCTGGCGTAGTCGACATACTCTGGTTCAGAGGTCAGATCGAGCACCGCGCTGTACTGGGCGGCGGCCACTTCGTACCGCTGCAGGCCATAGCAATAGATGTGGCCCCGCAGCAGCAGCACGCTGGGGTCTTCGGGATAGTCGGCAGCCAGCTGATCGATTACGGCTGCAGCCTCTGGGTAGTTGCCCTGTACATAGGCTCTTTCTGCCTTTTGATAGGCTTGAGAGTAATCAATGCCTGAAGCCATGGTCTTCTCCTGCCGGTGCGAGTGTCCTAAGGGGGTAAGGATGAGCTAGGCCTAGGTAGCCCAGCGAGCTGAACGAATAACAGCAACGTGGTCGAGCAGTCTGAGGGTTTTATTTTCCTCAGTGTCGATAACCCATTCACCGCGCAAAAATGGTGCCATCGTATCCGGGCTACTGTCAGAAACCTGAGTTTTATCAGGGTTGAGCCAGCGGGTGCCGACAATTCGGTTAACGGCCAAGCCTAACATAGTTCCCTGATCTTCAATGGCGATGACCGAGATCTCAGGACGATCGGTGTTGAGCACCGATGAATACCCCAAAAATTGGCCCAGGTCGGCTACCCATACCACCCGCCCCTGCTCGTTTAGAGTGCCTAGCAGCAGGTGCGATACGTTGGGGATGGGCGTAATGCGATCGGGGGGCTGCTCAATAATGCGGCGAATGCCTGTAGCGGGCAGCGCAAACTCGTCTTCGGCGGTGACAAAAAAGCGCAAGAATAGCTCGCCATCGGGTGTTTCCAGCTCTTGAAGCTCTGGATCTTGGTCTTGCCCAGTCTGGGTGAGAAAATCAGGATTGCCTACCATAGCACCGTTATACGTTATCCCTCTCGTTGCCTGTCTCGTTGCGTAATGCCCTGTGGTCCAATGCCCTGCCGTCTAAATACCCCATATAAATATGAATAGGCCGCTGCACTATGCCCTGAGAAGCTGCTTGACCGTACCCACTAGCTCAGTGGGCTGAAACGGCTTAGCAATATAGGCGTCTGCTCCCTGTTTCATACCCCAGTAGCGATCGAACTCTTCACCCTTAGAAGAGCACATGACCACTGGCACATTTTGAGTAGAGGGATTGGCCTTAATGCGACGGCACAGCTCATAGCCATTCATACGGGGCATAACAATGTCGAGTACAACCATGTCGGGGCGGTGGCTCTGCATTTGCTCTAGGGCTTCCATGCCGTCGTTGGCAACGGTGACTTGGAGGCCAATGCCTCGTAGGAGCTCGGTAATCATTTCCCGCTGAGGGACGCTGTCTTCTACCACCAGAACTGTGCTCATAGGTTGGTTCAAAAGGCCTGCTGAATGGCCAGGGGTAAACCGGTAGCTAGAGGTTTAGCTACTACCGGTATCGGAGGCTTAGAGTGAAGGCTAACTGCGTCGTACGCGGCTTCTGAACCCTCCAAACCTGTGACTCTAAAGTACCCTCAAACGCAAAGGATGCTGTCGGTTTAGATAAATTAATCAATCTAGTTGTTTAGATTATGGCGAATCTGATCGGAATTGATGCAAAAACCCTGTTTAGACTAAGGAATGTTACTGGGTAATGCTACCGGGGCAGGGATGCTTGGCTGAAGTCGATGTCGAATTCATCTTCGATCGCTTCAGCCAGCAGCGTGTCGGGGCGAGGGCGGTTGAGGTCGCCAGGGCCAACGTACTTTTCAACGAGTGCCAGCAGTTCCCCAGGGCCAAAGGGTTTGGTGAGATAGTCGGTAGCCCCTACCATTCTGGCTTTGACCCGGTCTAAAAAGCCGTCTTTGCCCGTGAGCATGACGATGGGGGTTTGTCGAAAGGCGCTGGAGTGCCTGAGCATCGCGCACAGCTCGTAGCCGTCGAGCTCGGGCATGGTAATGTCGCAGAGAATCAGGTTGGGCTGCAGCTGAAACAACAACCCCAGGGCTTTAAGAGGGTTACCAATGGAGGTGGCCTCATAGCCATGACCATCGAGAATGCGCTCCACGGCCTGACGCACAGTGGCGCTGTCGTCTACGCAGACAATACGGGGCAGGCGATCGCGCCCTGGGCGCTGGGTGCTGGGTGCTGGGCCTACCTCAGCAGCGGTGTTGTACACCAGGCTAATCTGCCCCTGCTGAATAGCGGGAACCAGGCTGCGGGCCACGCTCAACAGGTCTCGGTTGAGGTAGCGGCCAATGCGCCGAATTGAGGTTTTGCCGTCCATCCAGGTGACCATGCGCTGGTAGACCTGATTGGATACGCTGGCGCGAAAGGCCTCAGGGGCCAATAGTACCGGGCACTGATCCGGCGATTGCAGGTGAGGGTGTAGCTGGTGCCAAGTTTGTATCTGTTGCGTCATGCCGGCCACCAGGTCGCTGATGGCGTGGGTCATGAGTTGGGGGCTAAGGGCTGAGCTGAGCTGAAATACAAAGGCACCGTGGTGCAGGCTGAGTAGGTCAAACAGCGTTTCGTGCACCATGTGGCTCAGAATGGTGCGGCCCTGGTCGGGAGTAATAACATGCTGCTCCAGAAGCGCCCACAGAGTACCGTATTCCAGGGAGTTAAAGGCGGCGATCGCTGCCGTGGTGCCGGGGTCGGGCAGTGAATGATCAATGCCGTAGCGGTGTAGATGGTCGCGCAGGCGATCGAGCTTGTTGTCAGTGGTACCCGCGTAAACTAGCTGCCCATTGGCCAAAAACACCAGCCACGAGGGTGGGTCGGGGATAGTTAGGGCCCCATCAAAGGGCTGACCCATGGGCTGACTGCTGCCGCTACCGTAGCTTTCTAGGTACAGCTCACCCGTGCGCTGCCCTAGCTCAATGAGCTGCAAAATGCTGCGAATATCAATTTCTGACAGATAACCCTGCATGAGGCAACCCAAAGATGGGAACGGCACCTGGCTGACCAGGTCATAGTGTGTGAGTTTGAAGTCAGCATGCCCTAATTGGAGACCCGCTCCTACCTTTGAGTCCTGCGAGTTTGGTTGGCACTCTGTGGCGATAGAGCCGGGAGCGGTAAATCGAGGGCAAACTCAGGTGTTGAGGCGCATTTGGTCGAGGCGCGTCGGCGTAACTAGGGGCAGAGCACGGACTGAGGCTATAGCTCACGATCTTGCTCCCTAGTATAGAGCGCTTTGCTGGGGATATTCCACCGGCAAGGTTCCGTGTCACCTGCTGATCTGCCGGATTTTTGGGCATTCTAGGGACAAGCGTGTGTCAGGGGTGCGGCCTGGTTAGAGTAGGTTGCTAGAACTTGCGGTTTTACCGGCCTAAAATTAGCTAAGATTCCTGTTAGCTTTGGCAGTAGCGCTGACATCCCCACCGAATATCCCTCAGGGTTGAAGGATGGGGGCGAGGGATGGGCGATCGCAGTTCACGATGGTTTGAGAGGTTGCCCTGTTTGGGTGATCTGGCTTTGGGGAAAAGGCTACGCTCTTGCTTGGGCTCAGACCGCTGGGTCTTGGGCTTTGCGGCAAGGGGGGCGGTAGGTTGAGAACTTCAGAGTAAGGCTAGGATGGGTAGCAGATTGGGGTGCAGGATCTCTGAGTAGAGTTCCGAACAGACCCAGACTAAGTTCATGGTGTATTACAACACATTAAACCGAGCCCTGAAGCGTTTACGTAGACAGGCAGCCCACTTCCTCTATCCAAAACTTACTCCTAATATTTTCCCCCATCTCTCTACTGAGTCTTTAAAATTACTGCATCAGATTTACTTTCCTAAAATCGACGTTCTAAGCCACGAGGACCACCAGCGTGCTGTACCTAGCAGAAGTCCAGAAAAAGACCGGGTTTATTGGCAGCGGCAAGCCCGAGTTTAAGCTGCTTGCCTGCCAGCGCAGTGAGCACAGCTGGAGTGCTGTAACCGGAGAAGAGTCTCTAACCGCCCCTGACGACGCCTCGTACAACGCTGGTGCGCTGGTGATGCTAGAAGTCAGCGGCAGTCGACAGATTCAGCGCCACTACGAAGCTGGGCGCACTCTGACTAGCATTCTGCAAAACTTCTCAAATCTGAGCAAAAAATCTAAGACTCAGGAAGAAGAAATTGAGCAGTGGAAGCAATCGCTGACCTTTCAAAGCCAGGAGCTAAACCGTCGCGAACTAGAGCTAGAGGCTCGTCAGGAGCAGGTCGAACAGGCCGAAGCCGACCTTGAACAACTCGATGCCCAGCGCCAGGAGCTGGAACAGCTGCGTCAGAGCCTGGAGCAGCAGCAGGAGGAACTCAGCCGTAAAAATACAGATCTAGAAGGGGCTTGGGCCCACCTGAATGGCGAGATGCGCCGTCTTGAGGAGCAGCGGGCCGAGGGTGGTGGCGCTGCGGGGCTAGACCCAGAACAGGTGGCTACCCTACAGGGTGCGCTCAACCGCCTAACTGAGGCGGTAATGCCCATAGAAGCCCTGCGCGACCCGCTCAACCACGCTACCGATGGGCTGAACTATCACCAGGGACTGCTGGGCGACTACCGACAGGCGCTCGAAAACCAGCGCCAGGGGCTAGAGCAGCGCCAGCAGGAGTTAGACCAGCAGGCCAGTCAGCTAGAGCAGCGCTGGGCCGACTGGCGTCAGGCCGAAACCAGTTTGATGGCCAAACGCGAGGATCTGAAGCTACGGCAGCAGGCGATAAAAAACCATCAAGATCAGATTCAGGCTTTGTCAGAGACGCTGCAAGCTCAGGCGAACCTGCACCAAAAAATCTACGACCTGCTCAACACCACCGACAAAGTACGGCTGAGCAAAAAGGTCGATGTGGCGGCCCTAGAGGCGATGGATCTCGACCAGCTTCAGGCCATGGTGGGCGATCTAGAAAAAGACCTGGAGAAAATGTCGCGGTTTGTCTCTGACCAGGAGGAAGAGCTAACTCTGGAGCAGCAGGCGATCGATGAGCTCAAGCTTAGAATTGAGCAGGCTAGTGAGTTTGACCGACTACAGCTAGAAACTGAGCTAGAGGAGGAGCAAGACCGTTCTCAAATGCTCAACGAAACCCTGGTGGGTCAGCGGCGCAACCTGCTTGAGCGCGAGGAAGTGCTGAGCCAGCATCAGGCTGTGCTGCGGCGGCGACAGGGCCTGACGGTAGAAGAAACGCCGGTTAGCGCCGTTGACCTGGAGCCACTGCTCAACACCATTGATGGTCAGCGGCAGCAGACCACCGACACGATTCAAGCGCTAGAGACTGAGGTGAAGCGGCTGCATGACGGCATTAGCCAGCTGAAGCGAGACATCGAAGCTACTGAGGCCGGATTGGCGAGCCAGCGCACTGAGGTGGAGGCTTTTGAGAGTGACCTGCGCCAGCAGCAGCGCGATTTGGCCGGTGTAATGGGCAAGCTAGCAGTCTGCGAGGAGTTGCTCAACCCCGCCCAGGAGAGCGTGAACGGGCTGCGACAGTCGTTGGATAACCTGGCTGGCGGAGTGACTAAACTTCAGGAAGTCAACGACTATCAGCTACAGGCGATCGCGGAGCTACGGCAAACGGTTGTGAGCGTAGGCGCACCTCAAATGGCGGCTTCCTGAGCCTGACGTAACCAACAATGCTAGAGTCGGCTGGGACTATCTAGAGGCGATCGCCCATGATTTGGGTCAACGAACAAATTGATCCGTCAGGAATTATCTACTCCTGCATTGCCTGCGTTGACGAAGCCCAGGCTCAAGCCTGCCACCGCTCGTTTAAGGAGAACCTGAGCGAGGAGCAAAGGGCAGCGGGGTGGGTAGCCCAAATTCGCACAGTGGAAACCTGGGAAGAGGTACCAGTGAACGCCCTCAAGCTGAGTTACTAAGCGCCAATCACGGTGACTCACAACTTAGCGACTTGTACGCCTACCATGTTCTGCCTAGTTATCCCCTATCTGGCAGGGCAAATGCCGTTGGGCCTGGGTCGAGTAGGGGTTGTATGATGTGGATTGGGTATCAGCGGTAAAAAACTTGTGGATCTGACGGTCTAACGGCTTGACTGCCGCCACCGCCACCGGCGATCGAGCAGCGTACGGCTCAGTACCCGCACCGGATCTTGCGATTCTCCGGAGAAGAGGGCAAAATCTACGGGTCCCCAGGTGCGCTCGGCCTCTTCAGCCAGGGCCAGCAGAAAGGGGTTGTCGAGAGCGATGCGGTGATCAAAACGTAGGGTAACCAGCGACAGGCCGCCATGCCCTGCGCCCGTGACGATGCCCCAATCGTACTGGTCTAACAAGGTCTGAAGCGGCTGACCGGCAGCACGGCGAAAATGCTCTAGCTGCTCTTGCTTTTGTCTAAGCTCTTGCAGGAGTTGGTGATTACTCAACATCGTGCTCCTCCGCTGGTAGCAGTGATATACCAAGTCCAGCTCGGGATCTGTAGTTTTCCCACAGGTAGAACCCCACTTCTGGACTTGATTTGGTTTATGAACACCCTTCTGAACTTTGAGTGCCCTTCCTTTGAGTTTAAGGGGTGGGCCTGCCTCCGGAGTTGAAGACTTTCTATTGCTCTGTCATTCATCTAAGTATTTCTCGGATAGCGCTATGCCCAGTATTGATTACATTAAGCTTGACCAATTTTTGAAACAGATGCAGGTGGTGGGCACGGGAGGCCAAGCCAAACTGATGATTCAAGACGGCGAGGTGAACGTAAATGGCGAGGTAGAAACTCGGCGCGGGCGCAAGTTGGTAGCGGGCGATCGCGTTGAAGTTGATGGCCAAACCTGGGTTGTGGATCTGAGCCAGCTGGGCTAGGCCACAGTTTAGGTAAGATACCTTTGGCTCAGGGGCTACAAAACCGGTTTGCTCTGGCAAAGTTTATAGTCTTGTTAAGCAATCTCGAACCTGCGGTGGGGAATGCTGATTTAGCTGCTGGGCTATAGAAAATTTAGTGCAGTACAAGAATTGTTATTTAGACAGGCATAGCTATGGGCTTAAGCGATATTTTGAACGACAAGGCTGTCAAGGCTAGCGTTGTCAACGACTGCGCCCTGCTGATCGATCGCCAGGTGGCGGCCAAGGGCGGGCTGGGCGGTATGGCGCTCAAAGCGGCCTATGGTGTGGTGAAAGGAGCTGGGCCAGGCTACATTCCGGGGGCCATTGAGCGTATTTTGCCCGAGGTGGTGAATGCCCTAGAGCCCATGTGGGCTGAGGGGCTACAGGCGGGTGACCCGGTGGCCCACCTGAGCCAGAATCAGACCCAGACGGCCGAGGTGATTTTGGGCGTGACCGATAGGCGAATTGCCAAAACCGACAACGGGCTGGTGCGATCGTCTTACAACAAGCTGCGCCAGTCGGTCAAAGGGGATGTGGCTGGGGCCGTACCTGGCCTGGCCGAAATTTTGGGGGCCCACAGTTCGGTTCCCCAGTAGCGCTATTGCAGCAGTTATTTAGCTAGAACACTTGACAAGCGGAATCCTCTGGCAGGGGCGTTGCACTGCAATGCCCCTACGGTCGAACCTGTACTAACGCATGGACCGCCTGCAGCGCCAGCAAAGCTTCCTATGGGCCGTCTAAGGCTTAATAGGAGTGTGTGGGGAACAGACATTAGCCAATGCTTTGGTAGAGCCTGGCCCAGTAGGGTTCGGCGAATTTTACCAGCCAGTCTTTGATGTGGTAGGTGGCGCGGCAGTCGTCTTCGTTGTAGCGCAGGATGGCCTCTAGGTAGCTGCGATCGCCGGTTTCGGCCCAGGCGTTGTACCAGCAGATCGACTGTGCCCCATTGGCCCCCTCGTCGCGCCAGTCAAAGCCCATCCAGCGGGCGATGTGCTTGAGGGCGTAGCTTTCGATTGGCAGGGTGACGCCGTCGGTTATACATTTGTGCACGTCGAAGAAGCGGTCGAGCAGGGCCTCAGTTTGGCGGTGGGGAGTGCCGTAGAGCTGTCCCAGCTTGCGCACGGTCTGGGCCTCATAGGGGCAGAAATGATAGACCGGAGCGTGGGGGTAGGTGTGCACCAGGTCGAGAAAATCGTTCCAGGCGCGGCGCTCTTCGCGGTGGTTTTCGGCTAATAGGGCGTGGAAGTTGGTCTCGCCCGTGCGATGGTTGACCACCAGTACCCCGTGTAGATAGATCAGGTTTTGGTCGGGGGCGGCTTCGATGTCAAAGTACAGCTCGACCTCCCCCTCGGGTAAATCTTCGGGCCACAGCGGAAAGCCGTGGGGAGCATGGGGAGCACTGCGGGGAATAGCGCGGTTATCAATTAGGGCCTGGGCCTGATGCACCAGCTTTTCGGCCACCTGCTCGCCAAAGCCCGGCAGGGGAGCCAGATGGGCGGGGCTAGCCTGGGCCAGTGCGGCGACGGTGGTCAGGTGGTGCTGTTTGAGTAGCTCGTAGCGGGCAGGGGTAACGCCGGGCAGCAGCGAGAGATGGCGAGTCGCCTGGGCTTCGGTGTAGCAGTGGTTAAACCAGTGGCACAGGTCGCAGCGACTGTGGGAAATGAACAGTTCTGGCGCGGTAGGCGATCGCAGATCGATCAGGCAGTCGTTGAGTACGGTTTGCAGCTTGGGTACCAGCCGCCCCAGATCGATGCTGTACATTTGACCGCCGCGCAGGGCCAAATAACTGGCATCGGGCCAGACGCCCTGCACCCGCGAGAGCACGTAGGCGTGGTATGCAGCTACCACCTGGTAGTCGAGCTTGGGCTTTTTGCCCAGCTTAATATCGATGGGCACGTAGACCCAGTCGCCCCAGCACGACCAGCCGGGCTGCTTGATTAGCAGATCGGGCTGGCTGACCAACTGCACCCCGTCTACCGCTGAGGGCGTGGCCAGCACCCCCTGGCGAATGGCCTCGACACCCTCGGCCATTAGGTCTAGTGTGGCGCTGGCCCCGGCGGCCCAGTCGCCGGAGGGAAAGTCGGGCCGGTAGAGGGGGTAGTAGTCTTCGAGCACTCGCTCGCGGTGAGCCAGGCTATCCTGACGCAGTTTGAGTAGGTAGTCGGAGGGGGGGGCTTGCTGGTCGCGATCGCCGTAGAGATCTAAAAAGGCCCGCCGACCACAGCGCTGGTAGTGAAACAGCACGTCATCGGTGAGCCAGCGAATGGATGGTTGCGAGTAGGTTGTCAAGTCAGCGGCCAACCTCAGGGGGCTTTGCGGGCCACCCCCTGAACTCGAACGCGATGGCAGGGGGTAGCTAGCAGACAAAGCGAGTTGTGGGGCAAGTGCTAGAGAACAAAGAGAGGTATGGCTGCTGCTGAAGCCGAGGCAACGTCGTGCCGTTGCCCCAGTCGAGCCTGGAACCCTCAAGCCTACAACTTGTCACAGCTAGCCCTAGCGACCCCTGTCGCTGACCGCTAGCTGTGTAATGCTGTGTTGAGTTGCTGTTCATGCTTGGAGTTAAGCCCATAGGACGTCTAAAAAGACGATTCAACAGTACCTATGCTCACCCTTAGCATGTTATACCCTATCGGGGTATTCCGGGAAAGGGGGCAATGACGGGGCAATGGCACTGCTGCCGGGTTGCTTGGGGGCGGGAAAGTCGATTTAGCTCTAAGACAGCCGCGCACTGGCCCAAGCTACAGGACTGATCGGCTAGTTTCGTTAGGATCAGGTATCTCAACCTAAGCTGGGATGTTGGCTGGCTCGCAGCCGCCCCTCCAACTATCTGTGCATCCCGCCGTTGCTGGGTCCTGAGCCAAGAAGCGGTTGCTACAACTGGTCAGCCAACCGAGCGCGGTTGGTATAGGGTTGAAACGTTCCCCCTTTATCTCTCCTCAGCGTGACTTACTCTTCGTCTTCTGCAACGCTCGATCGCCTACTCAGCCATCGTCACTCGTTTCCGGCCCTGGTGGGCAAACAGTACTTTAACTATGGCGGCCAGGGACCGATGGCTCAGAGTACCTTAGCGGCTATTTTTGCGGCCCATCAGCGGGTTCAGGAATTGGGGCCATTTTCTGGGGCGGCTAACCAGTGGGTAACGGCTGAGGCAGCCCAAACACGCGCGGCGATCGCGGCTGAACTGGGCACCACCGCCGACACCATTACCCTCACCGAAGACGTCACCGTGGGCTGCAACATTCCCCTCTGGGGCATTGCCTGGCAGGCCGGGGATCACATGCTGCTGTCGGACTGCGAGCATCCCGGCATTATTGCTGCGGTACAGGAAATTTGCCGCCGCTTTGGGGTCACCTATAGCCTTTGCCCGCTGCTTGAAACTGTTAATGGCGGCGACCCAGCGGCGGTGGCCCAGCACCTGCAACCCAACACCCGGCTGTTGGTAATCAGTCATATTTTTTGGAATACGGGTCAGGTGCTGCCCCTGGAGCGCATTGTGCAGGTCTGTCGCGATCGCCCTAGCCCGGTGCTGACGCTGGTGGACGCGGCCCAGTCGGTCGGGTCGCTGCCGCTCGATCTACCGTCGCTGGAAGTCGATTTCTACGCCTTTACCGGCCACAAGTGGTGGTGCGGCCCGGCGGGTTTGGGCGGGCTGTACGTGCGTCCTGAGGCCCGAGAGCACCTGGCACCCACCTTCATTGGCTGGCGCGGCATTACCACCGATGCCGCCGCCAACCCCACCGGCTGGAAGCCCAATGGCCAGCGCTACGAGGTGGCAACATCGAACTACCCACTGCTGGCGGGGCTGCGGGCGGCGATCGCCCACCAGACCGACTGGGGAACTGCGCCCCAGCGCTACCAGCGCCTGGTAGAACTCGCCCAGCGGCTGTGGTCACAGCTGCAAGACCTGCCTCAAATTCGCACTGTGCGACAGAGCCCGCCCGACTCTGGCTTGGTGTCGTTTTGGGTGCTGGAGCAGGGTGAGCCTTCGCCCGCGTGGCACAAGCGCCTGGTCGATGAGCTAGAGACCCAGCATGTTTACCTGCGCACCCTGCAAGCGCCTAACTGCGTGCGCGCCTGCACCCACTACCTGACCCTGGAGTCTGAGGTCGATGAGCTGGTGGCCGCGATCGCCGCTACCCTCAAGCGAGGCCTGGGCTAGCTTGACCGGCTCTATCTAGCACCAGGGTTCTAGCGCCATGATTCTTAACGAGGAAAGCGCGGTTTGAGGCGAAATTGGTGGGGGCGGCTACAAAATCGGGCGGCTTAGGCTTGGTAGTCTCCAGGGGTCGTTGCTGTGCCTGCCGTCCTCGACGGCGATCGCTGTATCTATGCCTAAGGTTGTCTCAATTCACTCCTACCGGGGTGGCACTGGCAAGTCAAACTTTACCGCTAACCTGGCCACTACCCTGGCCGTGCAGGGCCACCGAGTCGGCGTAGTAGATACCGACGTGCCGTCACCGGGCATTCACAACATTTTTAGCCTCGAACCTGAGCAGGCACCCATAACCCTCAACAGCTACCTCTGGGGGGAGGCAACCATCGAAGAGGCGGCCTACGACGTGGGTGGTGCCGCCGGAATCGCTGAAGCGGGCCGTCTCTTTTTGGTGCCCTCCAGCGTTAAAGCCGACGATATTGCTCGGGTGCTGAAGGACGGCTACGACGTCAAGCTGCTCAACGACGGCTTTCGCAAGCTGGTCAAGGCCCTGGAGCTTGACTATCTGTTTATCGATACTCATCCTGGCCTGTCAAAGGAGACCTTTCTCTCCATTGCCATTTCCCACGTGCTGATTCTGATTTTGCGGCCCGATAAGCAAGACTACCAGGGCACCGCCGTCACCATCGATATTGCCCGCCAGCTAAACGTGCGCAGAATGCTGCTGGCCATCAACAAGGCCTACAGTTCCCTGAATTTTGATGTTCTAAGGCAAAAGGTCGAAGAAACCTATGGGGCACCCGTGGCCGGTATCTTTCCGCTGTCGGAGGAGGTGGTGCAGCTGGCCAGCGAGGGCGTTTTTTGCACAAAGTTTCCTGGCCATCCGGTGAGCCGAGAATTTGCCAAGGTTGCCGCTCAAATTACGGCAGAGGGGTAGATAGCGATGAGTAAAGGTGATTTTTCGTCCCTGGCCAGTTCGATTCAGGCGGTCGCTTCGCCCTTTCGGCAGTACCTAAACGACCTGCACGAGCGGTATCAGGGTGCCCTAGACGGTGCGGTGGCCGACTATATTCCTGAGCTGGCCCTGGCCGACCCGCACTGGTTTGGCATCTGCGTAGTCACTCGCGAAGGCCAGGTGTTTGAGGTGGGCGACTGCGACCAGCTGTTCACCATTCAGTCGATCTCCAAGGCCTTTGTCTACGGTTTGGCCCTCGAAGACCACGGGCGCGACTACGTCAACAGCAAGGTCAGCGTCGAGCCAACGGGGGAAGCCTTTAACGCCATTGTGCTGGATGAGGTCACCAATCGCCCCTACAACCCCATGGTGAATGCCGGGGCGATCGCCACCGCGGATTTGATCAAGGGTGACAGCGCCACCGAGCGGCTGAAGCGCATGCTGGCTATGTTTAAGCGCTACACCGGGCGCGACCTGGACGTGAACGTGCCGGTGTTTCTCTCTGAGAAGGCGACGGGGTTTCGCAATCGGGCGATCGCCTACCTGATGCTCAACTTTGGCATGGTCACCGATCGCGTCGACGAAACCCTCGACCTCTACTTTCAGCAGTGCTCGATTATGGTCAACGCCAAAGACCTGGCCATGATGGCGGCGACCCTAGCCAACGGCGGCATCAACCCGGTGACCGGCGAGCGTGCCCTGGACGAGCACTATGTGCAGGACGTAATCAGCGTCATGCTCACCTGCGGTATGTACGACTATTCCGGCGAGTGGGTATACCGGGTGGGTCTGCCCGCCAAGAGCGGCGTGGGGGGCGGCATTACCGCCCTGGCCCCCGGCAAGCTGGGCATTGGCACCTTCTCGCCGCCGCTCGACGCCAAGGGCAACAGCTACCGAGGCATCAAGGTGTGCGAAGACCTCTCCCGCGATTTTGGCCTGCACCTGTTTAACGTGGCCAAGGCCAGCCGCGACCTGGACGGTTGGCTAAGCGGCAGCGGTGCCGACAGCTGGTAGCCATCCCTGCCGCTGCCGCTCCTCAAGAACCTCTTGCTAACCCGCTAAGATTGATAGGTTAGGCGGTGTAGTGGTTGTGCAGCTGGCATGAGTGTTTCAGGTTCCGTTGACTTTCTCGACGAATACGACGTGGTGGTCGTCGGTGGCGGCCACTCGGGCTGCGAGGCGGCTTTGGCCTCGGCGCGCCTGGGCTGTCGCACGCTGATGATCACTCTCAACCTCGACAAAATCGCCTGGCAGCCCTGCAACCCTGCCGTGGGCGGCCCGGCCAAGTCACAGCTCACCCACGAGGTCGATGCCCTGGGTGGCGAAATTGGCAAAATGGCCGATCGCACCTATCTGCAAAAGCGCGTGCTCAACAACTCGCGCGGCCCCGCCGTGTGGGCACTGCGGGCGCAAACCGACAAGCGCGAATACGCCGCCGTGATGAAAACCATCGTCGAAAACCAGCCGAACCTGGTCATTCGCGAGGGCATGGTGACCGATCTGGTGCTCGGTGCCAACGACGAAGTGGTGGGAGTCACCACCTACTTTGGCACGGCCTTCAGGTGCAGAGCGGTGATTTTGACCACCGGCACCTTCCTCGGCGGCACTATCTGGATTGGCGATAAATCGATGGCGGCAGGGCGAGCCGGAGAGTTTGCTGCCACCGGCCTGACCGACACCCTCAACCAGCTGGGCTTTGAGACCGGGCGGCTCAAAACGGGCACCCCTGCGCGGGTCGATCGCCGCTCGATCAATTTTGATGTGCTGGAGCCGCAGCCCGGCGACGAGGATGCCCGCTGGTTTAGCTTTGACCCTGAGGCCTGGGTCGAGCGCGAGCAAATGCCCTGCCACCTCACCCGCACCACCGCCGCCACTCACCAGCTCATCCGCGACAACCTGCACCTGTCGCCGATCTACGGCGGCTGGGTCGATTCCAAAGGTCCCCGCTACTGCCCCAGCATCGAGGACAAAATCGTTCGCTTTGCCGATAAAGACAGTCACCAGATTTTTCTGGAGCCGGAGGGGCGCGACATTCCAGAAATCTACGTGCAGGGCTTTTCGACCGGGCTGCCCGAAACGCTCCAACTTGCCATGCTGCGCACCCTGCCGGGGCTAGAGCACTGCGCTATGCTGCGGCCCGCCTACGCCGTGGAGTACGACTACCTGCCCGCCACCCAGTGCTACCCCACCCTGATGACCAAGCGGGTGGAGGGGTTGTTTTGCGCCGGGCAGGTCAACGGCACCACCGGCTACGAAGAGGCGGCGGCCCAGGGCTTTGTGGCTGGGGTAAATGCGGCCCGGCTGGTGCGGGGCCAGGAGATGCTGGTGCTGCCCCGTGAGCAGAGCTACATGGGCACGCTGCTGGACGATCTCTGCACGAAGGATCTGCGGGAGCCCTACCGAATGCTGACCTCGCGCTCGGAGTATCGGCTGCTGCTGCGATCGGACAATGCCGACCAGCGCCTGACCCCGCTAGGCCGCGAAATTGGGCTAATTGACGATCGCCGCTGGGAGATTTTCACCCGCAAGTACACCAACATTGCCGCCGAAAAAGATCGCCTCAGCGAAACCCGCGTTAAGGAGCACGACGAGCTGGGGCAGCGGATTGCCGCCGATACCGACCAGCGCATCAAAGGCTCGATTACCCTGGCCGATTTGCTGCGCCGCCCCGGCTTCCACTACGGCGATCTGGAGCGCTACGGCTTGGATAATCCTGAGCTGATGCGCGAAGAAAAAGAAGGAGCCGAGATTGATATCAAATACTCGGGCTACATTCAGCGGCAGCAAAACCAGATTGACCAGGTGGCCAAGAATACCGGCCGCAAGCTGCCCGAAACCCTCGACTATATGGCGATCGATACGCTTTCAAAAGAAGCGCGCGAAAAGCTTACCCAGGTCAAACCGCTCACTATCGGTCAGGCCTCGCGCATTGGCGGCGTCAACCCTGCCGACGTCAACGCCCTGCTGGTGTACCTGGAGATTCAGTCGCGGCGCGATCGCACGGCTCCTGCCGCGATTCGTTAGAATCAAGCCGAATTTAGTTTCAGGGGCAAACGATGGCAAAGCCAATTCTGATTACCGGTGCATCTAGCGGCATTGGCTATGAGCTGGCCAAGGTCTGTGCTGCTCACCACCACGATCTGGTGCTGATTGCCCGCCGCGAAGAACGCCTGCTAGAGCTAAAGGCCGAGCTAGAAGCGGCCCACGGCGTCCTGGTGTCGACCTACCGGGGCGACCTCACCGACGCCGATACCCGCCAGCAGTTTTTTGACTGGACCGAGTTCAAGGGCATTACCCCCTACGCTTTGATCAACAATGCCGGGTTCGGCGATTTGACCTCCTTTGTCGAATCGGGCTGGGAGAAGCAAAACGCCATGCTTCAGCTCAATATTGTTGCCCTCACTCACCTGAGCCGACTGTACTTGCCCAAAATGATTGCCCAGGGCCAGGGCCGCATTCTCAATGTGGCCTCGACCGCCGCATTTTTGCCGGGGCCATACATGGCGGTGTACTACGCCAGCAAAGCCTACGTGCTGTCGTTTACCCACGCGATCGCAGCAGAACTGGAGGGTACCGGGGTAACCGCCACCGCCCTCTGCCCTGGCCCTACCCAGTCTGAGTTTCAAGAACGGGCCGAGGTCAAGGATGTAAAGCTGTTTGAGGGCAACCTGCCCACCTCCGCCGATGTAGCCCTCTACGCCTACAACGCAATGGAGAAAGGGCAGCGCACCGCTGTGCACGGCACCACCAACAAAATACTGTCGCTGGCGACCCGACTGCTGCCCCGCAAAAACCTATCCGACGTGGCTAAGGGTTTTCAAAAGCCTGCCTAGGTGAACCCCTTGAGCGATACTTGGAGCGATACGGCCCTACAGACGCGCCTACTGGCTCATTTGGAGCAGGTGGCACGCGATCGCAACCCGTTCTTGGCCTCGGCCCAACACTTTTTTGTCCAGCAGTACATTCAGCAGGAGTTCTCGCGCTGGGGCGAGGTGACGGCCCACAGCTTTGACTTTCAGGGGCAGTCTTTCACCAACTGGATCCTGAACCTGCCGGGGCAAAACTCGCACCGCCCGCCTATTCTGGTCGGTGCCCACTACGACTCGGTGCCCGGTTCCCCTGGGGCTGACGACAACGCCACCGGAGTAGCCGTGCTGCTGGAGCTAGCCCGCGCCTTTGCTCAACAACCGGGGCGATCGCCCCTGCGCCTGGCCGCCTTTGACCTCGAAGAGCTGGGGTTTGTCGGCAGTCGCCACTATGCCCAAGCCTTACATGACCAGGGCGAGCCTCTAGGACTGATGCTGTCGCTCGAAATGCTGGGCTACTGCTGTCACCAGCCCCACTCCCAGCAGTATCCACCGGGGATAGAGCGTTTCTATCCCGATCGCGGCAACTATATTGCCCAGATTGGGCCGTGGCAGAGCATTCCCACCATGGTGCGGCTGTGGCGAGGCTTTCGCACGGCTGGAGTGCCCAGCCAGTGGCTGCCCGTGGTCAACCAGGGCCAAGCCGTGCCCGATACGCGGCGCAGCGACCATGTGCCCTTTTGGGATTTGGGCTACCCCGCGATTTTGATTACTGACACGGCCTATCTGCGCAATCCCCACTACCACCAGCTCACCGACACCCTAGAAACCCTAGATCTAGCGTTTCTAACCCAGGTTTGCCAGGGGCTAATTTGCGGCCTGCGCCGTCTGTAGCTGCTGATAGTCGAACCCGGCCTTGATCACCAGGGCAGGGTCTACCCAAACCCCGTCGTACTTGAGGCCCCAGTGCAGGTGCGGCCCGGTGGTGCTGCCGGTCATGCCCACGCGGCCAATGCGCTGGCCCGAGGTCACCATTTGCCCCTGGCGCAGCTCAATGCCGCCGTCGCGATCGACCAGCACGCGCCCGCCTTCTTTCTCGATCACTATGTGGCCGACCATGTGGCAGTAAATGTGGGTCCAATTGCCCGATTGAATAATCGCTGAGGTACCACAGGCGGTGTTGTCTGACACCTGAATGACTTTACCCGCCCACCAGCTGCGAATATAGCTGCCCATGGGAGCAGCCAGATCCAGCCCGTAGTGGAAGCGGTGGCCGCCCATTGGGTGCTGCCGGTAGCCAAAGGGAGAAGTATAGGCCGTAAATTTTTCGAGCGGAAATGAAGCCCCAGCCCAGGGGTTAGCCGGGGTAGCCTCTACGGCCGCCACCTGTTCTTCAGCAATAACCTGGGGGGTAGATTGACTTAACTCTGCCATGATGCCGACGCCCACGCTCAACGCAACAATCCAGCTGAGGGCTTGCGCCCCGCCTTGATGACCATTCATAGCCGCAAAAATTAGGGAGCTAAAACCTGCAACAGTGCGATTGCATTACTAACAATAGTGCAATTGTACTAATTTGCCAAGCGTTTCTCCTCAGGTCGGCATCGGTCGGTCGGTATAGGTGCTTTGGTCAAGGGGCTAGTCTTGGCCAGGTTCAAGGGCGGGAGGCTGATGGGTGGCAGGGTCCAGCACCTCTACGGTGCCGGTCTCGCCGTTGAGCCGAACCCACTGGCCGCTGTGCAGGCGCTGGGTGGCGTTGGTGACATCCATAACGGCCGGAATGCCGTATTCCCTGGCAATGATTGCGCCGTGGGAGAGCCGACCGCCGACTTCGGCGATTAGCCCCTGGGCGCGGGCAAGCAACGGTGCCCAGCCCGCATCGGTGTAGGGCACCACGAGAATAAATGGTCCCTCGGTGGCGACCGTTTCTAGCTGAGTCATCACCAGCACTGGGCCAGCCATGATGCCCGCACTGGCCCCAATGCCCGAAAGCTTTTGCTGCACCGTTGCACTCGGCATCAGCGGCAGATCGCGGCTGGGGGGCTCGTTGCCAAATACCAGGTAGGGCACGGTGGGCAGGTGCTTGTCCTGGTCATACTGAGCTTTGCGATCGCCAATTTTTCCCCGCACCATGGCCCAGTTAGGCGCAGCATCCCCCTTCACCAGGGTCTGAATGTCTTGGAGGGTGAGAAAGAAAATGTCGTCGCGCTCCTGCAAATGGCGTTGTTCCTGCCACTGGGTTGCCAGGGCCAGAATGCTCCAGCGCAATTCGGCCAGCAGCTGGTTGTAGATTGTGTTGACCTGTCCCTTTAGATCGAGCCGCTGCTGGACCAGGGCGGCTTTGCCGCTTGGGGCCGAGGCTGAGGCCGTTTTCGGTGGGGGCGGTTGTTTCACAAACTGGGCCAGCAGCTCGCGCACGGGGCCAGGATTTTCCTGCCAGGTAGCGACGGCAATGTCGGTGCCGACCGGGCTGAGGTAGCCGTACTGGGCAATAAACTGATCCATTTCCTTTAGCAAAGCTTCGCCGTCGGTGCTTTCGGCCAGGGCGGTCATCAGCGATGAGCTGTCGGTAATGCGGTTTAGCTCTGGAGTGGAGAGGGTTTGGCGAATGTCTTGAGCGATCGCCCTCAGGGCATCCAGCGCCGCAATTTCGGCATTTTGCATCGGGTTCAGGCTCTCTTCCGGCACTTTGAAGAGGGCGCGGCGCAGGGCGAAGCTGAGCGGGCCGAGAATGTTGTAGTAGGTGACACGCTTTAAAAGGTCGAGGATAGCTTCGACGCGGTTGAGCAGGTCCACCGAGTTCAATGTGTTGCTAGGGGTATCCGCCAGTGATTGCAGGGCGGGAGCAAAGCGATCGCTATTTTCCTGGGCAAATTCTTGCTCTAGCTTCAGCTCGCGGCCCACCAGCCGCAGCAGACCGGGCAGGTTGCGCAGAGTGGATTTCAGCGGCGGGCGGCTAAACTTTGCCCCTCGGGTCAAAAACTCCAGACTCTCAGGCGGCAGGCCCATGCGCTTAAAAATATCGCCTAGCAGCGTGGCGTTGAAGTAGGCGTGGGCATGGTGCAGGGTGGCCGTTTCTTCAAAGTCGAGGCCCTGGGCGCGATCGCCCAGCACCACCGTAAAAATCTCGCCCCACACGCCGCAGGTCAGGGGCCGATTGATCGACCAGGTGAGGGGTCGAATGGTACCGGGAATCACCTCAGCGGCAATCTTGCGCGTCCACAGCGGGTGCAGGGTGGTAATGGGGCGGCTCTGCAGCAGCCACAGCGTTTCGCCGTCGTAGGTCCACTCAATGTCTTGGGGCACCCCCTGGTAGCGGCTCTCCAGGTGGCGAGCCAGGTAGGCCACCTGCTGCAACAGCCGCGACGGCGTTTGCCCCTCGCCCTCCACCGTTAGCGTCAGCGCCTCAGAGAGCTGCCAGTCGGCCTCGGCAATCTCTGCTAAAGGCGGCACGTCGTCGGGCTGCACCAGCACCCGATACTGCTCAGGGGTCACCTGGCCGCCCACCACCTGGTCGGCCCCACCGGGTAGCGCTTCAATCACCACTGCGTCGCCACAGCGGGCGATCGGGTCGCGGCTAAAGGCCACCCCCGAAAACTGCCCCTGCACCTGCTGCTGCACAATTACCGCCAAACCCTGCTCGGGCAGCCCCTGGCTCTGCCGATATTCCTTGGCTCGGGGGGCGTTGTAGGACGAAAACACGCGCACGATCGCCGCTGCCAGCCCTTCCTGGTCGGTGATATTGAGAAACGATTGGTACACCCCCGCCGCCGAAGCGGTGCCCATGTCTTCATCCAGAGCTGAGGAGCGCACCGCTAAAGGCTGCGTGGGAGAGGGTTCTGCGATCGCCAGCAGCGCCGTCGGGTCATCTCCAGCGGGTAGCACGTAGCCGCGGGGCACCGGGTAGCCCCAGGCCCGCAGCTGGCCCAGGGTGGCGGCTTTGTGGCCAAACTTAGCGGCATCTAGAGGTTGGTCAAGGGCAACTAGACCGCGATCGCCGCGAAAAAAACGAAACATGGTGCGAGACTCCAATCGTCCTTCGTCGTCAGGCAAATCTAAATCGTCGGGCAGTTTTTGATAGATCCAGGCGATCAGCACGCTGAGGCAGGTCATTGCCAACACCAGCGCCCCGTCTTGGTGGCGCAGGGCCGTAATCAGTGGCAGCAGCACCAGCGACAGCAGCCGACCCTGCCGCCGCTCGCGAAAAATAGTAAACCCCAGCCCGCTGAGCATAAATGTCAGCAGCGCCGTGGGCCAGTCGTAGACCGCAACGCCCCACACCACATTGGTGGTGCCCGCTCCCTTGGCAAACCAGTAGCGCCCCATGACCAGCCCAATCAGGGCAATAATCTCCCATACTGGCTCCGTCGGGAAGTAGTACCGGGCCAGCAGCACCACCCCAATGCCCTTGGCCGCCTCCAGCAGCACCGCCACAATGCCCGCCAGCTTGCCGCCGTGGTAAAACGCTGCCGACACGCCTACGTTGCCCGTGCCCACCCGCCGCAGTCGCTGCCCCGACAGTAGCCGCGTTGACCATCCTGTCAGGGGCAACCCGCCCACGATGGGCGACAGCACAAAAATTAAGAAAGCACCCCAAACCTGGGTGAGGGTCATGGCCATCGACTGCAAAAGCTACAGAAAGATAGGTGAGAAACGCGGATCAAAGACCTGCCTTAAACCTTACACCTTGCACATTAACCCTTTGCTGCAATCCGTCATTTTCCCCATGCAAACCTCGGTGAGACAGCCACTTTAAAGGTCCAGGCTGTTTGCACCCACCCACTGGCTCGCTTTAGGTGACTTCTGGAAAATAGTTTCCCCAATGGTGGGCAGTGCCCACCCTTGTATCTTAAAAAGTGTGGCAGACCGTCCCACCCTAGGTTAAGCAAACCGCGTGTAGCTTGGGTCGCCGCACCTTTAAGGATAAAACTCGAAAAATCGCCAGGAGCCTGTGACTCCGTA
>NZ_JADEWR010000019.1 GCF_015207525.1 Nodosilinea sp. LEGE 06152
CCACCCATCCACCCCCCCACCCATCCACCCATCCACCCCCCACCCATGCCCCTCACCCCCCTCAACCAACACGCCTGCTTCGGCGGCACCGTCGGCTACTACAGCCACCCTTCGAGCACCTGCAACTGCGACATGCGCTTCGCGGTGTTTGTGCCGCCCCAGGCTCAGGCTGGCCCGGTGCCGGTGCTGTTTTACCTGTCGGGGCTGACCTGCACCGAAGACAATTTCACCAGTAAGGCCGGGGCGCAGCGCTACGCCGCCGAGCACGGGCTGATGCTGGTAGCCCCCGACACCAGCCCGCGCGGTGAGGGCATTCCTGATGAGGCCGATGCCTGGGACTTTGGCACCGGGGCCGGGTTCTATGTGGATGCGACCGTTGCACCCTGGAGCGCTCACTACAACATGTACAGCTATGTAGTGAGCGAACTACCGGAGCTGATTGCAGCGGAGTTTGCGGTGCGGCGCGATCGCATGGGCATTTTTGGCCACTCCATGGGCGGGCATGGAGCGCTGGTGTGCGGGCTGCGCAACCCTGAGCTGTTTAAGTCGATTTCGGCCTTTGCCCCAATCGCTGCCCCCTCCCAGTGCCCCTGGGGCCAGAAGGCATTTTCAGGCTATCTAGGTGCAGATTCCAATAGCTGGAGGGCCTACGATGCGAGCGAATTGGTCAAGGAGCACGCTCAGAAAAACCGCACTATTTTGATCGACCAGGGCACCGCTGACACTTTTCTAAACCAGAATCAGCTGCTGCCCGAGGTCTTTGAGGCGGCTTGTAAAGAGGCTGGGCAGCCCCTAATTCTACGGATGCAGCCTGGGTACGATCACAGCTACTTTTTTATATCCTCTTTTATGGCCGACCACCTGCGCCACCATGCCGATGTGTTAACAAAAGGCTAGGCTAGGGAAGACTTTCCAGGCTGACGTTTCGCGTAATCAGGAGACCCGTATGGTGAAATATTGTGCTGCTGCCCTACTAGTAATGCTGGCGTGGCTAATGCCAGGAACGGCCTGGGCTAACCCTGTTGCTCCGCTGCTGGCCCAGTCGGCCAGCGTTGAGGTGGTTGACGTCACCCCAGCCGCGATCAGCGATAGCGAGATTCCTACCTTTGCCAGGGTTTATCAAAAAGTGCAGCTCCTGCGCCTGCGGGCCGAGCAGGAGATGGCCAAGGCGGTGGAGGACGAAGGGCTGAGTATTGAGCGGTTCAATGCGATCGCAGAAACCCAGCTGACTGGCGCTGCCGAAAGCCCCGACGACATGGCCAAGGTCGCCGAAAGGGCCAAAATCTCGAAAAAGGAAGACAAGCAGTTTAAGGCGGCCGTAGACCGTATTATTGCCATTCGCCAAAGCACCGAAGCCGAGATGGAAAAAGCGATTGAAGCCGATGGCCTGGCGATCGACACCTTCAACAGCATTCTGGAGCAGTCGGCCGACGACACTGACCTGCAGCGAAAAATTAGCGATGAGATTGTGAAGCAAACTCTGGTGACAGCAGACTCGGCTGCCCAGGCTGAATAAGGGGCTATTGCTGCCAAACCCTTGGGGTCAGATCCGAAGCTCAACCCTAGTTCAAAAACAGGTCGTCTTGCAGGGGCAAACGCCGTTTGCCCCGTCCACCCACGGCTCCTACCAATATTCGGAATTAGGAGTAGTTATCTCAGGTTTTATGAGGTTATGTAAACCTCGCCCTGAGCCTCAAGATTATGGCGTCACAATGGCCTCAAGCGCTTGCTTGCGCTCACCTTTTAGAGGGCTATGATCATGGTGCCTTTCTTTAAAGCCGCCGCCGAAGTCGATACCGAAACTAAGATTCTGCAGGCGGCGCTGAAGCTGTTTGCCAAGCGGGGGTACGGAGCCACCACCACTCGCGAACTGGCGCAGGTGGCGGGGGTAGCCGAAGGCACCCTATTTCGCCACTTTGAGAATAAGAAAGCCATTTTGGTCGCGGTCGCCAGCCAGGGTTGGGTTGAAATTCTCACCGATCTGCTGACCGAGCTGAGCGAAATGGCCAGCTACAAAGCGATTGGTCAGGTGATGCAGCGGCGCATGCTCAATCTGCAAAAAAATTCGGCCCTGATGCGGGTGTGCTTTATGGAGGCGCAGTTTCACCCCGAGCTGCGCGAGCAAATTCAGACCGAAGTGATCGGCAAGATGATCGACGTAGCCGAAGCCTTTTTTCAAACTGCGATGGATCGCGGCGTCTATCGCCCCATGAACGCTCGCATGGTAGCGCGGGTGTTTTTGGGTATGTTCACCGTCGCCGGGTTTAGCCAAGACACCCTCGGCGATGAAGCCGCCTCACCCCAGTCGATGAAAGACCTGGCGGAGTGCTTGACCGACATTTTCTTGAATGGAGTGCTGGTCTAAGGCAGTCGAAAGGATCTGAGGGTAAGGGGGCGTTTCCTGAGCGGAGTCGAAGGAAGTGCCCCCTTATTCTCTACCGTCTGCCTTGGCCAAACAAAATCTTTTTCGCCTCCTCGGTCATGATCGATTCGGAGCTGATGGTTTGGGCCATTTCGTAGGCTCGCTGCACGGCCGGGCGGGCTTGGATAGTCTCGAACCAGCGCTTGAGGTTGGGGAAGTCGTCTAAATTCTGCTGCTGAGTCTGGTAGGGCACAATCCAGGGGTAGCAGGCCATGTCGGCGATCGAGTAGTCACCGGCAATGAACTCGCGGCCTTCAAGCTGGGTGTTGAGCACGCCGTAGAGCCGCTCGGTCTCTTTGACGTAGCGGTTGATGGCGTAGGGAATTTTTTCGGGGGCGTAGCTGCCGAAGTGGTGGTTTTGACCCAGCATTGGCCCCAGGCCGCCCATCTGCCAGAATAGCCACTGCATCACGTTGGCGCGATCGCGCAACCCTGTGGGCAAAAACTGCCCCGTTTTCTCGCCCAGGTACTGCAAAATTGCCCCCGACTCAAACAGGCTCAGGGGTTCACCGCCATCGGCGGGCTCGTGATCGACAATGGCGGGGATGCGGTTGTTGGGGGCAATCTGCAAAAAATCAGGGGCAAACTGCTCGCCCTTGCCGATGTGAATGGGCTTGATGGTGTAGTCTACATCGGCCTCTTCGAGAAAAATGGTGATCTTGTGGCCGTTGGGAGTTGTCCAGTAGTACAGATCGATCATGGTAGGTATCCTTGCAGGCAAAGCACAGGGGTAGACCCAAACAGCCTAAACCAAGTCCTCTGTTGCTGAAAAATTTAGTACAATTGAACTATAAAGCTGTGCTCGGTGCTAGTACGCTGAACGTAAACTGTTCCTGATAAAAGCCAGGGAAGCCTGCGACCGCTCTGCGGTGAGGATGCATTATTTCTTTCGATTTTGTTTTTATCCGAATTCCCATCTGGCCTTAGAATCAAGCGATAATTTTGGACTCGCGCCCGTTTGTTAAAGCCTGGCCCACAAAAGCTAGCCCACAGCCCCAGAGGATGACTCGTTATGGCCATTATTGCCCTCAAAGCCTGGTATCTCGAAGCCTACGAGCCGGTACGGGATCTGGAAAAGCGTCCCCAAGACCTGCGGCTAAGCAAAAATAGCCTGCTGAAGTCGGCGCTGCGGGCTGACTTTTTAGACGACAGTGCCGATGTGAAGCAGTCGGCCTGGTTTCAGCGCTACCTGGATGGCGAAACCGTGGAGTTTTACGTTGAGGGCAGCGGCGGCTATGCGATCGCCAATATCGACTTGACCAGCCACGAGATCTACTTCACCAAGCTAGAGGTAATGGCCCACCTGGAGCCTATTATCTACTTCTGCTATCAGCAGGAGTACAGCCAGTCGGCGGAGGTGCTGCACCAGGCGCTGACCGACGCGATCGAAAGCCTGAATAAGCGATCGCGCGTTGCCCTTACGCTGGAAGTGTCAAATCGCCTCAGCGACGGCCCGGCGCGGCTAAACAGTGCCCTGACCCGCAAAATTCGCAAATCGCTATTGTTTGTGGCCGACGGCACCCCAATTACCTCGGTAGAGGGCAACACGAGTTTACTGGTGCCCAGCCCCAACGTGTGCGTAGAGATGGGCTACGCCCTTCAGGCCAAGCCCGCCGAGCAAATTTTGCTGGCCCAGATGGAGCGCCCTGACATTGTTGGGCAGTACCCCTTTGACCTACCCGCCCAAAATCGGCTCACCTTTAAGACCAAGGGCGACATTGGCAAGCAGCTGCCCAAGGCGCTGGAGCAACACTTATCTCGCTTTAATCTTTGGACCTAGGGCGATCGCTACTGTAGAGCCAGCAACAGCCACCCGGCTAACACTGCTGAACGCTACGACTGTTAAGCGGATGACGGCGCAGGTTTGGGCTGGTGGCTTAAAGTAAGGAAAAAATTGCCCTAAGCGCTTGCCCTAAGGAACCTCTATGCTAGACGCCCCCGACTTGCTGAGACTGCTGCACCCGTTTTTGGCCGTTACGGTGGTGATGCCGCTGATCGGTGTAGCCGTTTACTTTGCCGTACAAACTCGCCAGCGCCGACTGGCGGTAGTTAACAAAGCCAAAACCAACATTGCCCCGATTGTGGGCAAAGAGCACGTGCGGGTGGGGCAGTGGTTGGCTGGGGCGGTGGTGGGGCTGGTGCTGCTGGGGCTAGCTCATCCAATTTTTAAGACCATCGCCCGCGAAAATGCCTGGGCTTCAGACCCGTTTCGGGTGATCTTTGTGGTGGCCATGTACCTGCTTACCCTGGCGGCGCTGGTGCTGCTGTATCGCTCTAGTGCCCGCCACTGGCGAGCCATCTTCGCCACCCTAACCGGCATGGGCCTGTGGCTGTTGGGCATGCAGCCGGGGGTGTTTCGGCGCGGCTACGAGTGGCAGGTTTCCCACTTTTACCTGGGTATGGCGGCCGCGATGCTGATGATTTTTGCCCTGGCCACCCTGCCCGAAATCTATAAGTCAAAGCGCTGGCGGCTGACCCACGCGGCTCTCAACACCGTTGCGGTGCTGCTGTTTATCAGCCAGGGCATTACCGGCACGCGCGATCTGCTCGAAATTCCGCTGCACTGGCAGGAGCCCTTTATCTACCAGTGCGATTTTCAAAATAAGAGCTGTTGAGGGGGCGATCGCCCTACGTCTCTCCCAAGCCCGCCAGCACCAGGCGCAACAGCATGGGCCGCACGTTCTCGGGTTTAGGGACCTTGCTTTAAATTCGTGGTTGAAGCGGTAATCTGAGGAGTATGGTTGAGGCAATTTTTCCGGTTGACGAGGTGAACCAATGGAAAGAATCGTTGTCCAAGAGATTGAGGTTCCGAGTGCCAGCCTGGCAATGCGATCGTTGCCACGCCTCGATTTTGCTGATGCGTTTAGATGTCAGCTTCCAGATGATCAACTTCAAAACATCGATTCAGTGACACGAGCAATTTTCTTGACAATGCCGCGAGCGATCGCGCAGCTGTTGGAATTTCGCAATGTCATTGTTCGCCCCTTTGGTCTAAAGACATCGATTGATGCAGCTCCATCCAGTAGTCAGGAAGAACTTCAACCGGGAACAGCCGTTGGCGCATTCGAGATACTCGGCCGTAGGCAGAACGACGAGATTATGCTCGGCGAAGATGATAAGCACCTAGATTACCGAGTCTCGATCCAACTGGAACGTGGGGAGAAAAAATGCTGGGTGATTGTTTCAACTGTGGTCAAGTTCAACAACTGGCTGGGTCGGGTTTATTTTGCTCCGGTTAGGCCAGTACATAAAATTATTGTTCCAGTCATGATGAGGCATGGGTTGGAGCGTTCAAAAAGTAGGGCATTAGGCGAAATGGCATAACAATTTTGTTGCGCACTGCCCGCAATAAGTCTCCATGACAATCGCATTGGCAAATCAACGCATCGAGATTTAACCGATGTGTTCGTGGAGTTTCTGAATTAGGTCTGTTAGTCTGCTAGGCCTACTCCCAGCATCAGCAATAGAAACGAATAAGAGATAGAGCAGTAGACTAAAAGTCCTAGATTAACACTGGCTACAGCTCGCCCTATCAGCAGAGGTTGCCACCAGACCAGGGTTGCCCCGATTACTCCAATTCCTAACGCAAGCACCATTAGGATCAAAGGGGTAATGCTAGTTAGTAGCCAAAATCTGAGCATTACACTGAGTCCCAATAGCATTAGGCTCGTGCCTACACCACTGGCTAAACTGGCGATGGTTCGGTTGGCTCGCTCGTAGGTTTTCCAAGCGGTCAACTTACCCAAAAGAACAGCAGCTCCAGCCCCAGCACCAATGGTTAAGACTGTTGGCAACGGGGGGCCGTCAAACCATCCCAACCAACCAGAAAAACTCGGTAGCAGCACCAAAAATATGCCATAGCTTAAACTGGTTGTGGCCACGCCTGCGTTTAACCCGGTTACCTCGTTTATTCTGCGTTGGCTATTGAACCAGGCTACGAGACAACTCAGAATTGCCGAGGCGATCGCTACTTTTTGGGTTAACCCAAACCAACCCGATTCTCCTACTTGATCAAAGGGATAGGTACGCCGAATAGCTGCCATCTGTGTAGCGCTCAACCCCAAAGTAGATGAGAATCCAGCAATGGGCAGTGCCCCAGGTCCATAGTCGTAGGATGCGCCACATTCGAACGGATTACCGCCGTAGGTCGCCTGGCACGTCACACCGGATGCAAAGCTAACCCGCTCACTGGTGGGGTATTGCATGGAAATGTTTAAAGGTTGCCCTTCCACTGTGGCTGTGCATTGATCGAGCTTATCGCTTAGGACGCAGGTAAATGCACGTCCTGGCAAAGTAAGGGTTTCTGCTGGAGGAACGCCCAGTTGTGCGTAGGCAATTCCGCCTTCAAGAACCGCAGGCGATGCCGCCACCAGTTTTACTGTGACGCTAATTACAACAGCGAGTAGTACGCCAACTACAAGCCACGAACCATAGCGAATGATACGCATCTCGCGCCTCTGTTGACCGATATGAGTTAAGACACTAGATTCGTTTGAAGTGCAATGGAGGCAGAGTGTTCCCTGATAACCCGCATTCTCAATAAAATTAGCGGGAGTGCTGTGACAATGCCAGCTTGCTCTTTTTGATCTTAATTGTTTAAGGATTGTCTAAGAACCGCCGCCTACCTGACACAAGCTATGCCATGGGCCAGCGAAAGGTTATCGCCCCTGTGCAGCCGAGCCACTAAACCTATGGGGGAAAACCGATGGCAGCGATCGACGACCTGAGTTCGCCGCAGTTTTACCATGGCACCAAGGCCGACCTGAAACCGGGAGACCTGATTGGGACCGGCCATAGCTCTAACTACGGCAGAAGAAAGACGGCCGCCTACGTCTATTTGACCGCCACCTTGGATGCAGCCATCTGGGGGGCTGAGCTGGCCCTTGGCGAGGGACCCGGCAGAATCTACCTTGTAGAGCCGACTGGCCCGATCGCAGATGACCCCAATTTGACCGACAAAAAGTATCCGGGCAACCCGACGAAATCATACCGCTCTCGCGATCCGCTGCGGGTCGTGGGCGAGGTTACAGATTGGCAGGGGCACCCGCCCGAAGTACTCAAAGCTATGCAGGACAACCTTGAGCGACTTAAGCAACTTGGCATTGAGGCTATTGAGGACTAAGCGCGATCGCTTCACCGCCCCAAGTTACCAGCGCTGACGCCACAGGCCAGCAAAACAGACTAAACAGCCGATTTTAGTGGCTTGGCGCAGCGGCGCTACAATCTAGGCATTGCTGGGGTAGCTGTCTAGCCGTAGGGCTCATGGTAAGTAAGGCGATCGCAAAGAGTTTGTCTCGGTGGGGTCTGCCCCGGTGGGGGTGGTTGAGCATTGGGCTAGCTTTGCTGGCTCTGCTCTTTTTAGATGCGATCGTTAACCTTGAGGCCGAGCGCCTCTGGTTTGCTGAGGTCAACTACCTGGAGTTGTTTTGGGTGCGGCTCGGGTCGCAGCTGGTGCTCGGCCTGATCCCCATCTTTTCTACCCTGCTATTTACCTGGAGAAATCTCACCCTGGCCGATTGGGCCAAGCCCCTAGAAGCACCGAGCGATCGCGTCTCTCGGGCTCGCAGTCTGGGGCTGAGTGGTCTGCTGCTGGTGGGGACTACCCTGAGCTTTTTAGTCGGGGTGCAGCTCATTTACCAAGGTCAAATTGCCGGGGGCTTTTGGCAGCAGACGGCTACCCTTTATGACTCCAGTACGCCGCTGCCTCTATGGCCCAAGCTGCAGCTGTTCAACGTCATTGGCCAAATTTTTATTACCCAACCCTGGCTGGTCATTGCCATGGTTATCAGCACGGTGGCGTTTCTGATCTATCCCCGACAGCTGGGGCGACTGGCGGCGGTGTTGATGAGCCTGGGCTACGGACTAATTTTGGCTAAGCAGTGGCCCTCGGTGCTGCTGGCCCTCAAACCAGTGCCCTACAACCAGGTTGAGCCCATCTTCAACCGAGATATTTCCTTCTATATCTTTCGCCTGCCGGTGCTGCACCTGCTGGAGTTTTGGGTGGTAGGCACCCTGTTTTTTACCCTGGTTAGCGTGTATCTGGTCTATCTTCTAGCCCACAACACCCTTAGCCAGGGGCGGTTTTATGGCTTTTCGCAGCAGCAGCAGCAGCACCTGTACACCCTAGCCGGGCTGCTGTTTTTGGCCACCAGCTTTAGTCACTGGCTGGGCCGCTACGAGGTGCTTTTCTCCCGCGAAGGGGTAGTGTACGGAGCGGGCTACACCCATATTCACGTGCTGCTGCCCGCCAACTGGATGCTGGCCATTGTCACCCTGATTTTGGGCCTGGTCTTTTTGCTGCGGGGGCGGATGGGGGCACGGGGCTATGTTAACCCCATGCGGGAAGGGGCACGGGCGCGCGTGCAGGGCTCAACCCTGGGCTGGTGGACGGGGTTTGGGCGCACCAGCCTGCTGGTCAAGGGCATCTGCGGCTACCTGGTGCTAACGGTGCTGGGTCTGGTGCTGGCTCCCATGGTGGTGCAGCGGCTGGTGGTGCAGCCCAACGAGCTACAGCGAGAGCGGCCCTACATTACTAACTCCATTGCTCTTACCCGCTCGGCCTTTGATCTAGAGGCGATCGAGTCAGAGCCCTTCGACCCTAGCGGTGATTTGACAGCTGCAGACTTAGAAGAAAACGATCTCACCCTAGAAAATATTCGCCTGTGGGACTCGCGGCCCCTGCTCGATAGCAATCGCCAGCTCCAGCAGATTCGGCTGTACTACGAATTTAAAGATGCCGATTTTGACCGCTACAACATTCTGAACCAGCAGCGGCGATCGGAGCGCCGCCAGGTAATGATCTCGGCCCGGGAGCTGAACTATGAGCGGGTGCCCGAGATCGCAAAAACCTGGGTTAACGAGCATTTGGTCTACACCCACGGTTTTGGTTTCACCATGAGCCCGGTGAATACCGCTGGCCCCGACGGGTTGCCCACCTACTTTGTGCGCGGCATCGACAATATTCCTAGCAGTGAGGAGGTGCGCCAGAGCATTCCGGTTGGCGACCCGCGCCTGTATTTTGGCGAGCTAACCGATACCTACATCATGACCAACACCCAGGTGCTGGAGCTCGATTACCCCAGCGGCAACGAGAATATCTACACCACCTACCTGGGCCGGGGCGGCATTCGTTTGGGCAACCTCTGGCGGCGACTGCTGTTTGCCCGCCACCTGTTTGACTGGCGCATGCTGTTTACCGAAGACTTTACCGACAATACGCGGCTGCTGTACCGTCGCAACATTGCCGATCGCGTGCGGGCGATCGCGCCCTTTTTGCGCTTTGACACCGACCCCTACCTGGTCACGGTCGATATTGACGATGCCTCTAGCGGGTGGGGCACCGGCCCTGTCCACGGCAGCCGTGCCCCCGCCACCGTTGACTTCGACACGTTTCGCGATCGCGACCCCAACTTCATTGCCGAAAACTTTAATGCCCAGAGCGGCGAGAACTACCTCTACTGGATTATCGACGCCTATACCGTCAGCGGCCGCTACCCCTACTCCGACCCTGGCGACAACGATTTCAACTACATTCGCAACTCGGTCAAAGTTGTAGTCGATGCCTTTAACGGGTCGGTGAGCTTTTTTGTCTCCGAGCCCAACGACCCCATTATTCAAACCTGGACTCGCCTGCTGCCCAACATGTTTGAGTCGCTGGAAGCTATGCCCGACAACCTGCGCGCCCACATTCGCTACCCGCAGGACTTGTTCTCGGTGCAGGCCGATTCGCTGATGACGTACCACATGACCGACCCCCAGGTGTTCTACAACCGGGAGGACCAGTGGCGCGCCCCCAGCGAGATCTACGCCAGCGAGACTCAGCGGGTAGAACCCTACTACCTGATTATGAAGCTGCCCCAGGAGGACACCGAGGAATTTGTGCTGCTGCGGCTGTTTACCCCGGCCCAGCGCAACAACCTGATTGCCTGGCTGGCGGCTAGATCAGACGGCGATCGCTACGGGCTCAGGTTGCTCTACCGCTTCCCCAAACAAGAGCTGGTCTTCGGCCCCGAGCAGATCGAGGCCCGCATCAACCAGGACCCCGAAATTTCTCAGCGCATCTCATTGTGGGATACCCAGGGGTCGCGAGCGCAGCAGGGTAACCTGCTGGTAATACCGATCGAGCAGTCGCTGCTCTACGTCGAGCCGCTGTACCTGGTGGCCGAGCAAAACCAGCTGCCCACCCTGACCCGGGTAATTATGGTCTACCGCAACCGGATTGCCATGGCCCCCACCCTACAGGCGGTGCTGTCGGCAATATTTTTAGAAGAACCGGAGCCCGCAGTCCCTATTTTGCGCGATCTGGGCGAAGACGCCCCCGACGACAACCCAGTGCCGGGGCTGCTCGACATCGAAACCCCCTCCGGCGCACCGGCCAATGAGGGTGAAGACCTCGCCCCCACCGCACCCGATTCGTAGCCAACGGAGGATTTAGGGCTGTCTGAGGCTAGCCCCAGACGGCCGAGACGGCTATTCTACAAAACGATCGACACTCCCGTCCTGGGGCGAGTCGTCAATTTCAGCCGAAGTTCTGATGCCGTCAGCATTGCCACGACTGACCCAAAAATAGGCTAGGGGCTGTAACCCCTGATGGTTGAACCATTGACGGCTAATTGGTGACAGCCCCTAGGGGCGATCTAAAAACTGCTCGATCATCTCTTTGGCGGGTTCGACCATGGCCCAGGTGCCATCGGCCTGACGACGCAGGGTGGCAAAGGAAACGCTATCGCCGCTGCCGATGGGTTCGCCCTGGACGAGGTCGCCTAGCTTGGCCTGGCGCAGCCCGCAGACGCGAAACAGGTAGGCGGGCACATCGGGGCTCGACAAGATTACGCAGAGATCGCCCTTGCCTTCGTCGGGCTGCACCTGACCGTCGAAGGGCATAAACACACGCTTGCCCTGGATGTCGAGGGTGATATCGCCCAGGCCGCTCTGCACCTGGTACCCGGCCAGGCGATCGCCCGGCTGCAGCGCCCACTTCTGAGACAGCGTAACGTTGCGGGGGCCGGGATTGGCGCTAGGGCCGGAGCAGCCCCAAAGGCCGCCCAGTAGCACCAGGGCTAAGACTCCCAGGCGACGGTTTAACCGATTTTTCCCCTGATCGCGATCGCTCACCATGTGCCTTTGCCGTGCGCCCTGCCTAAACCCGTAAGTTGCGAACGACAGGTTGCAACCTGTTACCCGCAAAAATACGCTTGAACTAAAGTTCATACATACTGAATTATGCCACGGATTTTTAGGGGCGGTGCAGTTTCCCGGCCCAGCGCCGTGACGTAGGGCGAAGGGAAGGCGCTAGGATAATAACGCTCTCTGGAAGGCCCACCGTGTTTATCAGCGTTGTTACCCCCACCTATAACCGCCAACCCGTCCTAGAAAAATGCCTCCGTGCCCTGGAGCAGCAGGTCTACGACCCGGCGCTGATTACCGACTATGAACTGGTGGTGGTGGACGACGGCTCCATCGACGGCACCCAAGATTGGCTGCGGCAAAACGCCGCCGAGTTTCCCCATGTGCGGCTGTTTGAGCGCAACCACGGCGGTGCGGGGGCGGCTCGCAACTACGGGGTTGAGGTGGCTCGGGGCGACACCATTGCCTTCATCGACAGCGACGTAATTTTGGTACCGGGGGCGCTGCAGGCCCACGCCCAGGCCCTGAGCAATGCCTACCAGCGGCTGGGGGACGATCGCGCCTTTAGCGCCGGTCGCCTGGTCAACACCTGCAACTTCGAGCAGCCCACCACCGAACCGGCCAAGGTCACCGATTTTTCAAACGCCTTTTTCGATACGGCCAACGTGGCGATCGCCCGCCACTGGCTGCTCACCGCCGGCCTGTTTGACCCCGATTTTCGCCTCTACGGCTGGGAAGATTTGGAGCTGGGAGTGCGGCTTAAGAACCTGGGTGTTTCCATGGTCAAGGTGCCTGAGGCCCTGGGCTACCACTACCACGCCCCCTTTGCCCTCGATCAAATTCCTAAAATGATTGATCAAGAAATTCAGCGGGGCCGCATGGGGGCACTATTTTACCAAAAGCACCCCACCCGCGAAGTCAAGATGATGATTCAAATGACCTGGCTGCACCGCATTTTGTGGGGCGTGCTCACCGCTGGCGGCAGGCTCAATGAGAAAACCATGGCCCCCCTGCTGCGCTGGCTGATCGACCAGGGTAAATCCCAGCTGGCCCTGGAGCTGGCGCGAGTGTTCTTAAACTGGTACACGGTGCAGGGGGTGTATGCGGCCTACAGTGAGCTGCAGCGGGAAGGGTGAATGGTCGGGTAGATGAGTGGTTGGGGGGATGGGGGCAGGACAGACCAACTGCCCCCAACGGGTTTATAGCAAAAACATTTCGGCGGCGCTGGCGATCGCCATAGCCAGCAGCGCTACTGAAACGTATTGCATAACGGGTGTTTTGTGCTGGCGTCGCCGTTCGGCAGATCGCAGCGCGCCTGAAATGTGGGGAGCACCCAGCAGGAAAAAGAACAGTTGGAGGATATCGACCTTCCGCCGTTCCAGAGTCAAGGGGGGTTGGGGATGCATCGGTAGTTCTCCTTTGCGATTAACACAGGCTCAGCCAGATGTGGCCAGGCACAATGTAACACAATATTAAAAAATGTTGTGTTATGGCGCAATGTGATCGACTCAATCAAGTCGGCACAGGGCCAGTGGGCAGCAGCGGCTGCTACCAGAGGTCACTCAGGGGGTCGGGGGGTAGCGGTGAAGCAGCATCAGGGGAGCGGTGATGGCAGGCCGCGGCCACCAGTTCGGCCAGGGCCTGCCCCACCCAGCGGTTGCCCTCGGCGCTGAGGTGAATATGGTCAAAGTACAGCGGTTCGTAGCGGGTCTGCTGAAACCGAGGCAAAAAATCGAGGTAGGGCACGCCCTCGGCCAGGGCAAAGGCAGTGAGGCGCTGGCGGGCAACGCGTTCGTAGTCGCGGGGGCCGTCGTCTTGCAGCTCGCGGCGCAGGGGGGTCATGGCGATCGCCAGCCGCCCCCCGGCGGCCTCGACCACCTGCTTTAGCTGGCGAATAGCCTCTAGGTTGACGCCGACGCGATCGCCCCCCTGGTCGTGCAGGGCCTGCAACTCAGCGCTGGGGGTATATTTGCGGCGGCGGCCCAGGGCCTCCCACAGAGCTAACGGCSGSMRRYRKRYSSSSWRCKSKGRGTTGCNNMSSMSSTSMWMGMYSWGGGGGGCGATCGCAAACAGATCGTCAGTGTTGAGCACCAACAGCACCACCTGGGACTCAAAGGTGCCAAACCGCAGCACGTAGCCCAGTTCGTTGCGCGGCCCCCAGGAGTTGGCCGAGGCGTTGAGTACCTCCACCTGCTGAAACTCGGCGGGTTTGATCGGTTCCAGGGCGGCCTGCAGCTTGAGCGACAGCAGCTCGGCCTGGTCAGTCCACCAGCCACCATTGACAATCGAATCGCCCACCATCAGCACCCGCAGGGTGTCGGCGGTGCGGTGTGGCGCAATGGCTGGCCCCCGCATGGAGTAGGCGTTGACGGCAATGCGGTTGCCCCGCCGCCGCAGGTTCTGGTGGGGGGCCAGCCGGTAGCCGGTGCGGGCATCGGCCACATAGAGGGGTGGGTTGCCCAAGCCATACCTGACCCGCAGAAAAATTTCCGCGACGGCGAGGGTCAACGCCCCAATGGCCAATACCCAAAGCACAATTTTTACCAACGTTCTGCCGATCGCAGCACCAGCATTTTAGTCACAATCCTGACAGTTTGGGGCACTGGTTTGCCAGTCTAAGCCCCAGTCTAGGCCACAGATTGGCTTCGTCTGTCGGCAAGGCTTTCGATCATCAGCCTAATTGTGTATCTGTGGGCATCCAGGGTCATGCCATCCAAACCCAGGTAGTTAGGATCGGTACCCCAGTTGAGCACCTTAAGAATGAGTTCGACCGGCGCTTTAGCATACATAGAGCGGGCAACGGCTAGCACGCATTCTGCCAAGCTCGTTTTGAGGTTTGCCTCAGGGGTTTCAGGGTTTTCGAGCAGACGCTCCACAGCGGCTAGCCGAGTTTCGAAAGTTTGAGGACAAAACGGCATGGCCGGAGACACAATAAAATCTCCAGAACTATCAACTCGACTAGAAGCTTTTTCAATTGCGTTGACCAGCATGTTGGCTTCCGTGGGGTCATCCCAATCGACCTGTCCCCGAAAGAACCCTTCTTCATAACCCGCTGGAGAGCCTTGAAAATAAATGGGAAGCCGTTTGCCAGACTGAAGAATTTTATGCAGAGCAATTTCGAGGGTTTCTACCGGCCAGCCCAAGTTGCGACAAACCAGAAACTCTAACTGCTGAGGTTGAGCAATAGCCAAACTGTTCAGTAAAAGACTGACGGCCTCATGAACATTTTGTGCACAAATATATTTATCTGGGGCGTGGATATTGACAATTCCACCCTTTTCTACCTTGCGATTGTACTGCTCGCAAACGGAACTATTGTCTAGCATGTGCGTAAATCTGACCATGCCGTAGGTGGTAGAGCCATGCTGAGTTGCTTGGGTAAAGAGCCACTCGCATACTTTCTTTGTGGCGGCATAGACCTCACCGGTAATATAGCGAGAAGCTTTGCCGGTAGAAGAAAAAATGCACTGCTTTACAGCGTATTTTTCACACAGACGAATTACATTTCGTGTGCCAAAAATATTGGTTGTAATTGCCTCTCGAACCTGCTGTTCGGCTACGTATGGCAGGCGAATCGCCGCCAGGTGAAAAATCACATCGGGTTTTTCAGCAGCAAAAATCTGATCGAGTTGGTCAAAATCTCTAACGTCAGCTGTGTAGTGTACTTTTTGTTGTTTTGAAGGGGCTGCGGCGGAATGCGGTGTAGAACCCTGATCGGCAACATCTACAACGACTATCTTTTTGACCTTAAAGCCTTCAAGGGCCTGAATCAAATGGCTTCCTACACATCCTCGGCCGCCTGTTACGACAACTGTTGCGTCCTTGAGCCGAGCTTCTACAATGTCTTTGTGACAGTAAACTCTGCGATTCCACACGTCTTCAAAGGGATCGGCCTGAAGCTGGCCGGCCGCCTGGTAAGCTTGAATAAGCTGATCGGTTAGCAGGGTTAGCTTGCTGAGCACTAAGTCATCCTGGGGCTGGGGAGAACCTGCTGGTACCAACTGCTTAATTGCGTTAATAATCGCGCCTCGCTGATTAGCTGAGGAAATTAGATCGGTGTGATCTGAGCGAGTGTCTAATACTGGGACCATTTCTGAAACCGGGCTGCGATTAGAGTAAGGCATGGTAGTAATAACCTAGCAAGGTAAGACTAAAGCTATAAAAGGGGAAATAACAAAACTTTGATAACCTTTAAAGAGTAAGTAAACCTTGGCGGCTGTGTCGGTACAGGTCAATGGCTCACACCCATTAAATTAGAGTTTTGTCTTTTTCTGAAAAAGGATGGCTCGTGGTCATGGAAGCTAGGACATCAGGAACTCTAAAAACGTTCGCGTATTGAAATATTGGCACCAAGAAACAACCCACCTAAAATGGCAGCAGCCATACTAGATCAGCAAAGCTAACGTATCAGTAAACGGGAATCATAAAAGCTCAGCAAAATCTAAGAGAGTTCCTAGATTTTACTAAGCCAAGATTAACCTATGCGTGCCATCCAATTTTCAGAGCGGCTATAGAGCCGCAGAGATCTTTATTAGAAAAGAACGATGTGTAAAGACTTTATGCATGCGCCAGAACTCAAACAGGCCAAATATTGCGATCGCGCGTAAATTACGAATTTTTTTAGGGAGGGCAGAACGTTTGGATGAATGTAGCCATCGCCAGAGCGGTTAGGACATAACTTGGATCTCCTGAGGCAATGGCTACACGCCATGGCGCTATCCCAGCTTTTGCCACTGGAAGAGGCCGTTGTCCTAAGCGCGATAGCCATCGCTATATTTTGTCGTTTTACACTCACGAAGCAATTTGGCTTGTGACACCTCACTCATTGATGCTGAAAGCACTGCGGAGCAAACGCCGTTTGCTCTAGGCCTGAACAGCGGTGGTATAGCCCGTGGTAGGACATAGCAAAGGCTGTGCAGCGACGGCTATCAGCCGGTTCGCTAACCGAGTTTTGGCACCCGAGTTTTGGCTAAAGACGGTTGCCGATGGCCGTGAACTGACCAGCGCTGTAGATCTACGTTTCTACGAGTTCACGGAACCAGTTATCGCTCCACAGTTCGTCAAAGGCCGGTTCGGTGCGGGCCTCTTCGCGGTAGTCCGGGTCGAGGCGCACGGCCTGCTGTAGCGCTTCCATAGCGTTGTCAAACTGGCGCTGCAGGGCGTAGCAGAGGGCTTTGTTGTAGTGGGCTTTGGGGTAGTCGGGGTCAAGGGCGATCGCCCTATCAAAGCTCTTGATGGCGTCGTCGTCGCGGCCCAGCTTGACCAGGGCCAGCCCTCGGTTGTCCCAGGCTTTGGGGGCCTCGGGGTTAAAGCGGGTGGCCTTGTCAAAGCTGACGAGGGCATCGTCGTAGCGCTCTAGCTCGATTAGCGAGAGGCCTCGGTTGAGCCAGGCGATCGCATCGTTGGCCTGGTACTCGACCGCCTTATCAAAGGAGTTAAACGCCTCCTCGTGCTGCTGCAAAATACCGTAGGACACGCCGCGATTGACCCAGGCTTCGTGGTATTCGGGGTGAATTTCGAGGGCGCGGTCAAAGGCGGTAATGGCCTCTTCGCGGCGCTTCAAGCGGCTCAGCACCATACCCCGGTTGAGCCAGGCTTTGGCGTCGTCGGGGGTAACTTCGGTGAGCTGATCGAATACGGTCAGGGCGTCTTCGTGGCGGCGCAGCTCGCGCAGAACCAGGCCTTTCTGCATCAGCGCCCCGGTGTGTTTGGGCTCTAGCTCTAGGGCGTGGTTAAGAGAGTCGATCGCCCCCTCGAGCTGCTCTAGGGCCTGCTGGGCCTGGGCGCGGTTGAGCCACACCTGGGTGTTGACGGGCTGAATGTCGAGGGCTTTGTCGTACTCGGCCACCGCCAGGGCGTAGTCGCCGTCGGCCAGGTAGCGATCGCCCCGGCCAATGTACTCATCGGCGGTGAGAAACAGCTGGGGCCGGTTGGTCTCCAGCCGACCAATCTTGTCGGTAATTGTCTCGAACTGCTGCCGCGCCTCGCTCATAAACGAGTCGGCCAGGTACTGGGGCGACACTTCGCCCAGGCGGCGCATAATCTCATCTTTTTGATGCTGGGCCTCGGCCTGAATCGCCTCCAGCCGCACTCGGTAGCTCTGCTGCAGGTCGCCCAGTCGGCCCAGGGTAACCTCGCGACCCGCCTCAATGTCGGCTTCGAGCTGGGCAAAGCGCTCGGCCATCTCGGCCATTAGCCCGTCAAGCTGGGTGCGGGCGGCGGCCTCGCGCTCGGCGGTGGTGGTGCCCAGGCTGGCCAGGTCTTCGCTGAGGCGGGCATCAAAGCTGTCGATTTTGTCGAGGACGCGATCGCGGCGGGTAAAAATCGTCTGGCGCACCTGGTTCAGCTGCTCGGTAAAGGCGGCTTCCATCGCCCGCAGCCCGTCGAGGATCTGGGTCTGCTGCTCACCCGTGGCCTCCTGCAGCACCCGCGCCTGCTGGCGAAAGGCGCTGGCGGTGGCGTCGATATCGGCCAGCAGGGTCGATCGCTGAATTTCGGCCTCGGTGGCCATCTGGCCCAGCTGGTTCTGCAAGGCCTGGGCAGCGCGCTGAAAGTCGTCGAGGGTGTTTTGCTGGCGGGCATCGACCTCGGTGCGGGTGGCGGCAAAGCGTTCCAGGGCTTCGTCGGCGGCCCGGCGCAGGTCGCCCAGCAGCATGTCCTGTCGGTTTTCAATCTCGACTTTATGGCCGCCGAACTGGGCCAAAAACTCGTCGGCCTGGCGGCGCAGGTCGGCCAAAATGCGGCTGCGCTGGCCATCGACCTCGCTGCGCAGGTTGGCAAAGCGCTGGGTGAACTCATCGATGGAGCGCTGAATGGTTTGCAGGGCCAGATCGCGCTCGCCCAGGGCGCTGACCTGCAGCTCGCCCAGCTGACGGCCAATCTCGTCGGTCTGGGTTTGCAGGCGGCTGAGGCTGCTCTGGCGCAGGGCATCGAGGGCTTCGGCAATGGCAGCAGTCTGGCGCTCAACCTGGTCGCTGGCCTGGGTGGTGAGCTGCTGGCGCAGATCGGCCAGGGCCACCATGACGCGATCGCGCTCCTCCTGCATAGCCTGGGTCATGGTGCCCATCTGGTCGGCAAAGCTGGTTTCGGCATTGCCAATTTTTTGCAGCACCGCATCCTGGTGCACTTCCACATCGCTGCGCAGGCGGTTGACATCGCGCAAAAAGCCGGTCTGGTTCTCTTCTAGGGTGCGAAACACCACATCGCGCTGGAGCTGGGTATCTTTGCGCAGAGTGGTGATCTCGTCGTCGGCCGCGGCCCGTAGCCCGGTCAGGTGGCCGACAAAGTTGGCCTCGGTGCTCTCCAGCTTCACCTGCAGGTCGCTCAGGGTTGACTGCCAGTCGTTGATGGTGCGGGCCTTAAACTCGGCCAGGTCATCCACCAGCCGGTTGAGCACCTGCTTTTTGGTAACGGCTTCTTCTTGAAAGCGATCGGTGCGGCTGTTGAGTTCGGTGGCCCGCTCTTTGGCCTGGGTCAAAATGTAGTCGAGGTCGCGGGTGGCGGTTTGAATTTTGGTTTCTAAATCGGTGATGTCGTTGATCTGGTTGCGAACGACTACCGAGACCTCTTGAATCACCGATCGCCGCATCAGCCAGAGCATCACCACCCCCAGGCCCAGCAGCAGCACCAGGGTGCCCAGCATGACAAAAAACAGCGTGGTGGCGCGGCGAAAGGCCAGGTCGGCCTCGGTGCTGAGCCGCTCGATCTCGGCGGTGGTGGCCGCCTGGGCCAGCAGCACGGGCTCCTGGGCTGGGTCAGGGGTGGCGGTTTGGGCAGCGACCCGTTCCGAAAAACCGGGCTGAATCACCACCCCACCGCTGATTAACATCAGCACCAGCAACAGCAGGGGACGGGGGACATCGGCCAGGGAACGCATGGGCTGCCTCATCAGGACTTTCCTAATGGAATATGCCTAGGATACCTGATACTTCAGGGGGTGAGGGCAGCGGAAGCTAACATTCACCCCTGGGGGCAGGCCCTCTGCTGCCTTGCCAGCGGCCCTTTTGCTAGCGGCCATAGTTGTAGCCGCTGGGCAAGATGGTGGTGCGATCGCAGCAGCTCTGGTCTAGATCGACCCCGGTGGCGCGAAACAGGTTGCAGCGGCTGAGGGTAGCCTTGGTGAGGTCGGCCCCCTCCAGCCTGGCCCCGCTGAGGTTGGCCCCGCTGAGGTTGGCCCCGTGCAGGGTCGCCCCCTGCAAATCGGCCCCGCTGAGGTTGGCCCCAACCAGGCTGGCTCTGGTTAGATTGGCCCCCCGCAGGTCGGCGCGGCCCAGGTCGACCTCACTCAGCACCGCCCCGGCCAGGTCAGCGCCATAGAGGTTGATGTTGCCCAGGTGAGCTTTGATCAGGCTGGCCCCGGCCAGTTTGGCCATACTGAGGTTGCCGTAGGGAATGTAGCAGTCATCTAGGCAGCTGCCCTGCAGCTCAATCTGGCGCAGGTCTACCTCGAATAATTCAGCTCCGGTCAAATTGACTCTTGAAAAACACCGCTGACCGTTTCTATATGCCGCCAGTAAAGCCTCTTTGGTAAGTTGATCCATCGTGTGTTGAAGTAAGGCTGTGAGCCTAAGTATTTGTGCTCAACAAAAGAACACCTGCCAATGTAATCGTTTACGTTTCGCAACAACAAAGCGTTAATGATGTCTTCAGGTTTTTAGGAGGGCCGGGATAGCTATCCCCCTAGACTTCATTCCTCTCTCCCCCTGGCCCCATGCCCGATCGCCCAGGCTTGTATAGAATCTAGACAGCCGTCTGCAAGCTGCGATCGCCCAACTGGCCATGCCCGACGCTCTGGTTTCTATCGCTCAGCACTACCACAGCCGTACCAAGTACGACCCCAAGACCCTGGCCGCCCAGGCCCGTCCCCTCGACTACAGCCGCCAGCCCGTGACCTTTAAGACCTACCGGGTGGGGGCCGAGGTTGACCTCAAGCCCTACCTGGAGGAGGGCGGCTCTGGGTCAGGCGACAATGTGGCCGACTGGATGCGGCTGTCGCGGCTGCTGATCAATACCTACGGGCTAACGGCCAAGTTTCCCACCGAAACGGGGCAGACCTTTTACCTGCGATCGGCACCGTCGGCGGGCGGGCTATACCCGGCGGAGATCTATATTATTTCGCGCGGCACGCGGCTGCTGCCAGCGGGGCTCTACAACTACCAGGCCCGCAGCCACAGCCTCTGGCGCTACTGGGAAGACCACGTGTGGCAGGCGTTGCAGCGGGCCTGTTTTTGGCACCCCACGCTGGAGGCGACCCACCTGGCCCTGGTGGTGACGGGGGTGTTTTATCGGTCGGCCTGGCGCTACCAGGACCGGGCCTACCGGCGCATTTGTCTGGATATCGGCCACCTGTTGGGCAACCTGGAGCTGGCCAGCGCCGTGGTTGACTACCGCCCCCACCTGATTGCCAGCTTTGCCGATCGCGCCATAGCCGAGCTGCTCTACCTCGACTCCGCCGAGGAGGGTGCCTTGGCGGTGCTGCCCCTGGCCGACCTGCTGACGGTGGAGCAAAACCTGCCCTGTGCCCAGGTGGCCTTTGCCACGCCGCCCCAAACCCAGTTTTCGGCGGTGCCCGATGGCGAATTGCTAAACTACTTTCACCAGGTGACGGCGATCGCCCCCACCGCCGATGCCCCTAAGTGGGCAATGCAGCCCAGCGGCGACACCCCCCAGCCCGCCGACACCCTGGAAGATAAGTACAACCTGCCCTTTGGTCTGCGGGTGCCCACCGGCAGCGCACCCATCGATTGGGGGCCGCACCTGGAGCAGCTCGAAACCACCTTCTTCAAACGGCGATCGACGCGACGGTTCAGCGCTGGGCCGATTTCCCTGGGAGCGCTGAGGCAGCTTCTAGACTTTACCTACCAGCCCCGCCACTACCGCGACCAGGGCTTTGACCCTGCCCCCGACTACGGCGATCGCAGCCTGGTGCACACCTTTGTGGTGGCCTGCGCCATTGAGGGCCTAGACGATGGCTGCTACTACTACGCCCCCCGCAGTGAGGAGCTGCGCCAGGTGCGCTTCAAAAACTTTCGCCGCGAGCTGCACTACCTGTGCCTGGGGCAGGAGCTGGGCCGCGATGCCGCCGCCGTGGTGTTTCACACCGCCGATTTGGCCCGGGCGGTGGCGGCCTACGGCGATCGCGTCTACCGCTATCTGCACTTAGATGCCGGGCACCTGGGCCAGCGCCTAAACCTGGCCGCTGTGCGACTAGGGCTGGGGGTGAGCGGCATCGGCGGCTTCTACGACGACCAGGTCAACGAGGTACTGGGCATTCCACCCGACGAAGCGGTGATTTATATAACCACCCTGGGGCAGTCAGGGTAGTCTTAAAGGTACGTGGCTACTCCTGCACAGTAGTGGGTTGGCCGATTGCCCCATTCCAACGCCGCCTGTCTATGGCCCAGCTTTTGTCCCACACCTCGACTCACACCCAGCTTGCAGACAGCCCTTCGCCCCCTGTGCCGCCGCCTGACCCCGATCGCCTGAGCGTGCTGCTGCTGCTGGCGAGGGGCGATCGCCTCGCGCAGGCCGCCGCCGCCAACCACCTGTTTGAGGCCGACACGCTGCCCCAGGCTCTAGATCTGTGGCAAACTGCCCCCCCCGACTGGGCCGTGGTTGACCTGGCCTGGGCCGAGGGCGGTGGGCTGGCGTTTTTGGCCGCCCTGGGTGACATCTGTGCTCAGCGCCCGCTGCCGGTGGTCGTGCTGGTGGGGCCAGGCCAGGAGCGTATGGCCCTGGAGGCAATGAAGCTGGGGGCCGCCGACTACTTATTTAAGGGCGAGTTCGCCCCCGACGACCTCTGGGCCAAGCTGAGGCCACTGCCGCACCGGGCGCAGCCAACGGCTCTAGAGCAGGCTCACCAGCATTACCAAAACCTGGTCGAAAATTCTCCTGACATTGTCGAGCGGTTTGACCGCCATCTGCGCCACCTCTACGTCAGCCCGTCGCTGGCCAGGCTTACCGGGGTCGATACGGCCGCCTTTTTGGGCAAAACCTGCCGCGAGCTGAATTTAGACAGCGGCATGGTCGCCACTTGGGAGGCCGCCGCTGCCGCGCTGCTGGCTACCGGCGAAAAGCAGACGATTGAATTTACTACCCCAACCCTGATCGGGGTGCGGCACTTTGAGATGGCGATCGCCCCGGAGTGGTCAGCCACGGGTGAAGAAATAGAGTCAATTTTGTGTATTTCGCGCGATATTAGCGATCGCGTGATGGCCCAGCAGGTTCAGCAGCGGTTGCTCACCGAGGCGCAGGCGGCCCAGCGCGACGCCACGGCAGCCCGGGACCTGTTGACTCGCGTATTTGATCGCATTAACGACGGCATTATCGCCTTTGACTGCAATGCGTGCTGCGTCTACCTCAACCCCAGTGCTGAGCGCATTTTACAGCGCTCGGCGGCAGACTTAATTGGTCACAACGTCTGGGCCAAATTTCCCGAAGCGGTCGACACCTCGATCTATGAGGCTTACCATCGAGCGGTTGAGCAGCAGCAGCCCGAGGCTCTGGAGTACTACTTTCCGCCCCTGAACACCTGGTTTGAAATGCGGCTCTACCCCAATGCTGACGGGGTTACCGCCTACTTTACAGACATCAGCGATCGCAAAGTTGCCGCCGCCAGCCGCCAGCAGGCTCAGCATCTGCGCCGGGAGCTATCGCTGCTAGAGACCACCCTCGACTCTATTTTGGCCGGCTATTGGGATATCGACTGTGAGGCCAATACCGCCTACATGAGCCCTGGCCTCAAGGCCATGTTCGGCTATGCTGACCACGAACTGCCCAACCACCCCAATACCTGGCAAACCCTGATTCACCCAGACGATTTGCCCATTGCCTTGGCCAACCTGGAGCGCCACATTCAGAGCCACGGTCAGGTGCCCTACTACACCGAAGTGCGCTACCGCCACAAAAACGGCTCCACAGTGTGGATCATCTGCGCTGGCCAGGTGATCGCCTGGGATGCGGCCGGTCAGCCCCGGCGCATCGTGGGTTGCCACGTCAATATCACCCGACTCAAGCACACCGAAGCACAGCTGAGAAAAAATGAAGCCCACCTGCAAGCTGCCCAGCGCATTGGCAACCTAGGCAGTTGGGAGTTTGAGTTGGCGACTGAGCGCATTACCTGGTCTGAGCAGGTCTATCGCATTTTTGGTCTCGCCGTAGGCGAACAACTGACTAGCTGTGAGGCACTTCAGGACTACTTTCACCCCGATGACCAGGCGCGACATCATCAAACTATAGAGACGGCGATGGCCACCCATCAGCCCTTCGACGAAGAATTCCGCATTCTGCGGGCTGACGGCAGCCCTGGTCATATCCACATCAAGGGCGAAGCAGTGGTCAACGAGCTAGGCCAGCTGACCCATCTGACCGGCACCGTGCAGGACATTAGCGAGCGCAAGCAGCACGACGCTGAGGTGCAGAACCTATCGCTGCGGCTGTCCCTGGCCCTGGAGTCGGGCCGCATTGGCACCTGGAGCTGGGATCTCCAACAGGCAGTCCTATGGGATCAGCGCATGTACGAAATCTGGGGCTTAGAGAGCCTGGGCCGAGCCGTTATCTTTGACGACTGGATTGCCCGCGTACATCCCGACGATTTGCCCACCGTTGAGGCGGCTATTCACCAGGCTCTGCAAGGCAACGGGCACCTCGACATCGAGTTTCGGTTTTACCGCCCCAACGCCGAGCTGCGGTGGATACGCGCGGCGGCCATTGTGCAGGAATCGCCCGCTGGAGCGGCCCAGGCCATGGTAGGCATCAACTACGACATCACCAAGCACAAACAGGCGGCAATCGAGCTGGAGCGCCTCTCGCTGCGGCTTTCCCTGGCCCTGGAGTCGGGCCGCATTGGCAGCTGGGAAAGAATTTTAAGCACGGACGAGGTGACCTGGGACCAGTGCCTGGTTGACCTGTATGGCTTTGCTCGACTGGGCCATCAGGCCACCTACCAAGACTGGCGAGCCCAGGTCTATGCCGACGACTTGGCGTGGGTTGAAGCGGCCAACCAGGCTCTCCTCGACAGCAACACCCCCTACGATGTGGAGTTTCGCGTCTGGCGCGGCGATGGCAGCCTCGGCTGGATTCGCTCTAGTGCCCTGGTTCAGCGCGATGCCCACGCTCAGCCCGTCAGCATCATCGGCATTAACTACGATATTACCGACCAGAAACAGGCCGCCGCTGAGCTGCAGAATCTCTCGGCCCGGTTAGCCCTGGCCCTGGAGTCGGGGGGCTTTGGCTGTTGGGAATGGGATGTCGCCACCAATGCGATCAACTGGGATCAGCGTCTGATTGAGCTATACGGCTTTGAGGAGGGGCGGCCCAACACTTACCAGGACTGGTGCAGCCGGGTCTACAACGACGACCTGCAGGCGGTAGAAGCGGCTCTCCAGGCTGCTCTCGCCACCGATGCCCCCTACGACAGTGAGTTTCGCATCTATCGCAGCGACGGCGAATTGCGCTGGATTAAGGCCAGCGCGCTGGTCTATCGCACCCCCGAGGGGCAGCCCCTGAGCATGGTTGGCATCAACTACGACATCACTGAGAAGAAGCGGGCCGAGCTGCAGATTTTGCGCACCACGGCCCAGCTTGAAGCCTCGAACCGCGAGCTAGAGGCCTTTGCCTACTCGGTTTCCCACGATCTGCGAGCTCCGCTGCGGGCGATCGACGGCTTTAGTCGCGCCCTGCTCGAAGACTACGGCGACCAGTTTGATCAGGAGGGGCAGGACTATTTCGATCGCATTCGTCACAATGTCGGCCGCATGGGCCAGCTGATTGACGACCTGCTGCGGCTGTCGCGGGTGTCGCGCCAGGCGATGACCTACGAGACGGTAAACCTCAGCACCCTGGTGCAGGAGCAGATCGACGCGCTGCGATCGGCTGACCCCGATCGCAGCGTTACCGTCACCATTGCCCCCAGCATTGCCGTCAGCGCCGACCCCACCCTGATGCAGGTCGCGATCGCCAACCTGGTGCAAAACGCCTGGAAGTTCACCAGCCACCGCCCCAGTGCCTGCCTTGACTTTGGCGTGGTGGTGCAGGGGGGCGAGCCAGTTTACTACCTGCGCGACAACGGGGCCGGCTTTGATATGGCCTACGCCGACAAGCTGTTTGGGGTGTTTCAGCGGCTGCACAACACCCATGAGTTCCCGGGCACCGGCATTGGTCTGGCCACGGTGCAGCGGGCCATTCACCGCCAGGGGGGGCGGGTGTGGGCCAAGGCCGCCGTAGACCAGGGGGCCGTGTTCTACTTCACGCTCCCCCGTGCCTCGGGGGCAGAGGGGCCGCCATGACGCCAGTGCGCTCTATTTTGCTGGTCGAAGACAACCCCGACGACGAGCGGCTCACCCTGCGCGCCCTGCGCCGGGGCCACTTGGCCAACCCAATTGTGGTGGCTCGCAACGGCGAAGAGGCCCTGCAGCAGGTGTTTGGCTCTGGCCCGCTGCCCTGCGTGGTGCTGCTCGATCTCAAGCTGCCCAAGGTCGATGGGCTGGCGGTGCTGCGGCAAATTCGCGGCAGCGATCGCACCCGGCTGCTGCCCGTGGTGGTGCTCACCTCGTCAAGTGAAGACCGCGATATCATTGAAAGCTACAGCCTGGGGGCAAATAGCTATGTGCGCAAGCCTGTCAACATTGACGAGTTTACCGAAGCCGTGCGTCAGCTCGGCCTGTACTGGGCCTTGATCAGTGAGCTGCCACCCACTCTGCCATGACTGCCTCTGAACCCCTGCGGGCGCTAATCGTAGAAGACTCCGACGACGACCTGCTGCTGCTGTTGCGAGAGCTGCGCCGGGCTGGGTTTGCCCCCACGTGGGTTCAGGTGCAAACCGCCGCTGATTTCAGCGCCGCCCTTGACGCCCACGACTGGGATGTGGTGTTTTCTGACTATCAACTGCCTCAGTTTACCGCCCCTGTTGCCCTCGAAATCCTAAAAAACAGCCCCCATGATCTGCCCTTTATCGTCGTGTCGGGCACGGTGGGTGAGGCCACCGCCGTAGAGATGATGCGGGCCGGTGCCCACGATTACGTGATGAAGGACAACCTTTCGCGGCTGGTGGAGGCAGTGCGGCGAGAGGTGCGGGAGGCCCAAAGTCGCCGCGATCGCCGTGCCGCTCTGACTGAGCTAGAGCGCACCAAAGAACTGCTGCATTTGGCCATCGAAGGCTCCGGCATTGGCATTTGGGACTGGCAGGTGCAGACTGGGGAGGTGTGGACTAGCGATCGCTGTGCGGCCCTGATGGGCTATGTCCCCAGCGACATGGGGCCAGCCCGGATTGATACCTGGCAGCGGTTTGTTCACCCCGACGACTGGAGCCGCAAAAAGATCGCGCTACAGCGCCACTTTGAGGGCGAAACGGCCAGCTACGAATGCGAATTTCGCCTGCGCCACCGCCAGGGCCACTGGGTGTGGGTGCTCGATCGGGGCAAGGTCGTCGAGTGGGATGAGGCCTACCGCCCGCTGCGCATGAGCGGCACCTACACCGATATCACTGAGCGCCGCCTGGCCGAGGCCGAGCACCGCCGCGTCGCCGATCAGATGCTGTTTAACAGCCTTCACGACGCCCTCACCCAGCTGCCCAACCGCAACTTTCTTATGCAGCGGCTCGAGCTGGCGATTCGGCGCTGCCATCGCCAGCGTCGGCAGCAGTTCGCGGTGCTCTTTCTCGATTTAGACCACTTCAAAGTCATCAACGACAGCCTGGGGCATCTGGCGGGCGATGAGGTGCTGGTCGTGGTAGCCCAAAAGCTGCGATCGCTGATTCGCACCACTGACTTGGCCGCCCGTTTGGGGGGCGACGAGTTTGTGCTGCTGCTCGAAGACATCGGCACCATGCAAGAGCCCCTGCGCATTGCCGAGCGGCTGCTGCAGGAGATTCAAGAGCCCCTGGCGGTGGGTGGGCGCAACGTCTTTCTCAACGCCAGTGTAGGTATTGTGATGGGGGGGTGCGATTACCAAAGCCCCTCCGAACCCCTGAGAGACGCCGACATCGCCATGTATCGGGCCAAGGCCCAGGGGCGGGGCCGCTACGTGGTGTTTAACGAGTCGATGCACCTGCAAGCCCTGCAGCGGCTCCAGCTCGAACAGGAACTGCGCCATGCTATCGACCACGGCGAGCTGGTGCTCTACTATCAGCCCATTTTTCAGCTCGAAACTCGCGAAATCTCTGGCTTTGAGGCTCTGGTGCGGTGGCAGCACCCCGACCGCGGCTTCATCGCCCCCGATCACTTTATTCCCATCGCCGAAGAAACCGGGCTAATTGTACCCCTCGATCGCTGGGTGCTGAGTCAGGCGACCCGGCAGCTGGCCCTCTGGCACCAGCGCTACCCCCACCGGGCCGAGCTAACGGTGAGCATCAACTTCTCGGTCAAAGACCTGCTGCGCAGCGACCTGCTCAGCGATTTGACCAACATTTTGGCCCAAACCGGCCTGCAGGGCCACCACCTCAATCTCGAAATCACCGAAAGCACCCTGATCGAAGATATTCAGGCGATGGTCGTCATTTTGCAGCAGCTCAAGCCCTACGGGTTTACCGTCACCATCGACGACTTCGGCACCGGCTACTCCTCGCTCAGCTACCTGCACCAGCTGCCCGTCGATGCCCTCAAAATCGATCGCTCCTTCGTCATGGCGATGGAGGCCAACCGCCGCAACTCGGACATTGTCGAAACCATTATTACCCTCAGCAACCGCCTGGGTTTAGCGGCGATCGCCGAAGGGGTCGAAACCCAGGCCCAGTTTGAGCACCTCTACCACCTGGGCTGCGAACTGGCCCAGGGCTATTGGCTAGCCAGGCCCCTGCCCGCTGCCGAAGCCGATGCCCTGCTGGCCCCTATCCCGGCCCCTACGTCGGCCCCCCGCTAGCGCTGCCCGGCGGCTTTACCCCTGCCCCAGCCCTACTCAGGGAAGAAAAAGTCAGTCGGTTCTTCATCCTCTTCAGCGGCAATATAGCTGCGATAGTACTCCTCTAGATCCGCTGCGCCAATTGAGCGCTCTGAAGGGTTTTCAAAAAAACCCTTGACCTTGAGGTAGCGGCGCAGCCCCTCAGCTCCGGCGTCGTGCTGGGTGGCGGCCTTAAAGTCGTCCGGGAAGGTGTCGCTAATCTGCAACCACGCCTCTTCGAGAATGTCTTCCACGTCTTCGTTAGGGGCGCTCTCAATTAATGCCTCTAGCCCATCGAGAATGTCAATCAGCTTGAGAATCTCTGGAATTTTCTCCGAATCAGACATTGAGCCGTGCATGGATAGCGCTAAACAACCGCAAATGCTTAGAAAAATCTTAGTGGAGTATGGCCCCGATTGATCGACCGCGATCGAGACTTCAGCGGCAGGAATAGCCGAAAGCAGTAAGTATAGTCAGTTCGCCGCCCAGGTTTTCGCTAGTGACGGTTACCGCTATCCTCAGCGAACTGGCCATCGCTACAAATTACTCAGGCGTAGGTTCTAGGGCCTCTCAGTCAAGGCATGTTAATGGTGCCCTGGGGTTGGTCTTGGGCGGCGCGCCACTCGCGCAGGCGCAGTTGGGCCTGGGCATAGGCTTCGGTTTGAGCCGGTACGGCTTCGGCAATCGCGATCGCACGGCTGGGGTTGACCAGCGCTTCGGTTTCGGCCAGCCGCAAAATGTCCCAGCTCCAGCGGGTGAGGGCCTGGGTAGCCTCGGCTCGCTGGGAGCTGCCCTCGGGCACCTGCCGAGCCAGCCGCACCGCTTCGACCAGGGCGCTCACTGTGCCGGCCTGGGCGGCTTGGTAGGCTGCCTGCAGCTGCTGCTGCCCCTGGAGCTGCCCTCGCCAGGTTTGAATGCTGCTTTGAGCTTCGTCCGAAAGCGCTCGACCCGCGCCAATGCGTGAGGCGACGGCTATCGCTTCGGCCAGGCGACCCTGGGCCGCTAGCTGGCGAGCCTGGGCCAGCAGTGGCCCATCTTCGGCGCGCTGCAGGCTGCTCCGCCACTGGCCAATGTTTTCTTGGGCTTCGTCAGAAAGGGCGCGACCGGGGCCAATCTGGCGGGCGGTGGCGATTGCTCCGGCTAAGTCCCCTGTCTGAGCCTGGGCCTCGGCCTGGCTCAGAATGGGGCGGTCCTCGGTAGTTTCGATCTGGCTGCGCCAGCGACCAATTTGGGCCTCGGCGTCGGCCCAGGCGGCGTTGCTGCGCGAAATTTGCTGCGCTTCGATGATGGCGGCCTGGAGGTCGGCTGTGGTGCCGGGCAGCGCCACCTGCCGCGCCCACTCCAGCTGGGTGCGCCCCTTTACCTCCTCCTGCCAGCGGCTCATCAGGGCCTGGGCCTTGCCGTAGAGGGGGCGATCGGCGCTGACGCTCTGCAGCCGTACGATCGCCCCCTCCAGGCCGGTAATGCCACCCTGCCACGACAGCTGGCTAGCATCGATAAAGGTACGCATGTCGGCAATTTCGGCCCCCATGCCCAGCGAGTCTGGAATGGCCTCTAGCATCTGCCCTGCCGCCGTGGCATCCTGGCGATCGAGGGCAGCCTCAGCCATCTCCAGCAGGTCGCGGCCAAACTGGCGAATCACCGACTGGGCCTCGCCGTAAACCGGGCTCTGGCTGTCGATGCCCTGGGCCAGCTTGATTGCCTCCTGCATGGCCTTGAGGGTGCGCTGACGGGCCAGTTCTTTGGCTTTACCCAACGTATTGAGATCTTCGCGGGAGGCGGTAATTTTGGCCGTCAGCTCGTCGTACTTGACGGTTTCCCAGTGGGTATTGCCCACGTCGAGCAGCTGAATTGCTTTGGCAAAGGCATCCTGAAACGCCAGCGCCTTGAGGTCGGCCTCAGCCGCTTTGTAAATCGTTTCGGCCGCTTGCCAAATTTGGTTCCACTCGCCGACCTGTTCGTTGACCAGCTGGGCCGCAGCAGTGTGGTTGGGAATGCGCCGGGCGATCGCAATGGCCTCCGCCAAATCGCCTGACTGAAAGGTGGTTTCGGCCAGGTCGAGAATGTTTTCAGACCAGGTTTCGATGCGCAGATCGACCTCGCCCCGCAGCGGGTGGTCGGAGGGCAGCGACTCCAGCAGCGCGATCGCGTCTAGGTAGCCCTCCACGGTGCCCTGCTCGGCGTAGGCCTCGGCGCACTGCAGCCGGGTCGTTGCCGCTGCCGTTGGCCAAAAAATGGCCCGACAGTTGGGCAGGTTGGGAATCCGAAACAGGCTGACCGCTGACACCGCACCCACCCCCATCACCGTCACCAAAATGCCCACTGACCAAATCGGCCAGGTTTTGGCCAGGCGCTGGGTTAGAGGTGGGCGCGGCGGGCGCGGAGTGTTTTGGTCGGTGGGGCGATCGCCTAAACCATCGGGCGATTGGCTGGGGTGGTTGTCACTGTCGGCCCGCCGCCGCAGATCGGCCAGGGGGTCGTAGCGCGATGGCCCATAGGGTGAAGCGGGGCCTGACGGTGGATGTTCAAGTGCCGAAACCGGCGGCAGGGGAGTAGAACGGGCTGGCCCGGCGGGCAGCCCTCGGGGCGTCGGTCGTTCAAAGGTATCTGGATCTGAAGCCATACCCGCTGCCTGAGAGGTGAATCGCAGCTCCTCACCGACAAATTCTGCGAATCTGTGCGGCCAAGAGCGCGGCAAAAGTCAGATTTAGTATAGCCATGTCTTCACTAAACGCAATGCCCCCCGGCCTGCTCGGACCGCCCAAAGCGGGTCAAACGCCTAGCCACCCACCTGATCTTTGTACTCCTCGGCGGTGAGGGTGTCGTCGAGTTCTTCTAGATCACTGGCCTTAACTTTGACTAGCCAGCCGTCGCCGTAGGGGTCATCGCCAATTTGCTCGGGCGCTTCGATCAGAGCCTCGTTGCGCTCTAGCACCTCGCCAGAGACGGGCGACTTCAGCTCCTCTACGGCCTTCACCGACTCCACCGTGCCAAACTTTTCGCCTTTTTCCAGGCTGTCACCGATCTCGGGTAGCTCTAAAAAGACAATATCGCCCAGTTGGTCAATGGCGAAGGCGGTAATGCCCACGGTCACAATGCCCTCGTCTTCGTCGGCGCGGGCGTATTCGTGGCTGTCGAGATATTTCAGCGTTTCAGGATATTCAAATGCCATAGCGTAACCTCACATCGCCCCAGGAAAAATTATCTGTACCACAGCTATCGCGTAAAGCCGATGGAATCCAGTGCCAGTGTGCCACGAGTCGGAGGGTTTGGCGCAAGAAAGATGGGGGAGTGAACCGGAGCAATTCAAAATGAACAATTCAAAATTCAAAAAACCAGCATCGAGCATTGCACTCAGGATACTAATCCTGGCCCTAGGCACAAACTGGGGCAGCGCAACGAAGCCGCGATCGCGTCTACCACCCATCCACCCGCCTACCCATCCACCCATCCACCCGCCTACCCATCCACCCGCCTACCCATCCCCTCACTTCGCCCGATAAAAGGGCCGCTTCACCACCTTCGCAGGACGGGGTTCGCCGCGTACTTCGACCTCAAGCAGCTGGCCGACTTTAGCCAGCGGAGCGGCGACGTAGGCCAGGGCTATAGGAAGGTTGAGCGTGGGGGCCAGGGTGCCGCTGGTGACGGTGCCAACGCGATCGCCCTGGTGCAGCACTGGGTAGCCGTGGCGGGCAATGTGGCGACCCTCCATAACAAGGCCAACCAGGCGGCGGCTGACGCCCTGGGCTTTCTGGGCCTCGAGTTGCGATCGCCCGACGAAATCTCCTTTTTCGTCCAGGTGTACCAGCCAGTTCAGGCCTGCCTCCAGAGGGCTGGTGGTGTCGTCGATGTCCTGTCCGTAGAGAGCCATGGCAGCTTCGAGGCGCAGGGTATCGCGGGCACCTAGACCGCAGGGCATCGCTCCCTCAGCGCTCAGCAGTTGCCACAGGGCCAGGGCGGTGTCGGGGTCAGTCATGATCTCAAAGCCGTCTTCGCCCGTGTAGCCCGTGCGGGCAATCCAGGCCAGCTGGCCCAGCAGGGCCGTATCGCGGTGGGCAAAGCGGCCGAGCACGTCGAGGTTGTGGGGGGTGTGGGGCTGCAGCAGAGTGGCGGCAGCTGGTCCTTGAAGCGAAATCAGGGCGCGATCGCGCGACTCGTCTACCAGCTCAATGCCGGTGCCCGGCAGGTGATTTAGCAGCCAGGTTTTGTCTTTGTCGGTGGTGGCGGCATTCACAATCAGAGCGACGGTTTCAAAATCTGAGCCGGGGGGCGACTTGAGGTAGACAATCAAGTCGTCAACAATGCCGCCCTCGGGGTTGAGCAGCACGGTGTACTGAGCCTGCCCCTGACCTAGCCGTTCCAAGTTAGAGGGCACCAGCCGCTGCAGCGCCGCAATTACCCCTGGCCCTTTAAGCTCAAGCTTGCCCATGTGGGAAATATCAAATAGCCCGGCGCGATCGCGCACTGCCTGGTGCTCCTGCTTAATGCCGCCAAACTGCACCGGCATTGACCAACCGGCAAACGCGGTCATGCGCGCCTTTTGCTCAACGCAGGCCGAGTAGAGCGGAGTTTGCAGCAGAGTCATGGGCGGGAATCCTAAGGATCATCTCAGAGTGTACTGAGAAAAGCGCTGCTTTTTTAGGTTTTACACCGTTGTTAGCCCGTCTGGTTGAGGCAAAGGTAGAAGGGTTGTGGTTTACAAAACGTTACTTTGCCCTCTTAATTTGGCAACGATGACGCGGTGGTGGCGATCGGCGAGCCGATTCGTCGCGGGCTCTTGGCTGTTTCTCCTAGCTGTTCCCTGGCTGTTTCCCTGTAGTGTGTTCCCATGCTTGCTCTAATGCCCCATGGGTCCTGTTTTTTGTGGGACCCCTGGCTGACCTCCCTACACGCCATCAGCGATGGCGGGGTGCTAGTGGCCTACTTCTCGATTCCGCTGATGCTGTTGCTCAATCGGCAGCACATTGACGCGCAAATTCGCCCGGTACTGCTGTTGTTCGCGGCTTTTATCTTTAGCTGCGGCATCGGCCACGGCCTGCGGGTGTGGAATATTTGGCACGCCAGCTACTGGCTCGAAGGCGGCTGGTCGCTGCTCACCGCTACCGTCAGCTTATACACGGCCTGGCGGCTCAAGGAGTTGGTGCCCCAGCTGCTCAACACCCACCGCGACTTGGTTAGCATTCGCAGGGTGGCCGAGCACGACCCGCTAACCGGAATTGCCAATCGTCGGGGGCTAGAGGCGGCCCTGACCGCCCTGAGCTACCAGCCCAGCAGCGTAACTCATAGCCTTGTTCTGGTCGATCTCGACGGGTTCAAAGCCATTAACGACACCTACGGTCATGGGGTGGGCGACCAGTTGCTCCAGGCCGTGGCCAGGGTTTTGCACAGCCAAATTCGCGCCATCGACTTGGCCGCCCGCATCGGCGGCGACGAGTTTGTTCTGCTAATGGTGGGCTGCACCCCCCAGGAAGCCCGAGATAAGGTCGAAACGATTCGTCAGGAGATCCAAAAAGTTTCTCTCGCCGATCTGCCGCCTGGCCCAAACTATCCCTTGATTTCAGCCAGTTTTGGCATCAGCAGCTTTGACTGCGATCGCGGTTTAACCTTCAGCTATCAGCAGGCCGATGCCGCCCTCTACAGGGCTAAACACAGCGGCAAAAATCAGGTCGAGATCGCAACGTCTACCGTGGCCCAGTAGCCCAGTAAGGGCTTTGGTCCGGCTCTCGGCCAGATTCTTCACCTAGTTTCTAATGAAACCGCCCAGGTCAGGTCGATAGCGGGCTACAAAACCACCGTGGGCGTCGTAGATCGCCACCTGGCGCTCGACCTGGTGGCTGGTGGTAATAATTTGCTCGATTAGCTGTTGAGCACTGGAACTGAGCTGGTTGGTGAAGGCAAAGGTGCCGTCGGCGGCGGGGGGGGTAATGGCCTGGCGCAGGGGCTCAGCGTACTGGCTGGAGAGAATCACTCGAATCTGGCTGGGGTCKTCGCGCACGGTGCAGGGGGTGGCAGAATAGTCGCACAGCTGGGCCAGCGTGGTCGTTAGCGACTGTAGGGCGACGGCATTGCGCAGACGGGTTTGGGCGTTGGCCAGGGCGGGCTGGTAGGTCTCAAGCAGCACCGCACCTTCCTCCGCCAGAATAGTGTCAGCGGGAATTTGCTGGGCGCTGCCCACGGCCTGTCGCCACTGCTGCAGCGCCAGGGTCCATTGCCCCTTGGCCTCGTAGGCGGCGGCAGCCCGAGCGGCTTGAACCGCCTGGTGATAGTTTCTGGCTCCGGCCTCCTCGAGGGTGGCCCGGTTGGTCACCCGGTTCAGCTGCTGCTGGTAATCGTTGAGCTGGGCCTGGGCTTCGCTGTAGATCATGGTGCCCTGGGGAATCAGCGATAGGCCCTTGATGGCGGCCTGCCACTCTTTGGTGGCCAGCTGCCAGCCCGCCAGGGAGTTGGCGGTTTCCATGCGCTGGCGGGCCAAATCGCCCGTTTGAATGGCGGTGCTAAAGTTGGCCTCGGCCTCTTCTTCGGCCACAATGCGGCGACCAATGGCGCTGTAGTTAGCCCGATATTCGTACAGCTTTTGCTGGCTGTAGTCGTAGGCAGGGCTGTCGACAGGCACGCTGGCCAACCAGTCGATCGCCTGCTGCCAAAGCAGGTGTACCTTGACCCAGCGCTCGACCGGGTGGGGCGGGTTTTGGCTCAGGTTGGCGGCCTCGGTGGCGATCGCCTGCCCCTGAATAATGGCGTTGAGCGAGGCAATACTGCCCTGGTAGCGCCGCAGGTCGGCCTGAACGGCCTCATAGTGGGAGGACCAGGTGGGTACCGGCTCTAGTAAATCGATCGCGGTTTGCAGGTCTGTCTGGGCGGCGACTAGATCGTCGCCATTGGGGCTACCGACCAGAGTGGCCTGGGCCAAGTCGTAGAACTCGGTCGCCTGTTCGATGCGATCGCAGCTGCCCACCACGCAGGGCCGCGACAGGGCGTAGGCAAAGGCCCCACTGCCCACCAAAATCAGCGCCGCCAGGCCATAGCTCCAGTAGTCGCGCAGCGATCGCATCCCCAGCCCGGCCCACCGCTGCCCCCGGTGCACCCATCCCGGCTCCTTGGGGGGCTGCACGGCGGTATCGGGCAGAGCCAGGGCCGCATCGCTAAAGCCCAGCCCAGCCACCCCAGCCGTAGCGCCATCAGCGCCATCGCCGCTGGTGTCGGCAGCTGTTGCCTGGGGGGCAGCGGCGTCATGAATATCCCAATCAGCTGGATTAGCAGGCACGGGCATCGCCTCACCCGCTTCTGTGACCACTACCGGAGGCCCCGGCTGATCCAACAGTTGCTCTGGTGGCTGAACCCCCTCAGGGGCGAGCCCCTCGGCAACGGCCTCCGCCGGAAAGACGACTTTCACCGCATCCTCCGGTTGCCAGGTGAAGGTATGGATGGCGTAGGGCTGGGCCGCCGCCTTCAGCTTCAAATAGATGCGTACCGAGAGCACGCCCCCAATTGCCCAGGCGACATCGGGCAGCCCCACCGCAGGCACCAGATCGCGAAAGGCCGACTCTAGCTCCTTGAGCAAATCGTTGGGTTCGTTGACCTCGGGGGCTGCGTGCTCGGCCAGCAGCAACAGTCGCCCACCCCGCTCTGAGCAACCCAGACGGGTGAGCCCAGGGTAGAGATTGGTCTCCTTCAGATAGTTGGCAAAGGCCTGCTGAAGCGGCTCAAAGCCCACAGTAGTAGGCGACGACGTAGTGGTAGGCGACGATAGTGAGGTCATAGGGTACCGATGGATATTGCCCCAAACGTGTGATGCTCCACGTGATGCTTCAACGTGCAAACGGCCTAGCGCAGTGACCGGGTCAGCGTTTTCGGCGGCCTCAGTTAGCGGGATTGACCCAATGGTTTTTCCGCCCGTATCCTGCCCTGTCCTGTTGAAGGCCTGGCTGAAGCCCGCTTAGTGAGTATGCTAGTGCAAGGTTGATATTCTGAAACAAGATATCTTGGGGTGACGCGGGGGTGAGCAGGTCGCTGTGCTGATTCTAATTGTGGAAGACGAAGCCGAAATTGCCCGGCTCATTCGGCTCTATTTAGAAAAAGAAGGTTTTACCTGCGAAGTCTGTGAAGACGGCGAGACGGCGCTGCGCTACCAGCAGACCCTCCAGCCCGACCTCATTGTTCTAGATGTGATGCTGCCCAAGCTCGACGGGCTAGAGGTTTGCACCCGGATTCGGCAGGGGCCAGGGGCCAAAGATCCCTATATTCTCATGCTGACGGCGCGGGGCGAAGAAATCGATCGCATCATTGGTCTGTCTACCGGGGCCGACGACTACCTGGTCAAACCCTTTAGCCCCCGCGAGCTGGTGGCCCGCGTGCGCGCCCTACTGCGCCGCAGCCTGCGCCACAGCCAGGAGGCCCCCACCCAGACCTACCGCACTGCCCACTTTAGCCTCGACCTCGACCAGCGGATCGCCCACCGCCAGAGCGGCCCCGCCGATGCAGAACAGCTCGACCTAACGCCCCTGGAGTTCGATCTGCTGGCCACCTTCATGAGCTACCCCGGCCGCGTGTGGAGCCGCCAGCACTTGATCGAAAAGCTCTGGGGCGAAGACTTTTTTGGCGACGAGCGCGTGGTCGATACCCACATCGCCCGCCTGCGCAAGAAAATTGAACCCGACTCATCGCAGCCCACCTACGTCAAGACTGTGACCGGGGTAGGGTATCGGTTTGAGGATGAGGCGCTTTGAGCTGGCAGCTCGATCACATCCGCATTGTCCTGGTTGAGCCAGCGGGGCCGTTGAACGTGGGTGCGGCAGCTCGGGTGATGAAAAACATGGGCCTGCGGCACCTGGTGCTGGTAAATCCGCAGTGTGAGCCTGGGGATGAGGCGGCGCGACGTATGGCGGTGCACGGAGACGATGTGCTGGCGGCGGCAACCGTTGTGGCTACCCTGCCCGAGGCGCTGGTGGGATGTGAGCGGGCGATCGCCACGACCGGCCGTCTGCACCGCCAAGACCAGCCGCTGGAGCTGCCCGAGGTGGCGCTGCCCTGGCTGCTGCCCCCCGAGCCAGAAAAGCGCTTTGCCGCCGCCCTAATTTTTGGCCCCGAAGATCGCGGCCTGAGCAACGATGAGCTGATCTACGCCCAGCGCTGGGTGCGGATTCCGGCCAGCGATCGCTATCCGTCTCTCAATTTGGCCCAGGCGGTGGCGGTGTGCAGCTACCTGCTGCATCGCTATGCCCTGGCTGGTGCGCTAGAGGCCGCCTTTCCCGCAGTAGAAACAGCCGCCGTGGCGGGCCATTCGGCCTCCCTCGATCAGTTAGAGGGGTTTTATCGAGATTTAGAAATCGTTTTGCTGAAAATCGGTTATCTTTACCCCCATACCGCCGCCAGCCGGATGGCAAAACTGCGGCGATTGCTGCATCGAGCTGGGCCAGATAGTAAAGAATTGGCTATGCTTAGGGGCATTCTGCGGCAGGTTAGCTGGGCCGTAGACAATGCCCCCGGCCAAAGCTAAGCCAAGGATATAGAACAGCAGCGGCAGACGGGTGAAGGCACACAGGGCGTGAGTGAGTCAGAAGTGAGTCAGATGGCACAGTACGACGATCGCAATCCATTTTCGGCCCCCTCCGGGCGTCCCGAAACCAATTCTCCCTGGGGTGAGTCGGTCCCCGATCCTGGGGGCGGGCGCGGCGGGCTGCACCTGCCGGGCGAGGCGGATAGTGCTTGGGGCAGCGATCGCCTGCAGCGTCCGAACCCAGAGGCGCGGCGGCGCAACCAGTGGCGACAGCACCAGCAGCTCACCCCTGACTTTGGCGGTGCTTCCATCGAACCTGAACCAGTGCCAGTGCCAGTGCCCCGACCCTCAGCCCGCAACGCCTCGCTGCCCACCTTCAACCGTGGCCCCGTCTCGCCCCCTCAGCCACCGACTAGACCAGAGGGGTTTGGCCGCCAGCGACCACCGGCCCCACCCCGATCGCCCCAGCCCGGTGCCGCACCGCTGCAAATGCACCCCCACAGCATTCATCCCAGCACGCTTAACTCCGGCGGCATAGCCGTTCCCCCAGGCCAAGCTATCCTACCTCCGGGCGTATTACCTTCCAAAGTTACGCCTTTGCGACCTCAGTCCCGGCGCTGGTCGAAGACCGGCCCGCTGGGTCCGGCAACGGCAGCGGCCCAGGCGGCCCGCACGCTGGTGCCAGATCCTAGCCTTGCTCCTGAGTCGGGCGCTCCACCCGAGGGTGCGGCCCCCAGTCGGCGATCGCGGGCAGCCACGGCCCGACGGCGGCTGGCCAACCCACCCTTGCCCCTGCTCTACCTGATTCGACTAATTATTTTGGGCGTTGGGGTGGCGGCGATCGCAGGCACCCTGCTGTCGGTGCTCAGCCCCAGCAATGTGGCATCTCCGGGCAGTGCTACCCCCGCCCCGCGCGAGGCGACCCGACCCGCTGGGTCGCTAGTGCAGGGCGGGGCGGCAACCACCGTGGCTGACCTCAGACTCACCAGCGAGATTGCCCATCTCAAGGGCGAGCTAGAGAAATTGGCCACCCTTACGCCTGGCCTTACCCCCGTTGCCTTTGCTGTCGATCTCGACTCGGGCCAGTATGTCGACCTGGGCGGGGCTGAGCCAGTGGCGGCGGCTAGCACTATTAAAGTGCCGATTCTGGTTGCCTTTTTGCAGCAGGTCGACGCGGGCACTATGGCCCTCAACCAGTCTCTTATGCTGCAGGAGGAGTACATGGCTGGCGGCTCGGGCACCCTGCGCGGCGAGGCGGTGGGCAACGAATACACCGCTCTAGACGTGGCAACCCGTATGATTGTGGCCAGCGACAACACCGCTACCAACATGATGATTGCCGCCCTGGGGGGAATCGAGGCCCTCAACCAGACCTTTGCGGGCTGGGGGCTAGAGCACACGGTGCTGCGCAATCCCCTGCCCGACCTAGACGGCACCAATACGACTAGCGCCAAAGACATGGCGCTGATCATGGCCCTGATCGATCAGGGCGGACTGCTGACACCCCGATCGCGCGATCGCCTGCTCAGCATTATGCAGCGCACCGAAAATATTAGCCTGATTCCCTCCGGAATTGGCGACAAGTCGCTAACGGCCCACAAAACGGGTGATATCGGCGGCCTGCTCGGCGACGTTGCCCTTGTCGATGTCCCCAACGGCAAGCGCTACACCCTGGCACTGCTGGTGCAGCGCCCCACCAACGATGGCCGGGCCAGCGAACTCATTCGCCGCATGACCGAAACTGTACATGCTGAGATGGCCCAGCCCGTGGCCCCGGTAGGCAGCCCCAGCGTCACCCCCGTCGGCACCCCCGGCGCGGCTCCAATGGGTTCCCCCGACGCGACTGAAAATCCTTACACGATTGAAAACCCCGAGGCGGTGGAGCCAGTGGATATGAATCTGCCGGAGCGAGCACCCGCACGGGATGAGATTCCGCCCGGTTAGGTCGATAGATGGGGAGGGGAGGAAGGGGGAGTGCAAAGTTCAAAATTCAAAGTGCAAAGTGCAAAATTTTGCATTCCCAACTTTGAATTTTGCATTCATTCATCCCCTAGCCGCCCCGTCTCCCCATCTCAATACATAAACCGCTCGTGGCGAATCACGTCCTCATTCTCAAGCTGACTGTAGCTGCCGCTGGTGACCTGGTAAACAGCTAGATTGTCATCGCTGACGTGGTACTGATAGTTGCCGTTGATGGCAATATAGGTGCCCTGGTCCTGGCGCACGTCGGCGGTGGCCAGGGTTTCGTTGTTGGTTTTGTCAATGCCGATGTAGCTCAGACCCTGGGGAGTCTGGCACAGGTGAATCGCAAACGATTTGGTTTCAAAAAAGGCTTCGGGACGGCTGCCGTCGCCGCAGGGGCCAGTGCTAATTTCGGAGCCGGTGCCAACCCCAGAGCCAGGGGCCGGAGCCGCGCTGGCCACCTGCCCAGTTGTATCGATGAAGTCGCCGCGCACCCAGCCCTCCGCCTCAGACTGAGCAAACTTGACGTAGTACCAGCTAAAGCCGCCCTCACCCTCGGCCAGACGCAGCAGGGTAATTTGATCACCGCCGAGACCGTAGCCCTGGGCACTGGACTGAGTGGTGGGCTGCGATCGCAGATTGACCTGCGACCCCTCTCCCTGGGTCACCAGCTGAGCGGTGCGGGCGGGGTTGATCGGGGTCGAACGAAAGCCGCCGTCTTCCACGGTCTCGCCCAGTGCATCGTTAGAACCTGCGGTATCCTCACTCCCCTCGCTGGGTAGGGTAGCCTCCGCTGGCGCATTGGTATTGGCGCTGCGATCGCAGCCACCCAGGGCCAGCAGCAATACCCCCAAGCACAGCAGCATGGACGACTTCATAACTCCACTCCCAACCCCACATCGCCGCCAATAGTAGCGCAAAGCTTAAAAATGTGAAGCCCCAAAGCCACGAGTCGCGGGAAGCAAAAATTCTAACTATTCATCCAAGAACGCCACCTACCCGCCTACCCGCCTGCCCATCCACCCATCCACCCATCCACCCGCCTACCCATCCACCCATCTACCCATCCCACTTCACCTTAAACAGGCGAAACAACTCATAATCGCGGCTAGAGACTACCCGTGCCCCTTCGGTCTTCACCAGGGCAGGCCAGCGATCGAGGGCCTCCAGATACACTTCGGCCCCCAGATAGGTTTCGAGAATGGCCCAGGGTTCCGCTAGCTCGGCCTCGGGGTTGAGGGCATCAAAGAGAAACAGACCGCCGGGCTTGAGAATTTTTTTGACCTGCTGTAGCACCGTGGCCCAGTAGTCGGCGGGGTAATAGCAGCTCACGCCTGTAGCGATCGCCATATCAAACGAGTGCGGCTCATACTCTAGCCGGTGGGCAGGGCCCTGGGTGACCCCTTTAAACAGCTTGGAGTTAAGCTGTGGGCCTCGCGAGGTTAGGGCCTGACAGGCCACAGGGCTAATCTCATGACCGTGAAAGAGGGCCTCCCAGTCGCGCCAGGGATAGATCAAAAAGCTGATGCCGCAGCCAATGTCGAGACAGCGATCGCGCCTGCGGGGCTTGGCCGATTCCCAAAAGGGCGTCGAGATGCGGGGCGTCAGCGTACCCGCAATCCAGTCCTGAAACACCGGCATTTCTTCGACCTCGGGGGGCAGGTCAAAGGCTTTGCCGCTAAATTCGTGGTCGTAGCGTCGGGCCACAACCTGTAGCTGCGCTCCCCAGGGGGAGGGGTCGGCGGGCAGGCGGCCCCTCCCATCGTCTTTGGTCCCTGCGCCTTTCATCCCTTTAGGGCTCGGCTAAAGTTTTCGCGGTACGACTTGTTGAGGGCCAAAAACAGCGGCCATAGCAGGGTGAACTTCACCTTGCCCTCGGTAAAGTGGGTGCGATTAAACCCCGTCCAAAACTTAAAGGCCCCGCCGCCGTAGATGCCAGCCAGCAAAAGCGCGATCAATGTACTCATAGTCACTGCTCCTTTCTACCCGGGTCGCCTATGCTTCTACAATACCAACCTTGCTCTCGGTTGGTTGCCCGCCAAGGCCTCTATTTTCCTAGCGTTGACCTCTAAAGCTGGAGAAAACTCAGGCATACAGCGGCGCAAAACATATCCCACCTGCGGAAGAGATAGATTTGGTACATTTACTCTAATCTATCCTCGAGCAGGTCAATGCCGGGGTAAAGTAATAGATATATCCAAAGACGATATATCCGGAGGCAGAGCGATCTGTTCAATTCCACTCAATATTGATGAGCTGACGCCTCGCCATCGAGCGGGGTTCCCATCAGGAAGATGTTTTCAAGCAGGAAGGAGACAATATGCGTGCAGTGCTTATGGCTGGTGGTTCAGGGACTCGTCTACGGCCACTGACCTGTGACTTGCCCAAGCCAATGGTGCCAATTCTCAACCGCCCCATTGCTGAACACATTGTTAACCTGCTCAAGCGCAACGGCATTACCGAAATCATTGCGACCCTCCACTACCTGCCCGACGTGATGCGCAACTACTTTAGCGACGGGCGCGACTTTGGCGTGCAAATGACCTACGCCGTCGAAGAAGACCAACCCCTGGGCACGGCGGGCTGCGTTAAAAATATTTCTGACCTGCTAGACGACACATTTTTAGTCATTAGCGGCGACAGCGTGACCGACTTTGACCTCAAGGCGGCGATCGCGTTTCACAAGCAAAATGGCTCTAAGGCCACCCTGGTACTGACCCGAGTGCCCAACCCGATCGAGTTTGGGGTGGTTATTATCGACAACGAGGGGCGCATTCAGCGGTTTTTAGAAAAGCCCTCCACCAGCGAAATTTTTTCAGATACGGTCAACACCGGCACCTACATTCTCGAACCCGAAGTTCTCGACTATTTGCCCGTCAACGAAGAGTCCGACTTCTCCAAGGATCTGTTTCCGCTGCTGCTGGAGAAGGGCGAACCCATGTTTGGCTACGTTGCCGACGGCTACTGGTGCGATGTGGGCCACCTGGAAGCCTACCGCGAAGCGCAGTACGATGCCTTGCACCGCAAAGTTGTGGTCGATTATGCATACCGGGAAACATCTCCTGACGTTTGGATCGGTGAGAATACCCAGATAGATCCAACGGTTAAGATCAATCCGCCGGTGATAATTGGCAACAACTGCCGCATTGGCGCTCGTACGGTGCTCGAACCGGGCACCGTGATTGGCGACAATGTCACGATCGGCTGCGATGCCGACCTCAAGCGACCGATCGTTTGGAACGGTGCCATTGTGGGCGATGAGGCGCACCTGCGGGCCTGCTCCATCGCCCGAGGAGCGCGGGTCGATCGCCGCTCTCACGTGCTGGAGGGAGCGGTGATTGGCCCCCTGTCCACGGTGGGCGAAGAGGCGCAAATTAGCCCCGGCGTAAGGGTCTGGCCGAGTAAGCAAATCGAGTCAGGTGCAACGTTGAACATTAACCTTATCTGGGGCAACACCGCCCAGCGCAACCTATTTGGCCAGCGAGGGGTGGCCGGGCTAGCCAACATCGACATTACCCCCGAGTTCGCCGTCAAACTGGGGGCAGCCTACGGGTCTACCCTCAAGCCCGGCTCCCACGTTACGGTTTCGCGCGACCAGCGCAGCATTTCGCGGATGGTGTCGCGATCGCTGATTGCCGGCCTCATGTCGGTGGGTATCAATGTCCAAAACCTGGAGGCGACGGCAATTCCGGTGGCCCGCAGCGTGCTGGCTCAGATGGGAGTAGCCGGAGGCATTCACGTGCGCCTGCACCCCGCCCGCCCCGACTACGTGCTGATCGAGTTCTTCGACGAGCACGGCATCGACATTCCTAAGGGCAAAGAGAAGAAAATCGAGGGGGCCTACTTTAAAGAAGACCTCAGGCGATCGCCCATTCACGAAATTGGCACCGTCACCTACCCCACCGGAGTCGTCTCCACCTACATCACCGCCTTTGAGAAGCACCTCAACATCGAGGCCGTCACTAACAGCCAGGCCAAGATTGTCATCGACTACCTCTATGCAGTCTCCGGAGCCGTGCTGCCGCAGATTCTGGGCAAGTTCGACTGCGATGCGGTCGTGCTCAACGCTAGCCTGCGGCAGATGGCCCTCTCCAACGACGAGCGTGAAATCATGTTGGGGCAGCTGGGTCAGGTGGTGCAGGCGCTGCGGGCCACCTTTGGGGCGCAGGTCTCGGCCAACGGCGAGCAGCTGATCTTAGTCGATGAGGTCGGCACCACCATTCGCGGCGAGGTGCTCACCGCCCTGATGTCGCACATGATGCTGACCACCCACCCGCGCGGCACGATTGTGGTGCCCGTGCACACCTCCGGGGCGATCGAGCACATCGCCCGCCGCCACGACGGTCACGTCATTCGCACCAAAGCCAACCCCACCGCGCTAATGGAAGCCTGCCAAACCAACCCCAATGTGGTGCTCGGCGGCAGCGGCGAAATGGGCTTTATCTTCCCCGAGCTGCACCCTGGCTTCGATGCCATGTTCTGCATTGCCAAGCTGATTGAGCTGCTGACCATACAGGAGCGATCGCTGGAGCAAATCTGGTCAGAGCTGCCCCGTATGGCCTACCGCATGCAAACCCTGCGCTGCCCCTGGACCGTCAAGGGTGCCCTAATGCGTTACCTGGTCGAGGAGAACTCCCCCGAGCGGCTGGAGCTCATCGATGGCGTTAAAATTTTAGGTGACAACCCTGACGACTGGGTACTGGTGCTGCCCGATGCTGGCGAGCCGCTGGTGCACATCTACGGCAACAGCCAGAGCCGCGAGTGGCTTGACACCACCCTGGCTAAGTACCAGCAGTATGTGCAAAACTTCATCGAGAAAGAGCAGGGGATTATCAAGGAGACCGTGTTGCTATGAACAATTGCCTGCTAATGGCCGAGATCGTGCAGTCGCCCCAGCTGCGCTATACCTCTGACAATCAAACCCCCGTGGCCGAGTTTATGGTGCAGTTTCCGGGCCTTAAAGAAGGCGATCCGTCTTCTCAAATGAAGGTAGTGGGCTGGGGGAACTTAGCCCAAGACATTCAGGCCCAGTATCAGGCGGGCCAACGGGTGCTGCTAGAGGGGCGTCTGGCTATGAATGTGGTCGAGCGCCCCGAGGGCTACAAAGAAAAGCAGGTAGAAATGACCGTACAGCGCATCTACAGCGTAGGAGACCTGGGTACCATGCCCATGGCTCCCCCCGCTGCGGCCGCAGCCCCTGCCGCTACCCCCAGCCCCGCCGCCTCTCGACCGGCGAAAGCCAAAGCCCCCAGCGGCGCGGCCGAACCTGCTCCTAGCTATGACGACATTCCGTTCTAAGGAACATAAAAGGAGAAATGTAAAGCTGGTGCGTAAAACCACCAGCTAAAAGCAGTCTGTTCTATTGTTTAAACGATGGTTATGCCGGGCTCTGGCAACTCCCTGCCCAACTRAGCGTGCCCAAGGAGCAGAAAACGTTCTCGATTGGACTCATCCTGTTGAGAATCCGTACAGCGTTGACGGCTTTCTCAACAAGATCAGTGTCTACTGTAGGAAGGRCAGGTGGATGCGTTAGACTGCTTTGCCAAAGGGTAAACCAAGCTCTGCGCGGTGGTTTCGAGCTTAGTTAGAGACCTGTCGAGGCAGTAACCCCACTACTACTATCACTCAAGGAAAGGCTTGCTATCAGTTTTGGGCTGGCCTTGTTGGGCCTGCGGCAAGACGGCCTGCGTAGGGTTTCTTGGGGGTGGGATCAGGAATCAAACTTCAGGTCGTAGCGTTAAATACCTGCGATAATAGAGTTAGTTAAGAAGCCCTAAGAGGGCATCCTTAACAGAATAAGTTTGGTTAGACAGCCCCATGAAGTCCTTCGGTAAATGCCTCGAAGATGAATATCCCTGCGACTTAACGCCCCACCTTCAGTCGCAGGTAAGCTCAGCCTACCCCCGTCCTCAGCTACAGCGTTCTCAGTGGACTTCCCTGGATGGCACTTGGAAGTTTACCTACAACGACGACGGGCGCTACGCACGTCCCAGTGATGTTACAGCGTGGGACCAGAATATCGAAGTTCCCTTCGCTCCCGAATCTATCCGAAGTGGTATTCATGACCAGGGGTTTCACCCAAACTGCTGGTACGAGCGAGAGTTTGAGGCCTCGGCAGAGGGTAACCGCGTCCTGCTCCACTTTGGAGCCGTTGATTACCGGGCGCGGGTGTGGGTCAACGGCCAGTTCATGGTTGACCATGAGGGCGGGCACACCCCCTTTTCAATGGATATTACTTCCGTACTGCGCCCCGATGGTAAGCAGACGGTAACTCTCTGGGCAGAGGACGACCCCCACGACCTGGCAAAACCACGGGGTAAGCAGGACTGGCAGCTAGAACCCCACAGCATCTGGTATCCCCGGACCAGCGGTATTTGGCAAACGGTGTGGTTGGAAAAAGTTCCTACCACCTATATTGACCGCATCAAGTGGACCCCCCATTTTGAGCGCTGGGAGATTGGCTTTGAAGGGTTTGTCTCCGGCGACCTGCAGAAGGAAATGCACCTGAAGGTGCGGCTGACGGTGGGCCACCAGCTCCTGGTCAACGATATGTACGAGGTGCTGAACGGCGAAATTCACCGCCGCATTGCTCTCTCTGACCCCGGCATTGACGACTACCGCAACGAACTGCTGTGGAGCCCTGAGAAGCCGACGCTGATCGACGCCCAGATTCAGCTCTGGTGCCAGGGGCAGCTGGTGGATGAGGTGACTTCCTATACCGCTATGCGGACGGTGAATGTGCAGCGCGATCGCTTCATGCTCAACGGGCATCCCTACTACCTGCGGCTGGTGCTCGACCAGGGCTACTGGGAAGACACCCTGATGACCGCCCCCTCCGATGACGCCCTGCGCCGCGATGTGGAACTGGTGAAGCAAATGGGCTTCAACGGCGTGCGTAAGCACCAGAAAATTGAAGACCCTCGCTTCCTTTACTGGGCCGACGTGCTGGGGCTGCTGGTGTGGGAAGAAATGCCCAGCGCCTACCGCTTTAGCCCCAAGGCGGTCGAACGGCTGACCAAAGAGTGGACCGAGGTGATTGAGCGCGATGCCAGCCATCCCTGCATTGTGGTCTGGGTGCCCTTTAACGAGTCGTGGGGCGTACCTGACTTGACCGCCACTCCGGCCCACCGTCACTGTGTCCAGGCGCTGTATCACCTGACCAAAACCCTCGACCCCACTCGTCCGGTGATCGGAAATGACGGCTGGGAAAGCACGGCCACCGACATTTTGGCGATCCACGACTATGACACCCAATCCCATAGTTTGGCTAAACGCTATGGGCCTGAAGTGAAGCTGGCCGATCTGTTCGATCGCCAGCGCCCTGGCGGGCGGGTTCTGACTCTAGACGGCTACCCCCACCAGGGGCAACCGATCATGCTGACAGAGTTTGGCGGCATTGCCTGCACCAAACCCGACGAGCAGAACCATACCTGGGGATATGCACGCTCCGACAACGCGCTGGAGTTTCAGCGACAGTATGCGGCGCTGCTGAAAACGGTGAATCAGGTAGAGATTTTTAGCGGTTTCTGCTATACCCAGCTGACGGATACCTTTCAGGAGGCAAACGGGCTGTTATATATCGATCGCACGCCCAAATTCCCCATTGGGGCGATCGCATCTGCCACTTTGGGTAGGGGAATGGGAGAGGATGCCCCGTCTATGCTGCAGGAGTCTGCAAAAATAGCGCAGGCCAACATAGAACATGCATTCTCAGATTCTCTTGAAGCCAGATGGGCGCAACCTCACCCTGTACAGCCGGTTCCCCATTGCGGCGGGAATAACCGCACCTAGTCCGAGCAGCGATCCGGTCCAGGCCAACCCTCACCTCCGCTGGCATCCGCTGCGGGGGGAGTGGGTGGCCTACGCCAGCCATCGCCAGGGGCGGACCTTTATGCCGCCCCCAGAATACAATCCGCTGGCCCCCACCAAAGACCCGCAGTTTCCCACGGAGCTGCCCCAGGGCAACTACGACATTGCGGTGTTTGAAAATCGGTTTCCGTCGCTGATTCCATCAGCGGCGGATTCTCCGCGTGAAATTGTGGATACGGTGCCCGCCAATGGTGCTTGCGAGGTAGTGGTGTTTACCCAAAATCCGGAGGCGGCGCTGAGTTCGCTGCCGCTGGATCATATTGAATTGCTGTTTCAGGTGTGGGGCGATCGCACCCAGGCCATCAGTCAGCACTCCCAAATTCAATACGTGCTGCCCTTTGAGAACAAAGGGGTCGAGGTGGGGGTGACGCTACACCATCCCCACGGCCAAATTTATGCTTATCCCTTTGTGCCGCCGGTTCCGGCGCGGATGGGGGAGTGCCAGCGGGAGTACTATCAGCAGCACCAGCGAGGGCTGTTGCAGGATTTGATCCAGGCGGAGATTGAGGACAATCAGCGGATTTTGTATCGGGATGACTGGGCGATCGCCTTTGTTCCCGTGTGCGCTCGCTATCCCTATGAAGTGTGGATTGCCCCGATTCAACCTGTTGCCACATTTCAGGATTTGTCTCCCGACCAGCGGACGAGCCTAGCCAGAGCGCTCAAGACGGTGACCCTGAAATATGACGGCCTGTGGCAGCGGCCGTTTCCCTACCTGATGGCCTGGTTTCAGGCCCCGGTGAATGGGGCAGCGCACCCAGAATGGCACCTGCACGCCCAGTTTTATCCGCCCTATCGCACGTCGGATAGGCTCAAGTATTTAGCCGGCACAGAGCTGGCGGCGGGAATGTTTGCCAATGACGCGCTGCCGGAAGAAAAAGCCAAGGAATTACAGGCGGTTAACGTTGAGCTTGAGCAAATTGCGCATGTTTAATACTGAATCCTACCTGCCTACGCCCAGTTGGTAGGGGCATAGCACGCTACGCCCCTACGGGGTGCCTGTTTTGAATTCGGGGTTTCCCATGTCGGATTTTGTATAAGGAGATTTTCCCGAAAGAAGACACTAACTTCAACTCAGCAACTGTAGCCGCCGTAGAGTGGGCACTGCCCACCATTAGGGAAACTATTTTTCAGAAGTCGCCTAAGCAATGAATCACTATTGACCACTAAGCAGAGCAATTTTTGCCATGAATCGCTCAGAAGAAATTTCTGAAAAATTAGCCGTTCTGCGGCACACGCTCCAGGAGACGAACGCTGCCGGAATTCGCCTGCGGGGAACCGACTGGTTTGCCTGGGCAACGGCTGGGGGCTCGAATACCGTGCTGCTGGCCGCTGAAACAGGGGTCGCTGAAGTGCTGGTGACGCCCACCGATGCCTGGGTGCTAACCGATGAAATTGAAGCCCAGCGGCTCAAGGATGAAGAACTGCCGGAGGGTTCGCCCTACAAGCTTCAGGTCAATCCGTGGGCACAGGGTTCTGAGCGCCAAGCTTTTGTAGAGGAAGTGACCCAGGGCGGTCAGGTATTGAGCGATAGGCCATCGGGAGGCTCTACTGAAGCGGCCCTGCCTGCATCCCTCGTTCAGCATCGATGGGTCATGTTGCCCAGCGAGCTGGATCGCTATCGCGAAGTGGGACGGTTGGCCAGCGAAGCGATGACCGAGGTATTGACCCGAGCCCAACCCACTTGGACGGAAGATCAACTGGCGGGGGCAGGGGCAGAAGCGATGTGGGCTAGAGGGCTACATCCGGCGCTGACTCTGGCAGCGGGCGATCGCCGCCTACCCCTCTATCGCCATCCCCTGCCCAGCGGTGAAACCCTGGGGCGACAGGCGATGCTGGTGTTTTGTGCGCGGGGTCACGGGCTGATTGTGAGCCTGACTCGCTTTGTTTTCTTTGAGAAATTGTCTGAATCAGACCGGCAACGCCATCGCACCATTGCTGAGATTGAAGCCGTTGCCCTGGATCGCTGCCAGGTAGATACGCCGCTGAATGCCATCTTTCAGGCGTTGGCAACCGCCTACGAACAGCACGGCTACCCCAACGCAATTCGCGAACACCACCAGGGGGGAACCGCTGGCTATGGGGCACGGGAGGTGATCGCCACCGCCGAGACGGGCGATCGCCTGACTGCTCCCACGGCCCTGGCCTGGAACCCCAGCATTCCAGGGGCAAAGATTGAGGATACTTTTGTTTTGCACCCCGACAATCAGTTGGAGAATCTGAGTTTTGACCCTCAGTTTCCCCACCAGGAGATTGCCGGACGACTCCGAGCAATTCCCCTGGAGCGCTAATCATGGACTACAGGCAAATTTTCAATACCGCCCCCGAAGTTGAAGCCCGTGCCCCCGGACGAGTGAATTTGCTGGGTGAACACACCGACTACAACGATGGCTTTGTGCTGCCCACCGCCATTCCCCAACACACCACCGTTGCCATCGGCTTCAGCCCCGATGGTCGCCACCATTTCTATTCCGCCGAATTAGAGGAGCAGGTTGATCTCGACCCCGCTGGGGCCAATCCCGAAGGCTTTGCCAGCTACGTTGCTGGCTGCATTCGCGTTTTGGAAACGGCTGGGCATAGCATTCCACCCTTGAATATCTTCGTCACGTCGTCCGTACCCATCGGTTCCGGGCTATCCAGCAGCGCCGCGCTGGAAGTGGCCACCTTGAGGGGGTTGCGATCGCTCCTCCACCTCCCCTTAGACGATGTGCAAATTGCCCAATTCGGCCAGCAGGCGGAGATTCAGTATGCGGGGGTGAGCTGCGGCATTCTTGACCAGATGGCCTCTAGCCTAGCCGACACCGATCACATGCTGTTTCTCGATACCCGCACCCTCGATCGCCAGGTTTTGCCCTTCCCTACTGGTGCCGAAATTGTGGTGATCGACAGTGGCGTGGCGCGATCGCTCGCCACCAGCGGCTACAACCAGCGCCGCGCCGAGTGCGAAGCAGCAGCTAAGCAGCTGGGTGTTAAAGCCTTACGCGACATCACCGATCCCCAGCAGGCCGAGCAGTTACCTGACCCGCTGCGCCAGCGGGCTCGGCATGTGATCACTGAAAACAACCGGGTTTTGAAAGCCCTGGAAGGCATTACTGCCGAAGCCTTTGGGGAACTGATGAACGACTCCCACGCCAGCCTGCGGGATGACTATGAAGTTTCCGTCCCCGCCCTCGATGCCCTAGTAGATATTCTTCAAAACACCCCCGATGTCTTTGGTGCCCGCCTCACCGGGGCCGGATTTGGCGGGGCCTGCGTTGCCCTGGTTGCCAAAGGAAAAGGGGATGCGATCGCCCGCTCCACCCTCGAACAGTACAACCACACTGGACACAACGGTCGCATTCTGGTCGCCTAACTCCCAATCCCACCTCAGACCGTGTATTAAAGCTAATTTCCTATGAGTAGTGAATCGCCCCAAAACCCCTTAGAAACTCTACATTCATTCACAGAAGGAACCATAGAAGGAGCCATCAAAGAGGCCATCGAAGAAGCTCATCTGCTGCTCAATACTCTGGAGGATCAAATTAAATTGGGTTTCTTCACGGGGCCAGCCGCAACCGAAATCAAGCCATCCGACGAGCAACCATCGCCCCTCGAAGACGACAGCTTCCGAGCCGATTGACGCTGACTCTGCCAGCACTTTAGCCACTAACCGCTCAACCTTGTAACCAACCAGGAGAAAAGCTTATGCGCATTCATCACCTCAACTGTGGCTGCATGTGTCCCCTCGGCGGATCGCTCTTTGATGGCTTCAGTCGCGGCCTCACCGCCCACCTCGTCTGCCACTGTCTGCTGATAGAAACCGATCGCGAACTGGTGCTCATTGATACTGGCTTTGGCTTACAGGATGTTGAAGCTCCCTACTCGCGACTCAGCCCATTTTTCATTCATTTCAACAACATTCAGTTCGCTCGCAAATACACCGCCGTCGAGCAAATTCAGCGCCTCGGATTTTCTCCCAGCGATGTGCGTCATATAGTCTTGACCCACCTCGATTTTGACCATGCCGGTGGCCTAGAGGATTTCCCTGAAGCGACCGTGCACGTGATGCAGAGCGAGATGGAAACAGCCCGCGATCGCCGGGGTTTTATCGCCAGTCGGCGCTATCGCCCCAATCAGTGGGATGAGGTTAAGCAGTGGCAATACTACACAGCGGCAGGCGAGCCCTGGTTTGGCTTTGAGGCGGTTCGCGACTTGGCCGGATTGCCTCCAGAAATTCTGCTCATTCCTCTAGCGGGGCACACCCACGGCCATGCGGGAATTGCCATTCAAACCGCTGAGGGCTGGCTATTGCACGCTGGAGACGCCTATTTTTATCGGGATGAAATGAACCCATCGCAGCGGCGCTGCACACCGGGAATGCGCGCTTACCAGTGGATGATGGAAGTCGATCGCACCGCTCGGCTACAGAATCAGGATCGGCTATGGCAGTTGTCGTGCGACCAACCCAACGACGTGCGCCTTTTTTGTAGCCATGATGCCGTTGAATTGGACGCTTTCGCTCAATCTTCGTCTCCAGAATCTGCGTTGCGGTAGGAGCATCGCAGGCCATATCCCTACCGCCAGAATTGCTGGTAATAGGGTTGACGCAGAATAAATTGAGATTTTTGAAGAATCAGCAGAATCACAGGCATTCCGCCTCTACCAATGGGGAGAATAGAAATACATCGAGGGCTACATTTTGCTCTGCTTGTCGACCTTTAGCAGCACGATGTCATCCCTAACTCCCTCATTCAGCGGATTGCAAAATGGTTCAGAGCATTCAAGGAACAACGTTTAGCACGACCGATTTAGACCAACTTGCAGCAGACTTAAATCGAGACGGAATTTGCATCATTCGCGGATTATTCGATCGCGCCCTGATTGACGAATGGAAAGCCGCCTTTGATGCCCTATTTCACCAGCGGCAGCAACAGCCGGGCGGCGTTGCGCCCAGAGGCACCGCACGTGGCTACGTTACCCTGCCCTGGGTTGCTCCCTTTGCCAACCCTGACGTTTTTGCCAACCCAACCATTCTCGGCATCCTCGATCGCGTCTTTTACCAGGAATACAGGCTGGTGCAGCTGGCTGCCGATATTCCCATGCAGGGGTCGGAATATCAGGATATTCACCGCGACTTTCGCCCCCTGTTTTCTGACCAGATTGTGACCCCGCTCTACGCGCTGGCGGTCAACTTTCCCCTGGTGGAGGTCACGGCAGACAACGGCCCCTTTGAGATGGCGCGGGGTACCCACGTGATGTCTCGTGAAGAAGGGCTAGTCAAAGTTCGGGCGGGCGAAATTGCAATGGAGCAGTTTCACATGCAGCCGGGAGACGTGATGGTGCGATCGCCCCTGGCCCTGCACCGGGGCACCCCCAACCGCACGCCTGAACCTCGCCCCATGGTGGTGATGGGGTACGTCATGCACTGGCTTCACACCCACAAGGTAGATTTAACCCTGGAGCAAGACTATTACAATGGGCTATCGCCAGAGCAGCAGCAGTTGCTCCGGTGTAACACCGTAGAACGGCTGTCCGACAACGCTACGGAAACCTACGTAAAGTTCGAATATTAGTCGCGAGGGGTGCGAGGTTAGCGACCGAAGGAGGTGGTGGCTGAGCGCTACTTCCGATGGTCGCTAACCTTAGCCTCGGTTCAAGCATGGCTCCGCAAACCTATACCAATCCGGTTTACCCAGAGTATTTTGCCGATCCGTTTGTCTGGCAGTACCAGAGGATTTATTATGCGATCGGTACTGGGCCAGCGGAAGCGGCTGGAGAAGTGGATGAGCTGCACAAGCAGCGAGTCTTTCCACTACTGACATCTAAGGATTTGATCCAGTGGCAGCCTGCCGGAAATGCCTTAGTGCGCCCCGATCCCGCTTTGGGGGATAACTTTTGGGCACCGGAAGTGGCTTACCACGAAGGCATCTTCTATCTTTATTACTCCGTTGGACATGGAGATAAAAACCATCAGCTGCGGGTCGCCACCAGTATTGACCCCCTCGGGCCTTTTCAGGATTTCGGCGAGCCGTTAGTCGATCCCGATGCCTGTGCGTTTGCCATTGATCCCAGCCCGTTTCAGGATGACGATGGGCAGTGGTATCTCTTCTATTCCCAAGATTTTTTAGATACAGAAGCGGGGGTGCGGGCGGGCACGGCCCTGGTGGTCGATCGCCTTTCAACCATGACCACCCTTACCGGAGAACCCAGAGTCGTACTGCGGGCCAGGCACGATTGGCAGCGGTTTTTGGCCGATCGTCCCATGTATGGCGGCACCTACGATTGGCATACCCTAGAAGGCCCCTGCGTGCGCAAGCATGGCGATCGCTACTACTGCTTCTACAGCGGTGGCCGGTGGGAAACGGAGAGCTATGGCGTTGACTATGGCGTTGCCAATCACGTTCTGGGGCCATATTCAGACGCCGGGAATGAGCAAGGGCCACGGGTGCTGCGATCGCATCCCGGCTACGTTTTAGGCCCCGGCCACAACTCGATCGCCCTGCACCCTGACCAGGCTACGGAATACATGGTGTACCACGCCTGGGATCCAGCGATGACGGCACGACGGATGTGTGTCGATCGGCTGCTCTGGACCGCAGAAGGCCCTCGCTGTCATGGTCCAACCTGGACACCGCAAGGGATTTAAGAAATTGGCCTGAAACAGGGTATTGGGATGCTAACAAACGTAACCACGGGTAATGCCTACAGCGATGGGGAAGAACGGCGAGGATGGTTTGTGGGATCGTTTATCACCCCATCCATCAGCCCCCGCGCCACCTCGGCCGTGGAAGTGAAATGGGGTGTTCACAAGGCAGGCGACTGCCGCCCCGAATGGACAGATCCGGCTGAAACTACGACCCTCTCCGTTCTAATTAGCGGTCGCTTTTGCCTACAGTTTCCCGATGGTGAAACCGTGCTGGCATCCCAAGGAGACTATGCCCTCTGGCTACCCGGCATCGCCCATTTTTGGCGAGCAGAAGAAGACTCCGTAGTGCTGACCGTTCGATGGTAAGCGGACGAGGAGGCCCATTCCACCAGAGGATGGTCGTTCAAGCCCAGGTGGTGGGCAGTGCCCACCCTACAACGGCCATAGCTGCTGAATTAAAGCTGGTATCTTCTTTTCTGAAAATCACCTAAGGGCGATCGCTCCCGTGTCGTTTCTGGTGCCATTGCCAGGCATGGGTGAGAATTTTGTCGAGATCGGCATACTGGGGTTGCCAATTCAGAATGCTGCGAGCTTTGTCGCTGCTGCCAACCAGAATGGGTGGGTCACCGGGGCGGCGATCGCGCTCCACCACCTGAATCTCTCGCTGTGCCACCCGACGAGCCGCTTCAATCACTTCACGCACAGAAAAACCGCTGCCGTTGCCTAGATTAAATACATCGCTGTCACCACCGTTTTGCAGATATTGCAACCCCAAAACGTGGGCCTGGGCCAGATCCGCAACGTGAATATAGTCGCGGACGCAGGTGCCATCGGGCGTTGGATAATCTGTGCCGAAGATGGCGATGCTCTGCAACTTGCCCAGCGCCGCCAGCAGCACCAGGGGAATCAGATGAGTCTCCGGTGCGTGGTCTTCGCCCAATCGTCCTTCTGGGTCGGCTCCTGCCGCGTTGAAGTAGCGAAAGCGCACCGACTTTAGCCCATAGGCTGCGTCAAAATCGGCCAGCATCTGCTCCACCATTTGTTTGCTGGTGGCGTAGGGGCTCATGGGTGCTTGGGGATGGTCTTCGGTGATGGGCACAAACTTGGGCGTGCCATACAGCGCACAGGTAGACGAAAATACCAGTTGCTTTACCGAAGCCGCCACCATGGCCTCTAAAAGCGTTAGGGTTCCGGCCACATTGTTGCGGTAATACTTGCCGGGATCGGTGACCGATTCCCCTACGGCAATGTAGGCAGCAAAGTGCATGACGGCGGTGATGGGGTAGTTGGAAAAAAGGCGATCGAGGAAGGGGCGATCGCTAATATCGCCCACCACCACTTTTACCTGCAATTCCTGCTCCACCAGCTCCTGGTGCCCATTCGATAAGTTATCCAATACCAGTACGTCATACCCGGCCTGCTGCAAAGCCAGAGCGGCATGGCAGCCAATATACCCGGCCCCTCCCGTCACTAAAATCATCGATTGCTCAGGCATGGTACTTCCCACATTTTGAATGGCATTTTCAAGGATCGTTTGGAGATTATGTAACTCAAGAAATTATCTATTCGCTCCTAACGGTTGGGCCTTTTGAGAGCTAGGTGTATACGATTCGGATTTGCTACAACATGCGGATGTTTACGTTCACCCTTTACGTAGTAAAGGCTGCCAACAAGTTTCTGGACTTAACCCAACAGAGTAATAAAAAGTAGCTGCTTCTTCCTCTAACTCTAGAAGTAATTGCCTGGTTCAGTAGCCAATCGATCTGGGGCAAAGTAGGGAACGACAAGAGGTATTGAAGGCAAGGCTTTTTGACGGTTTTGCTGTCTCGATGAGCGATCGCACTTGAGCGAACGAGTCTGCCTCCCATTGGAAGCGAAAACCACGAGTCACTTTGCGAAAGACCGCGCTCTAGCAACTGCTGTAACCGTTGATCATCCAGCGCATCGCTTCAGCGCAGATAAATCACCAAACTTCCTGCAGGGGGCAACCTTCGTTGACCTGTTGGGGCCACTACCTCCCAAAAATGGCAGCTTAAATAACGTAGACACATTACTTTTGGTTTCCTAAACTTCTACCGAAAGAGATGCGCCTAATGGAAACAAACCCCCTAGTCTGAAGGGGTTAGCACTCACCAAAGATTTTCGGTGACATCTGAAGTGGCGGGTGAAAGTAAATAATTTTTCACAAAATTGATTGTCGTTTTAATGGTTGGCTTGAAAAGCATGGAGTTTTACCTAGGATTCCGTGTGTGTTTTAGCCCCAAAAAAACACAGTTTTGGAAACATTAGCCTGCTAAACCTGTAGTCGGGAGGTGAAAAATGTCGACCCATTATATTTCAGAGAGCTATTTTAACAAGAAAATGTCTGATAAGAATTCGATTGGTGATCAACCCTATGCAGAGCAAAACGATCTATCCATTGGGTTGAAGTGGCCTGAAGGTGCGAAATTAGAACCTCCAGTAGCTGGAGTACCAGACTTAATTTGCTTCTCCCATCTGCGGTGGGATTTTGTATACCAGCGGCCTCAACATCTGCTTAGCCGTTGTGCTCAGGCACGCCGCGTTTTTATCGTAGAGGAGCCGATAGTTGTTCCTGAGCAGGTCTCCTGGCTCGACATTAGCCGGCGTGAGAGTGGTGTGTGGATTGTTGTTCCTCACCTATCTGAGACATTGAGCGGTGAGCAGTTTATTCCTCAGCTGCAGTGTTTATTAGACAACCTGTTTGCAGAAGCTCAAATTCAAACGCCTATTCTCTGGTATTACACCCCGATGGCGGTACCCTTTACCCGTCATTTGCCGTCCTCCGCTGTAGTGTACGACTGCATGGACGAGCTTTCCGCCTTTAAAGGGGCTGATCCCCAACTGCAAGTCTGGGAAGCCCAGCTATTTAAGCTGGCCGATCTCGTATTTACGGGTGGACACAGCCTCTACGAAGCAAAACGGCACCAGCATTCGAGCGTTCACGCTTTCCCCAGCAGCATTGAGGCGGCTCACTTTGCCCAGGCTCGACGCGCCCTGCCAGAACCGACCGATCAGGCCGATATTCCCCATCCCCGTTTGGGATTTTACGGGGTGATCGACGAGCGCATGGATCTGGAATTGCTGGATGGAATTGCCCAGGCTCGGCCTGACTGGCACTTGGTCATGGTTGGTCCGGTCGTCAAGATCGATCCGGCATCCTTACCCCAGCATCCCAACATTCACTATTTAGGGGGTAAATCCTATCCAGAATTGCCCAGCTATTTAGCCGGTTGGGATGCGGCTCTGTTGCCCTTTGCCCGCAACGAATCGACCCGGTTCATTAGCCCCACTAAAACGCCCGAGTACCTGGCGGCTGGCAAACCCGTGGTGTCTACCTCGATTCGGGATGTGGTGCGACCCTACGGCGACGAGAACCTGGTTCACATTGCCGATACAGTGCCGGAGTTTGTGGAGGCGATCGCCGCCGCCCTCGACCAGGGTCGAACCCCTGCCGACTGGCTCGACCGAGTTGATGCCTTTCTGGCTCAAACCTCTTGGGATTTGACCTGGCAAGCCATGAATGACCGGATCGAGGAGGCGATCGCCGCCAATGCCCGCAAGACCACCCCTTCCACAACCACTTCGTCCAAGACCAAGTATCCAACGGCGATCGCAGCCAACCTAGACCAGCTAGCGATCTAATTTTCACCGCAAGGAGTAGCCCCATGTTCGACTATTTAATTGTTGGTGCTGGATTTGCTGGCAGTGTTTTAGCAGAGCGCTTAGCCAGTCAGCAGAATAAAAAAGTTCTGATTGTAGATACTCGTAACCACATTGGTGGTAATGCCTACGATCATTACAACGAAGACGGAATTTTGGTGCACAAATATGGCCCCCACATTTTTCACACCAACTCCCGCGACGTGTTTGAATATCTGTCGCTCTTTACCGAATGGCGACGCTACGAACACCGCGTACTCGCCAGCGTAGATGGTCAACTGGTCCCGATCCCCATCAATTTAGACACCATCAATAAGCTGTACGGCTTGAACCTAACCGCCTTTGAGGTTGAGGAATTTCTAGCTTCCCTGGCTGAGCCTAAAGACTATATTCGCACCTCCGAAGATGTGGTGGTGAGCAAGGTGGGGCGAGAGCTATACGAAAAGTTCTTCCGCAACTACACTCGCAAACAGTGGGGCATTGATCCCTCCGAGCTGGATAAATCGGTGACCGCCCGTGTCCCCACCCGCACCAATCGGGACGATCGCTACTTCACCGATACCTACCAGGCCATGCCGCTCCACGGCTACACCCGTATGTTCGATCAGATGTTGACGCATCCCAACATCAACATCATGCTCAACACCGATTATCGGGAAATTCAGAACATCATTCCCTACAAGGAAATGATTTACACCGGCCCGGTGGATGGCTTCTTTGATTACTGCTACGGCAAGCTGCCCTATCGCTCCCTTGAGTTCAAGCATGAAACTCTGAATGAGGACGTGCATCAGCCCCAGGCCGTGATCAACTATCCCAACGAACACCTCTACACCCGAGTCACCGAGTTCAAATACTTGACCGGGCAGGAACATTCTAAAACCAGTATTGTTTACGAATATCCCCAGGCCGAGGGCGACCCTTACTATCCGGTACCGCGCCCCGAAAATGCCGAACTCTACAAGCAGTACAAAGCCTTAGCCGATGCCGAACCGGGGGTTCACTTTGTCGGACGACTCGCCACCTACAAGTACTACAACATGGATCAGGTGGTGGCTCAGGCGTTGGCACTCTACGCCCAACTGGCCGATCGCCCAACCTGGCACCCAAGGGAAGACCTGCCGGCGAAGCAACCCGTCACCCCAATATCTAACGGGTCCAATGGGTCCAATGGGTCCAATGGGTCCAATGGGTCCAATGGCAATCGCTCCTTCACAGCTGCTTCCAGCAATGGCTCCGGCCGTTCGGCTACTCCCGTGGCGGCAGGCAAAGCCGAACAAAACGGTAAGTCCCATTAACCACGTTGGCCCCTTGAGCCAAATGCCCATTAAACGCCAATTAAATAAGGTGAGCGAGTGATGAGTGCAAACCAGGTTTCGCCCCAGCTAGAACTGTGGGGTGGGGTTGAATGTACCGTTAACCGGGTGGGCGATCGCTACTTTGATCAGCTCCAGCGCAACGGTCACGACACCCGCATAGAAGACCTCGACTGCTTTGCCGACTTAGGTATCCAGGCCATTCGCTACCCTGTCCTGTGGGAACGCACAGCCCCCAACGGCCCCAAGCAGGCCGATTGGGGCTGGGCCGACCAGCGATTGACCTACCTAGACAATCTCGGCATTCGCCCGATTGTGGGCCTGGTGCACCACGGCAGCGGCCCGCCCCACACCAGCTTGCTAGACCCGGAGTTTGCGACTGGCCTGGCGCAGTTTGCCCAGGCCGTGGCCAGCCGCTATCCCTGGCTGGAGTATTACACCCCCGTCAACGAACCCCTGACTACCGCCCGGTTCAGCGGGCTCTACGGGCACTGGTACCCCCATGCCCAGGATGATCGCAGCTTTCTTCAAGCTTTGATCAATCAGTGTCGCGCTGTGGCGCTATCCATGCAGGCCATTCGCCGCATTAATCCGGCGGCGAAGCTGGTGCAGACCGAAGACTTGGGCAAGACGTTTGGTACGCCGCTGTTGAGCTATCAAATTGCCTTTGAAAACGTGCGGCGATGGCTATCCTTTGATCTGCTCTGCGGCCGAATAGACCAAACCCATGAACTATGGGGCTATTTGCGCCAAAACGGAGTCGATGAATCAGACCTAGCCTGGTTTCTCGACCATCCCTGCCCGCCCGATATTTTTGGCATTAACCGCTATCTAACCAGCGATCGCTTTCTGGATGAACGGCTCGATCGCTACCCGCCCCACACCCACGGCGGCAACGGTAAGCATGCCTACGCCGATGTGGAAGCGGTGCGCGTTTGCAGCGATGGGATTTGCCCCGTCGATACCCTGCTAAAGGAGGTTTGGGAACGCTACCAGCGCCCGATCGCCATTACCGAGGTGCACCTGGGCTGCACCCGCGAGGAGCAACTGCGCTGGTTCAAAGAAATTTGGGATGCGGCCCAACAGCTCCGCCAGGATGGGGTAGACCTGCGGGCCGTCACCGCCTGGTCACTCCTGGGAGCCTACGACTGGAACAGCCTCGTCACCCGCGACGAGTGCTTTTACGAACCGGGCGTGTTTGACGTGCGCCCGCCCTGCAGCAGCATTCTGCGATCGCCCCAGCCCCGCTCCACTGCGATCGCCACCATGCTGCGTCACCTCTCCAAAGGCGAACCCTACAACCACCCGCTGCTGGAAGTCCCCGGCTGGTGGCAACGGAGCGATCGCCTGCTCTATCCACCCGTGGCCTGCGGCCATACCTCAGAAGAGACCATAAACCCAGTGAAGTTAGCCTATGAGACAGCAGGTATAGAGCAAAAGGAAACTCATCCACTCATCCACCCATCCACCCCTTCACCCCTTCACCCATCCACCCTGCTGATCGCCGGAGCGACCGGCACCCTCGGTCAAGCCTTTGCCCGCATCTGTGAGCTGCGGGGCATTCCCTACCACCTGCTAAACCGCCAGGAGATGGACATTACCAACTCGACTATGGTTGAGCAGGTGCTGAATGACCTGCGGCCCTGGGCGGTGGTTAACGCAGCAGGCTACGTACGGGTTGACGATGCCGAGCGGGAGTTTGACCTGTGCCTGAGCATTAATGCCGACGGAGCCGCAGTTTTGGCGAAGCACTGTGCGCAGCGCGATATTGGGCTGATCACCTTTTCCTCGGATTTGGTGTTTGATGGCGATCGCCAGCAGCCCTACCTGGAAAGCGACCCCGTCGCGCCGCTAAACGTCTACGGCCACAGCAAAGCCCAGGCGGAACGGCGGGTGTTGCACCACCACCCTAGTTCTTTAGTCATTCGCACCAGTGCGTTCTTTGGCCCCTGGGATGACTACAACTTCTTGACCATTGCCCTGCGCACCCTGAAGGCCGGACAGCCCTTTTTAGCGGCAGAAGATGCGATCGTGTCTCCCACCTATGTGCCCGACCTGGTGCATGCCAGCCTCGACCTGCTGATCGATGGCGAGCAGGGCATTTGGCACCTGGCCAATCCAGGGGCGATCGCCTGGGTCGACCTGGCCCGCCAGACGGCGCAGCTAGCCGGACTGGATACCGCCGCCGTTCAACCCTGCTCTATCGACAGCTTTGGCTATGCGGCACCCCGCCCCGCCTACAGCGTACTCAGCAGCGAACGGGGGGTTTTGCTGCCCGATCTGGATCGGGCGATCGCTCAGTATTTGCGTGAGTGCGATCGGGTTCGCGTTTAGAGACAGCAGATTCTTCTGGGGCAAGACAAAGGCTTTTGTCGATTCTTCACCGCTCTGAAACCCGTTGCCAAACAGGGCCAAGCCTTCTTTTTCGTAACACTCAAAACCTTGAGATTTTTAGTGTTACGTTACTTCATAAAACCGGGTTTTAGGAGCAATACATTATTTAACACTTTTCTGCCGCGAGAACGCGTCCTATACCTCTTAAAGCAGTCGTCATTAAGGGCAGGTAACGCTACTTTGAAAGACATCAATTAGGAAAAAAGAGGCGAGTGGTGATTAAAACTAGCACCCAAATGAAGCATCATCCGTCAATTACAAGAACTAAAGACCACCTGTTCAGCACCTCTGATTTAGTTTATTTTTCCCACTTGCGGTGGGAACGGCTTCGCCAGCGATCGCGACGTACCCTGGGTGATTATGCTCAAAAACGGCGGGTATTTTTTGTTGAAGAACCTATTTATGAATTTATTGATTCGTGGTGGATTGATGTCAATCAGAAAGAGCGGGATGTATGGGTCGTTGTGCCCCACGTGCTCGATTGGGTGAATGACGATTTGCGTCAGGCCATGTACCAGAGCTTGGTGGACGAGCTATTTGAACAATATGCGATCGCTGCCCCAACGCTCTGGTACTCCACGCCGTCTGCTCCACCCTTAAGCCACCATCTAAAGTTTTCTGCCGTCATACACAACAGCACGAATGAGCTATTGACGGCCCAATCCACCTTGCCGTAGATCTAAACTCACGTTCCACATCCTGAGCTGGGGGTTAGGAGGCGCTCAAATCAAATCTCCCAGGTTCGCTGGGCTAGGAATTGCCCTAAAGGTATGAACCTAACACTCAACATTCCGCAACGTTCAATTCCCTCGGGGGCTACTCCGTTTCCGCCGAAGCATTGTCGTTTAACGCAGTTTGTACCTGCTCTAGCAGCCAGGTATTAAAGAGTTCGTCGGTTAGCCGCTGACGGGTGGCGTCATCGAGGCGGGCAGGCAAAAACTTTTCCAGGCGCACTACCACAAACCACTCGCCAACTCGGGTGGGAGGCCACAGCTGCCCCGGCTGGCTGATGGTCAGAATCCTTGACAGGGCCGGATGCGGCACCGACAGCTCGACAGGGCCAATCAGCCCGCCGGTTTGGGCCTCCTGCCCTTCGGAGTACTGTCGGGCCAGGTCGGCAAAGGGCTGGCCGTCATCTTGAATGCGAAAGAAAAGCTCCTGGGCCAGCCCAGCCTCTCGGGTGCGAATCAGAGAATAGAGCACCCGGTCGAGGTGACTCTTGCGCTGCAAAAAATAAGATTCAACCTTGGGGCCCCAGGTGTCGAGCTTGTACTGCTGCAGCTTTTGGGCCCGTTCGCCTAAAAATGCCAGATCGGCTTCGCTTAGCCCTCGCTGGTTTAAAAAGTTCTGGCGCTGCTCAGGACTGGTGATCTGGTTGAGCTGCAAAAACTGGTCTACGGCCTGGGTGGCCTGCTCTGGGGTGAGGGCAACAGCGGCGGTGGCCTGGTCAATCACAAGTTCTTTGACCAGGGCGGGCAGCAGACCGTATCGGCGCAGCAGGGGTACTACGTCGGTAGTAGCTAATTCCTGAGGGCCAATGCGTAGTACCGGGCTGAAATCGGGGGTCGAAGGCGTAGTCACAGCAAGAAGAGGCGAAACAGACCAGTTAGCCCAACCTTATCGCATTATGCGAGGTCATCCGCAGGGGACTGGGCTGAATTATAGTTCCCCTAAATCTAAAGCCAACGGAGTGTTGCCAGGGGCTATTTAGGGTTGACCAGGCTGCTACAATCCACCCAACTGTTTTATCGTCCCTAAGGACAACGCCATGACCCGGCCCGCCATTCCTGTGGTGTCCTATCCTGATTTGCTCAGCACAACGGCGGCGCGGCAGCGGGCGATCGCTACTCTGGGTGAGGCCCTGGAGACCGTGGGGTTCTTTATTCTCGAACCGCACCCGGTTTCGCCCGAGGTAGTGCGGCGCGCCTATCAGGTTGCCGCCGAGGTCTTTGCCCTACCGGAATCGGCCAAAGCCCGGTACACCCCTCCCCTCCAGCAGGGCTCCGGGGGCTTTTCTAGGCTGGGCAGCGAGCAGGCCAAGGGCTACACCGTTCCCGACCTGAAGGAGTTTTGGCATGTCAACCGCCACAGTTTGAGTGCCTCCGATGCGCCCTGGCCCCAGGAGGTGCCCTCCTTTCGCCCGGTGATGACGCGCCTCTACCAGCAGCTCATGGCCTGCGCCGAAGTGCTGCTGGCCGCCTGTGCTGACTACCTAGGCCAGCCCCAAGACTGGCTGGTGGCGATGGCTACCGGCGGCAATACCGTGCTGCGTCTAGCCCACTATCCTGCGGTGGGAATGGCCCCTCCCGGTAGCCTCAGGGCCGCCCCCCACGAAGATATCAACTTGATTACCCTGCTCTGCGAGGCCACCGCCCCAGGGCTCGAAATTTTGACCCAGCAGGGCAAGTGGCTACCCGTTCAGACTACCCCCGGTCAAATTGTGGTCGATACGGGCGACATGCTGCAAAACCTGACTAATGGTTTGTTTAGGAGCATCACCCACCGGGTTGTCAACCCCCAGTCGAGCAGCCAGGCTCGTCTGTCGATGCCGTTCTTTGTGCACCCTCGCCCGGAGGTTGATTTGACCCCCATCGACAGCCTGGTCGATCGCACGGGGGGCGTACCCCAGTTTCCGCCAATTACGGCAGCGGCCTATCTGGCCCAGCGGCTGGAGGAGATTCGAGTGGAGCCGGCAGCGTAGTGGGTAGGTGGGTGGATGGGTAGGTTTTCGGCCCTCAACCACTCGCCTACTCGCCCACTCAATCACCCGCCTACCCCCCGATGCCGAGCCGACCGGCGAGGCTAGGTGTAAGGGGTAATAGTACGGTCAAAGCCAGAAACAGGGCCAGCAGCCCCAGGGCGGCGCGGGCGTCGTTGGGCTCAGAAATATCGTTGAGGCAGGGGCGCTCGGGGGTGCGCTGCAAAAACACAATGACTGCCGCCCAGTAGAGGGCGAGGGGGTTCGCCAGCGCGACCAGGGCCAGCACCACCAGGGTAAACAGGGTCGTGCGGTTCAGGGTTCTGCGCCCGTAGATGCCCTGCACCATGCGGCCACCGTCGAGCTGCCCAGCGGGCATGAGGTTGAGGGCGGTAATTACCAGGCCAAGCCAGCCCATGATAGTCAGCGGGTGAATATCGACCAGCGGTTCCTGTAGAGCTGAGCCGAGCACCACGCGAGCCAGCGCCCCGATCAGTATTGAGCCCTGAAAGAAGCCAGAGGGAATCTGAAAGGCGCTGCCGGGGTGCGAGAGCAGCAGCCCGCCCAGCAGCATGGCCAGGGAAACCAGGCCGCCAGCAGCGGGGCCAGCCAGCGCAATGTCGAACAGCACGCTGCGGTTAGGCAGCAGCGACTCGAACCGGGTGAGGCTACCAAAGGCCCCAATTTGCCAGGCCGGAATGAGAAAAGGGGGGCTGAGGCGAATGTTGTAGCGGCGGGCGGTAACCCAGTGCCCCGCTTCGTGGGTGCCGAGGATGACCAGTAGAGCTACCAAAAAAGGCAGGGCCGCCCGCCAGCGGGAAAAGTCTTGCAGCAGATCAAATCCCTGCAAAATGGCCCCGGCCTCTAGCCCGGTAAAGAGGGTGGCGATCGCCAGTACCCCTGCCAATGCCCACTGGGCCGGGGTGGTTTTGACCGGGTCGGCGGTGGCGGGCAGCACGACCACGGTGGGCTTTTGCTCCAGGTTTTCGACTAAAAACAGGCGATAGCGATCGCCCAGCCGTTCCTTCAGCGATGCCGCTAGCTGGGCCTGGGTGGCCGCCGGTTCGCCGCGCAGGTTACCGCGAAAAATCGCCCCCTGATCGTAGGGGATAGTTTCGGTGCGAAAGTAAGTATCGAGGCCAAAAATGCCCTCAATTTGGGCTAAATCTTCAGCTGGAATAGAGAGTTTTGCGGTGTCACCGGGGGCGGGGGAAGGCTGGTCGGTCTGTTCAAGGCTTTCGCGATCGGCCTGATTGGCCTCCTCTGTCGCTGAAACCGTCGCTGGAAGCGGGCGCTGGGTGGAGAGCATGTCCTGGCCCAGGTCGCGCAGCCGTCGGCCTAGGTAGATATAGAGGCCCGTCGACCCCAGCACCAGCACCAGCACGCCGGCCAGGTTGATGTAAATGCCCAGGGCAAACAGCCCAAAGAACAATAGCCACGGCCCCATCAGCACCACCGACTGCAGCCAGGCCAAAATGCCTACGCTGCCGTAGGGTTGGGCGCGACGGTAGCCCCAGCCCAGAATTGCGATCGCGGCCAGCAAAATTAACCCAGTAACTACCATAGTGCTGCCGTTGCTAACCTCCTAAACCCACCTCAAAAGGCGCACAAAACCCCCATTAGTCTACCGTCGATAGGCTAGGGCGACTAGCCAGGGGCGACTTTGGCCAGGGCCAACGGGCTCTAGGGGCCATTCCAGGATTAAGGTGCTTAAATAAAGCAGACAACTCGCCCCGTGCTGTATTGATGTCAGGGGTTCGATCTAGTTTTGTCAGCCCATTTTTGCCCGCTGCCGCTCGCTATGACTTCACCGCCCCCAAATCCTGCTCAGCCCCAGCCGCCGACTCCAACCACCGACTCCACCCATGACCCCGGCAATGGCGCTGACGCTGCGATCGGTAAGCTGACCCCGCCACTTCACTCAGCCTCGTCAACCAGCGACAATCTGCCCGACAGCTCGCCTGGGTCACAGGCTCAGAGCTTCGAACGCGACCCCTCTGATCCCGCGAATGCTGGCCCTATTCTGGTTGACCCAGCGGTGACCTCGGCTAGCGCAATCACCATTGTGTCGGTAGCCGTGATTGGGTTGGGGCTAATTACCGGCAGCTTTTGGCTTACCCTAGCCGGGTCGCTGGTGGCCACACTCGTCTCCCTGCGGCTGATGTGGCCCTTTTTGCAGGAGGTGCTGGGGGAACTGTCGCCCCGGCAGCAGTCGCTGCTGATTGCCATTCCCGGCGTGATAACTGGGCTTGTGGGGCTGATGAACATCACCGGCATCAACCGCGCCATTTTGGTTTGGGGCCTGACCCTGCGGTGGGATATTCTCGGTGCCCTGGGCGATTTTCTGGGGGCGCTCGGGCAAATTTTTATTGCCTTTTTGGCTCTGTTTGTGGCCTGGCGGCAGTACGTTATTTCCCGCGATTTGACCCGCCAGCAAAACCTAATCACCCAGCAGCAGACCATCGACGCGTTCTTTCAGGGTATCTCAGAGCTGGTGCTCGATGAGGAAGGACTGCTCGAAGACTGGCCCCAGGAGCGCATCATTGCCGAGGCTCGCACCGCCGCTATTTTGGGCAGCGTCGATGCGGGCGGCAAGGCCAAGGTGATTCGGTTTTTGTCGCGATCTAAACTGCTCACCCCGCTGCGGCGTGACAATCGCCTGGGCCGAGCCATTCTAGACGGTCGGGGCGGTTACGAAGAAGACCGGCTCAACGGCACCCGCGTGATCGATTTAGGGGCCATGCTGGCCGCTGCCGACCTGTCGGGCACCGACCTGCGCTGGGCCGACCTCAGCGAGACCAACCTGATTCGAGCCGATCTGCGCCGGGCCGACCTGGTGCGCACCAACTTTGCTAGGGCCATTCTGTATCAGGCCAACCTCTCAGGGGCCGACCTGATGGAGGCGCGGCTGTTCTACGGCAGCGTAGACACCGCCACCCCCCGCACCCGCACGGGTGCTCCCGACTATGCTACCGGGGTCAACACTGGGGCCGTAGTCGAGGGTGCTAACCTGAGCGGGGTCTACCGTCTGTCGGAGGAGCAGCGCCGCTACGTCTGCGCCTGGGGCGGCGAGGGCACCCGCGCCACGGTTCCCGGCGGCTGTGCCGACATTCCTAACCGGCTGGGGCGCTGATATCCATTTTGGGTTTTGGACTTGTAGTGAGCTTGCCGAACTATTGGCGATCTTAGATTTTTTAGGCAAACTCTGGGATGCTGCCCAGTTTGCGCACCGCTACTGACACCTCCATGCCCAGGTAGTCGTCGGCATTGCCAAACCACGACCCGGCCAGCGGAATGGCCTGGCCGGGGTGCCGCGCGATCGCCACCGCAATCAGATCAAACCCCTCGGTAATGCGGTTGGTGGGGTCGTACACCAGCCAGCCGGCCCCCGGCAGGTATACCTGCAGCCAGGCGTGGGTGGCCCCAGACCCGGTCATGCCCACATCGCCGCCGTCGAGAGCTGAGTCGTAGAGATAGCCCGACACAAACCGACAGGCAAATCCCAGCCGCCGCAGGGTTTCGATCATCAGCCAGGCGTAGTCGCGGCAGGTGCCCGATTTTAGCCGCAGGGTTTCACCGGGGGGCTGGGTACCTTCTTCTTCGCGGCTCCGGTAGGTCAGAGTATCGCGAATGGTGTTCATAATCCGGCTCAGCACGTCGCTGGTGCCATCGCGATCGCCCCCCACAAAGTGCTTCGCCCAGGCCGCCACCGAGCCGTCGGGGTCTTCGGCGTGGGGCCTGAGGTAAACCGCCAAATCGGTCCATTCGTCGGGGGTGTACTGCACCGGCACCTCGTTGGCCCTGGGGTCGAGGGGAAAGGCTTCGATGCTGCGGGTGCCAAAGTGTTCGCCCTGAAAGCGACAGGTCACCGTTAGCTCCTGGGCGGGCTCCTTCACCTCAATCACCGCCACATTATTCGAGAGCGTATCGCTGACCCAGTGCACTTTCGCCGGTACATTGAGGTCAAGAGAATAGCTCAGCAACCGGCCGCTGTAGCTGCCTCGGGGCAAAAACACGGCCCGATGGAGGCCAAAGGTAACCGGCTTGGCGTAGCGGTAGCGGGTAACGTGCTCGACCTCGTAAATAACGGACATAAGGGCAGTCCTAGAATGCAGGCTCCCCTCTTTGTACTACGGGCGGCTGTCAGGCGGTGTAATTAGTTTGGCAAGGTAAGCGGCGCGGTTTTTGCAGAGCCAATCGGGGTTGAAGCAGACCCGCTGCTGCACAAAAGGGTTAACTTTTGTAAGATCTCCCCAGCACCCTTTGCACAGCGGGAGACGCAGCACCGGCATGGAACGATTTAACCTGACGGGGTTCAGACGGTTTTGGGCGATCGCAAAATCGTACTGGTTTGGCGACGAAAAGTGGAAAGCCGGGGGCCTGCTGCTGCTGATTGCGGTGTTTTTGCTGGGCTATACCGGCCTCAGCGTGGTGCTCAACAACAAACGCGGCGTGCTGATCTCGGCCCTGTCGGCCAAAGATGAAGCCCGCTTTTGGGAAACGGTGCTGGTGTTCATCGGCGTGCTGGTGGCCTACGCGCCGCTGCTGGCGGGTTACGACTACCTGCAAAAGCGCCTGGGGCTAGAGTGGCGGCGCTGGCTGACCGGGCGGTTTGTGGGCGACTACTTCCGCGATCGCGCCTTTTACGACATTCAGCAGTTTCAGCCCGACATTGACAACCCCGACCAGCGGATTGCCGAAGATGTCAAAAACTTTACCCAGCAGTCCCTGGCGCTGCTGCTGGTGGTGGTCAGCTCGGTGCTCCAGGTGATTGCCTTTAGCAGCGTGCTGTGGGGCATCTCGAAGTCGCTGGTGGGCTTTCTGGTGCTCTACGCCGTGGTGGGCACCCTGGTCACGGTGCTGGTGTTTGGTCAGCCCCTGGTGCGGCTCAACTTTGAGCAACTCAAGCGGGAGGCCAACTTTCGCTTTAGCCTGGTGCGCATTCGCGAAAACGCCGAAGCGATCGCCTTCTACCGCGGCGAAGCCCAGGAGGCCAACCAGGTCAACAACCGCTTCATGGCCGCCTTTGAAAACTTCAAACGGCTGATTATTTGGGAACTCAACCTCAACGTTTTGACCAACGCCTACGAGTTCATTCCCTTTGTGCTGCCCGCGATTGTAGTTGCGCCTGCCGTATTCGCGGGCGATCTCGAAGTGGGCAAAGTCTCCGAGGCCCAGGGGGCGTTTGTGCGGGTGTTCTTTTCGCTCAACGTGGTAGTGGCCCGGTTCTCAGAGCTGACCTCCTTTGGGGCCGGCATCGATCGCCTCTACGGCTTTGCCGGAGCGCTCAACCACGCCGAAATCGAGCCTGCCAAACCAGCCGCCACTAAAGACGCTATGCAGACAGAGGCCGCCAGCACGGCATCCTCCGAGCCCAAGAACACCGAGCCCAAGAACACCGAGCCAGAGAGCACCGAGCCAGAGAGCACCGAGCCAGAGAGCACCGAGCTAGAGGGTGCTGAGCCAGGGATTGCCGACCAACCCAAAATCGCCATTGCCACCGCCGACTCCCTGGCGCTGGAAGGCTTTACGCTGCAAACCCCCAACTACCAGCGCACCCTGGTCGAAAACCTATCCATAGCGGTGCCTGACCAGAGCGGGCTGCTAATCGTGGGGCCAAGCGGCTGCGGCAAAAGCTCTCTACTGCGGGCGATCGCGGGCCTGTGGCACTCCGGCAGCGGCACCATCCACCGCCCCGACCTCGACGACATTTTGTTTTTGCCCCAAAAGCCCTACATGATTCTCGGCTCCCTGCGGGATCAGCTGCTCTACCCCCACACCCACCAGGACGTAGACGATGCTGCCCTGCAAGCCGCCCTAGCAACGGTAAACCTAGCCGATTTGGCCGATCGCTTTGGCGGCTTTGACACCGTTGAAGAATGGGGTGACGTACTGTCCTTGGGCGAGCAGCAGCGACTCACCTTTGCCCGCATTCTGCTCAATCAGCCCAAGTTTGCCATTCTCGATGAGGCCACCAGCGCCCTCGATCTGGCCAATGAAGCCAAACTCTACGACCATCTGCGCCACACTGGCACCACCTTTGTCAGCGTCGGCCACCGCGAGTCGCTCCATGACTACCACCAGACCACCCTCGAACTCAACGAAGACCACACCTGGAGGCTTAAGTCCCCTGATTTGGCTCCTGTGGATTCCTAACCAGATTCCTTAAGATTGGATGACATTATGGCCCGGAACGCTCATTTAGTGGTGACAGCTACCGATTGACCCGGGGTTAGTGCTTACCCTAAATCGTTGTGCCTTGACCTGTGGGTGCGCCAAAGGAGGGATCCATAAGCAGCCTTCACGTTAAAACGCACAAGTTTTCAAGTTTTCACAATCTACAGAATGCTTTCCCAGCCTGCTTTCGTGGCTGTAGAGCAACCGTTAGACGTTTGATTATCGTTGAGAAGAGGCGTATTTGCGGCGGAGATCGTTAATATGGACGAGTTAGGAAAGCAGAAAATAAGCACCTTAGCCAACATCTTAAGAATTAATTAATTTTTAGGCTACAATCTCTATGAGTAACGAGGAGTGTCGTTATGTTTGTCCGATTAGCCGAGCAGCACCGTCAATTTGTTAGGGATCTGGTCATGAATCTGCAAGCGCTGGCCACAGTGCTTGAGGATATGGGCTATCTCGCATCCTGCTACACCTGCGGTGGCCAGCTCAACAGTGCGTCCTTTATGGTGAGCCTGGGCGATGACCACCTGATTCGCTTTTTGGTGTCCGACTACGGCATCACCTGGACCGAGATGCGCGACGATCGCGAGCTGATGAAGCTGGAAGGGGCCGAGGCCATTCACCAGCTGCAGGAGTTGGCCAATCTGGTCAAGTTTCGCATCAAGCCAGTGGGCTCCCAGGAAACCGTATCCACCAAAGCCTAACGTGGCTGCTCACTTCTAAACTCTGCCCCAAGGCCGACCCCGCAGTCGTGTTCCGTAGCTAACGATCAATTCTTCCCCCTAGGGGGAAAGGCACCGGTGGATACCAGCGGTGTTTTTGAGTTGGCTAACCGCTCTGCAGCGCCCTGCGGCCGCCTGCTAGGCAGGCACTACCGTGCGCTTAAGCCCGGCCAGGCCGAAAGCATTGTGCACCGCTCGCAGGGCCGTAACGCCCTCTGTCTCAGCCACCACGCAGCTAATTTTGATCTCTGAGGTGGCAATCATTTGCAGGTTGATCCCCTGCTCTGACAGCGCCTTGAACATGCGGGCGGCCACGCCAGGGGCGTAGATCATGCCCGTGCCAACGACGCTGACCTTGGCAATGGCCTCATCCACCGCCACATCTCCAAAGCCCAGTTCGGCAGCGGCAGACTCAACGACGGCTTTGGCGGTTTGGGCATCGGCCTGGGCCACGGTGAAGGCAATGTCGCGGGTGCCCTGCCCGTTGACCAGGCGACAGCGCTGCGACTGAATAATCATATCGACGCTGACGCCGTGGGTGGCCAGCAGCTGAAAGATTTTGGCCGCCATACCGGGGCGATCGGGCACGTGGCGAATGGCGACGCGGGCCTGCTTGATATCGAGGGCGGCCCCGCGCACCTCCGGGGCTGGAGCGCTAGTCGTGGGCGAATCACCCTGGGGCACGGGCGAGGAGGTGACCTCAAAGGCCTCGCACAAAACCGCAATGGCGCGATCGCAGTCGTCCACATCAATGGTGCAGCTCACCTTCACCTCCGAGGTAGAGATCAGCTGAATGTTGATCCCCGCCGCTGCCAGCGACGAAAACATCTTGGCGGCCACCCCCGGCCGACCAATCATGCCTGCTCCGGCAATGCTGATCTTGGCCATTCGCTGGTCGACCATCACCTCGGCCTGGGTGGTGTCGGTGGGGTTGCTGCGCAGGGCCGGGCCAATCGCCTCGGCCACCGCCTCGGCCTTGGCCAAATTTGCCTTCACCATGGTGAAGGCAATGTCGTTGGTGTTGCCCTCGTGGATGGATTGAATGATTAAATCGACATTCAGCGCCTGGGTAGCCAGTTCGCCAAACAGCCGGGCCGCAATGCCGGGGCGATCGGGGATGCGCAGCAGCGCCACCTTAGCCTGATCGGTGTCAAACTCGACGGCATCCACCGGGTGGGCCAGCTCTAGCCCCTCCAGCGGTCGCGGCTGGGGCCGGGGCGAGATCACGCGGGTGCCGGGCTCGTCGGTCCAGCTCGATCGCACCACCAGCGTGACGCCGTAGTTGCGGGCAATCTCCACCGCTCGGGGGTGCAGCACCTTGGCTCCCAAACTGGCCAGCTCCAGCATTTCGTCGCTGGTGATCTCCTCCATCAGCTGGGCCTCGGGCACCAGACGTGGGTCGGTGGTGAGAATTCCAGGCACATCGGTGTAGATTTCGCACTTTTCTGCCCCCAGCGCCGCCGCCAGGGCCACCGCCGAGGTGTCGGAGCCGCCCCGGCCCAGGGTAGTAATTTCGAGATCGGAGGTCTGGCTAATGCCCTGAAACCCCGCCACTACAATTACCTTGCCTTCGCTGAGGTGACGCTGCAGGCGATCGGTTTTGATCTTCAGAATGCGGGCGCGGGTGTGCTCGGCCTCGGTGACAATACCCACTTGCGCCCCGGTCAGCGAAATCGCCTCCTGCCCCTGGGCGTGCAGGGCCATGGTCAGCAGCGCAATGGAGACCTGCTCGCCCGTCGACAGCAGCATGTCCATCTCGCGGCGGCTGGGCTGGTTGGTAATATCGGCGGCCAGTTTTACCAGGCCGTCGGTGGTTTTGCCCATAGCCGAAACCACGACCACTACCGAGTTGCCGGCCTGTACCGTCGCCTTGACCCGCTGAGCCACCGCCTGAATGCGCTCCACGGTGCCTACGGAGGTGCCCCCATATTTCTGTACGATCAGCGCCATAGTGTTGTCGTTCGCCTCCCTGCGAGGGTTGAGCCCTTCCCTACGGGCATTGCGGCCTGGTCTAGCCACTCCGGTTACGTCCTGGGTGTTAAGAAACCAGCCTGGGGGTATTAAAGTTCTCCAAATTTTAGTCCTAATTCCATCACTCCAGAACGCCACCTGGGGCTGTTTCTGGGGCTATTTCATCGCGAAAACGCCTAGGACAGGTGCTAAAACCGGATCTTCTAATCTACCAGCCCAACCCCTACCAGCAACACCCCCCAGCAACCTCTTGGTGCAATCTTGGTCAGGCCTTAGCCAGGTTGCAGGGATATAGCACAGCGCACAGTATTTAGCGGTATTGTGTTTTATAACAAAAAGTAACAACTTGCTTCCTCGGTATTGTCATGCAGACCGTTCAACGTCCCCTCGACTCCACCGCTATGGCCTCAAACGTGGTTCTTGAAGATGCTGCTTCCACCGTTGATGTGCCGCCGGTTACCCCTGGTAAACCCCAGGTGGTGATTATCGGGGGCGGCTTTGGCGGCCTCTATGCAGCCCAGCAACTGGGTCGCGCCGATGTGGAAGTGACGCTGATCGACAAGCGTAACTTTCACCTGTTTCAGCCGCTGCTGTACCAGGTGGCCATGGGCGGGCTCTCGCCGGGCGATATTGCCTCCCCCCTGCGCGGCGTGCTGAGCGCCCAAAAGAATACTCGGGTGCTGATGGGCGAGGTGGTCGATGTTGACCCCGAGCAGCAGCGGGTCAGCCTCAAGGACGGCCGCACCATTCCCTACGACAGCCTGATTGTGGCCACGGGCATGAGCCACTTCTACTTCGGCCGCGATGACTGGGCCGACGTAGCCCCCGGCCTCAAAACCGTAGAAGATGCGCTGGAGATGCGGCGGCGCATTTTTGCGGCTTTTGAGAAGGCAGAAAATACCAGCGACCCCGAGCTGAAGCAAAGCCTGCTCACCTTTGTGATTGTGGGCGGTGGCCCTACCGGGGTTGAACTGGCCGGGTCGCTGGCGGAGCTGGCCTACCACACCCTGCGCAACGACTTTCGCCACATCGACACCACCGCCAGCCGCATTCTGCTGGTCGAGGGTATGGACCGGGTGCTGCCGCCCTTTCCGCCGGAGCTGTCGGCCCGCGCCCACGCCGACCTGGAGAAACTGGGGGTTGAGGTGCTGACCCAGTCGCTCGTGACCGATATTGCGGGCCACCAAATCACCCTGAGGCAGGGCGATCAGCTGACTACCCTGCAGGCGGGCACGGTGCTGTGGGCGGCGGGGGTGCGCGACCCCGGCATGGGCGGGCTGCTGGCCGATCGCACCGGAGCTGAGCGCGATCGCTCGGGCCGCGTGATCGTCAGCAACGACCTCAGCCTGCTGACCTATCCCAATATTTTTGTGGTGGGCGACCTGGCCCACTTTGCCCACCAGGAGGATCGCCCCCTGCCCGGCGTTGCCCCGGTCGCTATGCAGGAGGGCAAGTACGTGGCCCGGCTAATTCAAAAGCGGCTTAAATCCGAAACGCTGCCTCCCTTTGCGTACAAAGACAGCGGCAGCCTGGCGGTGATTGGCCGTCACGCCGCCGTGGTCAACCTGCCCTGGGCTAAGCTCACCGGCTTTCCGGCCTGGTTTGTGTGGCTGTTTGTGCACATCTTTTACCTGATCGAGTTTGACAACAAACTGATGGTGATGACCCAGTGGGGAGCCAACTACCTGACCCGCAAGCAGGGGTCACGCCTGATTACCGAAAAAGTGGTGGAGAAGGTTGAGGTCACTGCGGCAGGCGATCGCTAGCGATTTTGGCTAAGCCAAACTGGCAGCAAGTGATGCGATCGGGCGTTGGGCGTGGGCCTAGCGCCCGATTGGTTTTCCTGGCTCAATTCTGAAGGATCGCTTAAGAAGCCCCTTCACCCCGGCAAAGCCTGGTTAACTGCTACAGGGTGCAACTCTAGTCAGTACAGGCAACTTCACTCATCGGGAGATAGATTGTGCTGAGAATTCCGCAGAAGCTGTTCGATCGCGCGTCGTCCTTGGGCTTTGAATGCACGACTGACGATCAGCAGCACCTGATTCGACCGTCTCAAGCAGGCTGGCATTTGGTCTATGACAAGGGTCACTGGGTGCTGGTCGTCAACGGTATTCCCCAAATGCGCTTTGGCTACGACGACGTGATCGCGTTTCTCGATCGCCTGGCTCACGATTCTGGAACAGACCGCCTTAATCGAGAAAAAATCCAGTTCAACGCCACCTCACAACAGCTAGTGTCATAGGGGTACTCTGCACACCCCCGATATGCCCCTCAATTCTCAAGCGCTGCCCGACTACGAACGCCACCTGCTGGCGGCCATGGCCTTCTTTTTAGGGCGCGATTCAGATGCCCAGGCCCGCGCCTGCCTGTGCATGTACCTGCGTCAGGCCGAGCCCCGCATTATGGCCCAGGTGCGCTACTACGCCCACCAAATTTCTACCCAAACCGGAAAGCAGATTGAAGCCTACGACCTGCTCCAGATGATTGTCGAATCGCCTGAGGCGGTGGCGGCTGCCCTGCCCCACCTGGGTCGAGTACATGACGACGACCAGCCCGACGTCTTCAGCTGAAAAAACATGGGTTAAGTTTCGCAATCTCTGCTGAATGTGGAGGGTTGCCTGTGTATAGATTTTATCAGGCAACTCAGTGGAAGTTATGATGGCGTCTTTTTTGCTACAGGGGTTTCGGTTAAGATCTAGCACCCGTTGGGGACGATTTGTAGGGCTGATGGGGGTCACTCTGGCGGGCAGTGTGCTGCTGGCCCTGCCGGGGTACGAGGCCGAGGCGCAGACCAGCTCTGCCGCCACCGTCACCGAAATTTTAGACAGCAACCAGGTTTACATTCAAAACCGCGCGGCCCAGGTGAACAGCGTGGCCCAGCAGCGGCAGCAGGTTAGAACTCGGGCCGCCCGCACCTCGCTGCGGTTCAACAACGGAGCCGTCGCTCGCCTGGCCCACAACTCCAGTCTGGTGGTTGGGCAGTGTGCCCAACTCAACCGAGGCACGCTGCTGGTCAATGGCACCCTCAACGGCTGCTCGACCTCCACCGTGGCTGGGGTGCGCGGCACAATTTATACCATCGAGGTGACCGACACGGGCGAAACCATTATTCAGGTGTTTGAGGGTGAGGTGGTGGTTGAGCGCAACCTTAACCCCGTCACGGTTGACCCAATGGCAGACGAGTTCAACCCCCTCGATCCATCCCTCGACCCGGTGGTACCTGGCACCGACCCAGTGGTACCCTTTGCCAACCCAACGGAGCCGCCCGCCAGTCCAGGTACCAGTCCTGAGATCAATTCCCCTGGGGCGAGCCCAGGCATTGAGCCACCTACCACGGGGCCAGGCAGTCCAGGCTTTGAGCTGCCCTTAGAGCCCAATCCATCTACCCCGCCTACAAGCCCACCCCCCGGCCCCACGACAGATCCCCTGGGCTCCCTGGGTAATAAGCCTGTCGAGGGGCTTCTGGTAGCCGCACAGCCTGGGCTCAAGCAAGATGGCTCACCGAGCAGCGACGTAGACTCTGATTCTGCTTTGCCCGAGGAGAATGTTGAGGAAGCCGACGGAGAAACCGTAGACTTTAGCGAAGACGACTCCCTGACGATCGCGGAGGGGCAGCAGGTGATTATCGATGCCGACAACGATGAGGCCGTGATCCTGGCACTCTCGCCAGAAGACTTTATTGACCTGCTGGAAGGCCCGCTGATTGAGGGGTTTGTGCTGGAAATACCGGGTATGGCCAACCTGCGACGGTCCTTTGAGCAGCTATTCCCTGGGGTGCCGTTGCCCTACTACTGGGTGCCGTCGATCCCCAGTCCGCCCATTCGTTTTCCCTTTCCGTTCTAGAGGGGCGGTCGTGATCTCAAGGAAGAGTTGCCGTGGTTAAGTCCTACCGTCGCCTGGTTCAGCTGGGGCACGGGCTGATGGTGAGCTGGGCCGTGTTTGGCGCGATCGCCCTCACCTCCCAGCATCCGTGGATTGTGCTGATTGAGGGACAGGCTCAGTCGTTTTTGCTGCGGCTGCGGGGGGCAGTGCCGCCCCCTGAGGAAATCGTGATTTTGGGCATTGACGAATACTCCCTCAGCCAGGGCGATCTGTACCGGGCCGACCCAGAGCGCTATCCCTTTTTGGCCCCCCTAGAGATCTGGCCCTGGCAGCGGCAGGCCTACGCCCAGGCGATTGAGCAGCTAATGGCCGCTGGGGCTAAGGCGGTGGTGATTGATGTGCTGCTGGTAGACCCCAGCGGCTACGGCCCCGCCGACGATGCGGCCCTAGAGGAAACCCTGGCCCGGTGGGGCGATCGCGTGGCCCTGGCCGCCGCCTACGACGTATCGAGCAGCGACTTTGGCCTATTCACCAGCCTGCTAGAGCCGGTCTACAGCAGCCAGTCTCAAGTGGGGCTGATTAACCTGGAGGCCGACGTGGACGGCAAGTACCGCACTTTCCCCGATCGCGGCATTGAAACCCTGCGCCAAACCCACGGCTTTGCCGATGGTTTGCCCTCCCTGGCCCGAGCGGCCCTGGCCGCCGCCGACTACCCCCCGCCCGTTCGCCAGAGCCAGGATCTCTTTTTCTACGGCCCGGCGGGCACGTTTCCGGTGGTGTCGTTTGTGCAGGTGCTCGACCCCACCAACTGGCCCCTGATTGCCGACCAGTTTGAGGGCAAAATTGTGCTGATTGGCCCGATGGCCGAGTCGTTTCAGGATCGCAAGCGTACCCCCATCGACAACACCATGCCGGGGGTTGAAATTCACGCCCACGCTCTGGCCGCGCTAATGGAGGGCAAAACCCTTGGTGTGGCGGTACCCAATCCTCTAGCGCAGGGGCTATTGACGGCGATCGCGATCGGTGCGATTGGGCTGGGGCTGGGCTATCGATTTACTCAACCCGTGCCCAGGCTGGTGGGCTTTTTGGCCGCGATCGCCACCTGGGGAGCGCTGGCCTACCTGCTGATGGTGCACCGCGATCGCCTGGTGCCCGTAGCGATCCCCGTTGCCTGCCTGGGCATGGGCGGCGTCACCTACATCGCGACTGGGGCCGTTAGCAACCGGTTGGAGGAACAGCGCCTGCGCCGCACCCTGGAGCGCTACGTGGCCCCCTCGGTGGCCCAAGAAATTCTCAATCAGCCCGAAGACTTTACCAGTCTTACCGTGGGGCAGCGGTTTCAGGCGGCGGTGCTGTTTTCAGACATTCGCGGCTTTAGCCGCATTTCGTACCAGCTCGGGGCCGAAGAAACCGTCAGCCTGCTCAATACCTATCTCGATGTGATGGTGGCCGCCATTCTGGAGTACCGGGGCACCATCGACAAGTTCATTGGCGATGCGGTGATGGCCGAGTTTGGCGCGCCTACATCTCTGGGGCCAGAGCAAGATGCTCTGGGGGCTGTATCTGCTGCATTGGCGATGCGAAAGGTTTTAGCGACTCTGCGTACCACGCTTGAGGCCCAGGGGCTGCCGCCGCTTTTCAACGGCATTGGCATTAGCTACGGTGAGCTGGTGGTGGGCAACGTGGGGTCGGTGCAGCGGCTGGAGTACACCGCCATTGGCGACACCGTAAACGTGGCCAGCCGCATTGAAGGGCTGACCAAACTGATCGGCACCGATATTTTGATTACCCAGCCCTGCTACGACCTGGTGAAAGACCACATTGTGACCGTCGACCACGGCACCCACTTTTTGGCCGGACGCGAGCAGGAAGCGGTGCAGGTCTACGGCGTGATCGCCCTCAAGGGCGAAAGCGATGACCTCTACCACCAGGTGCAAACAGATCTAGTTCAGCACCTCAGCCAGCCCAAGGCGATTACCTTCCCTACCCAGCCCCAGAAGACCTGAGACAGCGATCGCCACATCGGTTAGGGCGCTGGGCCAAAGGATGGTTGAGCTTTTCAGCGATCAGCTCATGTCCAAAGCTGCCGAGCCAACGCCCTGAGAGTGGTGGTTCACTGCCCTATAATCTGGGGTCAACTGGCTCGCTCTCCAGCGCTAAAACTCCAAAAACACATTCGTGGACCTGGCGCAGTGGGGCACCAGCGACGAACCGCTCCAGAGCTTCAATGCCGAGGGCAAACTCTCGCAACGCCAGCGATCGCTTCTTAGACAACCCCCGCTGCCGCAGGCGCTCCAAATTCTCGGGTGTGGAATATTCAGGCCCGTAGATGATGCGTAGGTAGTCTTGACCCCGGCATTTTACCGCCGGTTGTACTAACCCCTTGGCGGTGTGGCTAACGAACTCTATGGGCTTGACCACCATGCCCTCGCCGCCGCTGGCGGTGCGATCGCACCACCAGTCAATGCTGTTCGACTGGCTGGCGGCATCATTTAGATCGACTACGTGGTACGGGGTAGCTAGCAGGAGATCGGGGTCGCTTTGGCAGAATTGGGCGATCTGCTGCATGTGCCAGGTATGGGTTTTATCGGTGTGCACGGCCCCCTCGGTGGCCAAAATATGAAAGGGCGCGAGTTTGAGATCGGCAATGGAGGTGACCGGCCAGCAGTAGCGGCGATAGGCATCGACATACTGGTGGGCGAGCTGCTGGCGCTGCTGGCAGTAGGGTAGCAGCGCACCGACATCGACCCCGCGATCGCTGGCCTGCTGCAACTGGGCCACCGCCTGGCTCAGGGCCTGGTTGGCCGCTGCCCCCACCGCCGCATACTGCTGGCGCAGCAGCCCCTGGGCTTTCACCGACCAGGGCATCAGCTCACAGTCGAGGCAGACCCAGTCGGTTTGCAGCTGCTCCCAAAGGCCGCTGCTGGTCAGGGCGGCATTCAGGCGGGCTAGCAGCTCGGCTTCCAGGGCGGGGTCGGTAAAGAACCGGCGACCGGTACGGGTGTAGCAGATGCCGATGCCTTCATCTGAGACGCCAAAGCGGCGGTGAGCCACGGCTTCGTCGCGGCAGACGATCACCACCGCTCGTGACCCCATGTGCTTTTCTTCGCAGACGACGGAGGTGATGCCCAACTGCTGGTAGTAGGCAAAGGCCTCGGTCGGGTACTCCAGGTAGCCGGGGTGTTTGGAGGTGGCTACGGGAGACATGGTGGGCGGCAGATAGATTAGCCATTTAGGGTTGGCGGCGAAGCGGCTCATCACCTCTAGGGCGGCGATCGCATTCTCATCGCGAATCGTGACCTGCCGCTGGAGGCGAGTTGAAATGAGCCGTTTGCCTAGCACGTCGGCAATGTCGAGCAGGTCGTCGTGCTGCTGCTGGGCCGTGAGCGGGGGGGCGGCGATTGTCCGGACACCCGCCGGGGCGGCCAGGGGCTTGACAGGTTCGCAGTAGACGCGCTGGGCCGGGATGCTGACCAAGGTTTTTTCGGGATAGCGCAGGGCCGTCAGCTGACCGCCGAAGACGCAGCCGGTATCGATGTCGATGGTTTGATTTAGCCACTCGGCGGTGGGGACGGGAGTGTGCCCGTAGACAACCATGGCCTGGCCCCGATATTCTGCGGCCCAGTTGTAGCGGACGGGTAGGCCAAATTCGTCGATTTCGCCTGTGGTTTCGCCGTAGAGGGCAAACTCTCGCACGTAGCCCGAGCCCCGCCCCTGTAGCTCGGCCTTCATACCGGCATGGGCGACGACAAGACGGCCGTCATCGAGCACCAAATGGCTAATCAGGGCGTCTAAAAACTGGCGCATGGCCGCGATCGCCTCATCCCGCTGATCACTGGGCAGGGCATCAATTTCTGCCAGGGTTTGCTCTAGGCCGTGGTTGACTTTGACATTCTTGCCCTTCAGCTTGCGCAACAGTTTCATGTCGTGGTTGCCCGGCACGCAGAGAGCCGTGTCTGCGGCGACCATATTGTGCACCAGCCGCAAGGTGTCTAAGCTGCGCGGCCCGCGATCGACCAGGTCGCCCAGAAAGACGGCCCTGCGCCCCTCAGGGTGGCGGTAGGTGGGGAACTGCCAGAAGGGAGCATCGGCCTGCTCGGTCTCAACCGCTCGATAGCCAAGGGTTTCTAGAAGCTGCTCTAGCTCATCGCAGCAGCCGTGCACATCGCCGATGATGTCAAACGGTCCCCGTTCGGCCTTGCGGTTCGTCCAGAGGGGCTGCCGTTCGATGGTTGCCGAGTCAATATCCTCTAGGGAATTCAGCTCATAAATGTGGCGAAACCCTTCCCGCTTTAGCGATCGCAGCGATCGCCGCAAATTTTGCACGTGGCGCTGCACCACGTGGGCACCAAACTGGCGATCGGGGCGCTGCTGATTGCGATCGCTGCACAACCGCTCGGGCAAATTCAGCACGATGGCGACGGGAATGCAGTGGTACTGCCGGGCCAGGGCAATTAAGGGTTTGCGGTCCTGGGGCTGCACATTGGTAGCATCTACCACCGTCAGTCGGCCAGCCGCCAGCCGTTTGGCGGCAATGTAGTGCAGCACCTCAAAGGCATCGCGACTGGCGGCCTGGTTATTTTCATCGTCTGAGACCAGCCCCCGAAAGGTGTCGGAGGACAGGACTTCTGTAGGCAGAAAGTGGCGGCGAGCAAAGGTCGATTTACCAGACCCCGAGGCACCCACCAGCACCACCAGCGCCAGTTCAGGAATTGTGATGTTCATCGTTCAAATACTCCCATCTGTGTCGGGGTGCCCACGGCGAGGTCTTCTGCACCAATGCCGTGAAACTGGACCCTGTACCCAAACCGCTCGGCCACCTGGGTTGCCCAGGTCTGAAATTCTGCCCTTGTCCACTCAAAGCGGTGGTCTGAATGGCGCAGGGTGCCAGCGGGCAGCCCGGCAAACCGGGAGTTGTACTCAATATTGGGCGTCGTGATAATTACCACTTGAGGCCGCGCAAACTCAAACAACACCCGTTCTAACGAGGCCAGACGATCGGGGTCGAGATGCTCGATCACCTCTACAACGGTGGCCGCATCGAACCCGCTCAACCGTTCGTCCCGATAGGTGAGCGAACCCTGAAACAGGTTCAGCCGCGATCGCTGCGTGGGCGAAAAAAAGCCTCGCTCTAGCCGCTCCTGAGCCCGTTCGAGCGCTCGATGGGAGACATCGACCCCGGCAATGTGCTCGAAGCCGGGGTCTTTGAGCAGCGATCGCAGCAGCTTGCCCTCGCCACAGCCCAGATCGACCACCCGTTTCGCACCGCTCGCCTTAAGGGCCGCCACCACCGCCGCCATGCGCTGCTGGTTGAGGCTGATCGGCTGTTCGAGCTGTTCTTCTGCCTGAGCCTGAGGGGCCTCTTCTGCATCGGGGTCAGGGCGATCGCCCTCGCTCAGCTGCTCTAGCGCCAGTCGGGTTAGCTGCCGCTGCTGCTTGAGATAGCGTCGGGTAATGGTTTCGCGAGCCGGATGGTGGCTGAGCCAGCCGCTGCCGTGGCGCAGGAGCTTTTCGACTTCCTCATCGCCGACCCAGTAGTGCTTCTCGTCATCCAGCACCGGAATCAGCACGTAGAGATGACTCAGCAGATCGGCCAGGCGAACGGTGTGGTGCAGATTCACCGCAAAATACGGGCTATTTCCCCAGTCGGGAAACTGGTCATCTAACGGTAGCGGTTGGGCCGTAACTTCATAGCCCAGGGGTTCAAACAACTGCCGCAAAACCGCCTCGCCGCCGCGACAGGGTAAGACCGGCAGGCTAACGGTCAACGGAATGGCCGTTGCAACCAGCTCTGGACGTTGGTTACACTGCCCGGCTAGAGCGGTGCCAAACACCTTGGCGATCGCCACACTCAAAAACGAGGAGGCCACGTAGGGGCGGTCGTTGACGTACTGCTCTAGGGATGTTGACTTGCCCCGCACCAGCCCCACCGGGTCGATGTCTAGCATTAAAGCGGCTGTACAGCGCTCTGCCCCCGCCTCGGGGTAGAAAACAAACGCCTGGCCAAAGGACATCGGAAAAGCCTGGCAGCGATCGGGGTGTTTGTGGAGCAGATAGCCCAGATCGGTAGCAGGCCCATAGGTTGTGGTCAGGGTGAGCAGCATGAGTGGTTTCTTAAATGGGTCGCGGGCGATCGCGTTTCAAAACAGCACAGGCCAGAGCAACACTCTCTAGCCCAGGATAGTGCCGGAATAGGCTCTAGCCTGAGGTCGTCAACTATCTTAGCCCTGGCCTTAATACCTAAAAGATTCCCCTTTTTATTCCTTTAGTTCCCAAGGTTTGGTTCAGAGATGTGGTCAACGGCTATTTAAGCCTGACTGGAATCAGTACGCCGTGCGAACGTCTCATACCGACTTCCCAGCCTCAAGCTGAACCGTATCGGCGTAGCGCCGCTGGTAACCTGCCGATAGATTGCGGTAGGCGCGCGATCGCATCGCCAGCACCGTCACCACCAGCCCCACCAGACCCGTTAGGGTAAACAACAGCGCAATGCCGCGATCGGTGCCCGTGCCAAACCAGGGGCCAATCAAATCGACCCCGGCCCCGGTGGTCATAAAGGGAATAAACAAAAACTGGGCGATCGGGCCAATCATAAATGCCGTGAGCGGAGAGGCCGCCTGCTCAATACTTTGGGCAAAGCCAAACACCCGTCCCTGACGCTCCAGCGGAATCATCGTCTGCAAGATCAGTTGCTCTGAGGCTTCGACCACAGGAATGAGGCACAGGTACACCAGCAACCCCACCGCCAGCAAAATAATCGACGGCTGAATCGTGAAGCCCATCGCTACTATCCACATCACAATGTTGGATAAAAACATGGTGCGCAGGGGGCTTTTGCCCAACCCAAATCGAGCCACCCCCAGCCCGCCCACAATAAACCCCAGACTCAAAACTCCCCACACAATGCCCCAAACCTGCACCGACACCAGCGATAACCCATAGGCATCCATCAGCGACATAAAGACGCCGCCCAAAAAGTTGTTGAAGCAGTTGAAAAAGATCAGCGCAAATAAGCCCGGCACCAGACGAATCACCTGAATCGTGCCTCGAATATCAACGTGATCAGATTTCGCCCCGGTCTTAACAATTCGCTGTTCAGGAATAGCGATCGTGCACAAATGAAGAATGGTCAGGACGGTGAGCGCGATCGCCATCACCAGCATCCAATACATACCCAAAAAACCGATCGCCAGTCCGCTGACGACCGAAGCTCCCAAAAAGGCTACGCCGTTGATGGTGCCTACTAAACCATTAGCTTTGTCGCGTTCTGCTTCAGCAATCAGTATTGTGACCAGGGTTGGCAGGGCGATGGTGCGCAGGTTGCCGGCGATCGTCCCCATCAGCGCCAGAACAATAAATCCCCACAGCATGGCGCTAGACGCGTCGGCAAAAACAGCCGCTGGCGTAGATGCGTAAATCAGGTAGGCGAGAGCGTACATCACCAGCGAACCAACGCTGGAAATCAGCAGGGATATCTTTTTGCGGTAGCGATCGACCAGCGAGCCCAAGAAAAAGCCGGAAACAGCGACGGTGACTAGATATATTCCAGCCATCACCGAGGTCGCCAGCACCGACTGAGTTTGCAGGTAAACCCAAAACGTGATTCCAAACCAAACCAGGGTGTTGGTTAGGATTGCCACCAATGAGTTGGCCAAAATTTCGTAAAAAACGGGTTTCATTCAATACTGCAGGTAGAAATTTGAGAATGGCACTGATTTAAAGCACAGCGTCTCTACCGGTGAGACGCCTGACCTACACAGCATGATTCATGGCGGCTCGCTAGGTGGCGATCGCAGCCAGCGCTGCGACGTTAGGACTATTCTCTATCAAGCCCGTGGGTGTGCGCCCGAAGGCTTGAAGTAACCCACCTGGTTGTAGCATCAAACCACTCTTGAGCTAAGGTCTGTGGGTCTCAGAAAACTTCTCCAACAAATTTGTAGTATATATGCTACATCGTAGTGCCGCAAGCTTTTTGTCGGTTTGCTCATTGAGCCGGAGGTGTCATCCACTGCACCTGATGCAGACACATCATCGACGTTAAGCGAAATCGCCGAAGCTGTAATGTTCATAGTTTCTCCTTGGGGGGCTGGTTGCGATCGCCGCCACTGTGGCCGCTAACTCAATCGGTGCCCCTATACATGAATAGTCAGTACCCCTGGAGGCGTAATGCTTCAATCATGTCCGCCATGCTCTGCTCCACAGACCGACCTGCGGTGTCAATCACAATCGGGGCCATGGGCCACGGTTCGTAGGTTCGACAGAGCACGTCTTGCCAGGTCGGGAGCTTTAAGCCAGCAATGTCGGTCGTTCTAGATTTGACTCGGGTCCGGTGCTCCTCGCTATCCGAGCAGATAATCTCAATCTCTACAAACGGGCGATTGGCCAAAACGGCAGTTTCACGCCAGGCCATCCGTGTGATATCTAACGGATTGACGGAATCTGTCACTACATCTAGCCCCAAGCGCAGATTCTCCAACGCTATGCCGTAGGCCACCCCATAGCCCTGAGGGCCAATATCGTCGATACCTGCCCTTCTAATCGCCTGCTCAATCGTATCAATGCGCAGGTAAACCGCCCCCCGCTGACTAGCTAGCCTAGACGCCAGCGACGATTTTCCAGTTCCTGGGAGACCGCCGAAAATGTAAAGCATGGGTTGTTGCCTAAACTTCACGGCTCTAATCGTGTTTTAGCTCATAGTTGAAGACGACAATTTCGAAGGCTCCGGTCTAGCGTAGGTGGGCAATGGCACTGCCCGCCAGCTTTAATGCAGTGCCAGTCCACCTTACGGTTCAAGCCTGGGGTTTGAGTAATTGGCGGTGGTAGTTTGCTGTCATAAACTGCTGCCACTCGCCGTCGCTAGTTAGGTAAAAGGAGGTCAGTACTCGGTGATCAGGATGCTTGAATTCGATCACGTCTTTGTACTGGCTCATTTCGGCTTCGCCATTCATGGCCGGGCCTTCAGAATGCAGGGTGAGCACCCGTTCGGCGGCGTCGAGTTCGCCGTCGTAGACCCAGAGATGGGGCATTATCGACCCCACCCAGGTGCCGACAAAGCGCTGCTTTTGCGGGTTGTAGCCCAGGGTCATGATGGTGGTGGCCATGGTGCCACACATTTCGCCCTGGCCTTCGGCGACCACCCAGAGGTCACCCAAGGATTTTACGCTCTCTGTTCCGGTGGATTTTTCTAGAGGCCGATCGGGCTCTGTTATCCCTTCAATCTCATGGGTCCACTCGCCTACCAGTTGTTGAAGCCACTGGTGTTCTTTAGTGGGCTGTTCTACTGCGGGCGAGGGTTGTTGCAGGTCTGTTGTTGTCATGGTTTTGCTCCACTTACATCACATTGCGCTGGCGCTATTGAACTACTCGCAGTTGATCATCCAGGGAGTGCCAAATTTGTCGACGACCATGCCAAACCGCTGCGCCCAGAAGGTTTTTTCTAGGGGCATTTGAATGGTGCCGTCTGCGGCTAGGGCTTGAAAGATATGCTCGGCTTTATCTGGGTCGGAAATTTGCAGGGAAACTGAAAAGCCTTTGGGCGCGTCGTACTGTTCAGGGGGGCAGTCAGATCCCATGATCGCCCAGTTGCCCAAAGTCAGCTGGGTGTGCATGATTTTTTGCGCAAATTCGGGGGGTACGGCGGCCTCGGCGGGGGAGCCAGCGAAGGTCATCATATCGTCTAACTCTCCCCCTAAGACCTGGTGGTAAAACCTGAAGGCGGCTTCGCACTGACCATCGAACATCAGGTAAGGATTGACTTGCATAGCGCTTTCCTCAAATAGAACAGCTACATCAAACGGATGTGAACGGCTCAGGACACCTCTTGGGCTGTCAGAGCGGATAGGGACAACGCTCATCCCTGGCTCTATCCATTAGTCGAACGGCAGGACACGAAATCGACAGAGCGGTCAATGTTTTCCTTAATTAATTCGTTGCGCAGGCGGGTGGCGCAGAGCAGCGCGCTTGCACAGATAGGACCTCAACCCCGCCGATGGCCTCAGCTGCTGGGGGCTGTAGGGGCGATCGCGTGGAAACCTTGATCGAAAAATTTTTCAATTGTTTCCTGGTTGACTTGAAAATATTTTGAATTCCTAGATAGTGGTAGCACTCTATACTAATAAGCGGCTACCACAACCATGATTCAGGACGCTCAAGGGCTTGCTGTCACCACCGATGTGCCCCAGGCTGTAGAGGCCATCAACGAATTTATCGACCAGGCGCTGACTTACGATCGCCGGGCCGAAGCTACCATTCTTAGAGCTATTGAGGCCGATGGCGACTGCGCGATCGCCCACGCCTACGCTGCCGCCTACTACCTCAGCCAGGAAAACTGGGCTGGTCGGGTACGGGCCAAATCTTCCATCAGACGGGCGGTGGCCGGGGCGGAGCGGGTTTCTCGCCGGGAGCAGCTCTACATTCGCGGCATCAACGCCTGGGGGCAGGGCCAGATTGAGCAGGCGATTGACTACCACGTCGCGCTGGTGCAAGACTTTCCGCAGGATTTGCTGGCGGTGCAGCAGGCCCAGTACCACTATTTCTATCAGGGCGACAGTCAGGGGCTGCTAGAGGTTGCCCTGGTAGCACTTATGGCACAGCCCAATCACCCACTGCTTTGCAGCATGGCGGCCTTTGGCCTGGAGCAGTGCCACCAGTTTAGCCAGGCCGAGGCTTTGGGCCAGCGGGCGACGGAACTTCGCCGCCACAACCCCTGGGCGCACCACGCCGTGGCCCACGTGCTCGAAGCCCAGGGTCGCCACCAGGAAGCCGTGGACTGGATGACAGCCTACGCCGACACCTGGGGCGACTGCAACTCGATGCTCTACACCCACAACTGGTGGCATGTGGCCCTGGCCCACCTGGCCCTAGGCGAAACAACGACAGTGCTCCGGCTCTACGACAGCCACGTGTGGGGCCGGGCGCAAAAACACACGCCAAAGGATCAAGTTGGGGCGATCGCACTTCTGATGCGGCTTGAGCTGGCTGGGGTAGAGGTTGGGTCGCGCTGGCGATCGCTGGCCCGCCCCCTTCAGCTCCGGCTGGCAGAGCATGCCCTACCCTTCCAAGATTTGCACTACGTCTACGCCCTGGCCCGCGCCGGAAACATCGACGCCGCCTACACCATGATCGAGACCATGGTAAGCCACGGCCACAGCCTAGTCGGGCCAGCCCAAAACCGGTGGCTCAAGCTGGCAGTTCCGGCGGCCAGGGGGCTCATGGCCCACGCCCAGGCCGATTGGGAAAGCGCGATCGCCCACCTGACCCCGGTGCTGCCCCACCTCTATCGGTTAGGCGGCAGCCACACCCAGCAGGCGCTGTTTCGGCAGTTGTATCGCCATGCCATAGAGCAGCCAGAGCGGTTTACCGTGCAGCAGGCATTAGCTTAAAGGGCTTGGGGGAGCAGAGAAAAAACGGTGTTGCTGACTTGAAGCATGAGTTTAGGCTAGGGGCAAACGCCGTTTGCCCCTACGGAAGACGTTGCAGTTTTGATCCACACCCGTATCCAACAACCCCAAAAACTTTACTCACCCACCCTCCCACTCATCCACCCTCCCACTCACCCACCCTCCCACTCACCCACCCTCCCACTCATCCACCCCCTACCCCCYCACTCTCCCCATACATCGCCAAAACCGGCCCATAGGTGCCACAGTCCACCGCCGCAAAGTGCAGAATTCCGGCCTGGGTCAGCTGCCGCTGCAGCGTGGCATCGGGCTGAAGGAGCGCTGCCTGCAGGGTTTGCACCACGTCCTGGCCCAACCGTTGTGAGACCACGATGGGCGGCATGGGCGAGGGGCCAAGGCTGGCGACAATGCGGAGCTTTTGGCCCAGGGTCGCATCTTCGCGCATGGCCTGGTCGAGCACGGTGCTGTCGATTGCCGCGCAGTCGGCCCCACCCGCAAGAATGGTGTGCAGCGATCGCCCATGCCCCCCCGACTCAACCTTTTGCCCAAAAAATCCCCAGTCTAGCCCTCGCTGGCTCAGCTCGTAGCCCATGCGGCTGTAGCCGCTGTGGGAGCCGCGATCGTTGTAGCAAAAGACCGTCTGGGCCAAGTCATCCCAGCTAGAAAGCGTGCTATCTGCCCGCACCACCACGTCTGAAAAGTACACCGGCTGCCCCCCGTAGCGATCCTGCGCCATCACCGGAGCCACCAGGGGCCGCAACTGCTGCGGAACCCGCTGTCGGTAGCGCATCAGCGGCAAACCGCAGATAAAGATCAGATCCCAGCGATCGCCCGCCAGAGCCGGATCATCCAGCGGATCGCACTCGCCCTGCACCACAGTCACCGAGCCGCCCAGACGACGGCCCAAATAGTCGCCCACGGCCTGGTAGAGCCAGAGCAAGTTAGGAGAAAGGTAGGAGAYAGCAAGCATGGGCAGGGGGTGGTGGGGTGGTGAAAAGTTAGCTCGATGCCTGCGATCGCAACCATGGCCCCCAGTGAAACATCAGCTGGTGTAGACCGATCGCCCAGGCGATCGCCAGCAGCCAGCCCCCCAAAATATCGCTGGGGTAATGCGCCCCGAGATACACCCGACTGGCCCCAATGCAGAACACAAACAGGCCGCCCAGCCCCAGCAACCACGGGCGCTTAGGGTTCTCCCAGTTCAGTAGAACCAGGGCCATTACAAAGGCCATTGAGTAGGTAGCATGGCCACTCGGAAAGCTAAAGTCGGTGTGGGGTGGAATGCCATCCCACAGCGCAGGACGCACCCGGTGCCAGAGCTGCTTGGCGATTGGGTTTAGCACGGCACTGCCCGCCATCACAAAGGCCAAATAGCTGGCCGGTTGCCAACGGCGATGCCAGAGACCCAGGGCCATCAGGCCAAGCGACGCTGGCAGCACGCCCCAAAAGGTGCCCAGGTCAGTGGCGATCGCCACAGCTTGGTTCAGCGCTGGGCTGGCGTAGCGGTGCAGTCGCAGCAAAAAAGCTGCATCCCAGGCGGGCAGGGTGGGGTGGGCTGCCACCAGCAGCCCCAGGGTGACTAGCCCGGCCAGCGGTAAAGCGACGCCTAGCCACAGGGGTTTAAGGGGGGTGAGGGTGGAGTAAGACATGGGTAAGTAGAGGAAGGGGCGACTGGCTGGGTAGCCAAGCTAGGGGCCGTCATCAATGAGCTGCTAAGCGCCCAAGTTCCACCAGCAGAGGGGCAGGAACAGGTGGCCCACCAGCAAAATGTCGCCCCACAGTCGGCGCAGTCGGGCTCGGCTGCTGGCACGAGAGTGGTTAGATCATCGGCAAGCTCAACCGGTTTTTCACCCGCCTGGGGAATGAGATGTCGGGCGGGGGTGGGGGTGCCGTTATCGTCAAGCGCCGGACGCTAGGACAGAGAACGACCAGGGATACCCATCTCGGTCATAGATTTAGCAGCAGTTTCAGGGCTAGAACAGCAACGGTGACCACATAAATGCGGCGCAGCCAGCGATTGGGCCAGTGCAGTACCACCCGGCCTCCCCAAAATGCGCCGAGGAACATGGCTACCCCCAACAGTAGGCCGAGGCCAAAGTTGACCAGCCCCAGGTGAACAAAGATCGCGGTGGCAATGAGAGACGAAAAAATGTTGACCAGCTTGCTGGTGGCGATCGCCTCTATAAACGTATGGCCAAAGCAGCCTACAAAGGTGGCGGTCAGCAGGGTCACGTAGCCACCGCTAAACAGCCCCCCGTAGATCGCCAAAAAAAATGTAGCCAGGTAACCGACTACAACCCACCGGGGAGACAGCGCTTGGGGGAGGGGCTGCACGCCGCGATTGCCCAGCAGCAGCGATGCCCCCACTACCACCAGCATTGAGGCGGCAATAAAGGGTGATAGGGCCGCGTCGGGCAGCCGCCTCAGCAGCACCGCGCCCAGGGCCGAACCCACTAGGGTAAGGCCAATCAGCCAGGGGGCGCGGCGGGTGTCGAGCTTGCTTTGACCCACAAAGGGCAGGGTGGCACCGAGACTCATCAGGGTGAGGGCGGCCATATTGGTGGCGATCGCCACTTGAGGCTCAACCCCCGCCTGCATCAGCATGGGCACGGTAATCAGCGAAGTGCTGCCGGTCACCATGCTGACGGCGCTGGTGAGAAAAAACACCCCCGCCAAAAGCACCAGCATCCAGAGAGAAAGCTCAAGCTCACCGCCGCTAAACAACGCCGTAGTTCCCAAGAAGAATGCAGAGTAAACCCTAGGACGTGTTATCCATTCTGGCCACAATCCTGAATCCATCAGCATTGCCACGCCCGACCCAGCAAACAAGCTAGGGGCTGTAACGGCTGGTTCTTGGGCTATCAGCTGTTAATTGATGACAGCCCCTAGACAGCCAAAACTAGAAGAATTTTACTGCACAAACCTCAAGCCACCGAGGGCGCGTAGCTGGGCGACTCTTCAAAGGTGCGCAGCAGCTTGGCCCGCAGGTAAACCCGCTGGTGGGGCTGAATAGCCAGCGTCTTGTACTGCTCACGGTTGATGTGGGCGGTCACGGGCTGCCCATTCTCCAGGCTCAGCTCCAGGCGAATCGTCCAGCCCAGGTGAATGATGTGGTTGATGGTGGCAGGCAGACTGCCGTCGGTAGAGGCCGTAAAGACTTCGATGTCATGGGGGCGTAAAAACACCTGACCCGCCGTCTGGGGCAGTTCCTGATGGTGCGCCTTCCAGGTGTGGTCAGGGGAGAGCACGTTGACGGCCCCGATGAAGCTCATCACAAAGGGGGTAGCGGGGTTTTCGTAAACCACTTCGGGGGTGCCCACCTGCTCGATTCTGCCGTTGCTCATGACCACGATCTCGTCGGCAATTTCCATTGCTTCTTCTTGGTCGTGGGTAACAAATACCGTGGTGACGTGAACATCGTCGTGGAGGCGGCGCAGCCAGTCGCGCAGGTCTTTGCGCACCTTGGCGTCGAGGGCACCGAAGGGTTCATCTAACAGTAGAACTTGAGGCTCAATCGCCAGGGCGCGGGCCAGGGCCACGCGCTGGCGCTGGCCGCCGGAGAGTTGAGAGGGGTAGCGATCGCCCAGGCCCTCCAGCTGCACCAGGTCGAGCAGGGTGTCTACCCGATTTTTAATGCGCTCTTGGGACCACTTCTGCAGCTCCAGGGCAAAGGCCACATTTTTACGCACGGTGAGGTGTTTGAACAGCGCGTAGTGCTGAAACACAAAGCCTACCTGACGAGCCTGCACCGTTTTGTAGGTAGCGTCCTGGGCCGAAATGTAGATTCTGCCGGTATCGGGCTGCTCTAGGCCGGCAATCACCCGCAGCAGGGTGGACTTACCCGAGCCCGACGGCCCCAGCAGGGCCACCAGAGAGCCACTCTTGATATCCAGGTTGATGGGCTCAAGAGCCTGAAAATCTCCAAACCGTTTTGAAACGTTGTCTACTCGAATTCCCACGGGTGCTTTCCAAAATCGACATTGTGCTTCAACCAGGGCGCGGCACCGAAGCTTAGCGAAGTCGTGCCGCTTTCTCCAGAGCCACTCTAAAACCAAAACCTCGGCAGCAGGGCCAGTGCGCGTCTCGGTGTACGCCTCAGGCCTGTAGGGGCGATCGCTCACTGCCCAGGCTGCAACGTGATATCACGCTACCCCACACAGAATAAAAATGCAACTTGTCCTAAAAACGAGCCAGCTCAGGTTTGAGAAAATGTGCAAATAACTTCAATTTCATTTTGAATCTAAGCACAAAATTTTATGATACAGTCCATAAACGTAATCCTCGAAAACCCTATCGAGTTACCGGAGATTCTTTGGAGAGCTACCCATGACATCACCTCAACGTTATCTTTCGCGGCGATCGGCAGTTTTGTTTCTGGCGGGGCTGGGTCTAGCGGGCAGTCTGGCCGCCTGCGGTAGCACCACATCCTCCCCCGAGGCCAGCACGGGCGAATCGGCTACCGCCGCCGCTGGCCCCGTAGAGCTAACGCTGGTCTCCTACGCCGTCACCCAAGCCGCCTACGAGCAAATCATTCCTAAATTTGTCGAGCAGTGGAAGGCCGAAACCGGCCAGGATGTCACCTTTAATCAAAGCTACGGCGGCTCTGGCTCCCAAACCCGCGCCGTGCTCGATGGTCTAGAAGCTGATATCGTCGCTCTGGCCCTGGCCGGAGACACCAAAAAAATTGAAGAGGGTGGCCTAATCGAGCCCGGCTGGGAAGGCGAAGCTCCCAACAATGCGATCGTGCATTCCTCAGTAGCGGCGCTGGTTACTCGAGAGGGCAATCCTAAAAATATTCAGGGTTGGGAAGACCTGGCTCGCGACGATGTAGCGGTAGTAACTGCCAACCCCAAAACCTCCGGTGGGGCCAAGTGGAACTTCCTAGGGGCCTGGGGGTATCAGACCCAAACCGGTAAAGATGACGCCGCTGCCCTAGACTTCGTCACCAAGGTCTATCAAAACGTGCCGGTGCTGCCCAAGGATGCGCGGGAATCCACCGATGTGTTTTTCACCCGAGGCCAGGGCGATGTGCTGATTAACTACGAGAACGAAGTGCTGCTGGCCGCCCAAAATGGCGAAGAGCTGCCTTTTATCGTTCCCGATGTGAACATTTCCATTGATAACCCCGTTGCCGTCGTCGATGCCAATGTGGATAAGCACGGCACTCGCGAGGTCGCTGAAGCCTTTGTAGAGTTTCTGTTTACCCCAGAGGCCCAGGAGGAATTTGCCAAGGTCGGTTTCCGCCCCTCTGACCCAGAAGTGGGTGAGCAGTTTGCCGATCAGTTCCCTAAGATCGACACCCTATTTACCATCGCCGACCTGGGCGGTTGGGAAGAGATCGACAAAAAGTTCTTCGCCGACGGGGCAATCTTTGACCAGGTTCAATCCAAAGTTGGCAAGTAGGTAGATGCCCCTTACCTCAGCCCTATGCGATCGAGAGCAGGCTGGGGTGAGGGGCGATCGCGACTGACTAATCGACATGTTTTCTCTGCACCCATGACTTCATCCCCACCGTCTTCATCCCCAGGTCTTTGGCACCAAATTCTCCACGCCCCCTGGACTTGGCGGGTCACCTGGTTCTATCTCACTCTGTTTTTGTTTTTGCCGATGGCGGCGCTTGTGCTCAAGGCACTCACCCTTAACCCGGCAGAAATTTGGCGCATCGCTACCGATCCGGTGGCGATCTCGACCTACAACGTCACCTTTTTTACGGCGCTGGTGGCCAGCATTATCAACGGCTTTGCTGGGCTAATTATTGCCTGGGTGCTGGTGCGCTACGAGTTTCCGGGGAAGCGGTTTTTAGATGCCATCATCGATTTGCCCTTTGCTCTGCCCACGGCGGTAGCCGGTTTAACCCTATCGACTATCTACAGCAGCAACGGCTTGATTGGCGGCTTTCTAGAGCCCTTTGGCATCAAGGTGTCGTTCACCCGTCTGGGGGTGCTGGTGGCGATGATCTTCATCGCGCTGCCCTTTTCGGTGCGGACGGTGCAGCCGGTACTGCAAGACATGGAGGCGGAAATGGAGGAGGCCGCCTGGTCCATGGGGGCTTCCCAGTGGCAGACCTTTTGGCGGGTAATTTTGCCGCCGCTGATGCCGGCTATTCTCACGGGGGTGGCCATGGGCTTTTCGCGAGCGGTGGGCGAATACGGCTCGGTAGTGATTATTGCGGGCAACATTCCCTTTCAAGACTTAATCGCACCAGTGCTAATCATTCAGCGTTTAGAGCAGTTTGACTACGCCGGGGCCACGGTGGTTGGCACGGTGCTGCTGCTAATTTCGCTGTCGGCACTGCTGGTGATCAACCTTATTCAGGCTCGCGGGAGGCGCTTTTATGGCTGATTCGTCTTTGAGGCAACCGATCGCTGTCGCCGGGTCCAGGTCTCGGAAGGCAGGCAAATTTCAGTGGGGCAAGTGGCTGCTGGTAGCCTTTGTGTTTGGCTTTCTGGGGCTAATTTTGCTGGTGCCCGCCCTCAACGTGTTTATTCAGGCGTTTAAGGCGGGGCTGCCCGGCCTGCTCGACACGTTTACCAGCAAGTTCTTTTTGAATGCGGCAAAGCTGACGTTGATTACGGCCGTGATTACGGTGCCGCTGAACACGGTGTTCGGGCTCTGTGCGGCGCTGTCGTTGGCCAACAAAAATTTCCCGGGGCGATCGCTCCTGATCAGCATTATCGACCTGCCCTTCTCGATTTCGCCGGTGGTTGCGGGTCTGATGCTGGTGCTGCTGTTTGGCAACCGGGGCTGGTTTGGGCCTTTGCTCGAGGCCAGCGGCATCAAGATTATCTTTGCGCTGCCGGGCATCGTCATGGCCAGTATCTTTATCACCATGCCCTTTATTGCCCGCGAGGTGCTGCCCGCTCTCGAAGAAAACGGTACCCAGCAGGAGGAGGCCGCCGCCACCCTGGGGGCAACCCAGTGGCAGACCTTTTGGCGGGTCACGCTGCCGTCGATCAAGTGGAGTTTGCTCTACGGCCTAATTTTGACTAACGCACGGGCCATGGGTGAGTTTGGGGCGGTGACCGTAGTTTCGGGCAACATCGTGGGCAAAACCCAAACGCTGCCCCTCTTTATTGAAGAGGCGCACATTCAGTACAACAGCCAGGCGGCCTACACGGCCTCCCTACTGCTGGCCTGTTTGGCCGTGGTCACCCTCGTGCTGAAGTATCTGCTAGAGCGCAGGGCCGGCATTCAGCATCGGGGACATTAACTAGCGGTTACATATTCCTAACCCAACTATACGGAGACTCGCAATGGCATCGGTAATTCCCGACTATGGCCTGGAGGCGCTGCACCTCAAAAACCCTGAAAGCCTGGTGCAAACCCAGGTCAAGATCCGCATTCCCAAAGAGCGGCACCCCGACCCGGTGATCTCTAACTTGATCAACCGCTACGGCCTCAAGGTGAATATTTTAGGCGCGCTGCTGGGGGCCAACGGTCAGGAAGATGGCTGGTTTGACCTGGCGATCGAGGGCCGCGCCGCCACCGTCCACGAGGCTTTGTTGGATCTGGTGGAACTAGAAGCCGACCTGTGGTTTGACACCGATGCTGACGACGGCTACTGAAGCTGGGTGTATAGCCAAGGCGTAGTCACGCTGGTTTGCGCGCCGCTTTGCCCCCCACTAAACGTTGGTCAGCTAGTTCCATACCCGCCATTGCCCAACCCCAACAAAATTGGCAAAACCGCAGCGTTACTGAGGTATAACCGTAGTTTCGAGGGACAATGGCAGAGTATGGAACCTACAACACCCCATGGCAAAGGCAAAAAGCCCCAGCTTGGCTTCAAAAACGATCGAAACGTTGACGACCCAGAGCTTTTTGTTTCGTGGGCTGGGGCAAGACCCGCGGCTCAGCAACCTCGACCCCGATGGGCTAACCGTTGAAAAGCTCTACTCCAACCGCCCGGTCTACACGGCCTTTCGGCCCCACACCTGGCAAGAGCACCTGTACGTGGTCATCGACGGCGGCCCGGTGATCATGCGTAGCACTCCCCTCGATCGGGTTTTAGCCCTCACCTACCCCGGCGGCTGTTTTGGTATGCGCAGCCTGCCCGTGGGTGTGGGTGCAGCGACGCGGTCCTTCCCCAGCCTGGTCGAAGCCTACAAAACCACTAACGTAGTCAAGGTTCCAGTGCAGGTGGTGCAAGATCTCTACGACCACAGCGAAACCTTTCGGGAGCGTTACACCCTGCTGTTTGAGCTGCGCGAAAAGTTTCAGTACCATCTGCTCAATTGCAGCACTTACCCTCCCCAGGCGGTGGCGGCAGTGCTGCGGGGGCTGATTTTTCAGGAGCGCAGTCTGGGTGCCCAGCCCCAGGGCGACAAGCCCGAATACGTGTTTGATCTGCCCATCGACCTGATTGCCCGCGCCTGCCAGCTCAACCACCGCACCGTAGAGCAGGTGCTGAAGGGCTTAGCCAAGGCGGGCTACATCAAGACCGACAAACTGGCTGAGTCGGCCAACGATTTGGTGAAGGTAATCGACCCCGAGGGGCTAAAGGAAGTCTACGGGGCCACCCGCGACAAAGTCTCCTGGTGGCCGCTGAAATAGGGCACAACCGCTATGTGTCAACTCCTGGGGATGAACTGCAACGTGCCGACGGATATTTGCTTTTCCTTTGAGGGCTTCTGCGCCCGGGGCGGCAAAACCGACGACCACAAAGACGGCTGGGGCATTGCGTTTTTTGAAGGGCTGGGCTGTCGGGTGTTTCTCGATGACAGCCCCTCCAGCACCTCTCCTGTGGCGGCTTTGGTGCGCCAGTACCCGATCAAATCGATGAACGTGATCGCCCACATTCGCAAGGCCACGGTGGGGCCGGTGGGGCTAGAAAACTGTCACCCCTTCAAGCGCGAGCTGTGGGGGCGCTACTGGGTGTTTGCCCACAACGGCGATGTGCCCACCCTGGCGGCAGACCCCACCGGCATTTACCGTCCGGTGGGGCAAACCGACAGCGAACGGGCGTTTTGCCTGATGCTCAACGGCATTCGCCAGCGGTTTCCCGATCGCAAGCCCCCCATTCAAGACCTGTACCTGGCGCTGCAGGAGATCACCGCTGCGATCGCAGCCCACGGCATCTTCAACTATCTGCTCTCCGACGGCGAGCACTTTTTCGCCCACTGTTCCACCAAGCTCTGCTACATCGTGCGGCAGGCCCCCTTCGCCGCCGCCCACCTGATCGACGAAGATCTGACGGTCGACTTTCAGGAGCTGACCACCCCCAGCGATCGCGTTGCCATTATTGCCACCACCTCACTGACCGACAACGAACAGTGGACTCCCATCCAGCCCGGTGAGCTACTGGTGTTTGAAGATGGCATGCCGCTGCTGGCACTGGACTGAGTCTACAGCTAGATCATGGGGCCACAAACAGAACTTCAATTTTTCCCCGCTGCCTGGTGATAGAAGCTCTGCATATCGTCAAACCACTGTTGCCGCGACTCCTCCCAGGTGTAGAACATGTGCCCCCCCTGAAAATGGCGCAGGGTGAGGTTGGGGCGCAGCTCATCGTTGAGCGCCATTTGATCAACTAGGTGGTTGGATGAGAAGTAAGGTGTTACCAGGTCGTAGATGCCGTGGGTGATATAGACCTTCAGGTAGGGGTTGAGGGCCATGCCCACCCGCAGGTCATCCACCGAGCCCACAAAACCCTGCCGGTAGTCGCTCTCGGGCAAAAATTCCCAGGCTTTGAACACCTCAAAGCTGAGCAGGTTGTAGGTCAGGGTGGTATTGACCCCCAGGGTAGAGCGCAGGTGGCTGTTGATTGCGCCGGTAAACAGGCGATCGATGCCCTCCAGGGTGGGGTCGGTGCCCTCGTGCAGCACGCGATCGGGAAAGGGGTCGATCGCCGTTACCGAACCGTCGTAGAGGCCGAGAATGCGCTGCTGGTGGCGCAGTAGCTCGCGGGCAAACACCGCAATATCAATGCGGCCCCGGTGGCGCTGCACCACATCAGGGGCTAGGCCAATCAGCTCGGCCAGCTCACCAAAGACGCGCTGCTGGTCTTCGGCGGCGGCGGTGCGACCCAGGGCCAGCAGCGGAATCAACGTTTTGCGGGCAAACTCGGCGGCTTTGTTCCCGTGGGCGGCGGGGCTGTCGGCAGTGTCTACCCGACCGTGGTAAACCGCTGTGGCCGCCATCGAAGGGATCACCGTGGCCCAGCCGCTGAGGTTGTAGTCATTGCCCTCCAGCAGCATAAACTCCATCACAGGCGAAATTAAAACGGCCCCGCACAGGCCCACGCCGTAGTCCTGCTGCAGCTTACGGCAGAGTTTAGCCACCCGAAAGCCGCCGTAGCTCTCGCCAGCAATAAACACGGGCGACAGCCAGCGATGGTGGGTCGATAGGTAGGCCTGAATAAACTCGCCCAGGGCGTTGAGGTCGCGATCGACCGTCCAGAATTTCTTGGCGTTATTGTCGGCGCTGTCGTCGGGTTTACCGTTGGACTTTTCGGTCGGTTTGTCGTCTGATTTAGCGGACTTGTCGTCATCTTTGGGCAGGATGCGGCTGAAGCCAGTGCCCACTGGATCGATAAATACCAGGTCGCTAAAGCTCAGCCAGCTCTCGCCGTTGTCGACCACCTGCACTGGCGGACGGGGCAGGCTGCCGTCGGGGTTAAACACCACCCGGCGCGGCCCCAGGGCCCCCATGTGCAGGTAGGCCGAGGCCGCCCCAGGGCCACCGTTAAACACAAAGGTAATCGGCCGCTGGGCCGGGTCTTGGTCAGCAATGGTGTACGCCACATGGAACAGCTCCGCCACGGGTTTGTCATTTTCGTAGAGCGTCTGCCACTGGGCCGAGGCGGTGTAGGGGTGGCTACCGTGGGGGGTAGTTAGCAGGTGCTCGGTGGTGTTGCCCTGGCGCTGAGGGTTGTCTGGCATGGCGATGCAGGTAAGAAGACTCTCCTTGTTATAGCGCGGGTGCTGCTGAGCAATGGGCACAATTCTTCAAGCGATACTCGTTCTGAGTCGGTTCCCGTTTCTGGGATGCCGCAGGCTATACGCTTTGCAAACAATCCTTGACTCATTCAGGAACGGACACATTGCGCTTTGAAGATTTAGATTGGGTTAAATTAAATTTTGCTTTAGGAGTTAAGACCCGATGAGATGGCTCCTGCCCAACATTATCAGCGCCTTTGATAACGTCTACAGCGGCTGGATTCTATGGAACTTGTTTTTGGCGGCGATTCCGCTGCTGCTGAGTTTTAGTTTGTTTCGTCGCCAGAGTTTAGCCAACCGATGGTTTTTGGCGGCCTGCGTGCTGGTGGGGATAATTGGCGTGCTGGGGCTGGGGCCTCGCATCCCTCGTGCTGTGCAAGGGCTCTACAACCTGCTCAGAGACAACTCCGGCGGCGGTTTACTCTCCTTACTAGAGCTGCTGTGGCTGCTGCTGGTCGCGGCCTTTGCCGGTCTGCTCAGCCTGAAGATTTTCAAGACCAAGCAAAATCCCCAGGGCTGGCTGTGGTGGGTGGGGCTGGTGGTGTTTTTGGTCTTTTTGCCCAACGCGCCCTACGTACTCACCGACATTATTCACCTGATTCGAGGCACCAGCTCTGGGGAGATTCGCATTTTGGTCGTGGCTCTGGTGTTCATTCCCCTGCACGCGATCGCCATCCTGCTGGGGTTTGAAGCCTACGTTGTCTCGATTCTCAACCTGGCTGCCTACCTCAAGCAGCACGGTGCCAAAGCGATGATCTTGCCCCTCGAGCTGACGATTCACGCGCTCAGCGCGGTGGGCATCTACCTGGGCCGCTTTCTGCGCTTCAACAGCTGGGATCTGGTCATTGATCCCACTGGCGTCATCGCCTATACCCTCGACGCCCTAACCTCAAAGCAACCGGCGGCGGTTATCTTCGTCACCTTTGTTATTTTGACTAGCCTTTACTGGGTCATGAAGCAAATTACCCTGGGGCTAAAGCTGCGCATTCGCTACGCCCGCCAGGGCATAGACGCGCTCGACTAGGGCGATTCCCAAAGGGATACTTGTTTCGAGTCGGTTTCCGAACGCTGCGCGAATCGCCTCAGCCTCCGGAATTCGCCATGCAGCAAGTGTAGGAGGAAGCGGGCACCTTAGGCCTAGCGTTACTTTCGGCAGCTATGTCTCTCAAAACCAGCGTGCAGCATTTTCAAACCCTGGTGACCTCCTTTCACCCGGTCGTAGTTATCGACACTGTTGAAGAGGAGCGGGTGCAGGGGCTGATCAAGGCGGCCTGCAGAGATATGCAGATGGCAGTATTTGAGTGGAGCATTGCCCAGGGGCTAATGCGATCGCCTGAGAGCCCCGACAACCGCTGGCAAAACGAGTACGCGCCCCCCGGCAGCAAGCGCGGTCAGGCGCTGCCCAAAACCACCGAACCCGTGGACATGCTGCGCCATATTCAGGATCTAAACTTTAAAGCCATCTTTTGGCTCAAGGATTTTGCCCACCACCTCAAAGATCCGGTAGTGGCGCGGCTGCTGCGGGAAGTCGCCGATCAGTTTTCTCACCACCGCTCTACTCTGGTCATCAGCGGTAGCGGTCAAACTCTACCGCCTGAAATTGCCCACGATGCCGTCTACTTTGACATTAAGCTGCCCGAACCCGAAGAGCTGTACGGGGCGGTCTCCGATGTGGTGCGGGTGCTCAAGGGGCGCGTCAAGGTCGAACTGACCCCCGAAGATATTCACGCCCTGGTCAAAGCGCTCCAGGGCATGACCCTGAGCCAGACCCGCAAAGTTGTTTCCTATGCCGCCCTCCATGACGGCAGACTCAACGCCGACGATGTGAAGCGCGTGCTCGAACGCAAGGCCCGCGTTATCCATGAAGAGGGGCTGCTCGACTACTTTCCGTCCGAGACTAACCTGGCCCAGCTGGGCGGCTTTGAGGGTCTCAAACGCTGGCTCGACTATGCCAGGGTGGGCTTTACGCCCCAGGCCCGCCAGTACCACCTGCCCGCCCCCAAAGGTATTTTGATCGTCGGCATCCAGGGCTGCGGCAAGTCGCTGGCGGCCAAAACCATCGCCCGCCAGTGGAGTTTGCCCCTGCTCAAGCTTGATGCCGGTCGCCTTTACGACAAGTACGTGGGCGAGTCTGACAAAAACTTTCGCCGCGCCGTCACCATGGCCGAGACCATGGCCCCCTGCATTCTGTGGATTGACGAGATCGAAAAGAGCCTGGGCCAGGCCAGCGGCGAGGCCGATGGGGGGTTGAGCCGCCGCATGTTTGGCTATTTTCTCACCTGGCTACAGGAAAAATCCCAGGAAATCTTTGTGGTCGCCACCGCCAACGATCTGTCGGCCATTCCGCCCGAGCTGCTGCGCAAGGGTCGCTTTGACGAAATTTTCTTTGTCGATCTGCCCGAGGCCGACGAGCGCCGCGATATTTTGCACATTCACCTGGAGCGCCGCCAGCAGGGCCTGGCGAACTTTGACCTGGAGGAGCTGGTCGTCGCGACCGACGGCTTTAGCGGCGCTGAGATCGAGCAGGCTGTGATTACCGCCCATTACCACGCCCTGCMCGAAAACCGCCCCGCCGACACCGCCCTGCTCCTGGCCGAGATTAAGCGCACCGTGCCCCTCTCAATCTGCCGCCGAGAAGATATTCAACGGCTGCGGGACGTGGCCCGGGAGCGGTTTGTAGCGGCCCGATAGGCTGGGCAAGACCTGGAACCTGCGGGCAATTCCTGAGGTCTGTGGACTAGCCCCCATTCCTGAGGCCGTTACTGGCTGTCTCAGTTCCACACTGTCCCTCCTTTATAGGGGGTTTAGGGAAGATTGCCTGGGAGCGGCTCTATTGGGCCGCCCAGTTTTGCAGTGCCGGTATTGTGCCAAGTTCGAGTTCCGAAAACCCCGGATCAAAACAGGTACCTCGTAGGGGCAAACGGTTGTTTGCCCTGAACTAATCGGAGGTAGGTAACCAAACTTTAGTATTAGCGATCGCTGCAGCAATTTTCTGGAATCAGCAACGCTTCTCCTGAAGCACTCCATAACCAAAAACCTGCGGCAAAAACTGTTTGAGCGCGGGCTGAGCAACCTTTGCAATCTATATTTCAGGGAGCCTCCACCATGACGATCTGGGAACCTTCTGCCGTCTTTAAGCAAGATCCTGATCTCCGTTTAGACCCCCAGCAAATTGCCAGTATTCAGCACAACTTACCTATGGCGAGCGATCGCAGCTACTACGTAGACGCCGTCTTTGAAGGCGGCGGCGTTAAGGGAACAGCCTTTTTGGGGGCGCTGCGCTGCTTCGCCGACGCTGGCATAAAATTTCGCAAGGTCGCTGGCACCTCTGCCGGGGCGATTACAGCGGCAATGGTGGCGGCAGGGTTCACCGTCAAGCAAATGGAGGAGGACGTGCTCGGCCCCCTAGATTACGAGGGCCAGATTCTCAGCCAAAAGACCAGCCGATTGATCTGGAATGGGTCGCCCTCAGACGACATGAAGCAATTTCACTGGATGCTGCTGCGCCTGCTAATTGCTCGACGCAGTGGCCAGTACTCAGCGGAGCCGTTTAAGGCCTGGTTGTCTGGGCATTTGGACCAAAAGCTGCCCACCTTCGCCCCGTTTTTGCAGGAACAATCCTCTAACCTGGCGTGGCACCAAAAGCGGGATCTAAAAGTAGTGGTCTCAGACATTAGCTGCCAAGAAATGCGGGTGCTGCCAGAAGATTTGCGCTTCTATGGCCAGGAACCCTCTCAGTTTTCGGTGGCTGAGGCGGTGCGGCTGTCGATGAGCATTCCACTGTTTTTTGAGCCGGGGCAGTTGCAAGATTCAACCATTGTCGATGGCGGCGTGCTGAGCAACTTTCCGCTGTGGATCTACGATGCCGAACCCGGCCAAAGACCCTGCTGCCCCACCTTTGGCTTCCGGCTAATGGAGACGGTAGAGGAGTGCAAACCCAGCACCGCTGAATCCGCAAAACCCGTAACAGGAGCTTTAGGGATTCTGCGGGCCATGGTTGAAACTATGCAGGTGGCCCGCGACAATCACCACATTCGCAAGAACGAGATGGGCCGAATCATTAATATTGCTACCGGCAAGATTTCGGCCACCCAGTTCGATTTGACCAATGCAGACAAAGACAGTTTGTATAGGTCAGGTTATGCAGCTGCCAAGGCATTTTTGCTGCGGTGGAGCTGGGAGGCACATCTGCGCGATCGCGGGTTTGAGCTGGAGGCGGTCCCGGTCGCAGTGGGGCAATTGTAGCGGGTGCGGGCGATCGCCTGCGCCAGTCTACGGAAGCCTACCGAATTTTCGGTAGGCTTCTGGCTAGGTACGGGCAGAGCTGGGGCCAGCGCTTGAGCCCGCTAGGCAGGGCAAACGCATACTCACCCTGCGCTAGCCAGGACTTTGGTGAGATAAGTGTTATCCCAGCCAGCTTTAAGGCGTTTCGCCTTTTTGCCAACCTTGGCCGAGGATTCTTGAGAGAGCAGGTTGAG
>NZ_JADEWR010000002.1:0-10000 GCF_015207525.1 Nodosilinea sp. LEGE 06152
ACCGCTTTTCTCAGGCGCTTTGCTAATATAAGCCAGATTTATTGCGGTGTCAACCGGGTTGACAAGATAAATTTCGTCCTTGTTGTGGCAGTGCTGTCCCAGTAATTTTTAGTTAAAGCAACCTGGTTACTGTCAGCTAGAGCAACGCTGACATCAGGTACTGCCATGGTCTGCAAGAGATTTCACTTGAGCACTAGTCTTGTTGGCTGTAAGGTACCGTAAACAAGTACTTAGGTTACCGAACCTCTCAATGTCGCTCACCCTATCAATGAGTGTTGTGGGGTACGCCTATATAGCGATCCATCGCTTGAAAACCCACAGTGATTCACTGGTGCAGAATTCAGGCATAGCAATGCTTCTAAGTAAGTGTCTATCGGGTGACGGGTGAGAATTTCTGGGTATTCACGTCAGAAGCTCACCTGCATTGAGAGAATCAAGCACACGCAGGTGATAGAGCAGGAGCAACCGCTCATCCTCATTCAGCTCAGACCAGCGTTTGCCCTCAAACTGGTCGGCAATGAACTGGCAAATCACCTCGCCAGACCACCCCAGGCTCCTAATCTCGTGCTGAATCTGCTCATGCAAAGCTGGGTCATAAATCGCAGGCTCGGCATCTTGTGGAAAAGCAGGGCCATCCCCCCGCACCCCCCTTTCCGGAGAAAAAGAGGTTCGATCCGACCCCAAATCACCGGCGCAGCGCGCCCAACCCTTCATATTTCTCTCCAAGGGGTGTAATTCTTTGACTTCAAAGGGTTCTAGCGATTTTGGGATCGCTTCAGAGCTCGCCTCCTCAAGGGCTAGAAAGCCTGCTGCTGGCTCTATTACACCCTCTCGGTGCTCGGGGTGCCAGAGGCTGAGGTGCTTGTAGAGGGTCTGCTGGCTGACTTTGGCCGCTTGGGCGATCGCCTTTGCTCTTGCCGTGATCTGCTCAGGCAGCTCTCCAGCCTGCTCTAGCTCGGTGTAGGCGGTACGGATGCGGTGCTGGGCATCTTCAGACTGCCGTTGGTTGAAGGGCACCAGGGTGTTCTTGGGGTGGCTGGTGTCGCGGGTGGGGGTGCTGCCCAGGGGCCAGTAGTAGCCTTCGACGGCTCTGGCCCAGGCGGTGACTTTGCGCTCGATGTCGTGCTGGTGGCGGCAGTACTGCTCGTAGCCGGGGCAGTGGAGGGCGATGCGCAGGGTGTAGTCAATCAGGGATTGGCCCTCGTGGCCTTCAAAGACGCGGCCGTAGCAGGCGATGGTTTTGAGCAGGTGGTTGGTCTGGCCGTGGGCGGTCCAGCCTTCGGTGATCTCAAGGTCAAGATCCTGTCGCCAACTGTCGACGGGGTGGCGGCGGCGTTTGGGTCGCTTGCGGTGGTTATCCCGGCCAAGTTTCATCGCATGGCGCAGGGTGTCCATGTCCTGATGGCTGGCAGCGCCATCCCAGAGCCAGAAGAACCGGGCTAGGCTGCTGCCGATGGGGTTGAGGGCATCGTCCAGCAGGCAGGAGCCGCTGCTGGGCTGCAGGGGCAGCCGGTGCCCCATGTATTCAATGAAGGTCTCAACGCCGTAGGCTTTGACGTTGGGGAAGATTTCGAGCTGCCCAGCTTTGAGCCGAAACCCCTGGGCTTTGAGGCATTCCTTGAGGGCAACGGCCAGGTTGAAAGTGTTGACCCACTCGGCAAAGGGGAGGTAGAGGTGCAGGCCGCCGCTCCAGCTGGAGCGCAGCAGCAGGGTGCGAGTGATGCCGATGGTCTCTAGGGCAGCGCGAATCTGGGCGACGCCTTCGGCACTGCAGTAGTCGCCGCCAGCGTCGAGGTCGAGCAGGGCGTAGCGGGTATCGTGGGTGAAGCGGACGCCAATGAGTTGGTTGGCGTCTTGCCAGTGGTTCCACAGCACCCGGGGCCGCAGCGGATAGGTGCTGACGGTGGTCCAGGCGGCTTTAGTGGTGGCGTCATCCGGCAGGTCGGCGCGGATAAAGTTCCACGGGTAGTGGCCAAAGATTTCACACAGCCGCTGGCCGGTGGGGTCGGCGGGGAGGGGTTCGGAACGGGGAGTCGTTCTACCAGACTCCTCGCCCCATCCTGTAGATACGGTCATGGGGGTCTCTCTCCTAAAAAAGAGCAATGGGTATTGCCCCAAGAGAGATCCGGTGTTACCATAGCCGCATACTATTTGTTGCGCGGCTCGGGACTGGTCCTCTCGGGTTTTCGCTTTTTAAAGAGCCGGTGGCATTTGCTGCCGGTTCTTTTTGTGTATTAAAGGTCTGGTCAGGACGTTTAATACTGATGAACGCGATCGCTAGGGAGTCAACCCGGCGGGACGTCAATCATGGCCGGATCATAGTACAGGTGCCTGAACCGGGCAAGGCAAACGCTAAAAATTGAGCTTCATGGGTGTTTTGGGGTTAGTATCGGCCTCCTGACGTGCAACGAAAAACTGTGGTTACCACTCGGCCTGCGGTAGCCAGGAGATCTCCGCTAATAGGGTCTGAAACGTCTCGCGAAAAGTTCGTTGGTTACTTTCGTTGAGGGCGCAATCGCGATCTGCCGACCGCCAGCTACACGAAGACATGAAAGTATTCTCAATAGGATGAGTAAATTCTCAACAAGCCTTACTGGTTTTCTCTCTTTTGCCCTTGAACCGCTGAAACCCCTGCTATCCCTACAAACTGCACTTTCTGAAATTTCTAAAAGAGCAAGTCAGAGTTTACAAGGCTAGTTTGGATCCAATGTTGAGGGTGAGCTGATGCCGAAGCGCGAGCGCCATGACCAGGCAGAGATTGGGTCGGCAGATCAGTTTGAGCAGGTGATGGGGGAGCTAAGCCCGAGATGCGATCGCTGTTCTCCATTTGCTACTACACCGGCTGCCGGGTCAGCGAGGCGCGGCAGCTGCGGGCGGAGGATGTGGTGGGGGAGACGCTGGTGCTGCGCAAGGCGACAACAAAAACGAAGCGGACGCGAGCGGTGCCGATTCATCCGAAGCTCAAGGCGGTGCTGGCGGCGGCAGAGTTGCCAGGTCAGGGGTATTTGTTTCCAGGGCGGAGTGGACAGGGTCCGATTACACGGCAGGCTTGTGACTTGGCGCTTAGAAAGGATTGCTGCCCAACGTGTTCCCTTACGATGATGTTGGATTACACGGCAGGCTTGTGACTTGGCGCTTAGAAAGGCATGCAATCGCCTAGGTCTGCGAGGCTACAGCACTCACAGCAACCGGCGCACTTGGGCCACCCGATTAGATAAGGCAGGGGTCAGACTGAAGGCGATTCAAGACTTGGGTGGGTGGTCGTCGATGGCGGCGCTGCAGCGATATCTGGAGGTGTCGGAGGAGGAGAAGGTGGAGGCGATCGCATCCCTATGACCACCTAAACATCGCCCTTTTGCCACTGTTTGTGAGGACTCTGCCAAGGGCTTATAAATCAATAACCCCCAGTGCACAAGGCACCAGGGGCGGTTTCGTTATATAGAGTTCGCTATAAGTTAACTGGTTAGAAAGAGTGGCTGCTGCCTCCCCTACAGTGCCTTAGACCCAAGGCCGTGGGCAGAGTTCCTGGTCATATTTATCAGAACTTGGTCTGTCCCTCATGTCCCTCAACCTTTAGGTAAACTGTGACCCACATCACTTACAGAACCTACAAGGGTCCAAAAGCAAGCGTGGGAATGAGCGCTGAACTAGGCGAGAGCTAAAATTGGCCTATCGACTCGCATAGACAGTAGCTGTGGCTTGGCAATGGTTAACGTTTCTATCAACCTCTCGCCCACGCGGCAATGTCGGAGCTGTCGTTTCAACGCGCGCAGCCCTTACTTGGTCTGTGCAATACATCCAGCAGGGCCAGAGCAGTGGCAATGCTTCGACTTTGAGTCACGCGCGCCCATTGCCCAGCGCCCTAGTGCCAGCCCACCGCAGGCCCCTGCCCCAGAGCCTGATTGGATGAGGTTTTGGGGGCCGCCGGAGGATGAATGGCTAGCCTTCTGGAGACCAGGAAATTTGGGTGATGGCGATTCAAACTCTGACATGTGATTAACAAATCTGGAAGAGGCTCCTTCGGAGGCATTAATCGCCCACCCGCCATTTTGGTTAATCAATTAACTGCTTAAGCGATTATTCAATTACGGATTCAGTGATAGAATTTGGCCAACTCAGTTAAGCGCTTAAACGGTCGACTGATTAACCGATTAATCGGATGAGCAAATGATTATCACCGTCGCCGGCTTCAAAGGCGGGGTGGGCAAGACTACCACCGCCGTACACTTGGCCTGCTACTTTGCCCAAAAATCTGATAAAACCTTACTGGTTGATGGTGATCCCAACCGTTCATCCCTCTCCTGGTCCAAACGAGGAACCCTGCCATTTCAGGTCTGCGACCTGATGTCGGCGGCAAAAGCATCTAGAGGCAAAGAGCACGTCATTGTCGATACCGAGGCCCACCCCGACGAGGACGAGCTAGAGGCCCTAGCCGAGGGCTGCGACCTGCTGGTGCTGCCTTCTACCCCCGATGCCCTGGCTCTGGAGGCTCTGCTGGCCACCGTAGATAACCTTCAAAACCTGACCTCCTACGGAGTGGTACTCACGATGGTCGACAGCCGTAAAAGGGGTACCGCTACTCAGGCTAAAGAAACGCTTAACCGCTTAAGCATTCCAGTATTTAATCAAATGATTAGGCGCTTAACCGCTTACGAGAAAGCGGCTCTGACTGGGGTGCCCGTGTATGAGACGGGCGATCGCTTTGGTCGCATTGCTTGGGGAGAGTATGAGTCGCTAGCCAAGGAGATTGAGAGCCGTGCCTGATGCCGCAAATATGTTTGACCGCCTAGCCCAGAAGCGCGAGCAGGGGAAGGCGGTACCAGCACCGGAGGTAGAGCCTAAGAAACAGCAGCGCAAAGCCACCGGCAAGCGCTCCGACCCTAATTACGTCCAGGTGGGAGCCTACATTCCTATTGAACTCAACAAACGTGTCAAACGACGGCTAGTGGATACCGACAAGGATTTCTCTGAGCTGGTGGCTGAACTATTAGACCAATGGGTTCAAAGCAATCAGGATTAATCGTCTAGCAGTTCATCGGGCAGCTGCATTTTTAAGTATCTTGGTCCGCTCAGCCCTTAACCGATCTGCATAGCTCACCGCCTAGCCAAGCACCCTTTGGATTACCCTGCACCCCTTACTGGCGTGGGCATGTAAGTTCGATCTCCCTAAACCAGATCACACCCTACTTGTCCGATTAATCAACTAATCGGTTAACCGATTAGTTGATTAATCGGCTGAAAATGATATTTAGACGGCCAATCAACGACCTCTCAAGCGGTTGTACCAGTTGAATATCAGGCTTACAAGTTCGGAAAATCAACCCGAAATACTGGCAATTGGTAATGGGTTATGAAAGCGTCTGCAGAAATACTTAGGAAGGACCATGAGACGGTTTTGCTATTTGATCCTTGCCGTATTAACGGCCCTGCTAATCGGGATCGCTCAAAACATGATTGGTCCACTATCAGTACAGGCCAGTCCCAATACGTCCACCGAGATTCGGGGAGTATGGCTGACTAATGTCGATAGTCAGGTGCTTTTCTCGGAACAAGCGGTCAAAGACTCGCTGCAACAGCTTGCCAACAACCGCTTCAACACCGTTTACCCAGCGGTATGGAGTTGGGGCTACACCCTCTACCCCAGCCAAGTAGCAGAACGAGCGAGCGGCTATAAACAGGGTCTCTATCCCGATTTAGAAGACCAGGGGCGCAATGACGATTTAGAAGCTGCCCAGGGCGATCGCGATATGCTGCTCGACGTGGTCCAAACCGCCAAAGACCTCGGCCTCAGCGTTATTCCCTGGTTTGAGTTTGGCTTCATGGCTCCGGCCAACTCACCCCTAGCGCTGCGCCATCCTGACTGGCTGACCCAAAAACAAGGGCCTTTGCCCACCGCGCACCTTGACCAGGAAGGCAGACACGCGCGGGTGTGGCTCAATCCGTTTCATCCAGAGGTGCAGCAGTTTATGCTCGACCTGGTTGCCGAACTGATAGATAACTACGAAGTCGACGGGCTACAGCTCGACGATCATTTCAGCCTACCAGTGGCGTTTGGCTACGACCCCTATACAATCAGCCTTTATCGGCAAGAGCATCGAGGCCAAGCACCACCAGCCAACCCCTACGATGCTGAATGGACCCGCTGGCGAGCCGACAAAATTACCGAATTTGTCGACCGGTTGTTTTGGACAGTAAAAGCGAGGCGACCAACCGCGGTGCTGTCGGTTTCACCCAACCCGGCCGCCTTTGCCTACATCCACCACCTCCAAGACTGGCCCCGCTGGCGCGAAAAAGGGTACATCGAAGAGCTCATCGTCCAGGTTTACCGAGACAACCTTGTCAGCTTTCGCAACGCCCTCCGCGATCGCGCCATTCAGCAAGCTCGTCGCCATATTCCCACCGGCATTGGCATTCTTAGCGGTTTGAGAGATCAACCTGTGCCTATAGCCCTGATCCAACAGCAGGTACAAACGGCTCGAGGCATGGGCTTTGCTGGAGTCTCATTTTTCTTCTACGACACCATGTGGACAGCAGCAGAGAGCGAAACCAGCCGCGATCGCACCAGTGCCATACAGCGCCTGTTTGTTACCCCCCGACAGCGCCCCAGTGTCGCCTACAGCCCCAGGCCAGCCGTAGCTAGCAGATAAACAGAGTGCTTGCCGCTGATATACAGAAGATTGCTTTTGCAGACAAATAGCTTTCCTAGCTATTTGTCTGCAAAAGCCCAAAAAGCAAAGCAGCGCCACATGATAATCGTGTGGCGCTGCTTTGAATAGGGACCTGGCATCGAGCTATTTTGACGAGGGGCAACCCCCTCACTATCTTCGCCGCAGCTGCGTTTCACGTCTGAGTTCGGGATGGGTCAGAGTGGGTCCACAGCGCCAAAGACACCAGGAAAGCTTTCATTGCTGAATACTGTGTTGGAGTTCCTTGAAGAACTGAACGTGAGAGAAATGGGGCTGTGCACACAGCCATTGCTAGTTGACGTTGAGTCAGAGTTGATGAGGTCAAGCCCTCGGTCTGTTAGTACGCCTCGACTACATCCATTGCTGGACTTCCATCTAGCGCCTATTAACGGGTGGTCTACCCGTGACCTTACTGGCTTATGCCATGGGAACACTCATCTTGAGGTGGGCTTCCCACTTAGATGCTTTCAGCGGTTATCCACTCCGCACTTGGCTACCCTGCGTTTACCGTTGGCACGATAACAGGTACACCAGCGGTGCGTTCTTCCCGGTCCTCTCGTACTAAGGAAGACTCCTCTCAATGTTCCTACGCCTGCACCGGATATGGACCGAACTGTCTCACGACGTTCTGAACCCAGCTCACGTACCGCTTTAATGGGCGAACAGCCCAACCCTTGGGACCGACTACAGCCCCAGGTTGCGATGAGCCGACATCGAGGTGCCAAACCTCCCCGTCGATGTGAACTCTTGGGGGAGATCAGCCTGTTATCCCTAGAGTAACTTTTATCCGTTGAGCGACGGCCCTTCCACGCGGAACCGTCGGATCACTAAGGCCTACTTTCGTACCTGCTCGACTTGTCAGTCTCGCAGTCAAGCTCCCTTATGCCTTTACACTCGTTGGCTGATTTCCAACCAGCCTGAGGGAACCTTTGCGCGCCTCCGTTACCATTTAGGAGGCGACCGCCCCAGTCAAACTGCCCACCTGATACTGTTCGCTGCCCGGATAACGGGTCAACGTTAGAATTCTAGCCTTGATAGAGTGGTATCTCACCAGTGACTCCACAACCCCCACAAGGGCTGCTTCATAGTCTCCCACCTATCCTGCGCAATCAAAGCCCGAACCCAATACCAAGCTACAGTAAAGCTTCATAGGGTCTTTCTGTCCGGGTGCAGGTAGTCCGTATCTTCACAGACATTCCTATTTCGCCGAGCCTCTCTCCGAGACAGCTCCCAGATCGTTACGCCTTTCGTGCGGGTCGGAACTTACCCGACAAGGAATTTCGCTACCTTAGGACCGTTATAGTTACGGCCGCCGTTCACCGGGGCTTCAGTCGCTAGCTTCAGCTCCGAAGAGCCTGACCAACTTCCTTAACCTTCCGGCACTGGGCAGGCGTCAGCCCCCATACATCGTCTTGCGACTTAGCGGAGACCTGTGTTTTTGGTAAACAGTCGCCTGGGACTCTTCACTGCGACCAGCTCTCGCTGGCACCCCTTCTCCCGAAGTTACGGGGCCATTTTGCCGAGTTCCTTAGAGAGAGTTATCTCGCGCCCCTGGGTATACTCTACCTTCCCACCTGTGTCGGTTTAGGGTACGGGCCAATTTGAATTAACGTGGTTCGGGCTTTTCTTGGAAGCCTGACATCAGACACTTCCCCGTCGTAACGGGTCGTACTCGCTTCTCAGCTCAAGACGTTTTCGCCGTCTCTCATCACCTCGATAGCTTAAACCGGTAACCAACATCCGGCTGTCTTAGCCTTCTCCGTCCCCCGCCACAATCCAAATCAGGTACGGAAATATTAATCCGTTGTCCATCGACTACGCCTTTCGGCCTCGCCTTAGGTCCCGACTAACCCTCCGCGGACGAGCCTTCCGGAGGAACCCTTGGGATTTCGGGGTGTAGGATTCTCACCTACATTTTCGCTACTTAAGCCGACATTCTCACTTCTGTACAATCCACGCCTGCTCTCGCTAACGCTTCAACTCGTACAGAACGCTCCTCTACCACTTGTACAAGTACAAGTCCACAGCTTCGGTGCAATGCTTAGTCCCGTTCATTTTCGGCGCAGGATCGCTTGACCAGTGAGCTATTACGCACTCTTTTAAGGATGGCTGCTTCTAGGCAAACCTCCTGGTTGTCTCTGCAATCCCACCTCCTTTCCCACTTAGCATTAACTTGGGGACCTTAGCTGGTGGTCTGGGCTGTTTCCCTTTCGACGATGAAGCTTATCCCCCACCGTCTGACTGGCTGTGTGTCCACTGGGTATTCTGAGTTTGACTCGATTTGGTACCGCTCTCGCAGCCCGCACCGAATCAGTGCTTTACCCCCCAGCTATAATCACAACCGCTGTGCCTCAACACATTTCGAGGAGAACCAGCTAGCTCCGGGTTCGATTGGCATTTCACCCCTAACCACAGCTCATCCGCTGGCTTTTCAACGCCAGTCGGTTCGGACCTCCACTTGGTATCACCCAAGCTTCATCCTGGCCATGGTTAGATCACCCGGGTTCGGGTCTATAAAATCTGACTATCGCCCTATTCAGACTCGCTTTCGCTTTGGCTTCAGCATTTCCGCTTTAACCTGCCAGACCCTATAAGTCGCCGGCTCATTCTTCAACAGGCACGCTATCACTCGTTTAATCGAGCTCTAACTGCTTGTAGGCTCACGGTTTCATGTTCTATTTCACTCCCCTCCCGGGGTTCTTTTCACCTTTCCCTCGCGGTACTGGTTCACTATCGGTCACGCAGGAGTATTTAGCCTTACGAGGTGGTCCTCGCGGATTCACACGGGATTTCTCGTGCCCCGTGCTACTCGGGATTCAGCTAGTATCGTTAAGTTTTCGACTACAGGACTTTCACCTTCTCTGGTGCATCATTCCAATGCTTCGTCTAACCGCTCGAGTCCATATCGCTGTCCCACAACCCCAGTGGTAAAAACCACTGGTTTAGGCTCTTCCCAGTTCGCTCGCCGCTACTACGGGAATCGAGTTTTCTTTCTCTTCCTCCGGCTACTAAGATGTTTCAGTTCGCCGGGTTCGCTCGCGCCACCCTATGGATTCAGGTGGCCGTATATAGGGTTGCCCCATTCGGAAACCTTCGGATCAAAGCCTGCTTCCAGCTCCCCGAAGCGTATCGTCGGTAACCACGTCCTTCTTCGCCTCTGCGTGCCTAGGTATCCACCGTGAGCCCGTTGTAGCTTGACCTTCACTCAATTAGTCGTAACTAATCAAGTTCACTCTTCTCTCAACGAACTTTGAATGTTCTGTGTGTACTACCTTACACTTCTCTCATATTCAGTTTTCAAGGTTCTCGGCTAG